>CP063166.1:606041-1212082 GCA_016806145.1 Variovorax paradoxus
GCGCGGCGCAACCCGGGGCGATGCAGGCGGTGGCGCGCGAGTGGCTCGGCGCGCCGGCCGAGGCTGCCTAGCCGCTCAGCCGCGCCACTGACGCAGCAGCTCCCGCGACTCCATCACCAGCCCGAGGTGCAGCGAGACCATCGCGAGCGCCGCGCTCTCGAGCCGCGTGTCGGTGCCGCGCACCAGGTCGCGCAGCACGATCACGCGGTAGTTGTGGTTGTTGGCGTCGAAGGCCGTGTTGAGCACGCAGCAGTCGGTGAAGCCGCCGTCGAGCACGACGGTCTCGATGCGCTGGTTGCGCAGCAGGAAGTCGAGGTCGGTGGGATAGAAGGCCGAGAGGCGCCGCTTGCTGTCCACGCGCAGGTCGCCGGGTTCCACGCGCGTGACCCACTCGGTCCACTTCGAGCCCTCGAGGGCATGCGCGTCGGCATTCGGGATCTCGCCCACGTGCAGCGGGAAGGTGCGCCGCCAGGCGGCCGGAATGCCGCGCAGGTCGTCGCTGCCGTCGGGCCGCAGCACCGACTTCACGTGCACGATGCGCACGCCGAGCGCGCGCGCTTCGTCGTGGAAGCCGTCGATCGGCGCCACCACCTCGCGCGCGCGCGGCGCCGGGCACGGGCAGGCGGGATCGTCGTCGAGGTGGCCGCGGTGCATGTCGATCGAGACCACCGCGGTGGTCCTCGGATCGAGGTAGTCGGCGAAGTTCGCCGCGTCGAGCTCGCGCGGCTCGTCGTAGACCCAGGCCTTCAGCGTCATCTTCTTTCCTCCCGCACATAGGCCTGGCCGAGGGCGCCGGGCTCCTCGTCGGCGCCGCGCCGCGACAGCGCCACCCAGACCATCACGCCGAGCGTCACCGCGTAGGGCGTCATCATCACGAAGTACTGCGGCAGCCGAACGCCGGCCGCGGCCAGCTGCGGGATCAGCGCCTCGATGCAGCCGAACAGCAGCGCGCCCACCAGCGCCTTCCACGGCGACCAGCGCGCGAAGATCACCAGGCCCACCGCGATCCAGCCGCGCCCGCCGGTCATGCCCGCGATCCACAGCTTGGTGCTGACCACCGAGATGTAGGCGCCCGCCAGGCCCACCAGCGCCGAGCCCGCGAGCACCGCCGCGAAGCGCCAGGCCGGCACGCGGATGCCGGCCGCGTCGGCCGCCTGCGGGTTCTCGCCCACGGCACGCAGCCGCAGGCCGGTGGCGGTGCGCGCGAAGAACCAGGCCACCGCGCCGAACAGCGGCAGCGTGAGCCACACCATCGCGTTCTGCTCGAACAGCCGGCCCACGCCCGGCAGCAGCGACAGCGGCCACAGCCCCATCGCGCCGATGCCCTCGGTGGCATGGTTGGTCCAGCCGGCCAGGCTGCCGACCAGCGCCGTGAGCCCCTGGCAGAAGAACACCAGCGCCAACCCCGCGATCACCTGGTTCACGCGCAGCCAGATCACCATGACCGCGAACAGCACCGACACCGTGGCCGCCGCCAGCATCGCGAGCGCCAGCGACACCGCGGGCTGGCCGATCGCGATCTGCGCACCGATGCCGGCCAGCGCGCCCACCAGCATCAGCCCCTCGGCGCCGAGCGAGAGCACGCCCGCGCGCTCGCTGAGGATCAGGCCGAGGGCGGCCAGCGCATAGGGCACCGCGAAGTCGGGCGTGCTCGCGAGCCAGTTGAGGATCACGCCGCCGTTCATGGCGCGGCCTCCGTGCCGACGCGGCGCAGCCGGTGGCGGATGAAGAAGTCGCTCGAGGCGACGCACACCACGATGATGGCCTGGATCAGCTGCACCATCGAGAACGGCACCTGGTAGAACACCTGCAGGCTGCGCCCGGTGACGAACAGCGCCGCCACCAGCAGCGCCACCACCGTGGCCGCGAGCGGGTTGTTGCGCGCGAGGAAGGCGATCAGGATGCCCGAGAAGCCGTAGCCCTGGTAGAAGGCCTGCGTGAGCCGGCCCTCCTGGCCCGCGGCGACCGCGAAGCCCGCGAGCCCGGCCATCGCGCCCGACAGCAGCACCGCGCCGTAGATCGTGCGCCGCACCGGCACGCCGTTGGCATGCGCCACGCGCGGGTTGGCATCGACGAAGCGCAGGTACAGGCCCGCGCGGCTCACGCCCACCAGCCACCAGGCCAGCAGCGCGACGATGCCCGCGAGCAGGATCGCGCTGCCGATGCCGGCCCCGAGCTCAGGCAGCCGCTCGAAGACGCGGAACTGCGGCGAGTAGGGGAAGCTGTCCTTCGGATCCTTCCAGGCACCGTAGACCAGGTGCAGCAGGAAGTTGGCCGCCATGTAGTTGAGCATCAGGGTCGAGATGATCTCGTTCACGCCCAGCCTGAGCTTGAGCCAGGCGGGCCCGAGCACCCACAGCAGGCCGCAGCCGATGGCGGCCGCGAACATCAGCGGCAGGCGCAGCGGCTCGGGGCCGAGCTGCCAGATCGAGACGGCGGTCGCGCCGATGGCGCCCCAGATCATCTGGCCCTCGAGCCCGAGGTTCCAGAAGCGCGCGCGAAAGGCCAGCGAGCCCGCGAGGCCGACCAGGATCATCGGCGCGGCCTGGAACAGCACGGCGCGGAAGTTCTGGCCGTCGAGGAAGGTCTGGGTCACGAACTCGTTGGCGAGCTCGTCGGCCGGCACGCCCGCGGCCACGAGGATCGCGGCCGAGATCGCGAAGCCCGCGGCCAGCGCGGCCGCGAGGATCAGCGCCTGCCAGCGCCAGGCCATGTGCTGGCGGATCTCGAGCGCGTAGCGGCGGCGTGCCAGCGGCTGCACGCGATGCGGTGCCGCGCCGCGCGCGGTGTCGGGGGCGAGCGCGGCCTCAGCCATGGTCCACCATCGCCTGCCCGATGGCCTGGCGGTCGGCCGGCTGCGCGAACTCGCCCGCGATGCGGCCGCGCGTCATCACGCCCACGCGGTCGGCCAGCTGCAGTACCTCGTCGAGGTCCTCGCTGATCAGCAGCACCGCGGCGCCGCCATCGCGCGCCGCGCGCAGCCGCGCATGCACCTCGGCGCTGGCGCGCACGTCGAGCCCGCGGCTCGGGCTGTGCGCGAGCACCAGCGTGGGCGACTTGCCGAACTCGCGCGCCAGCACCAGCTTCTGCGCATTGCCGCCCGACAGCAGCGCGGCCTTCTGCGCCACCGAGCGCACGCCCTGCACGTCGAAGGCGCGCACCGCCTCCTGCGTGTCGGCCTGGATGCGGCCGCGCCGCAGCCGCCACACCGGGCCGTAGCGGCCCGTGTGCACGCGGCCGATGGCGTAGTTCTCGGCCACCGACAGGCCGCCCGCGAGCGCGAGCCCGTAGCGGTCGGCCGGGATCGCCGCGATGCCGAGCGCGCGCCGCGCCGAAGCGGCCATCGTCTTCAGGTCGCCCTGGCCCTCGAGCCGGATCTCGCCCTCGACGGCTTCGCCCGGCAGGCCGAGGATCGCGCCGGCCAGCTCGCCCTGGCCGTTGCCGCCGACGCCGGCCAGGCCGTAGATCTCGCCCGCATGCAGTTCGAGGTCGACGCCGTCGAGCACGCGGCGTCCTTCGGGCGAGGCGGTGGTGCGCAGGCCGCGCACCGACAGGCGCACCGCGCCGCGTGCCGAGGGCGCGGGCCGGAAGGCCGAGGCCGCGACCGCCTCGCCCACCGTGAGCTTCACGAGCTCGGCGGCCGATGCATCCTGCGGGCGCAGCGTGGCCACGGTACGGCCGCCGCGCATGACGGTCACGCGGTCGGCATAGGTCTTCACGTCGGCCATCTTGTGCGTGACCAGCACCACCGCGGCGCCGCCGCGCGCGAGCCCCTGCACGGTCTGCAGCAGCCGCGCGGCCTCCTGGTCGGTCAGCACGGCGGTGGGCTCGTCGAGGATCAGGATGCGCGCGCCCGCGAGCAGCACCTTGAGGATCTCCACGCGCTGCTGCTCGGCGATCGAGAGCGTGTCGACGCGGCGCATCGGATCGATGTCGAAGCCCAGCGCCGAGGCCTTGTTGCGGATGTCGCGCGCGATGTCGCGCAGCCGCTCGCCATGGCTTCGGAACTCGGCCGAAGGCGGGGCGGTCAGCAGGATGTTCTGCGCCACGGTGAAGGGCCGCACCAGCTTGAAATGCTGGTGGACCATGCCGATGCGCTGGCGTGCCGCATCGCGCGGGCCGGCGAAGCGCACCGCGTTGTCGTCGACCAGCAGCTGGCCCGCCTCGGGCGCATAGAGGCCGGCCGCGATGTTCATCAGCGAGGACTTGCCCGCGCCGTTCTCGCCGAGCAGCGCATGCACCTCGCCCCAGCGCGCGGCGAAGTGCGCGTCGGTCAGTGCCGCGAAGCCGTCGAAGGATTTGCGGATGCCGGTGAGTTCGAGCGCGTTGGGCATGGGAGCGGAATTCCTCGCGGCTACTTCTGCGTGACCACGCCCTTGACGAACCAGTCCATCTTCCAGAGGTCGGCGTCGGACAGCACGGCGCCCTTGGCCACGCGCTCCTTGCCGTCGCGGTCGGCCAGCGGGCCGGCGTAGATCTGCTTGCCCTTCATGAGCGCGTCGCGCTCGGCCGTGATCAGCGCGGCCTTGTCCTTGGGCACGGCCGGGCCGAAGCCCGCGATGTCGGTGCCGCCGTCCTTCATCGAAATGAAGGCGCCGTACTCGGCGGGCTTCCAGTTGCCGGCCATGATCTTCTTGAGCTCGGGCGTCAGGAAGCGGTCCCACACCCAGACCGAGGAGCACAGCGTGGCCTTGGGCGCGAACTGGCGCAGGTCGCGGTGGTGGCCGGTGCCGTAGACGCCGCGCTCCTGCGCGACGATCTGCGGCGTCGGGCTGTCGACGTGCTGGCCGATCACGTCGGCGCCCTGGTCGATCAGCGCGGCGGCGGCGGCGCGTTCCTTCACGGGGTCGTTCCACGCGCCGGTGTAGATCACGTTGACGGTGGCGTTGGGGTTCATCTTCTGCGCGCCGAGCGCGAAGGCGTTGATGGTCCAGTTCACCACGCCGAAGGGATTGGCCGCGACGAAGCCCAGCTTGCCGCTCCTGGAGGCCGCGCCCGCGGCCATGCCGCACAGGTACTGGCTCTCGTAGGTGCGGCCGTAGAAGGACTCGAGGTTGCGGCCGTTGGTGGTGCCCGAACCGTTGAGGAAGGCGACGTCGGGGTACTTGGCGGCCAGGTCCTTGAAGCTGTCGGAGTAGCCGAAAGCCGTGCCGATGACGATGTTGGCGCCGCGCTGGATGAACTTCTCGGCCGCGGGCTTGATGGCCGAGGCGTCCTCGGGCACGTTCTCGACGAACTGGATCTTCTGGCCGAGTTCCTTCTCGATCTTCACGCGCGCCTCGTCGAAGGCCTGGGTCCAGCCGCCGTCGTTCTTGGGGCCGAAGTAGAGCATCGCGATCTTGGGCTTGTCCTTGAGCGTGAAGCCGTCGGCGGCGGCCGCGGGCAGCGCCGCGAGGGACGCCGCGCCCGCCGCGAAGGCCAGGGCGAGGCAGGAAACGGGAGTGCGCGACATGGAGCGACCTTTCGAGAGAGGCATGGCGGAAGGGGGCGGAAAGAAGAAGGAAAGCGAGCAGGCGCGGGGACGCCGCGTTCGCGTCACAGCATGAAGTTGATGCGGAACACGTTGCCCTCGGGATCGAGCAGCACCGACTGGTACCAGTCGTAGTAGGTGCGATAGGGCGCCTTGACGAGCGTGGCGCCGGCCTCGAGCGCGACCGGCACCATCCGGTCGACCTCGTCCTGGCTGTCGACGTCGATGTTGAGCAGGAACTTCACGCCGCGCGTGTCGGAGAACTCGGCGAGCTGCAGCAGTTCGTAGGCATCGAGGGCGTTGAAGCCGAGGCTCGACTTGCCGGTGTCGAGGCCGCGGAAGATCGGCGAGCGGATCGCCTCGATCTCGGGGAAACCGAACACGCGCTGGTAGAAGCCGCTGAGCGCGACCACGTCCTTCGCGAAGACGTTGACGTAGGACAGGTGGGCCATGTGCTCTATGCCGTCACCTTGGTGCCGCCGAAGGTCGTCTGCTTGACGAACTTCGAGGTCAGGTGGTCGCCCGAGGAGATCGGCGCGTACTTCGGCTGTTCGCCGGGCGCGAGGCAGCTCGGCAGGCACTCGACCATCGCGTCGTAGTTGGGCTGGTGGAAGAACACCAGCGACTGCCGTCGGTTGGTGCTCGCCACCTCGAAGGGCGGGTTGATCACGCGGTGCAGCGTCGACACCCACTGGTCGTTGGTCCACTGCATCATCAGGTCGGCGATGTTGACGACCAGGCCGCCCTCGACCTGCGGCACGTCGACCCACTGGCCGGCCTTGTTGAACACCTGCAGGCCCTTGTCGTCGGGCAGCACGATCGTGAGGCTGCCGTAGTCGCTGTGCGCGCCCGCGCGCAGCTGGCCCGGCAGCGGCTGCTCGCGCTGCGGCGGATAGCTCAGCACGCGGAACATGCTGATGTGGCGGTCGATCTTGTCGTCGAAGAAGCGCTCGGGCAGCGCGAGGCCGAGCGCGAACACGCGCATCAGCGAGCGCGAGAGATCGCTCATCGCCTCGAAGTAGCCCTCGTAGGCTTCGCGGAAGCCCTCGATCGGCGGCCAGCTGTTGGGCTCGAAGTGCGGGCCTGCGGCGGGACCGCGGTGGTAGTCGTCGTCGGGCACGTTCGAGGGGCCGATCGAGAACGACTCCTTGAGGTCGCCCGGTGCCGCTTCCTCGAGGCTGTACGAGAGGCCTTCCTCGCCGACCGCGCTGTAGCCGCGCACCGCGTCCTCGCGCGGGCGGTCGACCTTGCGCTTGTCGGCCAGGGGCAGCTCGAAGAAGCGCCGTGAGAGCGAGGCCACGCGCGCGATCAGCTCGGGCGCGATGCCGTGGTTGGTGATCACGAGGAAGCCGATGCTGCGGCAGGCTTCGTCGACTTTGTGCGCGACCTCGGCCTTGCCTTCGGCGGTGCCGGCGAAGTACGGCGCGAGATCGATGATGGGAACGGACAGCAGGGTCATGGCGAAAGGCTCCATGGGCTTGGCATGCCTTTCGCCATGCAACGTCTGTGCCAGTTGGACCAAATGGACAAATCGCTTTCGTCGCGTCAGCATGGTGCGCCGTGGGGCCTGGTCAACACCGGCGCGGCGCGGTGCGATGCATCGCGGCCTTACAGTGGTGCGCGTTCCGAACCCATGACCGACGACGATCGACGAACAAAGAAAGAGCGAGGGAAGATGCCGAAGACCAAGGCGCTGGCCGCGGCCAGCCACAGCGAGAAGCCGAGCCGCAAGCCCGCCGTGCGCAGCGCGTCGGCGGTGAACCGGCGGCTGCGCCAGATCGAGAACAAGCGCAGCGCGATCCTGGGCGCGGCGCTCGGATTGTTCTCGCGTTTCGGGCTGCACGGCACCTCGATCGACCAGGTGGCCGCGCGCGCCGACGTGTCGAAGAGCAACCTGCTGTACTACTTCGCGAACAAGGAGGAGCTCTACGTCAACGTGCTGCGCGACCTGCTCGCGCTGTGGCTCGAGCCGCTGCGCGGCTTCAGTGCCGAGCAGGATCCGCGCGAGGCGATCGGCGACTACATCCGCCGCAAGCTCGTGATCTCGCGCGACCGGCCCGATGCCTCGCGCCTGTTCTGCCTCGAGATGATCCAGGGCGCGCCACTGCTGCGTGACGAACTCGATCGCGAGCTGCGCACGCTGGTGGAGAAGAAATCCGAAGTGATCCGCGCCTGGGTCGAGGCCGGCAAGCTCGCGCCGGTCGATCCGCCGCACCTGATCTTCGCGCTGTGGGCGATCACGCAGCACTACGCCGACTTCGGCGTGCAGGTGCAGGCGCTGTCGGGTCACACGCTCGACGACGAGGGCTTCTTCGAGCGCACGGTGGAGAACGTGCAGCGCATCGTGCTGCAGGGTATCGAGCCGCGTTGAGACCGCGGCTTCAGTGCGGCGGCGCCGCGATCTCGTGATAGCGCCGGTCGAAGTAGATCAGTCCCTGTGCCGCGCCGCCGATGGCGATGGCCACGGCTTCGCAGAACAGCACGTCGTGCGTGCCCGCGCTGGTGGCGTGCATCACGCGGCAGTCGAAGGAGACGGCCGCGTCCTCGAGCATCGGCGAGCCGGTGGCGTCGCGGCGCCAGCGACCGGCGGCGAAGCGCTCGTCCATCGGCGTGCGGCCGCCGAACAGCGCGGACAGCGACTGGTGGCCCGCGGCCAGCACGTTCACGCACAGCACGCCATTGGCCTTGAAGGCCGGGTACACCGAGGCCGAGCGGTTGAGGCACACGAGCAGGGTCGGCGGCTCGTCGGTCACGCTGCAGACGGCCGAGGCCGTGAAGCCGGCGCGGCCCGCGGGACCGTCGGTGGTGATGATGTTGACGGCCGCGCCCAGTCGCGCCATTGCGTTGCGATAGTCGCTTTTCTGCAGGCCGGGCGGCAACCCGGCGGGCGTCGGAATGGAGGCCATGGCGTGTTGCATGCCAGGTGCTTTCAGGCCAGCACGCAGGCCTCGTCGAAGCCCAGGCGCGGCAGGCGCCCGAACAGCTTCGACGCGTCGCCGTGGCCGAGGTTGATGAGGAAGTTGACGGTCCAGTCGCTGCCCTCGAAGAAGGCGGCGTCGACCTTGGCCTTGTCGAAGCCCGACATCGGGCCCGCGTCGAGCCCGAGCGCGCGCGCCGCCAGCAGCAGGTAGCCGGCCTGCAGGCTGGCGTTGCGGAAGGCCGTCTCGTGCGCGGCCTCGGGGCTGCCGGTGAACCAGCTGCGCGCATCGGCATGCGGGAAGAGGGTGGGCAGCCGGTCGTAGAACCTGCGGTCCCAGGCGGCGATGACGGTGACGGGTGCGCTCATGGTCTTGTCGAGGTTGCCCTTGGACAGCGCGGGCGCGAGCCGGGCCTTGCCCTCGGGCGTGCGCACGAACACGAAGCGCGCGGGCGAGCAGTTGGCCGAGGTCGGCCCGAGGCTGGCGAGCGCGTGCAGCTGGCGCAGCTGGGCGTCGGACACCGGTTCGTCGGTCCAGCCGTTGTGGCTGCGCGCGGCGGTGAAGAGCAGCGCGAGCGCCGCGTCGTCGAGCGAAGTGGAAGTGGTCATGCGATGGCGGCGGGTGCGGCGACCCGCGAGAGGAAATCGAGCAGTCCGCGGTTGAAGGCCTCGGCCTCGGTCACGCTGTGGGCATGGCCGCCGTGCGCGACGAAGTCGAGCGTGACGTCGCGCAGGCCGTCGGCCAGGTGCTGCGAGCAGGTCCAGGGCACGAGCACGTCGTCCTTGGCGGCCGCGATCAGCGCGGGCGCGGCGATCTCGCCGAGGCGCGCGGCGACGTCGAAGGCGCGCAGCGCGCCGATGCGCGCGCGCATGTTGGCCTCGCCCGGGAAGTGCGCGAACGCGTGGTCGACCTCGTCGGCCACGCGCTGCGCATGCTCGGCGGCCCAGGCCGCGGGGTACAGGAAGATCGGCTGCGCCTCGACATAGGCGCGCGCGCCGCAGGCGCCGAGCAGCGCGAGCCGCGCGTCGAAGCAGCGCGCCGAATGCGGATTGGGTCGCGCCCACGCGTTGACGAGCACCAGGCTCGCGATGCGCGCGGGTGCGTCGAGCGCGAGCTGCAGGCCCACGAGGCCGCCGAGCGCATGGCCCGCGAAGTGGCATCGCGCGGTGCCGGTGGCATCGAGGATCTCGAGCACGTCGCGCGCCATGTCGGCGATCGCATAGGCCTCGGGCAGCGCGGCGGGGCTGCGGCCGGTGCCGCGCTGGTCGTAGGCGATGACGCGGTGGCCGGCGGCGACCAGCGCGCCGAGCTGCGGCTGCCAGAAGCCGGCCGAGCCGCCGAGGCCCGACGACAGCAGCACGGTGGCCGCGGCCTCCGAAGGGCCATGCACCTCGTAGTGCAGGGGGCTCATCGAGCTCAGGCCTTTTGGCCCACATGCGCGATCGAGGCGATCTCGATCAGCGCGTCGGGCTTCACCAGGCCGCACTGGATGCAGAAGCGCGCCGGCTTGGTGCCCGGGAAGAACTCGGCATAGACCGCGTTGATCTTCGCGTAGTCGGCCCAGTCCTTGATCATGATCTGGTTGAAGGTCACGTCGTCCATGGTGCCGCCCGCGGCCTCGACCACGCCCTGGATGGTGGCGAGCACATGGCGCGCCTGCGCGGCGGCGTCGCCGACATGGACCACGTTGTTGTCCTTGTCGAAGGGCAGCGTGCCCGAGACGTAGAGCACGCCGTCGGCGAGCGTGCCGGGCACGTAGGGGGCGAGCGGCACGCCGGTGCCGGGCGGGATGATGGCTTGCTTGGGCATGGAAAGACTCCTGGAGAAAAGAGGATCAGGCGGTGGCCGTTTCGGCCGGAGTGGGTTGCGACAGCGCGGCCGGCGCGAAGCTGCGGCAGAAGTGGTCGACCGAGGAGACCCAGCCGAAGAAGGTCTCGACGTTGTAGACCGAGGCCTGCTGGATCGCGGGCCCGCCGAGCTCGTGCGTGGCGTCCTCGAGCATCACGGCGAAGTACTCGAGGTGGAAGGCGTCGCGCAGCGTGGACTCGACGCAGACATTGGTCGCGATGCCGGTGAACACGAGGTGGCGGATGCCGCGCGAGCGCAGCGTGCTGTCGAGCGTGCTGTTGAAGAAGCCGCTGTAGCGCGTCTTGGGCACGACGATGTCGCCGGGCTGCGGCTTCATCTCGTCGATGAGTTCGTAGTCCCAGCCGCCCTTGGCGAGGAAGCGGCCCTGCAGCTCGGGCCGTGCGCGCATGGTCTTGAGCGCGTTCGACTTGTGCCAGTTGGGCGAGCCGGGGCCGCCGGCCTCGACATAGCCGGCGTCCCAGCCGTTCTGCAGGAACACCACCAGCATGCCGGCCGCGCGCGCCGCGGCGATGGCGCGCACGATGCCGGCGATGGTGCCCTGCGCGCCCGAGATGTCGAAGCCGGCCGAATCGACGTAGCCGCCGAGCGAGGCATAGGCGTTCTGCATGTCGACCACGACGAGCGCGGTGTCGCTTGCATGCAGCGCGAGCGGCTCGGGGCGCGCGGGCAGGATCAGCGGGGCGGGGGCGCCCGCGGCGCGCGGCGCGCCGACGGGCGTGGTCGAGGTGAGGGTGGCGTTGCGGGCCGGTGCGTTCATGGCGTGCTCCGGTTCAGGCCGCGAGGCGTTCGGGTTCGGCGCGCGAGGGCACCGGGCTCGCCACGTGCGCGCGGCTCTTCATCAGCGGCTGGATGCGCTCGCCGAAGGCCTCGACGCCTGCGAGGAAGTCGTCGAAGGTCAGCAGCACGCCCTCGGTGCCGGGCACCTCGGCCACCTCGTCGAGCAGGCGCGCCACGGTCTCGTAGGAGCCCACGAGCGTGCCCATGTTGATGTTCACGGCCGAGGTCGGGTCGGCCATCTGGCGCACGTTGGTGTCGGCGCCCGATCTGGTGTCGGCCGCGCCCTGCGCGCCGAGCCAGGCGATGGCCTCGCTGTCGGCGCCGGCCTTGTAGTGCTCCCACTTGGCGCGCGCGGCCTCGTCGGTCGCGTCGGCGATCACCATCATCAGCACGTAGCTGGTGACGTGGCGGCCCGTGGCGGCGCTGGCCTCGATCAGCTTCTCGGCCGCGGGCGCGAAGGCGCGCGGCGTGTTCACGCCCTTGCCGAAGCAGAAGTTGTAGTCGGCGTACCTGGCCGAGAACGCCATGCCGGCGTCGCTCTGGCCGGCGCAGATCACCTTCATGTCGGCCTGCGGGCGCGGGCTCAGACGGCAGTCGTCCATCTGGAAGTGCGCGCCCTTGAAGTCGCAGCGGCCCGTGCCCCAGAGGTCGCGCAGCACCTGGATGTATTCGGACAGGTATTCGTAGCGCGTGCCGAAGAACTGGTCGCCGGGCCACATGCCCATCTGCGAGTACTCGGGGCGCTGCCAGCCGGTGACGAGGTTGAGGCCGAAGCGGCCGTTGGAGATCGAGTCGATGGTCGAGGCCATGCGCGCGACGATGGCCGGCGGCATGACCAGCGAGGCGGCGGTGGCGAACAGCTTGATCTTCGTGGTGACGGCCGCGAGCCCGGCCATGAGCGTGAAGGACTCGAGGTTGTGGTCCCAGAACTCCGTCTTGCCGCCGAAGCCGCGCAGCTTGATCATCGACAGCGCGAAGTCGAGGCCGTAGTGCTCGGCCTTCAGCGTGATCGCCTTGTTGAGCTCGAAGCTGGGCTTGTACTGCGGGGCGTTCTCGGACAGCAGCCAGCCGTTGTTGCCGATGGGGATGAAGATGCCGACGTTCATGGAAGGGCTCCGGTTGCGGGATGGCGAGGCTCCTTGCATGCGGCGTGCCAGTCGAAAAAATCCTTGTGAATCAATGGCTTGATGATTTTTCAGGCCGTTGTTTTGTCCAAATGGTCCAAAGTGGAACGGTCGATCGCCCGAAGCTGCGGCGGCGCGGTGCGCGCCGTGCCAAAGCAGTGCAGCGCCCGCGTCATGCACGGCGCGGCAGAATCACGCCCATGCCCAAGTCCCCACTTCGCACCGCCGCGGCCATCGGCGGCACCGCCGACGACATCGAGGCCGCCTTCTACGAGGCGCTGCAGCGCGGCGACATCGACGCGCTGATGGCCTGCTGGGCCGACGAGGACGAGGTGTTCTGCGTCCACCCGGGGGGCCCGCGGCTGGTGGGCTCGGCGGCGATCCGCGCGGCCTTCGAGCAGATGTTCGGCAACGGCGCGATCCACGCCACGCCCGCGCACGTGCGCAAGATTGACTCGATCGCGAGCGCGGTCCACAACGTGCTCGAGCGCATCGAGGTGCTCACGGTCGAGGGCCCGCGCCATGCCTTCGTGCTGGCGACCAACGTCTATCACAAGACCGCGCAGGGCTGGCGTATGGTGGCGCACCATGCGAGCCCGGGCAGCGCGCGCGAGCCCGACGACGCGAACGAGCTGCCGCAGATGCTGCACTGAGCGCCGGCGTTCTCTTCCTTCGTTCGATGTCCGCGTTCCTTCCTTCTTCCTTTCCCTCCGGCACGCCCGATGCGCCGTCGCCATCCGCGATGGATTACCTGGCGCCGCGCTGGCTGCCCGGCGGCAACCTGCAGACGATCTGGGGCGCGCTCTATGCGCGCCGCTTCGAGGGCGCGGCACCGGTCTACCGGCGCGAACGCTGGGCCGCGCCCGACGGCGACTTCGTCGACGTGGACTTCGCCGATGCGCCCGGTTCGCAGGGCGAGCCCGGCGAGCGACCGCTGCTGGTGCTGTTCCACGGCCTCGAGGGCTCCTCGCGCAGCCATTACGCCGAGGCCTTCGCCGACTTCGCCGCCGCGCGCGGCATGGACTTCGCCGTGCCGCATTTCCGCGGCTGCAGCGGCGAGATGAACCTCGCGCCGCGCGCCTACCATTCGGGCGACTTCGAGGAGATCGGCTGGATCCTCGCGCGCATGCGCGCGAGCCGCAAGGACGGCGCGCCGGTGCTCGCGGCCGGCGTCTCGCTCGGCGGCAATGCGCTGATGCGCTGGGCCGGCGAGGCCGGCGAGAGCGCCTCGCGGGTGGTGAGCGCGGTCGCCTCGGTGTGCTCGCCGCTCGATCTCGCGGCGGGCGGCGATGCCATCGGCCGCGGCTTCAACCGGCTGGTCTACACCCGCATGTTCCTCGCGACCATGAAGCCCAAGGCGCTGGCCAAGCTGGCGCAGTTCCCGGGGCTGTTCGACGGCGCCCGGCTCGCGGCCGCGCGCGACCTGCGGACCTTCGACGACGTCTTCACCGCGCCGCTGCACGGCTTCGTCGACGCGGACGACTACTGGCGGCGCGGCTCGGCCAAGCCGCACCTGGGCGCGATCCGCGTGCCCGCGCTGGCGGTGAATGCGCGCAACGATCCCTTCATTCCCGCGGCCAGCCTGCCGCGGCCTGGCGAGGTCGGCCGCCACGTCACGCTGTGGCAGCCCGCGCACGGCGGCCACGTGGGCTTTCCGATGGGGCGGCCGCCTGGCCATGTGCGCGGCATGCCCGAGCAGGTCGGGCGCTGGCTCTGCCGCCAGGCCGGCGTGCCGGCCGACGCGGTGCGCGCCGCTGCGCGGGGACAATGAGGCCATGGACGACATCGTCAGACAGGCCCTGGCCAAGTGGCCCAACGTTCCGCACTGCTACGGCTGGCTCGGCCTCGACGCGCGCGGCAACTGGTACATGCGCGACGACCGCACCCAGGCCCAGGGGCCGTTTCCGGCCGCCAAGGGCTCGATGCTGCGGCACGACAAGCTGATCGACTTCATCCACCGCAACTACGAGCACGACGACGACGGCCAGTGGTTCTTCCAGAACGGGCCGCAGCGCGTCTACGTGGAACTGGAGGCGGCGCCGCTGGTCTGGCGCATCGCCGAGACCGGCTTCGCGGTGACGGCGCACACGGGGCAGGCCGCCGAGGTCAGGGGCTGCCTGCTCGACGAGCACGGGCACCTCTATCTGTCGGCGGACCTCGGGCTGGGACTGGTCCACACGCAGGACGTGGGCCTGGCGGCCGATGCGATCGAGCAGGGGTTGTGGACGCCCGAGACGGTGACGGCGGCGGAACTGCCGGCGCGCTTCGGGCATGTGCTGAGCCCGGCCGAACGCCATGCCACGCAGGCCTGAGTTGCTATCTAAAACGTAGCAAGCGAACACAAAAAAGCCGGCGCGAAGCCGGCTTTTTGCTGGGCGGACGCGGCGCGCGGGCCGCGATCCCCTCCTGAATTACTTGCTGGCGCTGGCCGCCGGAGCGGCAGGCGCCGCGCCAGAAGCCGCGGGTGCCGCGGCCGCCGAAGCGCCATCGGCCGGGGCTGCCGCCGCCGGACGGTCGGGCACCGGGAACTTGGCGCCGCCGGCATTGGCCATGTAGACCACGGCACGGCCGATCTCCAGGTCCTCGAAGTCGCCGCCGCCCTGGGCCGGCATCGCGCCCTTGCCCTTGAGCGCATGCTCGAGCAGCGTGGCGTAGCCCTGGCCGATGCGCGGGCCCCAGGCGGCCGCGTCGTTCAGGTGCGGTGCGCCGGGAATGCCGGGCGCGCCGTGGCAGGCGACGCACTGGGCCTTGAACACCGCTTCGCCGGCCGCCAGCGGGCGGTTGGCATCGCGGATCTCAATCGCGCCGATCTTCTTCAGGCGCTCGCCGACCTCGCGGTCGCGCGCTTCCTTGGTGACGCCGTAGAGCGCCATGTTGTCGCCCTCGGCGGTACCGGCCGGCTTGTTGCCGGACACCACATAGGCCACGAGGCCCACGATGATGAAGATGGGTGCGAGGAAGGAGAAAAAGACCGCCAGCAGCAGTTGCTTGGGATTCTTGATCGGACCGGTGTGGGCTTCTTCGGTGGCCTGGTAATGCGGGTCTGCGCTCATGGCGTCCTCAAAATCGGGGGCTCGTCGGGGGGCGTTTTTCGAATCAACCGACGATTATAGAGAGGCCCTTCGCCGCAAGGCGAAGGGCCGGTCGCATGAGCGTGCGCGGATTTGCGCGCAAACAACCGTCGAGGCGGCTTCAGCCCTTGCGACGGATGACGACGGCGGGCGGCGTTTCGGCCGTGCCGGTGGTCGCGGCGGGCGCCGCGGGCGCCGCGCCGGTGGCCGCCGCGCCCGGCTTGGCGCCCGTCGCCTGCCCGGTGGTCGTGGCACCGGCGGCGTCGCGCGAGGCCCAGCCGCCGCCCAGCGTCTTGTACAGCGTGACCTGGTTCTGCAGCAGTTGCAGCTGCGTGGTCACGGCCGACTGCTGCGCCGTGAACAGCGAGCGCTGCGCGTCGAGCAGGTCGAGCGCGCTGGCCACGCCGTTGCGGTAGCGCAGGTCCGAGAGCTTGAAGCGCACCGCCTCGGCATCGGCCTGCGCCCGCTGCGCGCGCGCCTGCTCGCCGAAGGTGGCGCGGCCCGCGAGCGCATCGGCCACTTCGCGGAACGCGGTCTGGATCGACTTCTCGTACTGAGCCACCGCGATCTCGCGCCCGGCCTTGGCCGAGTCGAGGCCCGCGATGTTGCGGCCCGCGTCGAACAGCGGCAGCGTGACCGAGGGCGCGAAGCTCCAGGCCTTGGTGCCGCGGTCGAACAGGTTCGAGAACTCGCTGCTCGCGGTGCCGATCGAGGTGGTCAGCGAGACGCGCGGGAAGAAGTTCGCGCGCGCCGCGCCGATGTTGGCGTTGGCGCCGATCAGCTGCTGCTCGGCCGCGCGGATGTCGGGCCGCTCGGCCAGCAGGTCGGAGGGCAGGCCCGCGGGCACGTCGGGGATCGGGCGGATGCCGCCCAGGCCCTTGGCGCCCTCGAAGGCGCTCGCCGGCACCGGCGCGCCCAGCAGCAGCGCGAGCGCGTTCTCGTCCTGCTGGCGCGTGCGCAGCTGCTGCGCATAGGCGGCGCGCGCGGTCTCGGCCAGCGAGTTGGCGGCCTGGAAATCGAGCTCCGACGACACGCCGTTGTCGAAGCGCAGCTTGGTCAGCCGCACCGATTCCTCGCGCGTGCTGAGGGTCTGGCGCGTGATCTCGAGCAGCTCGTCGTCGGCCAGCACCGTGAGCCAGCCGTTGGCGACCGCGGCGATCAGGCTGATCTGCGCGGCCTTGCGCGTTTCGTCGGTGGCGAGGTATTGCGCCAGCGCCTGGTCCTTCAGCGCGCGGATGCGGCCGAAGAAGTCGATCTCCCAGGCGGTGATGCCGAGGTTGACCGAGTACTGCGAACTCACGCTGCCCTGGCTGCTGTCGATCGCCTGGTAGACGTTGGGGCTCGAGCGCGAGCCGTTGCCCGACAGGCCCAGCGCCGGGAACAGGTCGGCGCGCTGGATCTGGAACTGCGCGCGCGCCTGCTCGATGTTGAGCACCGAGACGCGCAGGTCGCGGTTGTTCGCCAGCGCGGTCTGGATCAGGCCCGCGAGGCGCGGGTCGGTGAAGAAGTCCTGCCAGGGCATGGAGGACGCCGCCGGCCCGGCCGGCTGCGTTGGGTCGCCCGGGTAGGTGGTGGGCACCGGCGCCGCCGGACGCTCGTAGGTCGGGATCAGCGAGCAGCCGGCCAGCAGCAGCGAGGCCGCCAGCGCGGTGGGAATCAGTTTGTTATTGAGGTTCATGTTTTTCCTCCGAGATGCCGGCGGCTTGCGCATGCCGCTTGTCGGCCTCGCGCTGGCGCGCGCTGCCCTTGAACAGCGTGCGCACCACCACGAAGAAGACCGGCACGAAGATCACCGCGAGCAGGGTGCCCGTCACCATGCCGCCGAGCACGCCGGTGCCGATCGCGCGCTGGCTCGCCGAGCCGGCGCCCGAGGCCGTGAACAGCGGCACCACGCCGAGGCCGAAGGCCAGCGAGGTCATGATGATCGGCCGGAACCGCAGGTGCGCGGCCTCCAGCGCCGACTCGATCACGCCGCGGCCCTGCGCCTGCAGGTCCTTGGCGAACTCGATGATCAGGATCGCGTTCTTCGCCGACAGGCCGATGATCGTGATCAGGCCCACCTGGAAGTACACGTCGTTCGAGTACGAACGCAGCAGCGTCGCGAGCAGCACGCCGATCACGCCCAGCGGCACCACCAGGATCACCGACAGCGGGATCGACCAGCTCTCGTACAGCGCGGCCAGGCAGAGGAACACCGCCAGGATCGCGAAGCCGTAGAGGATCATGGCCTGCGAGCCGGCGAGCTTTTCCTCGCGCGACTGGCCGGTCCATTCGAAGCCGAAGCCTTGCGGCAGCTGCGAGGCGAGCTTCTCCATCTCGGCCATCGCGGCACCGGTGCTGTAGCCGGCCGCCGCGTCGCCGCTGATGCGCATCGCGGGGTAGCCGTTGTAGCGCACGGTCTGCGTCGCGCCGGTCACCCACTTGGTGGTCGCGAACGCGCCCAGCGGAACCGGCTGGCCCTGCGCGTTGGTCGCGTTGAGCTTGAGCATGTCGTCGGGCTGCATCCGCGCCGGGGCGTCGGCCTGCACCACCACGCGCTGCAGGCGGCCGCGGTTCGGGAAGTCGTTGATGTAGCTCGAACCCAGCGCGGTCGACAGCGCGCCATTGATCGCGTCGAAGCTCACGCCCAGGGCGTTGGCCTTGTCGCGGTCGATGTCGATCTGCAACTGCGGTGCGTCTTCCAGGCCGTCGGGACGGACCTGCGACAGGATCTTGCTTTGCGCGGCCATGCCCAGCAGCTGGTTGCGCGCGTTGACGAGCGCGTCGTGGCCCGCGCCCGCGCGGTCCTGCAGCCGGAAGCTGAAGCCGCTGGCGTTGCCCAGTTCGGGAATCGGCGGCGGGCTCAGCGGATAGATGAAGGCGTCGCGGATGCCCGAGAGCGCGCCGAAGGCCCGGCCGGCGAGCGCGCTGGCCGAGTTGCCCGGGTCCTTGCGCTCCTCCCAGTCCTTGAGCGTCACGAAGGCGAGGCCCGCGTTCTGGCCCTGGCCCGAGAAGCTGAAGCCCATCACGCTCACGATGCTCTGCACTTCGGGCTGCTTCATGATGAAGCCTTCGACCTGCTGCATCACCGACAGCGCGCGCTCCTGCGTCGCGCCCGGCGGCAGCTGCACGTTCACGATGATGTTGCCCTGGTCTTCCTGCGGCAGAAACGAGCTCGGCAGATGGGTATAGAAGTACACCACCGCGCCGATGATCGCCGCGTAGATGATCAGGTAGCGCGCGGCGCGGCGCAGGATGCGCGCGACGATGCTTTCATAGCCCTTGGCGGTGCGCGAGAAGCCGCGGTTGAACCAGCCGAAGAAGCCGCGCTTCTCGTGGTGGTGGCCGGCTTCCACCGGCTTGAGCAGCGTGGCGCACAGCGCCGGCGTGAGCGACAGGGCCATGAAGGCCGAGAAGCCGATCGAGGCCACCATCACCGCCGAGAACTGGCGGTAGATGTTGCCGGTCGAACCCGCGAAGAAGGCCAGCGGCACGAACACCGAGATCAGCACCACGGTCACGCCGATGATGGCGCCCGAGATCTGCTGCATCGCCTTGCGGGTGGCGTCCAGCGGCGACAGCCCTTCCTCGCTCATGATGCGTTCGACGTTCTCCACCACCACGATCGCATCGTCCACCACGATGCCGATCACCAGCACCATGCCGAACATGGTCAGCACGTTGATCGAGAAGCCCAAAGCGAGCAGGGTGGCGAAGGTACCGAGCAGCGCGATCGGCACCACGATGGTCGGGATGATCGTGTAGCGCCAGTTCTGCAGGAACAGGAACATCACGAGGAACACCAGCGCGACGGCTTCGAACAGCGTCTTCACCACTTCGGTGATCGAGATCTGCACGAAGCGCGAGCTGTCGTAGGGGATGTCCCATTTCACGCCCTTGGGGAAGTAGCGCTGGAGTTCGGCCATCTTCGCGCGCACGGCCTTGGCCGAGCGCAGCGCGTTGCCGGTCGGCGTGGGCTGCACGCCGACGCCCACCGCGGGCACGCCGTTCAGGCGCGCCGAGGTGGCATAGCTCTGGCCGCCGAGCTCGACGCGCGCCACGTCCTTCAGGCGCACGGTCGAGCCGTCGGTGTTGGCGCGCAGCACGATCTCGCGGAACTGCTCGACGCTGGTGAGCTGGCCGTTGACCGTCACCGTGGCGGCGATGGCCTGGCCCGGCACGTTCGGCAGGTCGCCGAGCGTGCCCGAGGCCACCTGGGCGTTCTGGGCGCGGATCGCGTTGTTGACGTCGGCCGGCGACAGGTTGAAGCCCTGCAGCTTGGCCGGGTCGATCCAGATGCGCATCGCGTTCTCGGAGCCGAACAGCTGCACCTTGCCCACGCCCTCGATGCGCTGCAGCTCGGGCACGATGTTGCGCGCGACGTAGTCGCCGAGCGCCACCGGGTCGACGTCGGGGTTGTCCGACGAGAGCAACGCGAACAGCAGGAAGTTGTCGCGCGACTTGTCGACCTGCACGCCCTGCTGCGTCACCGCCGAGGGCAGCCGCGGCGTGGCGCGCGAGAGCCGGTTCTGCACGTCGACCTGCGCGAGGTCTTCATTGGTGCCGGGCTCGAAGCTGATGGTGATCGCGCCGGTACCGTCGGCCTGCGCCACCGATTCCATGTAGATCAGGCCGGGCGAGCCATTCATTTCGCGCTCGATCACGGACAGCACGCTGTCCTCGAGCGTCTGGGCCGAGGCGCCCGGATAGGCCACGTTGATCACGATGGCGGGCGGCGCCACCGGCGGGTACTGGGCGATCGGCAACTGCGTGATGGACACGCCGCCGAGAACGATGACGAACAGTGCGATCACCCACGCGAAGATGGGTCGATCGATGAAGAATTTGGCCATTGCGGGCGCGCTCCTTGATTACTTCTTCTCGGCCGGAGCCGAGGCTGCCTTCTGGGGGGCGGGTGCCGCGCCAGAGGCTGCCGGCGCGGCGGTGGGCGCCGCACCGTTGGGATTCGGTTTCGTCCACGGGACGGCCTTCACGGGCGTGCCCGGCGGCATCATCTGCAGGCGCTGGAAGCCGTCGACCATCACCTGTTCGCCGGCCTTCAGGCCTTCGAGCACCACCCACTGGTTGTCCTTGGCGGCGCTGATCTTCACCGTGCGCTGGCTCAGCTTGCCGTCCGCGCCCACCACCGTCAGGTGGTCACCCTGCTGGGTGCGCGTGACCGCCTGCTGCGGCACCGTGATCGCGTTGCTGACCTGCGCCTGCTCGAGCTTCACGCGCACGTAGAGGCCGGGCAGCAGCTCGCCCTTGGGGTTGGGAATCTCGGCGCGCAGCGTGACCTGGCCGGTGGTGGCGTCGACCGTGAGGTCGGAGAACAGCAGCTTGCCGTCCTGGCCGTAGTCGGTGCCGTCCTCGAGCACCAGACGGATGCTCGCGGCGTCTTCGCCGCCGGCGCGCTTGTACTGGCCCGCGGCGACCGCGCGACGCAGCTTGAGCACGTCGGAAGCCGACTGCGTGAAGTTCACGTACAGCGGATTGATCTGCTGCACCACGGCGAGCTCGGTGGCATCGCCCTGGCCGACCAGCGCGCCCTCGGTGACCAGCGCGCGGCCGATGCGGCCCGAGATCGGCGAGGTCACGTCGGCATAGCCCTGGTTGATCTTCGCGGTCTGCAGCGCGGCGCGGCTGGCGGCCACGTCGGCCTCGGCGGTCTTCTGCGAAGCCACCGCGTTGACGTATTCCTGCTTGCTCACCGCATTGGCCTCGACCAGCGGCTTGTAGCGGTCGGCCAGGGCCTTGGCCTGCGCGGCATTGGCTTCGGAGCGGGCCAGCGCGGCCTGCGCGTTCTGCGTGGCGGCCACCAGCGGTGCCGGGTCGATGCGGAACAGCAGCTGGCCGGCCTTCACGTCGCTGCCTTCGCGGAACTCGCGCTTGAGCAGGATGCCGGCGGCACGCGCACGCACCTGGGCCACGCGCGAGGCCTCGAGGCGGCCCGGCAGTTCGGTCACCAGGCCGACGTCGCCCGGGGTCGCGACGATCACGCCCACTTCGGGAGCGGGACGGGCGCCGCCGCCACCGCCGCCACCCGCGCCGGCACCGGCGGGGGCATCGTTCTTCGAACAACCAGCGATGACCAGCAACACGACGGCAGCCACGGTCGCGAGGCGCGGCGAAAGAAACGATGGGCGCGAAACATGCAGGAGAGGCATGCGATTCCTTTGAAGCGAAGACGGGAGACGGCGATTTCTGCGGCCGTGCCGGAAAGCCAGCACGGCCAGGTGGGCCATCGGGAAGGGCGACAGTTTACATACATTCATGGATGTATAGTGACATCCACGCAATGGCCCCACGATATGCAAAGGGCGTTGCCTATACAAATCAGGAGACTTGGTGGCACGTCGTACGAAGGAAGAAGCACTGGCGACGCGGAATCGACTGCTCGATGCCGCGGAGCTGCTGTTTCAGGCGCAGGGGGTCTCCCAGACCACGCTGCAGCAGATCGCGCAGCAGGCCGGGGCGACGCGGGGCGCCATCTATTGGCACTTCAAGGACAAGGCCGATCTCTTCAACGCGATGATGGAGCGGGTCATCCTTCCGCTCGAGGCGCCGCCCAAGGCCGCGGCCCTGAGCCACGACGACCCGCTGGCCGAGATCGAGGAGGGCATGGTGCACGCGCTGACCCTCATGACCACCGACCCGCAGGTGCGCCGCGTGTTCGACGTGGCGACCCACAAGGTCGAATACACCCACGACATGGCCTCGGTGCAGCAGCGCCACCTCGACGCGCGCAACGCCTGCGTGGTCGATTTCGAGAAGGCCCTGCGGCTGGCCGCGCGGCGCGCCCGCATCAAGCTGCCGGTGCCCGGCAGCGTTGCGGCGCAGGGGCTGCATGCGCTGATCAGCGGACTGATCCAGAACTGGCTGCTCGATCCCGCGGCCTTCGACCTCGTGCCCACGGGCCGGCGCACCTTCCGCGTGTACCTCGCGGGCCTCGGTTTCACGCGGCAGACGGGGGCGAATGGCGCGGCCGTGCACGAAGCCGAAACAGCGGCCGCGTGATAGGCGATAATGTGAGGCTGCGGTTTCACCGGAAACCCATTTCTCGCTGTATTTCAACGGATAGAATTCGGCCCTCCGAAGGCTGAGATCCAGGTTCGATTCCTGGCGGCGGGACCAGACACACGGCAAAAAGGCCGGAAGCTCCAAGGGGCTTCCGGCCTTTTTCATGGGGGTGCTCATTGGGGTGGGCGGCGGGTGGTCGGCCCCGATCTGCCCCGCGCCGCGGTCCGCGAAAACTGCCATCGCGCCGATGTTGCGGGCGCAATGTGGAGCAACTGTGAAGATCGCACCGCCCGCATGGCCTTGCTTGCGTTTGCCGGCCGCGCGGCATCATCGGTGTCCATCATGAGAATCGGCATCCGGACCAAGCTCTTCTTCTTCGTGCTGGTGGCTTGCGCCGCCGTGGTGGTGGTTCAGGCCGGCGCGATGCGCTTCGTGTTCGCGCGCGGCTTCCTCGGCTACCTCAACCAGCAGGGTCGCGCGCATGTCGAGGAGATGGTGCCGCGCGTGGCCGCGGCCTATGCGGCGCATGGCGACTGGCAGTTCCTGCGGCAGGATTTCCGCAACTGGATGGAGCTGGTGCTGCCGATCGCGCGCGAGCCCGGCGTGGATCCGGCGCCGCAGCTCGCCTCGTCCGACCAGACCGGCGCTCTCGCGCGCATCGGCCTGCTCGACGCGCAGCTGCGCCGCGTGGTCGGCAATCCCTCGGTCGGGCCGGACTCGATCCGGCTGCCGGTGACGGTCGACGGGCGCATCGTCGGCTGGGTGGCGATGGTGCCCTTCGAGGACGTGCTGCCCAAGGACGACGCGCGCTTCCTCGAGCGGCAGTTCAAGGCGCTGACGCTGATCGGCCTGGGCTCGATCGCGGTGGCGGCGCTGCTGACCTTCGTGCTGTCGCGCGCGCTGCTGCGTCGTGTGCGCGGCATGGCCGGCGCCACGCAGCGGCTGGCGGCCGGCGACTACGCCTCGCGCATCGAGGTCGGTTCGAACGACGAGCTCGGCCATCTCGCGAAGGACTTCAACCGCATGGCGCAAACGCTCGAGCACACCGAGCGCGCGCGCCGCACCTTCATGGCCGACATCTCGCACGAACTCCGCACGCCGCTGGCGGTGCTGCGCGCCGAGCTCGAGGCAATCCAGGACGGCATCCGCTCGACCACCGCGCAGTCGGTCGACGCGATGCATGCCGAGGTCGGCCGGCTGGGCAAGCTGGTCGACGACCTGCACGATCTTTCGCTGACCGACATCGGCGCGATGACCTACCGGCGCACGCCGATCGACGTCGCGACCGTGCTGCGCGCGGCGGTCGGCAGCATGCAGGGCCGGCTCGAGGCCGAGGGCCTCGAGCTGCGCGTGCATATGGCGCCGACACCGCTGTCCCTCAGCGGCGACGAGCGGCGGCTGCAGCAGCTGATCGCGAACCTGCTCGAGAACTCGCTGCGCTACACCGACCGCGGCGGCGTGGTGCAGCTGCGCGCCGATCGTCATGAGAGCGGCGTGCGCATCGTGGTCGAGGACAGCGCGCCCGGCGTGCCGCTCGACAAGCTCGAGAAGCTGTTCGAGCGCTTCTACCGCGTCGAGGGCTCGCGCAACCGAGCGAGCGGCGGCAGCGGTCTGGGCCTCGCGATCTGCCGCAACATCGTCGAGGCGCACGAGGGCCGCATCGAGGCGCAGGCCTCGCCGTTCGGCGGGCTGCGCATCGTCATCGACCTGCCGGGGATCGATGCATGAGCGCCGCGCCGGGCCGTCCCAAGCAAGCTCGCACCGCAGTGCGAAGCACGAAGGTCTTTCAATGAGCATGGGCCTTCAGACCCCGGGCCATGTGCTCGTCGTCGAGGACGAGCCACGGCTGGCGGCCGTGCTCGGCGACTACCTCGCGGCCGCGGGCTACACGCACCACTGGGTGGCCGACGGCAACGCCGCGCTGCCGGCCTTCCACGCGCAGCGGCCCGACCTGGTGCTGCTCGACCTGATGCTGCCCGGGCGCGACGGCGTGGAGATCTGCCGCGACCTGCGCCGCATCGGCGCGGTGCCGGTGATCATGGTCACCGCGCGCGTCGAGGAGGTCGATCGCCTGCTGGGGCTGGAGATCGGCGCCGACGACTACGTGTGCAAACCCTTCAGTCCGCGCGAGGTGGTGGCGCGCGTGGGCGCGGTGCTGCGGCGGCATCGAACCGCGAGCGCCAGCCCCCTGGCCGCGCCGGCGCCGGTGCCGCTGCGGGTCGACGAAGCCACGGGCCGCGCCAGCGTGCGCGGCCGCGAACTCGACCTCACGCCGGTCGAGTTCCGCCTGCTGGCCGTGCTGCATGGCGCGCTGGGCCGTGCCTTCTCGCGCGACCAGCTACTGGGCCGCATCTACGACGACCGGCGCGTGGTCACCGACCGCACCATCGACAGCCACGTCAAGAACCTGCGCCGCAAGCTCGCCGAGGCTGGCGGCTCGGAGGACTGGATCAAGTCGATCTACAGCGTCGGCTATCGCATGGAGCTCTGAGCGCCCGCTTCGGCGAAGTGCGAGGGCGGTCGGCCCAGCGTGCGGCGAAACATGGTGGAGAAGGCGGCGGGGCTGTCGTAGCCCAGGTCGAGTGCCACCGTCGTCACCGCTTCGCCGGACGCCAGTCGCGACAGCGCCAGCAGCACGCAGGCGCGCTGACGCCACTGGCCGAAGGCCATGCCGGTCTCGCGGCCGAAGCGGCGGCTGAAGGTGCGTTCGCTCACATGCAGCCGTGCCGCCCATTGCGCGGGCGTGGCATGGATGTCGGGCGCGCGCAGGAAGTCCAGGCACAGCGCGGCCAGCGCCGGCTCGCGCGGCAGCGGCAGATGCAGCGGCAATGCCTCGGCGCGCGCCAGTTCGTGCAGCGCGAGCCGCATCAGCAGGGCGTCGCGGCCCTGGCGCTCGTACTCGGCGGGCACCTCGACGGCCGCCATCAGCAGCTGGCGCAGCAGCGGCGACACCTCGAGCACCTCGCACTGGCGGCCAGGGCGCGGCGCCTCGCGCGGCTCGATGTAGAGGCTGCGCGTGCTCACGCCGAGCATGCGCACGCGATGCGGCTGGCCCGCCGGTATCCATACGCCGCGCTGCGGCGGCACCACCCAGGCGCCGTCGTCGGTGCCGACCTCCATCACGCCGGTCGCGCCGTAGAGGAACTGCGCGCGCCGATGGCTGTGCGTGGGCAGCAGCTGGCCCGGCGGGTAGTCGGTGCCGATCGCGAGCACCGGGCGGGCGATGGCGTCGACGGCATCGATCGGGACATTGCGCATGGGGAGAAAGGGTTGGCCGGAACGAAAACATCATTGTCCGGCTTGCGCGGGCGCGCCGCGCGGCACCGGCCTATCGTCGAGGCCTGTTTTCGTTCTCCTGGAGTGCCTCTCGTGTGGATCTATCTCGTGCTCGCGGTCTTCGGCGGCCTCGCGGGCGTCACCACCGTGCTGTTCGGTTTCGGTGGCGGCTTCGTCGTGGTGCCGCTGCTCTACCGCGTGCTGCTGCTCGCGCATGGCGAGCACAGCGAAACCGGCCACGCGGCCATGCACATCGCCGTGGCCACCTCGACCTGCGTGATGATCGTGAGCGCGATGCTCGCCACGCGACGTCACCAGCGCGCCGGCACCATCGACTGGCCGCTGATCCGCCCGCTGCTCGGCTTCATCGGCCTGGGCGCCATCGTCGGTGCCGCGGCCGCCGTGCGGGCCGATGGCGAATTCGTGCGGCTGGCCTTCATCGTCTACCTGGGTATCACCATCCTCGACTGCCTGCTGCGGCCGGGCTTCATCGTGCGCAGCGTCACCGCCTCGGCGGTCGGCGAGCCGCTGTCGCGCGGCATCGCCACCGCGGGCAGCTTCGTCATCGGCCTGATCGCCGCCTTCCTCGGCGTGGGCGGCAGCGTGATGACCGTGCCGCTGATGCGCCGCCGCGGCATCGACATGACGCGTGCCACCGCCATGGCCAACCCGCTGTCGCTGCCCATCGCGCTGGCCGGCACGGCCACCTACATGGCGCTGGCCTGGCGCTCGGGCGCGGCGCTCGAGGGCTGGCACCTCGGCTACGTGGACCTGCCGGCCTTCGCCGCGCTGGTCGCGGGATCGCTGCTGGGCGTGCGCGCCGCCGCGCCGCTGATCGGCCGCCTGCCCGACCGCGTGCATGCCTGGGGCTACCTCGCGCTGCTGGTGGCGGTGCTGCTGGGCATGCTGCTGCGCTGAGCCGGTTCGCGAAACGCGCGCGTCCTTGTCATCGAAGTTCGACAGTTGGACGCCGGCGGTTGCGGCGCCGAGCGGGGCCTGCCACCATGGCCGCATGCCTTACCAACTCCATTACTGGCCCACCATCCAGGGCCGCGGCGAATTCGTGCGGCTCGCGCTCGAGGCCGCCGGTGCCGACTATGTCGACGTGGCGCGCGAGCGCGAGGACCAGGGCGGCGGCGAAAGCGCCCTCGGCCGCCGGCTCGCCGATCCGCTGCAGACGCGGCCGCCGTTCGCGCCGCCCTTCCTCGTCGACGGCGACATCGTCGTCGGCCAGACCGCCGCGATCCTGCTCTACCTGGGGCCGCGCCTGGGCCTGGCCGGCGTCGGCGAATCCGACGGTCTGTGGACGCACCAGCTGCAGCTCACCATCGCCGACGCGGTGGCCGAGGCGCACGACACGCACCATCCGATCTCGACCGGCGACTACTACGAGGACCAGCGCGACGCCGCGCTGGCGCGCGCGAAGGCCTTCCGCGAGCAGCGCATTCCGAAGTTCCTGAACTGGTTCGAGCGCGTGCTGCAGCGCAATCCCTCGGGCGACCTGCACCTGGTGGGCGATGTGCTGACCTATGCCGACCTCTCGCTGTTCCAGCTGGTCGACGGGTTGCAGTACGCCTTTCCCAAGGCCACCGCGCATGCGCTCGCGAAGACGCCGGCGGTGGCGAAGCTGCATGCCAACGTCCGGCGCCGCCAGCGCGTGCAGGCGTATCTGCAGAGCCCGCGCCGCATCGCCTTCAACGAGAACGGCATCTTCCGGCGCTATCCCGAGCTGGACGCCTGACAAGGCGTGAGTCAACGCACCAGCGCCGCCGCATCGCGCCATGCCGGCAGCGGCACCAGGCCGGCCATGGCCACGGGCCTGGCCTGCGGGCCGAACAGGTAGCGGTTCGGCACGATGCCTTCGAGATGGTCCAGCACGTCGCTGCGGTCGTCGATGAAATGCGTGATGCCCAGTTCGCGGCAGTGGTCGGCCTTCTGCGGACGCTTCAGGCAGAAGCGCAGGTTGCCGCGCGCCATGCCCGTGCGTTCGAAGAAACGGTGGTGCGCGAGCCAGGCGCGGCTCTTGGCCTGCACGCTCGGTCCGCACTTCGAGACCAGCCAGACGCGGCCCTCGAAGCGATCGACCAGCGGCGCGACGGCCTCGAACATGCCTTCGTAGGGCGGCGTGTCGAGCGCGTCCTGCAGCGAGCCGCCGATGAAGGCGGTGTCGCCGCCGTCGGCCCGCTCGGCCGCGATCAGCACGCGGCCGATGTCGATGCCCAGGCGCGGGAGATGTTGCGATGCGTTCCTCATGTCGTGTTCCTTTCTTGTTCGTGCGGTGAATCGTAGGAACGAAGGTCATCACCAGGAACTACCGATATGCGATGGGCTATCCATAGAATGGATAGGTGGACATCCCCCGCACCAACCTCGACGCGCTGCAATCCTTCGCCGTGTTCGCCGACACGCTGAACTTCAGCGAGTCGGCGCGCCTGCTGCACATCAGCCAGCCGGCCCTGCATGCGAAGGTGCGCAAGCTCTCGGAGCAGCTCGACGCCAGGCTCTACCTGCGCGTGGGCAGCGCGCTGCAACTCACCAGCGCAGGCGAGCAGGTGGCACGCCATGCGCGCGAGCTGCTGCTGCTCAACCAGCGCTTCGTGAAGGGGCTCGCGCAGGGGCAGGAGCAGGCGGTGGTGAGCCTCGCGGCCGGCGAGGGCGCCTACCTCTACCTGCTCGGCAAGGCGCTGTCGCAGTTCTCGGGGCCGGGTGCGTCGCTGCACCTGCAACTGCTCACGCGCAACCGCGACGCGGCGGTGCAGGCGGTGCGCGGCGGCCAGGCGCAACTGGGCATCGCGCCGCTGGGCGGCGTGCCGGCCGACCTGCATGCGGTGCGGCTCACGGTGGTCGGTCAGGTGCTGGTGCTGCCGCGCGCGCACGCGCTGGCCTCGCGCCGTTCGGTGCGACTGCGCGACCTGCAGGGTGCGAACCTGATCGTGCCGCCCGCGGGCCGGCCGCACCGCGAGCTGCTCGGCCGGCTGTTGCAGGCCGAGTCGGTGTCGTGGCAGCCCTCGCTCGAAGCCGATGGCTGGGAGCTGATGCTGCGCTTCGCCCAGCTGGGCTTCGGGCTGACGGTGGTGAATGCCTGCTGCCGCATTCCCAAGGGCCTGGTGGCGGTGCCGCTGCAGGGCTATCCGCCGCTCGAGTACCACCTGTTCCGCGCGGCCGACCGTCCGCCGTCCGTGCATGCGCAGCGCCTGTGGAATGCGCTGCTCGCGCAGGCCGACCACTGGAAGAACGCATGACGCCCGAGGACGCGAGCCGGTTCATCGCCTATGTGCTGCGGCATGCGCCCGAGTCCATCGGGCTGGCGCTCGATGCCGAGGGCTGGGCCGAGATCGATGCGCTGCTGGCCGGCGCGGTGGCCGCGGGCCGCGCGCTCACGCATGCGCAGGTCGTGCAGGCGGTCGATGCCGGCGCGAAGAAGCGCTACGCGTTGTCGGCCGACGGCCGGTGCATCCGCGCGCTGCAGGGCCATTCGACGCCGCAGGTCCGCCGCAGCTTCGAACCGGCGGAGCCACCGGCCGTGCTGTTCCACGGCACGGCCACGCGCTTCCTCGCATCGATCCGCGCCGAAGGCCTGCGGCCCGGCACGCGGCAGCATGTGCATCTGTCGGTCGACGAGGCGACCGCCGTGCAGGTCGGGCAGCGACATGGCAAGGCGCATGTGCTGCGCGTCGACGCGCTCGGCATGAGGGCGCTGGGCCATGCCTTCCATCGCGCGGAAAACGGGGTCTGGCTCACGGAGGCGGTGCCGCCGCGCTTCCTGTCGGGCTGGCCTTCGTCCGCCTGAGCTACGCGCCCGAGCGCTGGGTGGCCGAGCGCGAACGCGAGCGCTTGCGGGTGGTTCGCGGTTCGGCGGCGGGCTGCGCCGCGGCGCTGCGCAGGTCCTGGTTGCGCTGGTGCGCGCCCGCGATCACGCGGCGCAGGCCGCGCTCCATCGATTCGAGCTCCGAAGCCGTCATGTGCTCGTTGAACATCTCGTGGATCAGCTTCTGATAGGGCGGCCACATCTTGCGGCGCAGCGCGCGGCCCTGTTCGGTCAGCACCGCGACGCGGCCGCGCCCGTCGGTCTCGTCGACCTCGCGCACCACCAGGCCCTCGGCCTCGAGCGTGGTGACGATGCGCGAGATGAAGCTGCGGCTGTAGACCGCGCGCTCCGCGAGTTCGTGCATGCGCATGCGGCCGTTCGGCGACGCATCGAGCAGCCACAGCACGTCGTACCAGGTCAGCGGCGGCAGGCCTTCCTTGCGGAAGCTGTCCTCCATGAAGTCGAGCACCAGCACGTAGGCGCTGATGAAGGAGGCCCAGGTGGAGGTGCCGCGCACGGCGGTGGAACGGGGCGTTGCCATACGGGTGGAGAGCGCTTTCGGGAGTGATCCTCGATTCTCTCTCCGCCGCGGCCGGCCACCCGGGCGCGCACCGCTAAGGGAGTGCCGCGTACCTGGCCTCGGGGTCGATGCCGTAGAGCGACAGGGCGCGTGCCGGCAGTTCCGCGTCGACCGCGCCGTCGTCGGCCAGCGCCTTCAGTGCCGCGAGCGCGACGTGATGGCGGTCGACCTCGAAGAAGGCGCGCAGCGCTTCGCGCGTGTCGGAGCGGCCGAAGCCGTCGGTGCCCAGGGTCACGAAGCGGCGATCGCCGACGAAGGGCCGGATCTGGTCGGGCACGATCTTCATGTAGTCGGTGGCGGCGATCGCCGGTCCGTCCTCGCCGGCCAGGCAGTGCGCGACATACGAAGCGCGCGGTGCCTGCGCCTGATGCAGGCGGTTCCAGCGCTCGGCTTCGAGGCCGTCGCGGCGCAGCTCCGAAAAGCTGGTCACGCTCCAGATGTCGGCGCTCACGCCGAAGTCGCGCTGCAGCAGCGCGGCGGCCGCGATCACCTCGGAGAGGATCGCGCCGCTGCCCATCAGCTGCACGTGCGGCGCGCCGGCGGTCCGGGCGCCGCGCTTCAGGCGGTACATGCCTTTCACGATGCCTTCCTCGGCACCCTCGGGCATCGCCGGATGCGCGGTTTTCTCGTTGAGCAGCGTGAGGTAGTAGAAGACGTCCTCCTGCGGCTCGCCGTACATCCTGCGCAGCCCGTCCTGCACGATGACCGCGATCTCGTACGCGTAGGCGGGGTCGTAGGACACACAGGACGGGATCACCGACGACAGCACGTGGCTGTGGCCGTCGTCGTGCTGCAGGCCCTCGCCCTCGAGCGTGGTGCGGCCCGAGGTCGCGCCCAGCAGGAAGCCGCGCGCGCGGATGTCGCCGGCGGCCCAGGCCAGGTCGCCCACGCGCTGGAAGCCGAACATCGAATAGAAGATGTAGAACGGGATGGTGGCGACGCCGTGTGTGCTGTGCGCGGTCGCCGCCGCGATCCAGGACGACATCGCGCCCGATTCGTTGATGCCCTCCTGCAGGATCTGCCCCTGGCGGTCCTCCTTGTAGAAGCTCAGCTGGTCCGCGTCCTGCGGCGTGTAGAGCTGGCCCACGTGCGAGTAGATGCCGACCTGGCGGAACATGCCGTCCATGCCGAAGGTGCGCGACTCGTCGGGCACGATCGGCACCACGCGCGGGCCCAGCACCGGGTCCTTGAGCAGTTGCGCGAGGATGCGCACGAAGGCCATGGTGGTCGCGTACTCGCGCTCGCCGCTGCTCTGCAGGTGGCTCGCGAAGGCCGCGAGCGCGGGCGTCGCCAGCGGGCCCGGTCCGCGCGAGCGCGACGGCAGCAGTCCGCCGGCGCGCTTCAGCCCGGCCTCGAGGCAGGCGGCCTCGGGGCTGCCGGGCGCGGGCTTGATGTACGGAATCTCCTCGAGACGTTCGTCGGGCACCGGGATCGCGAAGCGGTCGCGGAAGGCGCGCACGGCCGGGTCGCCCATCTTCTTCAGCTGGTGGTTGATGTTGGCCGCTTCGCCGGCCGCGCCCATGCCGTAGCCCTTCACCGTCTTGGCGAGGATCACGGTCGGCTGGCCTTGGTGGCGCACGGCGGCGGCATAGGCCGCGTGCACTTTCAAGGGATCGTGGCCGCCGCGGGCGAGGGCGCCGATCTGCGCGTCGCTCAGGTGCGCGACCCGCTGAAGCAGCTCGGGGTCCTTGCCGAAGAAGTGTTCGCGCACGTAGACGCCGCCGTGCGCCTTGAAAGCCTGGTACTCGCCGTCGACGCATTCCATCATGCGCCGTTGCAGCCGGCCGTCGTGGTCCTGCGCCAGCAGTTCGTCCCAGCCGCTGCCCCAGACGACCTTGATCACGTTCCAGCCCGCGCCGCGGTAGACGCTCTCGAGCTCCTGGATGATCTTGGCGTTGCCGCGCACCGGGCCGTCGAGGCGCTGCAGGTTGCAGTTCACCACGAAGATCAGGTTGTCGAGCTTCTCGCGGCCCGCCATCGCGACCGCGGCCAGGGTCTCGGGCTGGTCCTGCTCGCCGTCGCCGAGAAAGGCCCAGACCTTGCGGCCCTGCGCCGGGATCAGTCCGCGGTCCTCGAGGTAGCGCATGTAGCGCCCCTGGTAGGCCGCCATCAGCGGGCCCAGGCCCATCGAGACGGTCGGGAACTGCCAGAAGTCCGGCATCGTGCGCGGATGCGGATAGGAGGCGAGGCCGCCGCCGATCTCGCGCCGGAAGCGGTCCATCTGCTGCTCCGACAGGCGTCCCTCGAGGTAGGCGCGCGCATAGATGCCGGGCGAGGAATGGCCCTGGATGTAGAGCATGTCGCCGAGGAACCCGGGCGTGGCGGCGCGGAAGAAGTGCCGGTAGCCGGTCTCGTAGAGCGTGGTGGCCGAGGCATAGGTCGCGATGTGGCCGCCGACGCCCGAGTGCTTGCCCGCGCGCAGCACCAGCGCCATCGCGTTCCAGCGCAGGTAGGCATCGAGCCGCAGCTCGATGTCCACGTCGCCCGGAAAGGCCGGCTGCTCGGCGACCGGCACCGTGTTCACGTAGGGCGTGGTGCGCGGCGCGGTGTAGCGGCCCGAAGCCGCGTGGTCCTGCCCGATCAACCGGTCCAGCAGGTAGTGGGCCCTGTCGCGGCCTTCGTGGATCACCACGGCGCGCATGGCGTCGAGCCATTCGCGCGTCTCTTGCGGATCGATGTCGTCCGCGCTCGCCAAGTCGTTCATTCGTTGCTCCTTCGTTGTGCGGTTCGTTGTTCGAACGTCGTTCGCATCTCACTGAATTTCATTATGTGAATATTAATCGTACGATGCGCAACGGCAATGTATCCCCAGTTCATTGCAAATGCAATTAGTTGTGCTGTAACCTGCTAGACGCCGAGCGAGGTGATGCATCAGGAGAAGAAGGCTTGAAAGCCACGATTCGCCGCCATGACCTCGATCGCAACGGATATGTCTACGTGCGATAGCAACTATTTGCGTGACCGATCCGTCCCCATGCCCATGGCGCCTGCCGGGGCCGAAGACAACCCCTCGAGAACCCTGAGGCATCCATGCCGCCCTCCGACCCGTCATCCAGCTTTCCCACGCCCGCGCAGTTGCGCGACCTCGATCCCGCGGACCTCGCCGCGGTGGCCACCGATCTCCGACGCGCGCTGTTGCGCAGCGTGTCGCGAACCGGCGGCCATCTCGCCTCGAACCTCGGCGTGGTCGAGCTCACGCTCGCCTTGCACCACGCCTTCGACACGCCGCGCGATGCGCTGGTCTGGGACGTCGGCCACCAGTGCTATGCGCACAAGATCCTCACGGGCCGCGGCCCGGCCATGGCCACCCTGCGCAAGGTCGGCGGCCTGTCGGGCTTCGCCGCGAGGGACGAATCGCCCTACGATCCCTTCGGCGCCGGCCATGCAGGCACGGCCGTCTCGGCGGCGGTGGGCCTGGCGATGGGCATGCGCGACGATGGCCGGCATGCCGTCGCGATCGTCGGCGACGGCGCGCTGTCGGCGGGCATGAGCTTCGAGGCACTCAACCATGCGGGCAGCTTCGCGACCTTGCCGCTCGTCGTGGTGCTCAACGACAACGGGATGTCGATCTCGCCCGCGCTGGGCGCGCTGCATCGGCACCTGCGCGGCCTGGTCGAGCGCGGCCCTGACCACCGCTCGCTGTTCGAGCTGCTCGGCCTGCGCTACACCGGCCCCATCGACGGCCACGACGTCGAGGCGCTCGTGGCCGCGTTGCGCGCCGCGAAGCGCTCGCGCGCGCCGCAGGTCATCCACGTCGTCACGCGAAAAGGCCGCGGCTACGCGCCGGCCGAGGCGGACCCGACCACCTACCACGGGCCCGGCCCTTTCGATCTCGCCGTGGGCGTGGTCGCCAAGGCCGCGAGCCGCCCGACCTTCAGCCAGGTCTTCGGCGAATGGGTGTGCGATGCGGCGGCCGACGATCCCGCGGTCGTCGCGATCACGCCCGCGATGCGCGAGGGCTCCTGCCTGGTCGATTTCGAGCGGCGGTTTCCGTCGCGCTTCGTGGATGCCGCCATCGCGGAGCAGCATGCGGTGACGCTGGCCGCGGGGCTCGCGGCGGCCGGCCTGCGGCCGATCGTGGCGATCTACTCGACCTTCCTGCAGCGCGGCTACGACCAGCTCATCCACGACGTCTGCCTGCAGAAGCTGCCGGTGCTGTTCGCGATCGACCGCGCGGGGATCGCGGGCGGCGACGGCGCCACGCACCTGGGCGCCTTCGACGTGGCGGCGCTGCGCTGCATTCCGAATCTGCTGCTGATGACGCCGGCCGACGGGCCCGAGTGCCGGCGGATGCTCGCGCTGGGACTGGGCCACGACGGACCGTCGGCGGTGCGCTACCCGCGGGCCGTCGTGCCCGCGGACGGCGGCGTTCGCACCGACCCGCCCCTCGCAATCGGCCGCGGCGTGGTCGTGCGCCGGTCGACGAAGACCAAGGCCGCCAGGGTCGCGCTGCTCGTCTTCGGCCCCTTGCTCCACGCCGCGATGGAGGCCGCCGAAACGCTCGACGCGACCGTCGCCAACATGCGCTTCGTCAAGCCGCTCGACGAGGACCTGCTGCTCGAGCTGGCCGCGACGCACGAGCTGCTCGTCACGCTCGAGGAGGCCACGGTCATCGGCGGCGCGGGCGCGGCCTGCGCGGAGCGCCTCGCGATGGAGGGGCTGCCGGTGCGGCTGCTGCGCCTGGGCCTGCCCGATGCCTTCGTCGGGCACGGGGACCGGAGCGAACTGCTCACGCTGCAGGGCCTCGATGCGGCGGGCATCCTCGCGTCGATCCGGCGCTTCGTCGAGATGCACTGACGGCCCGCGCAACGCGCGGGTGTAGGGCAAACCCGCCTCTTGCCCCGCCGGCATGGCGCGGCGCCAGAGGTCTCGCCGACAATTCGCGCCCGATCCTCCGCATCCGGCGCGCCTTGTTCTCCAGAAACGCTTCCACCGACATCCGCCGCGAAGGCGAGGGCCCGCTGGCCCGGGCGCGGGCGCGCCTGCCGTCGCCGATCGCCTGCGTGGTGTTCGTGCTGTCGGTGGCGTTGCTGGTGGCGATGGGGGCCTTCTTCGGCGACAACGCCGCAGGCAAGTACCCGCCGGGCGCGACGCTGCACATCACGCGGGCCGACTGGCAGGTGCAGCGCGCGAACGGTTTCATGGCGCCGCCGCTGATCTTCGCCAGTCAGCAACTGCCCGATACCTGGCAACCGGTCGAGCTGCCGCTGGCGCTGCCGATCGCGTTGCTGGCGCAGGCCGACGCCAACACGATCTCGGACCCGGGCAAGCAGACGCGCACCACCTGGCTGCGCCTGAAAGTGCCGCCGCATCCCGGTCTGCGCGGTCCGCTCGCGCTCTACGGCTCGCGCGTGAAGACCGACGGCACGATCGCGATCTATGCCGATGGCCGGCTGGTGCACCGCGCGCAGGAGCTCGGGCCGCTGTGGAACAGCACCCGCACGCCGCTGTGGGTGGTGTTCGAGCAGCGCGACGACGGCTCGGCCGCGCGGCCGGCCGAAATCCTGATCCGGCTCGAGCACACGCGCGCCGCGCAGGTCGGCATCGCCTCGCTGTGGCTGGGTCCGGCCGACGCGCTCAAGGGCCGCTACCAGATGCGCCAGTGGCTGCAGCAGGAGCTGCCCGCGATGCTGAGCGCGGCCTTCATGGCGGTGGGCGTGTTCGCGCTGTTCGTGTGGCTGTCGCGCCGCCACGAGACCGGCTACCTGCTGTTCTTCAACCTCGCGACCACCTCGTACCTGCGCGGGCTGCACTTCTACGTGTCGCTGCCGATCGCCAACGACTGGTTCGCATGGCTCACGGTGAATGCGCTGTTCTGGCTGGTGGCGGTGGTGCACTACGCGCTGCGGCAGCTGCACGAGCGGCCGCTCACGCTGCTGACCTGGGCCGTGACGACGATCACGGTGCTGGTCAGCGTGCTGACCCTGCCGGGCATCGCGCTGCTGCCGAACACGCCGCAGGTCACGCCGCTGATCTACCTGGTGGTGGCGGTCATGGCCACGGTGGTGGGGCTGGTGGGCGGCATCAGCGCGTGGCGCCGTTCGCCCGAGGGGCGGCTGGTGGCGGCCGGCATCGGCGTGTGCGTGCTGCTCGGCGCCACCGACTGGCTGGTGCAGAACAACCTCGTGAGCCCCGAGGGCTGGTACCTGGGCGCCTACACCAATGCCGTCACCTTCGCCGTCTTCGGCATCCTGCTGTACCGGCGCTACGTGCATGCGATCGGCGAGGTGGAGCGCGTCAACGCCAGCCTCGCGCAGCGGCTGCAGGCGCGCGAGAGCGAACTCGACCTGAGCCACCGCCGGCTGCGCGAGGCCGAGCGCCAGAAGACCATCAGCGACGAACGCCAGCGGTTGATGCAGGACATGCACGACGGGCTGGGCTCCTCGCTGATCAGCGCGATCCGTTCGGTGGAGGAGGGGCGCCTGAGCGACCAGAAGGTGTCGCAGATCCTCCAGGGCTGCCTCGACGACCTGAAGCTCACCATCGATTCGATGGAGCCGATCGACGCCGACCTGCTGCTGCTGCTCGCCACCTTGCGCTACCGGCTCGGCCCGCGGCTCGAGGGCATGGGCGTGTCGCTGACCTGGGAGGTGCAGGAGATCCCGCCGCTGCCGTGGCTCGATCCGTCGAGCGCGCTGCACGTGCTGCGCATCGTGCAGGAGAGCATCTCCAACACCCTGCGCCACACGCGCGCCACCACCATCCGGGTGGCGACCGGCACGGATGCCGCGCACGTGTGGGTGCGCATCGAGGACAACGGCCAGGGCTTCGACGTCGAGCAGGCCCTGACCGGCGGCCGCGGCCGCGGCCTGCAGAACATGCAGCGCCGCGCGCTCGCGGTGCAGGGCCACGTGGCGTGGGAGTCGGATGCCGCGGGCACGCGCTTTCTGCTGTGGCTGCCGCTGGTGCGGGCCGAGCGGTCATAGAGGGCATGGGCCGTCGGGTACAGTGACGGCCCCTTGCCGCCGCACACCGAACCCTCTTCCTCCGCCGACCACGGCATCCGTCTCGAATCCGTCGTGCTGGAGCGCGGCGCGCAGCGCGTGTTCGATGGCCTTTCGCTCGCGCTGCGCGAGCCGCGCATCGGCGTGATCGGCGACAACGGCGCCGGCAAGAGCAGCCTGTTCCGTCTCGTCAGCGGACTGGAGCAACCGCTCGAGGGCCGGGTGCGCGTGCATGGCTGCGACACGGTGGCCGATCGGCGCCGGCTCTCGCAGCATGTCGGCCTGATGTTCCAGAACCCCGACGACCAGATCATCTTCCCGACCGTGGCGGAGGAGCTGGCCTTCAGCCTCACGGCGCGCGGCGAATCGCGCACCGAGGCGCGCCGGCAGGCACGCGACTTTCTCGCACGGCGCGGCCTCGCGGCCTGGGCCGAGCGCGCCATCGGCGAACTGAGCCAGGGCCAGCGCCAGCAGGTGTGCCTGCTGGCCTTGCTGATCAGCCGGCCCGCCACCTTGCTGCTCGACGAGCCCTTCGCGAGCCTCGACCTGCTGAGTCAGGCCCGGCTGTCGGCGCAGCTCGCCGCCAGCGACCAGCAGGTGCTGGTGTCGACGCATGTGCTCGAGCACGTGCACGACTTCGAGCGCGTGCTGTGGCTGGCGCAGGGTCGGGTGCAGGCCGACGGTCCGGGTCGCGAGGTCTGCGAGGCTTACGCGCAGGACGTGCGGCGCCGCGCGGCGACGGACCCGACGCATGCGTAGCCTCTACCTCGATCGCCGCACCTGGATGCACGCGGTGCCGGCGTGGCTCAAGCTCGCGCTGCTGTCGGCCGGCGGCACCGCGCTCGTGCTGACGGACCGGCCGATGGTGCTGGGCGCGGCCTGCGGATTGGCGCTCGCGCTGTTCGCTTCGCTCGGGCGGCCTGCGTGGGGCCGGGTGCGCACGCTGTTCGGCATCGCGATCGCCTGCGCGCTCATCGTCGGCTTCCATGCGCTGCTCGGCACCACCCTGCTCGGCGTGGCGAGCGCGCTGCGCATCGCCACCGCCGCGGTGCTCGCGCTGATGCTCACGCTGACCACGCGCTTCGAGGACCTGCTCGTGGTGCTCGAGACGCTGCTGCATCCACTGCGCCGCCTCGGCGTGCCCACCGACCGCATCGCGCTCGGCCTCGGGCTCACGCTGCGCTTCGCCGAGAACTTCCACGTACAGTGGCAGCGCCTCGACGACGCGCATCGCGCGCGCGCCGGCCGCGGCGGCGGACTGCGGCTGCTGGCGCCGCTGACCATCCGCACGCTGCAGACGGCGGAGCGCGTGGCCGATGCGCTCGCGGCGCGGCTCGGGCGCTGATCAGGCGGCGCTGAAGCGCGTGAGGCTCACGTAGTCCTTGCGCGGGCCGCGCACGATGTGGCGCAGCGTGAAGCCGCCGTCGGTCAGGAAGCGGTAGTGGCTGTCGTAGAGGTCGGCGGCGCATTGGTGCGCGGCGGTGCCGGTCCAGGCGGTGCCGTCGGCGTCGCCCGTCTGCAGCGCAATCTCGTGGAACAGGCGGGGCGGCCGTTCGGCGAACAGCACCGCGAAGCCGTTGGGACGTCGCTGGTACAGGTACTCGCGATGCGCGTCGAAGGCGCGGCCGTCGAGCAGGCGCAGCCGGCCTTCCTCGCGGTAGTGCAGGGTGTCGTGCGCCGCGCCCGGCATGGAGCAGAAGGTGGCCGTGCCGTGCATCGAGGCCTGGCCCTCGATCGTGCGCTCGAAGGACCAGTCGCCCGCGAGCCGGCGCCAGAGCTCGTCGGCCTCGCCCCATGGCGAGAGCGAAAGGGAGGGGCCGGGCTCGGACATGGCGGCGACTCTATCTCCAGGCGGAATGTCCCTCCATGTCGGACGGAGGCGATTGATTGTTTCCTTCCCGTGAACGCCGCGGTTCCATTTGCCTAGGGTTTTTACCTAGATTCGAGGCGCACAATTCATCTCACGGACCAGCCGCCGGCTCCAAGACAAGTAGAAGGCAGCGACTGATCTGGGTGAACAGGCACTAGCGAGGTGGCCGCCCCCTTCACGGACGGCGCCCCCCAAGACCGGTTCGAATCATCCAAAGTCAAGTCACAAGAATTGAAGGAATACTCAAATGAACGCCTCGAAGCTCCTCTCCGCCGTTGCCCTCTCCCTGCTCGCCGCTGCCGGTGCAGCCCATGCAGAAACCTATGAGGGTGTGCATCCCCTGACCTCGGCCGCCAGCCGCGCCGAAGTCGCCGGCCAGGCCGTCATCGCGGCCCGCAGCGCCGACCCCTATGCCGAAGGCGCCAACGCCGGCCCGGCCCAAGTGGTCGCTTCGGACACCAGCCGCGCCGCCGTCCGTGCCGAAGCCGTCGCCGCTGCACACAGCGCCGACCCGTACGCCGAAGGCGCTTCGGCTGGCGTGGCTCCGCTGGTCGCCAGCACCGTGGACCGCAATGCGGTGCGCGCTCAAGCCCGCGCCGCTGCCCGCGGCGACGCGCTGCCGCTGTAATCGGCACCCAGAACTCGGTCGCATCGCGGGGCTCGTTCCCGCGCTGAGTCGAGAGGTTTAGCCACCCGGAGGCCGGCCCTTGCGAAAGCAGGGGCCGGCCTTTCGCTTGATGGCCGGTTAATCCAAAGCATTAATTGCCGATGCAGTGCGGCTCGCGGCCGATGCGGCCGTGAAGCCGGGGCTGTCGCGCGAATCGCACAGACCCATGCAGCGCATCGAGCGCTTTCGGCTCTCCTGCCATCACGCGCGAACCCTGCGTGGTCGCTGGAGCACCGCGGGACGCCACTGCAACGTTGCACCGCCGCGGTGCGTTTCGTTCTCCCCATCGGCCGATCGCACGAGCCGTCGTCCGCCGAATGGCGCATTGCCATGCTGCAATGCATGATCGATGATGTGGCTCGCGGCTCGATGGACCGCACAACGTCATGCTTTCGACCTACAGCGCCATTGTGGTGCGGGCACGCGAAAATGTACGGGCGCTTCTGCCACGACAAAAGCAAGCACGACCCCGCCGCCGAGCGCGGCTGACCCATTACGCATGGCCCTCACTCTCGACACCGAAGACACGCGACAAAGGATCCACGACCTCGTGTGGTCAGGCTTTCATCACGACGCCGACGTCGAATGGATGATCACCGACGAGTACCTCGATCCCGACGAACTGTCTTCCGAGGACCGGGCCTGGGTCAAGGCCGAGACCGCGCGCGCCTGCGCCGCCAAGCATGCGGCCGAGGCCGCGTGGCCCGCGCAGACCGAATACGACCGCCTCGAGACCGCGTTCGCGCAACTGCGCGCAGAGAAGATCATCGCGCTGCACCGCGCGGGCAACACGCTGGCCGACGGCCAGGACGACGTGCGCGAAGCCTGGCGCGCCGCGGGCCGCGACGCCTCGGGCATCGTGGGTTGCTGCTTCTATCACGCGCAGGACCTCGAGCGCGCGGTGCGCACCGGCCGGCTGCACCTGGCTTTCAGCGGCGGCCTGATCCCCGAGATTTCGCGGCGCGAGGCCAACACCGTGGCGGTCGGGCAGCGCATCGCCGCGCTGCTCCAGGGCGTCGGTTTCGCCGTGCACTGGAGCGGCAACATCGACGAACGCATCGAGGTCGACCTCGGCCAGTGGCGCAAGCGAGGTCCATCGGCGTGAGCGTGCAGGCCTGGCAGCCGCCGCGCCGCATCGATGCGATCGATTTCTGGCTGCGCTCCCGGTTGCTGGCCACCGCGCACGGGTTGCGCGAGACCTTGCGTCCTTCCGCGCGGCGCTGGTCCGTGGCCGATGCGCTGGCCGATGCGCCGGTGCTGGCGCGCTTCAGCAGCCCGCTGTGGACTGATGGCCGCGACGACGAATTCGCGCTGGTTGCCGGCAAGGTGCAGAACCTGCGCGTGGCGCGCGCCGCCTTCGATGCCATCGAGGTGCCCGCGGGCGAGGTGCTGAGCTTCTGGCGCCAGCTCGGCCGGCCCGGCGCATCGCGCGGCTTCGTGCAGGGCCGCGAGCTGCGCGGCGGCTGCGTGGTGCCGACCTTGGCGGGCGGGCTCTGCCAGCTCTCGAATGCACTGGCCACGGTCGGCGCTCGCGCGGGGCTCGAACTGGTCGAGCGCCACGCGCACACCGCGCGCATCGAGCAGGCCGCGGCCATGCCCGACGATGCGGTCGACGCGACCGTGTTCTGGAACTACGTCGATCTCAAGCTGCGCGCGCGCCATGCGTGGCGGCTCGAGGTCGAGCTCACGGCCACCGAGCTGGTGCTGCGCATCCGCGCGCATGTGCCGCGGGCCGCGCCGCCGGTCGCGCCGCGCGTGATGTGGCGCGCGCCGCACGACGCCGGCGTCGATGCGGCATGGCCGCCCGTGGCGCGCGGCTGCCTGAGCTGCGAGCGCAACGACTGCTTCCGTCACCGGCCCGCGCTGCCGGTCGCGGCGCAGGGGCGGACCGCCGTGCTGCTCGATGCATGGACGCCCGAATTCGCGCGCTACCTCGAGGCCCATCATCCCGGCGCCGATCGCATGCAGCGCGCGCCCGTGCGGCTGGCGTTCTGGCGGCCGATGACGGACTGGCGCGGCGGCGAGGCGCCGGTGCATCGCCCCTGGCTGGCCAGCGTTCGCGGCGCGTTGTGGCGCCGACTGTGGGCGCGTCACGAGGGCGGGCGGCGGCAGGCCGGCGTGATCGATGCGCAGCGCTGGCTCGCGCGGGCCTTCGCGGCACGGCTGCTGCCCGAGCACACGCAGCTGGTGGTCGACCAGGCGCTGCTGCCGCATCTGCAGCGCCTCGGCGCGCTCGACGGACGCGCGTTCACCGTGCTGGCCGGCGCGCTGCCGATGGCCGGGATCGAGGCCCGTCTCGATGCGGCCGCGGCGCGCTGGCCCGACGACGCCACGCTGCGCGACTTCCGCGCCGCGCCGTCGATGGTGCGTGCCGACGCCCAGGCATTCGCGCGCGCGGCCACGGTGGTCACGCCGCATGCGGCGGTGGCGGCCGCGATGGCCGGCGCGGCGCCGCAGGCCACGCTCGAGCGGCTCGAATGGGTGCTCCCCGGCATGTCGCCGCGCACGAACCGAATGCTGGACCACGGCGCACCGCTGGTCGTGCTGCCCGCCAGCGCCCTCGCGCGCAAGGGCGCGCGCGAGCTGGCCGCGGCACTGCGCGGCAGCGGATGGCGCCTGCGCGTGCTCGGCACGCCATCGGCCGATGCCTCGCTCTGGCAGGGCATCGCGCTGGACACGGCCCGCGATCCGCGCGGCGACTGGCTCGAGGGCGCCAGCGTGGTGGCGCTGCCCGCGCATGTGGAGCACGCACCGCGCGCCGCGCTGCGCGCGCTCGCGGCCGGCGTGCCGGTGGTGGCCTCCACCGCCTGCGGCCTCGCGGGCCTGCGGGGCGTGCGCGAGCTGAGCGCGGGCGACATCGAAGGCCTGCGCGCCGCGCTGCGCGAGGCGATCGACGACGCGGGCCATTCCAACGAACAAGACGACAACGACCAGCGCTTCCCATGACCATCGATCTCCAGACGCTCAAGTGCGGCGAATGCGGCAGCAGCGTGCTCAAGCGCACCGGCCTCAACGAATTCACCTGCCAGCACTGCGGCTCCGTCACGCTGGTGGAGGACGACATCTCCGACCGCCTCGACCGCGTGCTCGACCAGGTCAAGGATGCGGCCGTGCGCCGCCTCGCCGACGAGCAGGCGGCGCGGCAGAAGGTGGCGATGCGCACCGCGGGCTTCGCGGTCGCGGCGGTGGTCGGCATCACCGTGCTCGTGACGGTGGTGCAGATGTTCACGCGCAAGGACGCGCCCGAGGTCGGCCGCCGCGCCGCGGTCGCCTCGGTGGTCGATCGCAACATCCCCTCCGACGGCCTCAAGCTCGGCGAGCCGCGCCAGGTGCTGGTGGGCAGCGGCAGCTCGGCACGGCCCAAGCTGCTGGTGGTGGCGCGCAACGAGACCGGCAAGCCGCTCGAGCGCGTGAGCGTCAAGGCCACCTACTACGACGGCGAGACCCGGCTCGAGGAGCGCGGCGAGTCGCTGCCGATCTCGGTGCTCGAGCCCGGCGAGAGCGCGCCGCTGCTGATCGACCTGCCGAGCGGCAAGAACGTCACGCGCCAGGAGCTGCAGGTGCAGCGCCTTTCGGCGCCCTACCGCTCGGCCGACGGCCCGCGGCTCGCGTTCTCGCGCCTGCGGCTGGTGCAGCAGGGCGACCGCGTGCGGCTGGTGGGGCGCGTGGTCAACGAGCGCAAGGACGCGGCGATCGGTGGCGTCGAGGCGCTCGCCACGCTCTACGACGATGCCGGCAACGTGATCGGCTTCGGCCGCGGCTATGCGCAGGGCAACGACATCCCGCCCGGCGCGCGCAGCGCGATCGACGTCGACATCGCGCGCTTCGGCCGCGCCGCGCAGGTCGCGGCCTGGGACTACCGCATCGCCTACAGCACCATCGACTCCGGCGGCTCGCGCAGCGCGGTGCGCGGTGCCGACCGCGTGATCCGCACCGTGGGCGCGCCCGAGGTCTTCCATGCCGACCTGCGCCTGAGCACCGAGGACCTGCTGGCCGAGGACAGCGAACGCTTCGATCTCAAGGAGCTCGAGCTGCTGCCGCTGGTGGCGGGCCGCAGCAACATCCAGCGGCCGCTGTTCCTCACCGAGCTCGTGAACCGCAGCAAGGAGGCGGTGGTGCTCGCGCCCGGCGGCGTGATCTCGCGCTTCGGCGGCAGCAAGGCCGACGGCGCCACCGTCATCCAGGGCCTGGCCTACCTCTACCCGGGCGAGCGCTTCCCGATCCTGCTGGAGCCGCGCGATGTCGACCGCATCACCCAGACCCGCGTCGAATGGAAGCCGATGCGCCGTGCGGCGCTGCCCGGTCCGCGCACGCCGCTCGAGGTGCAGGTGACCGGCACCAAGGCCGAGACCGGCAGCGTGCTGCTCAACTTCAGCCAGCGCTTCCTCTACAAGAGCGTGCAGGTCACGGGCAAGGTGAGCAATCCGGGCACGACCATCGTCGGCAAGGTGCGGCTGTGGGTGAGCCTGCGCGACCGCGATGGGCAGCTCAGCGGCTTCAAGCTGGTCGACAACCTGCCGGCCATCGCGCCCGGCGAGAGCGTGCCGTTCCAGGTGAACGTGGAGCAGAACGGCCGTGACTTCGCGAGCGTCGGCACGCTATACCAAACCGAATAGCCCCGCAGCCAGCGTTTGCGGGCGCTTCGCGCCATGATCGGCGGATGACCGATTTCTCGATCCTCGACCTCTCCCCGATCGTCGAAGGCAGCGATGCCGCGCAGTCCTTTCGCAACTCGCTGTCGTTGGCGCAGCACGGCGAAAAGCTCGGCTACCGCCGCTACTGGCTCGCCGAGCACCATGGCATGCCGGGCATCGCGAGCGCAGCCACCGCGGTGTTGCTGTCGCATGTGGGCGCGGGCACCTCGACGATCCGCATCGGCGCCGGCGGCGTGATGCTGCCCAACCATTCGCCGCTGGTCATCGCCGAGCAGTTCGGCACCCTTGAGTCGCTCTACCCGGGCCGCGTCGACCTGGGCCTGGGCCGTGCGCCCGGTTCCGACCAGCGCACCGCGCGCGCTTTGCGCCGCAACCTCGAATCGGACGCCGACCAGTTCCCGCAGGACGTGATCGAGCTGATGGACTTCATGTCGAAGAACCCGCAGCAGGCGGTGCGCGCCGTGCCGGGCGCGGGGCTCGAGGTGCCGGTGTGGATCCTCGGCTCGAGCACCTTCGGCGCGCAGTTGGCCGCCCACCTGGGCCTGCCCTATGCCTTCGCCTCGCACTTCGCGCCGCAGCAGATGATGCAGGCGATCCAGATCTACCGCGAGACCTTCAAGCCATCGGCGCAGCTCGCCAAGCCCTACGTGATGCTGGGCTTCAACGTGTTCGCGGCCGACACCGACGCCGAGGCCGAATTCCGCGCCACCTCGTGGCAACAGGCCTTCGTCAACCTGCGCAGCGGCCGGCCCGGCCGGCTGCCGCCGCCGGTCGAGGGCTACCGGCGGAAGGTCGGCCCGGCCGAGAACGCGCTGCTCGACTCGGTGCTGTCGTGCTCGGCCGTGGGCTCGCCCGACACCGTGCGCGCGGGCGTCGAGGCCTTCATCGAGCGCACCGGCGCCGACGAGCTGATGATCACCTCGCAGGTCTTCGACCATGACTCGCGGCTGCGCTCCTACGAGCTGCTGGCCCGCATCCGCGACAGCCTGCGCGCCTGAGCGGGCGCCCCCGATTTCCCCCACGCCGACCCCGCCTCGCCGGGGCTGGGACAATGTCGCCCCTATGGCAAAGCAACGGATCGTGGTGGGGCTGAGCGGCGGTGTGGATTCCGCGGTGACCGCGCACCTGCTCAAGCAGCAGGGGCACGAGGTGGTCGGCATCTTCATGAAGAACTGGGAAGACGACGACGACAGCGAGTACTGCTCGTCGAACATCGACTTCGTGGATGCCGCCAGCGTGGCCGACGTGCTGGGCATCGAGATCGAGCACGTGAACTTCGCGGCCGACTACAAGGACCGCGTGTTCGCCGAGTTCCTGCGCGAGTACAAGGCCGGCCGCACGCCCAATCCCGACGTGCTGTGCAATGCCGAGATCAAGTTCAAGGCCTTCCTCGACCATGCGATGCGGCTGGGCGCCGAGAAGATCGCCACCGGCCACTATGCGCGCGTGCGCCTGAACGAGGCCACGGGCCGGCACGAGCTGCTCAAGGGGCTCGATCCCTCGAAGGACCAGAGCTACTTCCTGCACCGCCTGAACCAGGCGCAGCTGTCGAAGACGCTGTTCCCGGTCGGCGAGCTGCACAAGACCGAGGTGCGCCGCATCGCCGAGGAGATCGGTCTGCCGAACGCGAAGAAGAAGGACTCGACCGGCATCTGCTTCATCGGCGAGCGGCCGTTCCGCGAGTTCCTCAACCGCTACATCTCGAAGGAACCGGGCCCGATCAAGGACGACCGCGGCCGCAAGCTCGGCGAGCACCAGGGCCTGAGCTTCTACACGCTGGGCCAGCGCCAGGGCCTGGGCATCGGCGGCGTGAAGGAGAAGGGTGCGCAGCGCGGCGCGGGCGATCACTCGCCGTGGTTCGTCGCGCGCAAGGACGTCGAGAACAACACGCTGTGGGTGGTGCAGGGCCACGACCATCCCTGGCTGCTGTCGACCTCGCTGCGCGCCGACGATGCGAGCTGGGTCGCGGGCGAGTCGCCGGTGCCCGGGGCCTATGGCGCCAAGTCGCGCTACCGGCAGGCCGACGCGGCCTGCGAGATGGTGGAGGGCGATGAGGCCCCGCGCGGCGATGCCTTCGCATTGCGCTTCGGCCAGACGCAGTGGGCGGTGACGCCGGGCCAGTCGGCGGTGCTGTACGACGGCGAACGCTGCCTGGGCGGCGGCGTCATCGTCTGAGTCTCTTCAGCGCGGCTTCTGCCGCACCGAATCGTCGACGTGGATCAGGTCCAGCGGATGCCGCTGGCCGGCCAGGTGGTCTTCGATGCACTGCAGCAGCAGCGGGCTGCGATGCCGCGCCACGCTGGCGCGGATCTCGTCGGCCGTCATCCAGAGCGTGCGCACGATGCCGGTGTCGAGCGCCCGGCCTGCCTCGCGTTCGCCGAGCTCGCCGCTGAAGGCGAAGCGCATGTAGGTCACGGCGGGGTCGTCGGCCGAACGCGCGAGGTAGATGCCGATCAGCGCGGTCGGCGTGAAGGCATGGGCGGTCTCCTCGAGCGCCTCGCGCGCGCAGCCTTCGGCCGGGGATTCGCCGGGGTCGAGGTGGCCGGCCGGGGTGTTGAGCCGAAGGCCCTGCTCGGTGTGCTCCTCGACCAGCAGGAAGCGGCCCTCGCGTTCGATCACCGCGGCGACGGTGACGTTGGGTTTCCAGCGGACGGTGGTGTTCATGGGGATGGCTTCCTTCTGCGGTCGCGCGCGGGCGGCGGGCCATGGGCCGGCCCGCCGCCCGCGCGGAATCATCCCCGTATTGGACGCGAAGCGCCGGGAAGACTCAGGAGCCGCGCAGCTCGGGCCCGCGAACGCCGAGCTGGCCGGCCTCGACCGTTTCGAGCCGGTAGCCGAGCCCGTAGATCGCCAGCAGCAGGAAGCCGTTGGAGGGCCGCAGGTCGAGCTTGGTGCGAAGGCGCGAGATGTGGGTGTCGAGCGAGCGAGAGAGCGCCTCGACGCCCAGGCCCCAGACGGCTTCGTGCAGGTGCTCGCGCGACAGCAGGCGGCCGAGGTTCTGGAACAGGAACAGCGCCAGTTCGTACTCGCGGTTCTTGAGCTCGACCGGCATGCCGCGCACCTTGAGCGTTCGCGAGGGCGGATAGAAGTGGTAGGGGCCGAAGACCAACTCGGTCTCGTGCTGTGCGGGGTAGGAGCGCCGCAGCAGGGCATTGACGCGCGCCTCGAGCTCGGTGGCCTGGATCGGCTTGCTCATGAAGTCGTCGGCCCCCGCGTTGAGCCCGGCGACCATGTCGGCGTCGTCGTGCTTGGCCGTGACGAACAGCACCGGCAGGCGGCTCTTGAGGTCGTGGCGAATGGTCTTCACCACGTCGAGGCCTCGGATGTCGGGCAACTGCCAGTCGAGAAGCAGCAGATCGAAGGTCTGTCGTCGCATGGAGTGCAACAGCGACTTTCCATCTGCGTACTCATGGCACTCGTGCCCGAGCGACGCCATGGTCTGATGAATCAGTTTTCTCTGATGGGCCTCGTGGTCGAGGACAGCAATGCGCATTTTTATTACCCCCTTACTTCCTCCCGTGGGTCGTCTCTGTGTGCGACTCCAAGTGAGGCGAAGTGTATCTATCTGCGTCTAAGGTAAGCAATCTGCCCTGCAACTAATGCACATGAACCGTTCTTTTAAATCGATCAATGGAAGAATGATTACAAAGGCCTACATCTTTGTCCTGTAGATGACACGAAGTTCGTGCAGGCGCCGTCGTTGTTTTTGCGCCGCACGACGCATGCCGCGCAGGCGCCGCCTGAGACCGGTTTCCTTACAGCGCGCCAGAGGGAGCACCGCCGATCCATCACTAATAAGCTATCAAATGGATAGCTAGATTTTCAGCAACCACGGACGTTGGAGCATGGATACTTCGCCCCTTGCGCGACAGATCGGGCCGAATGTCTTGCTGTAAGCTTCGCCCGCATTTCGCGCTGCACCTTGCCCTGAGGAGAACTCTATGCTGATAGGCGTGCCTGCCGAGACAACGACAGGCGAAACCCGAGTGGCCGTGACCCCGGAGACGGCGAAGAAACTGGTGGCGTTGGGGCACACGGTGCGTGTGCAGAGCGGCGCGGGCGTGGCGGCCAGCGTGACCGACGCGGCCTATCAAGCGGCCGGTGCCGAGATCACCGACCAGGCCGGCGCCTTCGGTGCCGACATCGTGCTCAAGGTGCGCGCGCCGAGCGACGCCGAGTGCGCGCTCGCCAAATCCGGCAGCGTGCTCGTGGGCATGCTCAACCCCTTCGACGCCGCCGGCCTGCAGCGCGTGGCCGCGGCCGGCCTCACCGGCTTCGCGCTCGAGGCAGCCCCGCGCACGACGCGTGCCCAGAGCATGGACGTGCTCAGCTCCCAGGCCAACATCGCCGGCTACAAGGCCGTGATGATCGCCGCCGACAAGTACCAGCGCTTCTTCCCGATGCTGATGACCGCCGCCGGCACCGTGAAGGCCGCGCGGGTGGTCATCCTCGGCGTGGGCGTCGCGGGCCTGCAGGCCATCGCCACGGCCAAGCGCCTGGGCGCGGTCATCGAGGCCTCGGACGTGCGGCCCAGCGTCAAGGAACAGATCGAATCGCTGGGCGGCAAGTTCATCGACGTGCCGTACGAGACGCAGGAAGAGAAGGACGCCGCCGAGGGCGTGGGCGGCTATGCGCGCCCCATGCCCGCGAGCTGGCTCACGCGCCAGCAGGCCGAGGTCGCCAAGCGCGTGGCGCTGGCCGACGTCGTCATCAGCACCGCGCTGATCCCGGGGCGTGCCGCGCCGACCCTGATCACCGAGGACATGGTCAAGTCGATGAAGCCGGGTTCGGTCATCGTCGACATCGCCGCAGGTAAAGGCCCGGTCAATCCAGATGGAGGGGTGGGCGGCAACTGCCCGCTCTCGGAGGCCGACAAGACGGTCGTCAAGCACGGCGTGACCATCGTCGGCGAGACGAACCTCGCCGCGCTGGTGGCGGCCGACGCGTCGGCGCTGTACGCGCGCAACGTGCTCGACTTCCTCAAGCTCGTCCTGACCAAGGAGGGCACGCTGAAGATCGACCTCGAGGACGACATCGTCGCCGCCTGCCGCGTCACGCAGGACGGCCAGGTCACGAAGAAGTAAGCGAACACGCGAGGAGAAGAAACCATGGACATCGTCTCTCACACCGTCATCAACCTCATCATCTTCGTGCTGGCCATCTACGTGGGCTACCACGTCGTGTGGACCGTCACGCCCGCGCTGCACACGCCGCTGATGGCCGTGACCAACGCCATCTCGGCGATCGTCATCGTGGGCGCCATGCTGGCCGCGGCGCTCACCGAGACCGGCCTGGGCAAGACCATGGGCGTGCTGGCCGTCGCGCTGGCGGCGGTCAACGTCTTCGGTGGCTTCCTGGTCACGCGGCGCATGCTGGAGATGTTCAAGAAGAAGGAGCGCAAGGCCGCGCCCGCAGCCGCCGAGGGAGCTTCCAAGTGAGCATGAACCTCGTCACCCTGCTGTACCTGCTGGCCAGCATCTGCTTCATCCAGGCGCTCAAGGGCCTGAGCCATCCCACCACCTCGATCCGCGGCAACGTCTTCGGCATGACCGGCATGGCGATCGCCGTGCTGACCACCGGCGCGCTGATCTGGAAGCTGGCCAACGGCAACCCGGCCGGCCTGGGCTACGTGCTGGTCGCGCTGGTCGTGGGCGGTGGCCTCGGGGCCTACATGGCCAACAAGGTCGAGATGACCAAGATGCCCGAGCTGGTGGCCTTCATGCACAGCATGATCGGCCTCGCTGCCGTGTTCATCGCGGTGGCCGCCGTGGCCGAGCCGCATGCCTTCAACATCGCGCTCAAGGGCGATCCGATCCCCGCGGGCAACCGCCTGGAGCTGTTCCTGGGCGCGGCCATCGGCGCCATCACCTTCAGCGGCTCGGTGATCGCCTTCGGCAAGCTCTCGGGCAAGTACAAGTTCCGCCTGTTCCAGGGCGCGCCGGTGCAGTTCGCGGGCCAGCACATGCTCAACCTCGTGCTGGGCCTGGCGACCGTGGGCCTGGGGCTGGTGTTCATGGCCACGGAGAACTGGACCGCGTTCTTCGCGATGCTCGCGCTGGCCTTCGTGATGGGCGTGCTGATCATCATCCCGATCGGCGGCGCGGACATGCCGGTGGTGGTGTCGATGCTCAACAGCTACTCGGGCTGGGCGGCCGCGGGCATCGGCTTCAGCCTGAACAACGCGATGCTGATCGTGGCGGGCTCGCTGGTGGGCAGCTCGGGCGCGATCCTGAGCTACATCATGTGCAAGGCGATGAACCGCTCGTTCTTCAACGTGATCCTGGGCGGCTTCGGCGGCGACGCGGCCGCGGCCACGGGCGGCGCGAAGGAGCAGCGCCCGGTCAAGAGCGGCAGCGCCGACGACGCGGCCTTCGTGCTGGGCAATGCCGAGACGGTGGTGATCGTGCCGGGCTACGGCCTAGCCGTCGCTCGCGCGCAGCACGCGGTCAAGGAACTCGCGGCCAAGCTCACCGAGAAGGGCATCACGGTGAAGTACGCGATCCATCCGGTGGCCGGGCGCATGCCGGGGCACATGAACGTGCTGCTGGCCGAGGCCGAGGTGCCGTACGACCAGGTGTTCGAGATGGAGGACATCAACGGCGAGTTCGGCCAGGCCGACGTGGCGATCATCCTGGGCGCCAACGACGTGGTGAACCCGGCCGCGCACACCAAGGGCAGCCCGATCTACGGCATGCCGATCCTGGAGGCCTACAAGGCCAAGACGGTGATCGTGAACAAGCGCTCCATGGCCGCCGGCTACGCAGGGCTGGACAACGAACTCTTCTACATGGACAAGACCATGATGGTCTTTGGCGATGCCAAAAAAGTAGTGGAAGATATGGGCAAGGCCATCGAATAGGCCGAGGTTCCGTCCCGGCCCGCGCTCTGCGGGCAAACCCTTACGGCGCCGCTCAGGCGCCGTTTTCGTTTTCATCCCAATCCGACTCCGGAGGAGACACATCCATGACCGATCGTCCCTGGCTCAGCAGTTACCCGCAAGGCGTGCCTGCCGACATCGACCCATCGCAGTACCCCTCGCTGGTCGGTCTCATGGAAGAGAGCTTCTCGAAGTACGCCGACCGCACGGCCTACAGCTTCATGGGCAAGGACGTGAGCTATGCGGAGACCGACAAGCTCAGCAAGGCCTTCGCGGCCTACCTGCAGGGGCTGGGCCTGGCCAAGGGCGACCGCGTCGCGGCCATGATGCCCAACTGCCCGCAGTACCCGATCGCGGTGGCCGGCATCCTGCGCGCGGGCCTGATCCTGGTGAACGTGAATCCGCTGTACACGCCGCGCGAACTCGAGCACCAGCTCAAGGACTCGGGCGCGAAGGCGATCGTCATCATGGAAAACTTCGGCGTCACGCTGCAGCAGTGCATCGCGGCCACGCCGATCAAGCACATCGTGCTGGCCTCGATGGGCGACCGGCTCGGCTTCCTCAAGGGCGCGCTCGTCAACTACGTGGTGCGCAACGTCAAGAAGCTGGTGCCGGCCTTCAACCTGCCGGGCGCGGTGCGCTTCAACGATGCGCTTGACCAGGGCGCGGGCCGCAAGCTGCAGACGCCGGCCATCGGCGCCGACGACGTCGCGGTGCTGCAGTACACCGGCGGCACCACGGGCGTGTCGAAGGGCGCGGTGCTGCTGCATCGCAACGTGATCGCCAACGTGCTGCAGTCCGAGGCCTGGAACGAACCGGTGATGCGCAAGGTGCCCGCGGGCCAGCAACCCACGAGCGTGTGCGCGCTGCCGCTCTATCACATCTTCGCGTTCACGGTCGGCATGATGCTGAGCATGCGCACGGGCGGCAAGCTGATCCTGATCCCGAATCCGCGCGACCTGCCCGCGGTCCTCAAGGAACTGTCGAAGCACACGATCCACAGCTTCCCCGCGGTCAACACGCTGTTCAACGGCCTGGCCAACCATCCCGACTTCAACACCGTCGACTGGTCCAACCTCAAGGTCTCGGTGGGCGGCGGCATGGCGGTGCAGGCCGCGGTCGCGAAGCTCTGGCTCGAGAAGACCGGCTGCCCGATCTGCGAGGGCTACGGCCTGTCCGAGACCTCGCCCTCGACCACCTGCAACCCGACCGACAGCAAGGCCTACACCGGCACCATCGGCGTGCCGCTGCCGAGCACCTGGCTCAAGCTGCTCGACGACAACGGCAACGAGGTTGCACTCGGCGAGCCCGGCGAGATCGCGATCAAGGGACCGCAGGTGATGGCCGGCTACTGGCAGCGCCCCGACGAGACCGCGAAGGTCATGACCAGCGACGGCTACTTCAAGAGCGGCGACATCGGCGTGGTCGACGAACGCGGCTACTTCAAGGTGGTCGATCGCAAGAAGGACATGATCCTGGTGTCGGGCTTCAACGTGTACCCGAACGAGATCGAGGACGTGGTCGCACAGATTCCGGGCGTGCTCGAATGCGCGGCCGTGGGCGTGAACGACGAGAAGACCGGCGAGGCCGTGAAGCTCGTGATCGTGAAGAAGGACGAGTCGCTCACCGAGGCGCAGGTGCGCGAATACTGCAGAGCAAACCTTACGGGTTACAAGCAACCGCGAATCGTAGAGTTTCGCACTGACCTGCCGAAGACACCGGTCGGAAAGATCCTGCGCAGAGAGTTGCGCGACGCCAAAAAGTAAGGGTTCGGCCCGGGTGGGGCCGCGGCATCGATCTTGCATATTGCGGGTCGATGTTTCGCTTCCTCCTCACGCGCGTGAGCTTGCTGGTGCCGACCTTCTTCGGCATGACGCTGCTTGCCTTCTTCCTCATCCGGCTGGTGCCGGGCGACCCCATTGAAACCATGGCCGGCGAGCGCGGGATCGACCCCGCGCGCCATGCCGAGCTGCTCACCGCCTACGGCCTCGACAAGCCGGTGATCGTGCAGTACGGCATCTACATCGCGCGCGTGCTGCACGGCGACCTCGGCAAGTCGCTGATCACGCAGGAATCGGTGATCAACGAGTTCCTCGCGCTGTTCCCCGCCACCATCGAGCTCGGCGTCTGCGCGATCGTGTTCGCGCTGCTGCTCGGGCTGCCCGCGGGCATCCTCGCGGCGGTGCGGCGCAACTCGATCTTCGATCACGGCGTGATGGCGACCTCGCTCACCGGCTACTCGATGCCGATCTTCTGGTGGGGCCTGCTGCTCATCCTCTTCTTCTCGGTGCAGCTCGGCTGGACGCCGGTCTCGGGCCGCATCGCGGTGCAGTACTACGTCGAGCCCGACACCGGCTTCCTGCTGCTCGATGCACTGCGCGCCGGCGAGATCGATGCCTTCTGGTCGGCGCTGCATCACCTCGTGCTGCCGGCCGTGGTGCTGGGCACGGTGCCGCTCGCGGTGATCGCGCGCATGACGCGCTCGGCCATGCTCGAGGTGCTCGGCGAGGACTACATCCGCACCGCGCGCGCCAAGGGCCTGTCGCCCTTTCGCGTGGTGGGCCTGCATGCGCTGCGCAACGCGCTGATCCCGGTCGTCACCGTGATCGGCCTGCAGGTGGGCGTGCTGTTCACCGGCGCCATCCTCACCGAGACCATCTTCTCGTGGCCCGGCGTCGGCAAGTGGCTGATCGAGGCCATCGGCCGGCGCGACTACCCGGTGCTGCAGGGCGGCATGCTGCTGCTCGGCGGCATCGTCATGCTGGTCAACCTGCTGGTCGACCTGACCTACGGCGTCATCAACCCCCGCATCCGGCGCTGAATCCATGGCATCGACCCACACCCTTCCCAGCGCCACCTCCGGTGCCACGGCGCCGCCCGGACCCTGGCGCGAATTCTGGAGCGCTTTCTCCGCCAACCGCGGCGCGGTGATCGGCCTGGTCACCATCGCCGTGCTGCTGCTGGTTGCGCTGCTCGCGCCGTGGATCGCGCCGCATGCGCCGAACCAGACCAACAGCGCCGTGTTCCTGCAGCCGCCGGCCTGGCAGCAGGGGGGCTCGCTGACCTACCTGCTGGGCACCGATGCCATCGGCCGCGACATCCTCTCGCGCCTCATGTACGGCGCGCGCCTGTCGCTCTCGATCGGCGTCGCGGTGGTTGCGATCTCGGTGGTGGTGGGCGTGGTGCTCGGCCTGGTCGCGGGCTTCTTCCGCGGCGTGCTCGAGATCGCGATCATGCGGCTGATGGACATCATCCTCACGCTGCCGAGCCTGCTGCTCGCGATCGTGATCGTGGCCATCCTCGGGCCCGGCCTCATCAACGCGATGCTCGCCGTGGCCATCGTCGTGCTGCCGCACTACGTGCGCATCACGCGCGCGGCCGTCATCGCCGAGGTCTCGCGCGACTACGTGACCGCGGCGCGCGTCAGCGGCGCCGGCACCCTGCGCCTGATGTTCCGCGAGGTGCTGCCGAACTGCGCGGCGCCGCTGATCGTGCAGGCCTCGCTGGGCATCTCCACCGCCATCCTCGACGCGGCAGCGCTCGGCTTCCTCGGCCTCGGCGCGCAGCCGCCCTCGCCCGAGTGGGGCACCATGCTGGCCGATGCGCGCGAGTTCGTGCTGCGCGCCTGGTGGGTCGTGACCTTCCCCGGCCTCGCGATCCTCGCGGCGGTGCTGGCCTTCAACCTGCTGGGCGACGGTCTGCGCGACGCGCTCGATCCGAAGCTCAAGCGCTGAAGCAAGGGAACGCGTCGATGCCTTTGCTCGATATCCAGGATCTGCACGTCGAATTCCCGACCCAGGGCGGCGTGATGCATGCGGTCGACGGCGTGAGCCTCTCGCTCGAGGAGGGCGAGGTGCTCGGCATCGTCGGCGAGTCGGGCTCGGGCAAGAGCGTGACCATGATGGCGCTGATGGGGCTGATCGGCTTCCCGGGCCGCGTGCGCGCCGACCACATGCGCTTCGCGGGCCGCGACCTGCTCGGCATCTCCGACAAGGCGCGCCGCGCGCTGGTGGGCAAGGAGGTCGCGATGATCTTCCAGGAGCCCACCACCAGCCTCAACCCCTGCTTCACCATCGGCTTCCAGCTGATGGAGACGCTGCGCCTGCACCTCGGGCTCGACCGGCGCGCGGCGAAGAAGCGTGCCACCGAACTGCTCGAGCAGGTCGGCATCCCGGCCGCGTCGTCGCGCCTCTCGAGCTATCCGCACCAGCTCTCGGGCGGCATGAACCAGCGCGTGATGATCGCGATGGCGATCGCCTGCAACCCGCGCCTCTTGATCGCCGACGAGCCGACCACGGCGCTCGACGTGACGATCCAGGCGCAGATCCTCGACCTGCTGCGCGACCTGCAGAAGGAGCGCGGCATGGCGCTGGTGCTGATCACGCACAACATGGGCGTGGTCAGCGAGATGGCGCAGCGCATCGCCGTGATGTATGCGGGCCAGGTGATGGAGCAGCAGCGCGTGGACCGGCTGTTCGCGACGCCGCAGCATCCCTACACCGAGGCGCTGCTGGCCGCGCTGCCCGAGCGCGCGCCGCCCGACGGCCGGCTCGCCACCATCGCGGGCGTGGTGCCCGGCGTTCACGACCGGCCCGCGGGCTGCCTGTTCGCGCCGCGCTGCGGCTACGTGACGACACGCGCCTGCCAGGTGCGCCCGGCCCTGCGCGGCGTCGAGGCGCTGCCCGGCGCGCAGGTGCGCTGCCATTTCCCGCTCGGCGAACCGGGGTGCATGGCCGCGATCGAGCAGGACCGGCCGCAGGTCGCGGAGGCCGCATCGTGAGCGCCGCGGAGATCGTCGTCGAGGCGAAGAACCTGCAGCGCATCTACGAGGTGCGCCGCGGCCTGTTCCGACCGAACGCGCAACTGCGCGCGGTGGGCGACATCTCGTTCCGGCTCGAGCGCGGCCGCACGCTCGCGGTGGTCGGCGAATCGGGCTGCGGCAAGTCGACGCTCGCGCGCATGGTCGCGCTGATCGAGAAGCCGACGGCGGGCCAGCTCACGCTGGTCGGCCACGATGCCGTGAACCCGCCGTCCGAACGCCGTCGCGAACTGCGCCAGGCCGTGCAGCTGGTGTTCCAGAACCCCTACGGCTCGCTCAATCCGCGCAAGAAGGTCGCGGCGGTGCTCGAGGACCCGCTCGCGATCAACACCACGCTCGGCAAGGCGGAACGTGCCGCGAAGGCGCGCGAGATGCTCGCGCGCGTAGGCCTGCGGCCAGAGCATGCCAACCGCTATCCGCACATGTTCTCGGGCGGCCAGCGCCAGCGCATCGCGATCGCGCGCGCGCTGATGCTCGAGCCGCGGCTGGTGGTGGCGGACGAGCCGGTGTCGGCGCTCGACGTGTCGATCCAGGCCCAGGTGCTGAACCTGCTGGCCGACCTGCAGGCCGAGCTCGGCCTGGCCTACCTGTTCATCTCGCACGACCTCGGCGTGGTGCGCCACATCGCGCACGACGTGCTCGTGATGTACCTCGGCCACGCGGTGGAGCAGGGCCCGAAGGCGCGCATCTTCGAGCGTCCTCTGCATCCCTACACGCAGGCGCTGCTGGCCTCCACGCCGGGCCTCAGCAGCCAGCGCATCGTGCTCAAGGGCGAGCTGCCGTCGCCGCTGTCGCCGCCCACGGGCTGCGTCTTCAGCACGCGCTGCCCGCATGTCACGCAGCGCTGCCGCGACGAGCGGCCCGCGCTGCGCGAGCTCGACGAGCGGCAGGTTGCCTGCCACTACGCCGAGCGTTTTCTCGAAGGCGCGCCGGTGGTGCGCGCCGATTTGCCGTCGGCACCGCCGTTCGTCGCGCCCGTCGCGATGAATCCCTGAAACCCGCTTTCCGTTTTCTCCAACCCGTGTCTCAAGGAGTCCCCATGACCAACCGTTCCTTCCTCCCGCGCCGCGCACGACAGCTGGCGCTGCTGGCACCCGTGGCGATCGCGGCGCTGACCCTGGCCTGCGGCGCGGTGTCGGCCAAGACGCTGGTCTACTGTTCCGAGGGCAGCCCCGAGAATTTCTATCCGGGCATGAACACCACCGGCACCTCGTTCGACGTGACCACGCAGGTCTACAACACCATCGTCGAGTTCGAGCGCGGCGGCACCAAGGTCGTGCCGGGCCTGGCCGAGAAGTGGGACATCTCGGCCGACGGCACGGTCTACACCTTCCACCTGCGCAAGGGCGTGAAGTGGCACACCACGAGCAAGAGCTTCAAGCCCACGCGCGACTTCAACGCCGACGACTTCATCTTCATGATCGACCGCCAGTGGAAGGAGAGCGATCCCTTCTTCAAGGTCACGAGCCAGAACCACTCCTACTTCAACGACATGGGCATGCCCAAGCTGCTGAAGTCGGTGGACCGCATCGACGACTACACGGTGAAGATCACGCTCAACCAGGCCGAGGCGCCGTTCCTCGCCAACCTCGCGATGCAGTACGCGGGCATCCAGTCGAAGGAGTACGCGATCGCGATGCTCAAGGCCGGCACGCCCGAGAAGGTCGACCAGGACCCGATCGGCACCGGCCCGTTCTACCTCGTGCAGTACCAGAAGGACGCGGTCATCCGCTTCAAGGCCTTCCCGCAGTACTGGGGCGGCAAGGCCAAGATCGACGACCTCGTGTTCGCGATCACGCCCGATGCCTCGGTGCGCTGGGCCAAGCTGCAGAAGGGCGAGTGCCACGTCATGCCGTACCCGAACCCGGCCGACCTCGACGCGATCCGCAAGGACCCGAACGTGCAGGTGCTCGAGCAGCCGGGCCTGAACGTCGGCTACCTCTCATACAACACGACCAAGAAGCCCTTCGACGACGTGCGCGTGCGCAAGGCCATCAACATGGCGATCAACAAGAAGGCGATCATCGACGGCGTGTACCTCTCGACCGGCGTGGCCGCGAAGAACCCGATCCCGCCGACCATGTGGTCCTACAACGATGCGGTGAAGGACGATCCCTACGATCCCGAGGCCGCGAAGAAGCTGCTGGCGCAGGCCGGCTTCCCCGACGGCTTCTCGACCGACCTGTGGGCCATGCCGGTGCAGCGGCCCTACAACCCGAACGCCAAGCGCATCGCCGAGCTGATGCAGGCCGATCTCGCCAAGATCAACGTCAAGGCCGAGATCAAGAGCTTCGAATGGGGCGAGTACCGCAAGCGGCTGCAGGCCGGCGAGCACCAGATGGGCATGCTGGGCTGGACCGGCGACAACGGCGACCCCGACAACTTCCTCTACACGCTGCTGGGCTGCGCCTCGGCCAAGTCGGCGAGCGGCAGCAACATCTCGAAGTTCTGCTACCAGCCCTACGAGGACCTCGTGCTGAAGGCCAAGAGCACGACCAAGCAGGCCGAGCGCGACGCGCTCTACAAGAAGGCGCAGCTGATCTTCAAGGAGCAGGCGCCGTGGTTCACCATCGCGCACGCGGTGCAGCTCAAGCCGGTGCGCAAGGAAGTGATCGACTTCAAGCTCAGCCCCTTCGGCCGCCACACCTTCTACGGCGTGGACATCAAGTAAGCGGTGGGCGCCACCGCACCGATCGCCATCGTCGCGGCGATGCACGAGGAGCTCAAGGCGCTCCTCGCGCTGATGCCCGACGAGCAGCGCGTGCGCGTCGCCGGCCGCGACTTCTGGGTCGGCCACCTGCAGGGCCAGCCCGTGGTCGCGGTGCTGTCGCGCATCGGCAAGGTCGCCGCGGCGGTGACGGCCACGCTGCTGCTCGAGCGCTTCGGCGTGCGCGCCATCGTGTTCAGCGGCGTCGCGGGCGGGCTCGCGCCGGGCGTCAAGGTCGGCGACGTGGTGGTGGCGACCGAACTGCTGCAGCACGACATGGATGCCTCGCCGCTCTTTCAAAAATACGAAGTGCCCTTGATGGGCCTGGCGCGTTTCAAGGCCGATGCGGCGATCGGCGATGCGCTGGCGGACGTGGCCGAAGCGACCCTGCGCGATCTCGTGGCCCTGGTGGGGCAGGGCGCCGTCGACGAATTCGGCCTGCGTTCGCCGACCGTGCATCGCGGCCTGCTGATCAGCGGCGACCGCTTCGTCGCGACCGCGGCCGAAAGCGAGGCGCTGCGCCGCGCGCTGCCCGATGCGCTGGCGGTGGAGATGGAAGGCGCCGCGGTGGCGCAGGTGTGCCACGACTACGGCGTGCCCTTCGCCGCGATGCGCACGATCTCGGACCGCGCCGACGAGGAGGCCCATGGCGACTTCGCGCGCTTCGTCGCCGAGGTCGCGAGCCGCTACAGCCTCGCGCTGGTCGGCGCCTGGCTGGCTGCCGAGTCGACTACTTGAGCCAGCCGCGCCGGCGGAAGTACCACATCGGCACCAGCGCGCTCGCGGCCATCAGCACGATGGCGTAGGGATAGCCCATGGCCCAGTCGAGCTCTGGCATGAACTTGAAGTTCATGCCGTAGATGCTCGCGATCAAGGTCGGCGGCAGCAGCGCGACGCTGGCCACCGAGAAGATCTTGATCGTCTTGTTCTGGTTGATGTTGATGAAACCGACGGTCGCATCCATCAGGAAGTTGATCTTGTCGAACAGGAAGGCCGTGTGGTTGTCGAGCGATTCGATGTCGCGCAGGATCTGCCGCGCCTCCTCGAACTGCTCGGCATTGAGCATCTTGCTGCGCATCATGAAGCTGACCGCGCGGCGCGTGTCCATCACGTTGCGGCGGATGCGCCCGTTCAGGTCTTCCTGGCGCGCGATGGCGCCCAGCACCTCGCCCGCGAGCTCGTCGCTGACGTTGCCCGAGAGCACCTTCTTGCTGGCGGCCTCGAGCTCGTCGTAGATGTTCTCGAGCGAGTCGGCCGAGTACTCGGCGTCGGCGTCGAAGAGCTTGAGCATCACTTCCTTCGCGTCCTCGATCAGCCCCGGTGCGCGGCGCGCGCGCATGCGCAGCAGGCGGAACACGGGCACGTCCTCGTCGTGGATCGAGAACAGCACGCCGCGGCTGCGCAGGTCGGTGTTGTGCTGGTTGAGGATGAACGCGACGCGCACCGCGCGCGGGGCTTCGTCGTCGTCGATCAGGAAGTCGCTGCGGATGTGGAGTTCGCCGTTGTCCTCTTCATAGAAGCGCGCCGATTCCTCGATGTCCTCGTCCATCGCGTCCTCGGGGATCGAGAGGCCGTAGTACTGCTTGATCCAGCGCTTCTCCTCGAGCGTGGGCGATTCGAGGTCGACCCAGATCGGCTGGAAGCGGGAGAGCTCCTCGAGGGCCTCGATCTCTTCCTGGACGAGGCGGCCGTTGGCGAGCGTGAAGATATTGAGCATGGCTCACTCCCGTGAAATGGCTGGGGCGATGGGGCGGACGGGCGGGGGGACGAGAAAGGGGGCGCTTTCAAATCCCGGACCCGGTCGGCCGGGCTCAGCCGGGAGTTGAAAGCTGCCGAGACGGGGCGGTTTCCACGATGCGGTCTCCTGTTGCAGCGAGGCGCGATTATGTCATCGGCGAATGAGCGCAGAGTTGGCTGGACTGGACGAACATCCAGTAGAGTGGCGCCCATGCCGAGCGCCGCGTCCCCCGTCCTTTCCAGTCCGCCGGCGACCCAGGCCGAGCGCCTCGCGGCCGCCCTCGCCAGCCTCAACGACGAGCAGCGCGCGGCGGTCGAGCACGGGGTGGAGGCGCTGGCCGGTGGCGCTCCCGATACGGCCGACGCGGGCCCGCTGCTCGTCATCGCCGGCGCCGGCTCGGGCAAGACAAGCACGCTGGCGCACCGGGTGGCGCACCTGATCGCGCGCGGGGTCGATCCGCAGCGCCTGCTGCTTCTGACCTTCTCGCGCCGCGCCGCGCAGGAAATGGCGCAGCGCGCCGGCCAGGTGCTCGCACGCGTGCTGGGGTTGCAGGCCCACACCGCGCCCGCGCTGCCCTGGGCCGGCACCTTCCACGGCATCGGCGCGCGGCTGCTGCGCGAGTACGCCGCGCAGATCGGGCTGGACGACAACTTCACCATCCACGACCGCGGCGATGCCGAGGACCTGATGGGGCTGGCGCGGCACGAACTCGGCTTCTCCTCGAGCGCGCGCCGCTTTCCGCACAAGGGCACCTGCCTCTCGATCTATTCGCGCTGCGTGAACACGCGCGCGCCGCTCGAGTCGGTGCTCAGGCAGTCCTTTCCGTGGTGCGCCGAATGGGGCGTCGAGCTGCAGCAGCTGTTCGGCGCCTACGTCGAGGCCAAGCAGCAGCAGAACGTGCTCGACTACGACGACCTGCTGCTCTATTGGGCCGGCATGATGGAGGAGCCCACGCTGGCGCAGCACCTGGGCGCGCGCTTCGACCACGTGCTGGTCGACGAGTACCAGGACACCAACCTGCTGCAGGCCGCGATCCTGCTCGCGCTCAAGCCCGACGGCCGGGGCGTGACCGTGGTGGGCGACGACGCGCAGTCGATCTACTCGTTCCGCGGCGCGACGGTGCGCAACATCCTCGACTTCCCCTCGCAGTTCTCGCGGCCGGCGCGCGTGGTCACGCTGGAGCGCAACTACCGCTCCACCCAGCCGATCCTCGACGTGTCGAATGCATGCATCGCGCACGCGGCCGAGCGCCATGCCAAGACGCTGTGGACCGACAAGCCCTCGGCCGGGCGGCCGCAGATCGTGCGCGTGCCCGACGAATCGCAGCAGGCCTGCTGGGTGGCCGACCAGGTGCTCGCGCACCGCGAGGGCGGGCTCGCGCTCAAGTCGCAGGCGGTGCTGTTCCGCACCTCGAGCCACAGCGCGCCGCTCGAGCTCGAGCTGGCGCGCCGCAACATCCCGTTCGTGAAGTACGGCGGGCTCAAGTTCCTCGAGGCCTCGCACGTGAAGGACCTGCTCGCGGTGCTGCGTTTCGCGCAGAACCCGCGCGGGCGCATGGCGGGCTTTCGCGTCACGCAGCTGATCCCGGGCATCGGGCCGGCGACCAGCGCGAAGCTGCTCGACGCGATGGACCAGGCGGCCGATCCGGCCGTCGCGTTGCGCGACTTCGTGCCGCCGAGCGCCGCGCGCGCCGAATGGGCCGCGTTCGCCGAGGCCTATGCCGCGCTGCGTGCGCCGTCGCTGGCCTGGCCGGCCGACGTGGGCATCGCGATGGACTGGTACCTGCCGCACCTCGAGCGGCTCTACGACGACACCGCGGGCACGCGCCGCGGCGACGTCGAGCAGCTGGTGCACATGGCCTCGGGCTACGCCTCGCGCGAACGCTTCCTCACCGAGCTCACGCTCGACCCGCCCGAAGCCACCAGCGACCGGCCGGGGCCGCCGCTGCTCGACGAGGACTACCTGATCCTCTCGACCATCCATTCGGCCAAGGGGCAGGAGTGGAACTCGGTCCACGTGCTCAACGTGGTCGACGGCTGCATACCGGCCGACGTGGCGCAGAGCGCGCAGGAACTCGAGGAGGAACGGCGGCTGCTCTACGTGGCCATGACCCGGGCCCGCGACCACCTGCACCTGCTGGTGCCGCAGCGCTTCTACATCCCGCAGCAGGCCGCGCGCGGCGACCGGCATCTCTATGCCAACCGCAGCCGCTTCATTCCCGATGCCGACCTCGCGCGCTTCGAGTCCCGCACCTGGCCGCCCCCGCCACCGCGCGCGCCGGCGGTGCCGCCACCGGCCGCGGTGATCGACCTGCGCAACCGCATGCGCGCCGCCTGGCGTTGAAGAGGCCCTGGAGAGGCCCGGCCCTTTCCCCAGCAGGGTCATGCGCGGGCCGCGGCGAAGGATGGCCCGCCCCTCAACAGATCGGGAAACGGCCCGCAGCCTGCGGCGCCGCCGGGGCCTGCTATGGAAGAAATAGCTGAGCATGCGATGCGGTCCTCCGGTGCGTCATCCGGGCATCCCCCGGTATTGCAATACCGTGACAGCTTGGGCATAGTGAATCGACCTTCTCCTCTCCCGCACCCCTCTCTCTTTCCCTCTCTCCCCCTTTCTTCTCCCAGTCCCCAACCGTTTTCGCCGGCCGCGCTGCATCCGCAGCGATGGTCATTTCCCCAACCGTCAATTCCAGGAGGTCATTCATGAATTTGACGATCAGCGGTCATCACCTCGACGTCACCCCTGCCTTGCGCACCTACGTCACGAGCAAGCTGGACCGGGTCATCCGGCATTTCGACCAGGTGGTCGATGTGAAGGTGATCCTCACGGTGGAAAAGCAGAAGGAAAAGGAACGTCGGCAACGCGCCGAGTGCAACATCCACGTCAAGGGCAATGACATGTTCGCGGAGTCGAGCCACGCTGATCTCTATGCCGCGGTCGATGAACTGGTCGACAAGCTCGATCGCCAGGTGGTGCGCCACAAGGACCGCCTGCAGGACCATCACCACAGCGCGCCCAAGCGCCTGATGTAAGACGAAGCGGTTTCCGGCTGTCGCGCCGGAGACTCTCGAAGCCGCCTCAGGGCGGCTTTTTCATGCGCTTTTCCGACTGCCCATCAAGGGTTTGAAGGGCCTCTGTCGAGGGAAGCGAGGCCTGCGGGCAACATGTAACCAGAAAGTAGATAAGCGGAGTGGGGGTTTTTACCAAGCAGGTGCATAATCGCCCCCGCTCTGACCCACCATGAATCGTCTCGCGTCCATCCTGCCGCCCGCTCAAGTGCTTGTGAGCGTTGACGCCACCAGCAAGAAGCGTGCTTTCGAGGAAGCCGGCTTGCTGTTCGAAAGCCTTCACGGGCTGGGCCGCGCCCTGATCACCGACAGCCTCTTCGCGCGCGAGCGCCTCGGCTCCACCGGCCTCGGTCATGGCGTCGCCATTCCGCATGGCCGCATCAAGGGCCTCAAGGCCCCGATGGCCGCGGTGTTCCAGCTCGCGAACCCGATCGGCTTCGATGCACCCGACGAGCAACCGGTCGGCCTGCTGATCTTCCTGCTGGTGCCCGAAGCCGCCACGCAGAAGCACCTCGAAATCCTCTCCGAGATCGCCGAACTGCTGAGCGACGCCGGCCTGCGCGAGCAGATCAAGTCGAGCACCGACGCGGCCGCGCTGCACGGCCTGATCGCCGGCTGGCACTCCACGCAAGTCGCCTGAGCCCATGGCTCGCGGGGCGTGGCTGCTGCTAAGCTGCGCTGCCTTTCCTCCCGTTCCCCTCACTTCCGAAGAAGCGGTGCCGCGCGCCGCGCCCTGAACGCATGAAGCCGACCGTCATCAGCGCCGATGCCATGTTCGAGGAGTTCCGCGGCTCGCTGCGCTGGGAATGGCTCGCGGGACTCGGCGCGTCCGAGCGCCAGTTCGATCCCGAGGTCATCAGCCGCGCCCAGTCGGCCGCCGACCTGGTCGGCTACCTCAACTACATCCACCCGTACCGCGTGCAGATCCTCGGCGCGCGCGAGGTCGCCTACCTGACGCGCGGCAGTCCCGAGGACACCGCGCGGCGCATCGCCCGCATCGTCACGCTCGAGCCGCCGATGCTGGTGCTGGCCGACGGCCAGGCCGCGCCCGACGAACTGCTGTCGATCTGCGAGCGCGCGCAGCTGCCGCTGTTCGCCACGCGCGAATCCTCGGCCTTCGTGATCGACCTGCTGCGCGCCTACCTGTCCAAGCATTTCGCCGAGCGGACCTCGATGCACGGCGTGTTCATGGACATCCTGGGCATGGGCGTGATGATCACGGGCGAATCAGGCCTCGGGAAGAGCGAGCTCGGCCTCGAGCTGATCTCGCGCGGCAACGGCCTGGTGGCCGACGACGCGGTCGACCTCTACCGCATCAACCAGAACACCATCGAGGGCCGCTGCCCCGACCTGCTGCTCAACCTGCTGGAAGTGCGCGGCATCGGCCTGCTCGACATCCGCGCGATCTTCGGCGAGACGGCGGTGCGGCGGAAGATGCGGCTCAAGCTCATCGTGCACCTGGTGCGGCGCGACAGCTTCGAGCGCGACTACGAGCGCATGCCCTCGACGCCGCTCACGCAGGACGTGCTGGGCATCCCGGTGCGCAAGGTCATCATCCAGGTGGTGGCGGGCCGCAACATCGCCGTGCTGGTCGAGGCCGCGGTGCGCAATTCGATCCTGCAGCTACGCGGCATCGACACCTATGCCGATTTCGTGGCGCGCCACCACAAGGCGATGGAAAGCGCGCGCGACGCGGACTAGCTCAGCGCTTCTTGACGCAGTCGCCGCACAGGCCGTAGAGCGACATGGCGTGGTCCTGCAGGATCCAGCCCTTGTCCTTGGCCACCAGCTGCTGGCGGCGCTCGATCTCGGCGTCGTAGAACTCCTCGACCTTGCCGCAGGCGGTGCAGATCAGGTGGTCGTGGTGCGTGCCTTCGTTGAGTTCGTAGACGGCCTTGCCGCTCTCGAAATGGCTGCGCTCGAGGATGCCGGCCTGCTCGAACTGGGTGAGCACCCGGTAGACGGTGGCCAGGCCGATGTCGGAATGCTCGTTGAGCAGCACCCGGAACACGTCCTCGGCGGTCATGTGGCGTTGGCCGCCGGTCTGGAAGATTTCCAGAATCTTCAGCCGCGGCAGGGTGGCCTTGAGGCCGGTGTTCTTGAGTTCGTCGATGTTGGCCATGATGGTTCCTGCGCCCTGGACGGCCAAAGGCCCCGGAGGGGGCAGCCGCTACAATGGTCGATCATATCGCTACCCCCTTTCCCCCCCATGCCTGCCATTTTCCAACGCCGTCCCTGGCTGCTGGCTGCGGCCGTTGCCGTCACCCTGGGCCTCGGTGCCTGCAGCGGTTTCAGCGAGCGCTCGCGTGGCGCGCTGTCGGCCGTCACTCCCTACAAGGTCGAGGTGGTCCAGGGCAATTTCGTGTCCAAGGAACAGGTTGCGGCGCTCAAGACCGGCATGTCGCGCCAGCAGGTGCGCGAGATCCTCGGCACCTCGCTGCTCACCGACATCTTCCATTCGAACCGCTGGGATTACGTCTTCACGATCCGGCGCCAGGGCGTGGAGCCGCAGGAGCGCCGCTTCACCGTCTTCTTCAACGGCGAGCAGCTCGAGCGCTGGGAAGGCGGCGAGATGCCGAGCGAGGAAGAGTTCGTCGCCACGCTCGACACCCGCAAGAAGACCGGCAAGGTGCCGCCGCTCGAGGCCACGGAAGAAGAACTCAAGAAGTTCGATCCCAAGGGCGACCGGAAAGCCTCCGACACCGAGAGCAAGGCACCCGCCACGCTGCCTCCGCTGCCGGCCGCCTACCCGCCGCTCGAGGCCGCGCGCTAACAGCGGCGCCCGGCCGGCGCGCCGAACCTGGCTTGGCGGGGCGGCGCGGTTTCCCCACCCATCGTCTCCTCCGTCCCCATCGTCCATCGATGGCAAGCAAGCCCGAATCCGCGTGACCGACTCCAACACCACCACCTCCTCCACGCCGGCCGCGCGCCGGGTTGCCGTCGCCGGCGCGTCGGGCCGCATGGGCCGCATGCTGATCGAGGCGGTTCGCAACGCCCCCGACTGCCGCCTGGCCGGCGCGCTCGACGTGGCCGCCAGCCCCGCCATCGGCAGCGATGCGGGCGCCTTCCTCGGCTTCGCCAGCGGCGTGGCCATCGCCGCCGACCTGCGCGCGGGCCTGCAGGACGCCCAGGTGCTGATCGACTTCACCCGCCCCGAGGGCACGATGGCCCACCTGGCCGTCTGCCGCGAACTCGGCGTGCAGGCCGTGATCGGCACCACCGGCTTCAGCGACGCGCAGAAGGCCGAGATCGCCGAGATCGCCAAGGACATCGCGATCGTCATGGCGCCCAACATGAGCGTGGGCGTCAACGTCACCTTCAAGCTGCTCGAGATGGCGGCCAAGGCGCTGTCCACCGGCTACGACATCGAGATCGTCGAGGCCCACCACCGCCACAAGATCGACGCCCCGTCGGGCACCGCGCTCAAGATGGGCGAGGTCATCGCCGACGCGCTGGGCCGCGACCTCAAGGAATGCGCGGTCTACGGCCGCGAAGGCGTGACCGGCGAGCGCGACCCCTCGACCATCGGCTTCGCCACCGTGCGCGGCGGCGACATCGTCGGCGACCACACGGTGCTGTTCGCCGGCACCGGCGAGCGCATCGAGATCGCCCACAAGTCCTCGAGCCGCGCCAACTACGCGCAGGGCAGCCTGCGCGCGGTGCGCTTCCTGGCCGACCAGCGCGCCGGCCTGTTCGACATGTTCGACGTGCTCGGCCTGCGCTGAGACGGATCCTCCTTCGCCATCCCCGACGATGAGCGTCCTCGAACTGCTGACCCACGGCGACGGCGTCAGCCGCTCGGTGGCCGCGCTGCTGCTCGCGATGTCGATCTCGAGCTGGGTCGTGATCCTCTGGAAGAGTTGGCTGCTGCGCGGCGGCACGCGCGAGGTGCTGCGCAGCATCGCGGCCTTCTGGCAGTCGACCAGCCTCACCGAGGCGGAACAACGGCTGCGGGCCTTCGACCGTTCGGCGCTGGTGCTGCCCACGGTCGCGGCGCTGCGCCAGGCCGCGGCCTCCCAGGCGCAAGACGCCGCCACCCTCGGCGCCGCGGGCGACCGCAACCAGCGCCTCACGCGCGTGCTGCGCGAGGCGCTGCACGGCGCGCTGCGCCGGCTGCAGGCCGGTCAGATCCTGCTCGCCACGGTCGGCGCCACCGCGCCCTTCGTCGGCCTGCTCGGCACGGTCTGGGGCATCTACGGCGCGCTCGTGGGCATCGCGGGCCAAGCCGGCGGTTTCACCATCGACAAGGTGGCCGGCCCGGTCGGCGAGGCGCTCGTGATGACCGCCTTCGGCCTCGCGGTGGCGATCCCGGCCGTGCTGGCCTACAACGTCTTCGGCCGTGTCATCGGCCGCATCGAGGCCGAGCTCGAAGGCTTCGCCCACGACCTGCTCGGCAGCTTCGGCGAAGTGCCCGCGGCGGTGCCGGCACCGCCGCCGCCCGCGCGGCCGATGCCGGTCTGAACCGCGTCGCCCCATGGCCTTCGGACGCACCTCGCTCGGCAGCGGCTCCGCCGGCGGCGGCCGTGCCACCGGTGCCGGCGGCCAGCGGCCGCTGTCCGACATCAACGTCACGCCGCTGGTCGACGTGATGCTGGTGCTGCTGGTGATCTTCATCATCACGGCGCCGCTGATGGCCAGCTCGATCAAGCTCGACCTGCCGCAGACCGATGCCGGCCAGCCCAACGACACGCCGAAGTTCGTGAGCCTGTCGGTCGACCCGGCGGGCAAGGTCTTCCTCAACGACCGGCCCGTGACCGACGAGGAACTCGCTGCTGGACTCGCGAAGGCCGCGGCCGACAGCAAGGACACCGAAGTGCAGCTGCGCGCCGACCAGACCGTGCCCTATGGCCGCGTCGTGGCCCTGATGGGTATCGCCAACAAGGCGGGCCTGAGCCGCATCGGCTTCGTCACCGAGGCGCCGCCGCCGACGACGCTGCGCTGACGCCGGCCGGCGCCGGGCTCAGCCCAGCACCACCGGCTTGGTCTGCCAGATGTCGTGCGCGTACTGGGCGATCGTGCGGTCCGACGAGAAGGCGCCCATGCCCGCGACGTTGAGGATCGCGGTGCGCGTCCAGGCGTCGGCGTCGCGGTAGAGCGCATCGACCTCGGCCTGCTTCGCGACGTAGCTCGCGTAGTCGGCCAGCAGCAGGTAGTGGTCGCCCCAGTTCACCAGCGCGTCGTAGATGCCCTGGTAGCGCGCGGGTTCAGCCGGCGAGAAGGCGCCGTCGCGGATCGCGTCGAGCACGCGCCGCAGCTCCTCGTTCCCGTCGTAGATGTCGCGTGGCTGGTAGCCGCGCGCGCGGATCTCGGCCACCTCGGGCGTGGTGTTGCCGAAGATGAAGATGTTCTCGGGCCCGACGTTCTCGCGCATCTCGACGTTGGCGCCGTCGAGCGTGCCGATGGTCAGCGCGCCGTTGAGCGCGAACTTCATGTTGCCGGTGCCCGAGGCCTCGGTGCCGGCGGTGGAGATCTGCTCGGACAGGTCGGCCGCCGGCATGATGATCTCGGCCAGGCTCACGCTGTAGTTGGGCAGGAACACCACCTTCAGCAGCTTGCCCACGCGCGCGTCGGCGTTGATGGTCGCGGCCACGTCGTTGATGAGGCGGATCACCTGCTTGGCCATCACGTAGGCCGAGGCCGCCTTGCCCGCGAACACCACCACGCGCGGCACGAGGTCGGCGCTGCCGCCCGCGGCCTGGGCGTCGAGGATGCGGTGGTAGCGCGAGATCACGTGCAGCACGTTGAGCAGCTGGCGCTTGTATTCGTGGATGCGCTTGACCTGCACGTCGAACATCGCGTCGGTGTCGACCACGATGTTCATGTGCTGCTCGATCCAGTTGGCCAGCCGCAGCTTGTTCTCGCGCTTGGCGTGGCGGAAGGCGCGCACGAAGGGCGGCTGCACCGCCATCGGCCGCAGCGCCTCGAGCTGCGAGAGGTCGCGCCGCCAGCCCTTGCCCAGCCGTTGGTCGAGCAGCGCGGCCAGCGGCGGGTTGGCCTGCGCGAGCCAGCGCCTGGGCGTGACGCCGTTGGTCTTGTTGTTGAAGCGCTCGGGAAAGATCTTCGCGAAGTCCGCGAAGATCGACTGCTTCATCAGCTCCGAGTGCAGCCCCGACACGCCGTTGATCGAGTGGCTCGCGAGCACCGCCACGTAGGCCATGCGCACGCGGCGCTCGCCGGCCTCGTCGACCAGCGAGAGGCGGCGCATCAGCTCGACGTCGTTGCCGTGCGTCTGCGTGATGGTGGCGAGGAAGCGCGCGTTGATGTCGTAGATGATCTGCAGGTGGCGCGGCAGGATGCGCCCGAGCATCTCGACCGGCCAGGTCTCGAGCGCCTCGTGCATCAGCGTGTGGTTGGTGTAGCTGAACACCTTCTGCGTGTGGGCCCAGGCCGTGTCCCAGGGCAGTCCGTGCTCGTCGAGCAGCAGCCGCATCAGCTCGGGCACCGCGAGCACCGGATGGGTGTCGTTGAGGTGGATGCTGACCTTCTCCGAGAGCCGGTCGAAGCTGGTGTGGTTGCGCAGGTAGCGCCGCAGCAGGTCCTGCACGCTGGCGCTGCAGAAGAAGTACTCCTGGTGCAGCCGCAGCTCGCGGCCCGAGGGCGTGGAGTCGTCGGGGTAGAGCACGCGCGAGACGTTCTCGGAGTGGTTCTTGCTCTCCACCGCCGCCATGTAGTTGCCGCGGTTGAAGGCCGAGAGGTCGATCTCCTCGGTGGCGCGCGCCGACCACAGGCGCAGCGTGTTGGTGGCCTGCGTGCCGTAGCCGGGAATGATGGTGTCGTAGGCCACGGCGCGCACGTCGTGGGTGTCGACCCAGTCGGCCGCGCCGTAGGGCGCGTTGGTGCCCTCGCGCTTCTGCACGCGGCCGCCGAAGCGCACGCGGTAGTTGACCTCGGGCCGCTTGAATTCCCAGGGGTTGCCGCGCGTGAGCCAGTAGTCGGGCGTCTCCACCTGCTGGCCGTCGACGATGCGCTGGCGGAACATGCCGTACTCGTAGCGGATGCCGTAGCCCATGCCCGGCACGCCGAGCGTGGCCATCGAGTCGAGGAAGCAGGCCGCGAGCCGGCCGAGGCCGCCATTGCCCAGCGCCGCGTCGGGCTCGCGCTCGGACAGCGCCTCCATGTCGACGCCGAAGTCGGCCAGCGCGTCGCGCACGGTGGCATGGAGGTCGACCGCGAGCAGCGCGTTGGTGAAGGTGCGCCCGATCAGGAACTCCATCGACAGGTAGTACACGCGCTTGAGGTCCTGCGCGTAGTTGGCGCGCGTGGTCGCCATCCAGCGCTCCACCAGCTGGTCGCGCACCGCGAGCGCGGTGGCGTACAGCCAGTCGTCCTGGCTCGCGGCCACGGGGTCCTTGCCGACCGCGTAGATCAGCTTGTTGGCCACGGCGCGCTTGAAGGCCGCGACATCGCGGTCGGGATGGTCGTAGGCGAAGTCTTCGATCGTCATGGTGGGTGTGTCTTGTGTCTGCGGGTTGAACGGATGCCCTGCGCCTTCTTCAGTGGGGCAGGGGCGTCGGTGCCTGGGCCGCGGCCAGCGCCTGACGGTACACGGCCACGTACTGCGCGGCCGCGGTGGCCCAGTCGGCGGGGCGCCGCATCGCGTGGCCGCGCACGCGCCGCCAGTCGGGCGCGCGCTGATACAGCGCGAAGGCGCGGCGCACCGCGCGATCGTAGTCCGCCGAGTCGAAACGGTCGAACACGAAGCCGGTGGCCTCGCCGCTGGCCATGTCCTCGAGCGTGCTGTCGACCACCGTGTCGGCCAGCCCGCCGACGCGGCGCACCAGCGGCAGGCTGCCGTACTTGAGGCCGTACATCTGCGTCAGGCCGCAGGGCTCGAACAGCGAGGGCACCAGGGTCACGTCGCCCGCGCCGAAGAGCTGGTGCGCGAGCGTCTCGTTGTAGCCGATGGTGACGCTGACCGCGTCGGGCGCGGCGGCCGCGCGCTGGCGGAAGGCGTCTTCGAGCCAGGCTTCGCCGCTGCCCAGCAGCGCGAGCTGGCCGCCCTGCGCGAGCAGCGCGTCGAGGCCCTGCAGCACCAGGCGCAGCCCCTTCTGCTCGGTGAGCCGGCTCACGAGGATGAACAGCGGCGCATCGGGCCGCGCGGCCAGCCCGAGCTGGTGCTGCAGCACGGACTTGCAGCGCGCCTTGCCCGCCATGTGGCGGCCCTCGGGCGTCTGGTAGCCCTGCACCAGCGCCGGGTCGGCGGCCGGGTTCCAGACTTGGTCGTCGACCGCGTTGAGGATGCCGTCGAGCACGCCGCCGCGCTGGCGCAGCAGGCCGTCCAGGCCGCAGCCCTGGTCGGGCGTCTGGATCTCGCGCGCGTAGGTCGGGCTCACGGTGGTGAGCCGGTCGGCATAGGCGAGCCCGCCCTTCATGAACGAGAGCTGGCCGTGGTATTCGAGCCCGTTCATCTGGAAGGCCGGCGCGGGCAGGCCGAGCTCGGGGAAGTGCCAGGGCGCGAACAGGCCCTGGTAGGCGAGGTTGTGGACCGTGAAGACGCTGCCCACGCGCGGCCCGTCCACGCCGCGCGCGAAGGCCATGTAGGCCGGCGCGAGACCGGCGTGCCAGTCGTGCGCATGGACCACCTCGGGCAGCCAGGCGGGATCGAGCCCCCGTGCGAGTTCGGCCGCGGTCCAGCCCAGCAGCGCGAAGCGCCGGTGGTTGTCGCCATAGGGCTGGCGGTTGGCGTCTTCGTAGGGATTGCCGGGCCGGTCGAACAGCGCGGGCGCGTCGACCACGTAGGCCGGAATCGGCGGCGCACCGTCGATCTCGATGCGCCCCCGCAGCAGCCCGAAGCGCTCGCCCCAGGGCGCCGCGAAAGTGGCGACCGGCGCGAGCCCGCGCACGCCCGCCACGATGGCCGGGAAGCCCGGCAGCAGCACGCGCGCGTCCTGGCCCGCGGCCATCAGCGCGAGCGGCAGCGCGCCGGCGACGTCGGCCAGGCCGCCGGTCTTGAGCAGGGGAAAGAGTTCGGCGCTGACCTGGAGGACTCTCATCGGCGACATCAGGCGGCGGGTGCCGCGGAGCGCTCCGCCAGCCGCTTGAGCATTTCGCGCGTGACCAGCACCACGCCCGTTTCGGTGCGCTCGAAGCGCGCGGCATCGGCCTCCGCGTCCTCGCCGATCACCATCTCGTCGGGGATCACGCAGGCGCGGTCGATCACCACCCGGCTGAGCCGGCAGCCGCGCCCGACCTCCACGTCGGGCAGCAGCACCGCCTCGTGGATGGTGCAGAACGAATGGATGCGCACGCCCGAGAACAGCACCGAGCTGCTGACCTGCGAGCCCGAGACGATGCAGCCGCCCGAGACGATGGTGTTGACCGTCATGCCATGGCGGCCGTCGTGGTCGAGCACGAACTTCGCCGGAGGCAGCTGCCGCTGGTAGGTCCAGATGGGCCAGTCGGTGTCATAGATGTCCAGCTCCGGGGTGATCGACGCGAGGTCGAGGTTCGCAGCCCAGAATGCATCAATCGTGCCCACGTCGCGCCAGTAGGCCTTGGCGCCCGGCCCGCGCGAGGCGCGCGTGACGCAGGACATGCCGAACGGATGCGCGAGCGCCCGGCCCTCGGCCACCGCGCGCGGGATGATGTCCTTGCCGAAGTCGTGGCTGGAGTTCGGGTCGCGGCTGTCGTCCTCGAGCAGCTTGTAGAGATAGGCCGAATCGAACACGTAGATGCCCATGCTGGCCAGCGCCACGTCGGGGTGGCCCGGCATCGCGGGCGGGTCGGCCGGCTTCTCGAGGAAGCTGGTGATGCGGCGGCTGTCGTCGATCGCCATCACGCCGAAGGCCGTGGCCTCCATGCGCGGCACCTCGATGCAGCCCACGGTGCAGCCGGCGCCGCTCTCGGCATGGTCCTTGACCATGATCGAGTAGTCCATCTTGTAGATGTGGTCGCCCGCGAGCACCACCACGTAGTCGTGCGGCGTGGAGCGGGTCTGGATGATGTCTAGGTTCTGGTAGACCGCGTCGGCCGTGCCGCGATACCAGTGCTCGTCGCCCATGCGCTGCTGCGCGGGCAGCACGTCGACCATCTCGTTGAGCTCGGCGCGCAGGAAGCTCCAGCCGCGCTGCAGGTGGCGCATCAGCGAATGCGACTTGTACTGCGTGACCACCGCCATGCGCCGGATGCCCGAGTTGAGGCAGTTGGAAAGCGCGAAATCGATGATGCGGAACTTGCCGCCGAAATACACGGCCGGCTTGGCGCGCCGGTCGGTCAGCTGCTTGAGCCGGGAGCCGCGTCCGCCGGCCAGGACCAGCGCGATGGTGCGGCGCACGAGCTGGTGCGATTGCAGCGGCGTGCCGGGGGCGGCCGCGGGTGTCTTGTGATCCATCCTGTGTCTCCGTTCTTTCGTTCGTTCGTTCGTTCGTGTGTCGTCAGAGTTTCTGTGCGTGCGTGTACCCGCTCGGGCCCTTGCACACTAGCACCGCCGCGCGGCGCAGGCTCCTACGTCGTTGCAATCCAGAGGCTCGAGGGCGGTATCTCGACCTCGGTGGCGTTCACCGCCGAGGGCTCGGGGCCCGGGTCGATGGCGGGGTCGCTCGCGAGGACGCACCTCCAGGCGCCGGGCGGCAGGCGGAACGGCTGCGCCCGCGCGCCCGCGTTCACGAGCAGCAGCCAGGCCGGCGCTGCCTTCGGTGTCGAGGGGGGGGTGGTCGATGTCGGTGTCTCCTTGGCGGTGCCTGCCTCCAGGCTGCCGAACAGGATTGCAAGGGCCGTGCCGCCTTCCCAGTCCGGCGGCTGCATCGGTGCGCCGTCGGGCCGCAGCCAGCGGATGCCGGCCGTGCCCGGCGCCGGGTCGGCCGGCCACCAGCGCGTGCTGCGCAGCACCGGCGCCGCGCGCCGCAGCGCGGCCAGCCGCGCCACGAAGGCGCTCAGTTGCGCCGGCTCGCCGGCCGGGTCGGTGCTGCCGACCCAGTGCAGCCAGGTGGTCTCGTTGTCCTGGCAGTAGGCGTTGTTGTTGCCTTGTTGCGTGTGGCCGATCTCGTCGCCGGCCAGCAGCATCGGCGTGCCCTGCGACAGCATCAGCGCGGCCAGCAGCGCGCGCGAGAGCCGCAGCCGTTCGGCCCGCACCGCGGGATCGTCGCTCGGGCCTTCCACGCCGCAGTTGCGGCTCAGGTTGTGGCCATGGCCGTCGCGGTTGTTCTCGCCGTTGGCCTCGTTGTGGCGCGTGTCGTAGCTCAGCAGGTCGCGCAGGGTGAAGCCGTCGTGCGCGGTCACGAAGTTCACGCTCGCGGCGGGCGAGCGCCCGTCGTGCGCGAACTGCGCGCTCGAGGCCGCGAAGCGGTGCGCGAAGTCGCCGAGGCCCGCGCGCCCCTCGCGGTCCTGGCGCAGCCAGAAGCCGCGCTGCGTGTCGCGAAAGCGATCGTTCCATTCGAGCCAGCCCGGCGGGAATTCGCCGAGCCGGTAGCCGCCCGGTCCGATGTCCCAGGGCTCGGCGATCAGCAGCGTGCGCGACAGCAGCGGGTCCTGCGCGATGGCCGCGAAGAAGGGCGCGCGCGGATCGAAGCCCGTGGCCGTGGCGCGGCCCAGCACCGGCGCGAGGTCGAAGCGGAAGCCATCGACCCCCATCTCGCCGGCCCAGAAGCGCAGACTGTCCATCACGAGTTGCAGCACGCGCGGCTCGCCGAGGTTCAGGCAGTTGCCCGTGCCGGCCCAGTTCTCGTAGAGGGCGCGGTCGTCGGCGCGCAGGTGGTAGTAGAGGGCGTTGTCGATGCCGCGCAGCGACAGCGTGGGGCCGAGCTCGTCGCTCTCGGCGCTGTGGTTGTAGACCACGTCGATCACCAGTTCCATGCCGCGCGCATGCACCGCGTCGGCCAGCGCGCGGAACTCGCCGGCCGGCGTGGTGCCAGGGCGGCCGCTCCAGTAGCGCGCCTCGGGCGCGAACCAGCCGATGGTGTTGTAGCCCCAGTAGTTCGCGAGGCCCATCGCGAGCAGCCGCTCCTCGTCGGCGCGGTGCTGCACCGGCATCAGGCTCAGCGTGGTGACACCCAGGCGCTGCAGGTGGTCGAGCACGGCCGGCTCGGCGAGGGCGGCGTAGCTGCCGCGCAGGGGGGCGGGGACGGCGGGGTGCAGTTGCGTGTGGCCGCGGACGTGGAGTTCGCAGATCACGCGGTCGGTGGAGGGGATGCGGGCGTGGCCTGAGTTCGAATGGGTTGGCGCGGGCACCACGCGGGCCTTGAGGGCGATGCTGGCGTTGTCCCGTGTGTCGCGCTGCGTTGGGTCGGCGGTGGTGTGGCCGTGGAAGAGGTCGCTGCCGTCGTAGCGGCCGACGATCTCGCGGGCGTAGGGGTCTAGCAGCAGCTTCGATGGGTTGAAGCGATGGCCCTCGCTCGGGGACCAGGGGCCGTGGACGCGGTAGGCGTAGACGAGGCCGGGGCGGGCGCTGGGGAGTTGGCCGTGCCAGATGCCGTCTGTGAATTCGGGGAGCTTGAGTCGTTGTTGTTCGTTGCGGCCCTCGGGGTCGAAGAGGCAGAGTTCTACCTTCTCGGCTGCTGGTGCTGCCAGGGCGAAGTTGACGCCTGTCTGGGTTGCTGTGGCGCCCAGGGGGAAAGGTTGGCCTGGGTTCAGCACGATGGGTGAGGCTTTCTTTTGCTGAGGCTGTTGGCCGGGACTCGCCCCGGCGGGCGAGTCACTTTCTTTTGCTTCGCCAAAAGAAAGTAACCAAAGAAAAGGCGACCCCGCTGTCTGCGACCCCTGCGCTGCGCTGCGGGGCAACCTGCGGTGCTCGCGTTTCGCGGGGTCTCGCAGAACTCGCTTCGCTCAAACAGCTGCGAGCCCTGATCCGCGAAACGCTGCGCTCCTCGGCGCAGCCAGAGGGGGGCGCTCGGGCCTTTGCTTCGCTCGGCCTTGGAATGCCGCTCGGGCCATCGCTTCGCTCGGCTTCTTGTTCCCTCTCCCTCTGGGAGAGGGTTAGGGTGAGGGCACCGGGCCTTACCGATGTTGCGACGGTATCCACCGCCCGGAGCCCTCACCCCAGCCCTCTCCCAGAGGGAGAGGGAGCAAGACCGCCGAGCGAAGCGATGGCCCGTTGGATATGCAAGGCCGAGCGCAGCGATGGCCCGACCACTCCCCTCTGGCTGTGCCGAGGAGCGCAGGAGAAAGCGGGATAAGGGCCGCAGCTGTCTGAGCGGAACGAAGTGCAGCGAGTTCTGCGGCCCCCCGCTTTCTCCGAGCACCGCAGGTTGCCCGTAGCGAAGCGGAGGGACACAGACAGTGGGGTCGCCTTTTCTTTGCCTACTTTCTTTTGGCGAAGCAAAAGAAAGTAGGTCCGCCGCCGGGCGGAATTCCCGGCCCCTGCCGTCGCAAGGCAAACAACTCAAATTCAAACCAACACCCACATCAACGTAGCCAAGGGCGGCAAGTCAATAACCACCGAGTCGACTTTCCCATGCCAAGCCAAAGCCTCACTGGCAACCACCCCATTCCCCACCCCACTCCCCCCATAAACAACCCCATCGGTATTGATGATCTCGCGGTAGGACCCCGAACAAGGCACCCCCACCCGATACCCATGCCGAACCACAGGCGTGAAGTTGCAAACCGCCAGAACGAATGCCCCATCCCGCCCCCGACGAACAAAGGCAAACACCGACTGCGCCGTATCGTCATGCACCAGCCACTCGAACCCCGCCCCTTCATGGTCGAGCTCGTGCAACGCCGGATAGTGCTGATACACGTTGTTGAGATCCCGCACCAGCCGCCGAACCCCCTGATGCGATGCATGCTCGAGCAGATGCCAGTCCAGGCTGCGGTCCGCATTCCACTCCGCCACCTGCGCGAACTCGCAGCCCATGAACAGCAGCTTCTTTCCCGGATAGGCCCAGAGGTAGCCGTACAGGTTGCGCAGGCCCGCGAATTTCTGCCACTCGTCGCCCGGCATGCGCGCGATCATCGAGCCCTTGCCGTGCACCACCTCGTCGTGCGAGAACGGCAGCACGAAGTTCTCGCTGTGCGCGTACATCAGCCCGAAGGTGATCTCGCGGTGGTGATGCGGCCGGTACAGCGGGTCCTTGCCCGCGTAGGCCAGGGTGTCGTTCATCCAGCCCATGTTCCACTTGTAGTGGAAGCCCAGCCCGCCGTCCTCGGGCGGGCGCGTCACGCCGGGGAAGCTGGTCGACTCCTCGGCGATCGTCACCGCGCCGGGGCGCTCGGTGCCCACCACGCGGTTCATGCGGCGCAGGAACTCGATCGCCTCGAGGTTCTCGCGTCCGCCCTGCGCGTTCGGCACCCACTCGCCGGGCCCGCGGCTGTAGTCGCGGTAGAGCATCGAGGCCACGGCGTCCACGCGCAGGCCGTCGATGCCGTAGCGCTCGAGCCAGTACAGCGCGTTGCCCACGAGGTAGTTGCGCACCTCCGTGCGCGACCAGTTGAAGATCAGCGTGTTCCAGTCGTTGTGGAAGCCCTCGCGCGGATCGGCGTACTCGTACAGCGCCGTGCCGTCGAAGCTGCCCAGGCCGTGCGCGTCGGTCGGGAAGTGCGCGGGCACCCAGTCGAGGATCACGCCGAGCCCGGCCGCATGGGCCGCGGCCACGAAGAAGCGGAAGTCGCTCGGGGTGCCGAAGCGCGAGGTCGGCGCATAGAGGCCGATCGGCTGGTAGCCCCAGGAGCCGTCGAACGGATGCTCGGTGATGGGCAGCAGCTCGATGTGCGTGAAGCCGAGGTCACGCACGTAGGGCACCAGGGTGTCGGCGAGCTCGATGTAGTCCAGCCATTCGTGGCCGTTCTTGCGCCGCCACGAGCCCAGGTGCACCTCGTAGATGCTGATCGGCGCGTCGCGCCCGTTGGCCCTGGCGCGGCCCGTGGGCATGGTGGCGACCGGCGGCAGCGGGCGCACCACGCAGGCGGTGTCGGGCCGCAGCCGCGACGAGAAGGCGAAGGGATCGGCCTTGCGCAGCAGCTCGCCCTGCGCCGACAGGATCTCGAACTCGTAGGCATCGCCCACCGCCACGTGCGGCGCGAAGACCTCCCACACGCCGCATTCGCGGCGCAGCCGCATCATGTGGCGCCGGCCGTCCCAGTTGTTGAAGTCGCCGACCACCGACACGCGCCGCGCATTCGGCGCCCAGACCGCGAAGGCCACGCCCTTGACGCCGTCCATCTCGCGCAGGTGCGCGCCCAGGCGCTCCCAGGGGCGCAGGTGCGTGCCCTCGGCCAGCAGCCAGATGTCGGTGTCGCCGAGCACGAAGGGAAAGCGGTAGGGGTCGTCGATGCGCGAGACGTGCGAGCCCCAGTCGACCTGGAACGCATAGCCCATGCGCGCCTCGGCCGCGGGCACCAGGCCCGCGAAGATGTCGGAGCCCTCGTGCCGCTCGAGCGTGGCCAGCGGCCAGCCGGTGCGCGCATGCAGCACCGTCACGCCCTGCGCGCCGGGCAGCAGCGCGCGCACCACCAGGCCGCGCGAGGTCTCGTGCGGGCCGAGCACGCCGAAGGGGTTGCCGTGCTCGGCGCGCATCAGCGCATGGACTTCGGTTTCGGACAGTTGCGTCGGGGCCATGGGGTCAGTCGGTGATCGGTTCGCCGAAGAAGGCACCGAAGGGCGTCAGCGTGAGCGTGCGAGCGTCGGCGCCGCCGAGCGTCGCGGTCGAGGCCAGCGGCGCGCCGGCCAACGGCCGCAGGTCGTCGCGCAGCACGATCGACACCGGCGCCGCGCCGAGGTTGAACACGGCCTGCAACGAGCGCGCGCCCTCGCGCCGCTCGAACCACAGCAGCGGCTCGGGCGCGTCGAAGAAGGCGATGGCTGCCGTGTGCAGCAGCGGCTGTGCGCGGCGCCAGTGCAGCATCGCGCGGCTGAAGGCCAGCATCGACCGCGCATCGTCTTCCTGGCGGTCGACCGCCAGCGGCAGGTGCGCGGGCGACATCGGCAGCCACGGCGTGCCGGTGGTGAAGCCGCCCTGCACGTCGTCGCCGCGCCAGGGCATCGGTGTGCGGCAGCCGTCGCGGCCCTTGAACTCGGGCCAGAAGGCGCGGCCGTAGGGGTCCTGCAGCAGTTCGAACGGCACCTCGGCCTCGGGCAGGCCCAGCTCCTCGCCCTGGTACATGCCGGCGCTGCCGCGCAGCGACAGCAGCAGCGCGAGCCACAGGCGGTTGCGCCGGACGTCGGGCGCCGCGCCGTCGCTCCAGCGCGTGGCCACGCGCGGCACGTCGTGGTTCGACACCGCCCAGCAGCCCCAGCCGCCGGTGGCCGCGAGCGCATGGTCGAGCGCCTCGACCTGCTGGCGCAGGTGCCTGGCCGTGTGGTCGGCGGTCAGCAGGCTGAAGCTGTAGGCCAGGTGCAGGCGCCGGTCGCGCGCGGTGTACTGCGCCATCACGGGCGGGGCGTTCTCGTCGCCGACCTCGCCGAGCGCGACCGCGCCGTGGCGGTCGAGCAGGGCGCGCAGCCGCTCGAGGAACAGCAGGTTCTCGCCCTGGCTCTTGTCGTACAGGTGCTGCTGCATCGCATAGGGGTTGTCGGCGCGCACCGTGCTGACCTCGCCCACCGACTGCGCCGAGGCCGGCGGGTTGCTGCGCAGCAGGGCATCGTGGAACTGGTGGTTGCAGGCGTCGAAGCGGAAGCCGTCGACGCCGCGCTCGCACCAGAAGCCGACCTCGCCGAGCAGCGCGTCCTGCACCGCGGGGCAATGGAAGTTGAGGTCGGGCTGCTCGGCCAGGAAGCTGTGCAGGTAGTACTGGCGGCGGCGCGAATCCCATTGCCAGGCCGGCCCGCCGAAGACCGAGAGCCAGTTGTTGGGCGGCGTGCCGTCGGGCTTGGGGTCGGCCCACACGTACCAGTCGGCCTTGGGGTTGTCGCGGCTCGCGCGGCTCTCGGCGAACCAGGCGTGCTGGTCGGAGGTGTGCGAAAGCACCTGGTCGATGATGAGCTTCAGGCCCAGTTCGTGCGCCCGCGCGAGCATGGCGTCGAAGTCGGCCAGGGTGCCGAACATCGGGTCGACCGCGCGGTAGTCGGCCACGTCGTAGCCGAAGTCCTTCATCGGCGAACGGAAGAAGGGCGAGACCCAGATCGCATCGACTCCGAGCGAGGCCACGTGCGGCAGCCGCGCCGTGATGCCGGGCAGGTCGCCGATGCCATCGCCGTTGCTGTCCATGAAACTGCGCGGATAGATCTGGTAGATCACCGCGCCGCGCCACCAGTCATCGCTCTTGCTGCCGTTGCTGCTGCTGCTGCCCATGCTGTCCCTTGGTCTGAAATCATTGTGACATGCGAAATCCGGGCCAGCGGTACGCTCGTGCGCGCCCCGCGACTCTCTACACTGCACGCCCTCCATGACAGAGACGACTCCCCACGCCGCCGCGGGTTCCCCGCTCCCCGCTTCCGATGCCGAAGGCCTGCCCGCGCTCGAGCGCCGGCTCGCGCGCGACCTCGACATCCTGGGCTGGCGCGCCCGTGCCTGGATGCCGGCCTGCGAACACGAAGGCGAGGCGGTGCTCGATGTGGCCATCGTCGGCGGCGGGCAGGCCGGGCTGGCCGCGGCGGCCGCGCTCGCGAACCAGGGCATCCGCGCCGTGGTGTTCGACCGCGCGCCCGAGGGTTTCGAGGGGCCCTGGGCCACCACCGCGCGCATGGAGACGCTGCGCTCGCCGAAGGAGCTCACCGGCCCGGCGCTGGGGCTCGCGGCGCTGAGCTTCCGCGCCTGGTTCGAGGCCCAGCACGGCAGCGCCGCCTGGGCCGCGCTCGACAAGATCCCGCGGCTGCAGTGGATGGACTACCTGCGCTGGTACCGGCGCGCGATGGCGCTCGAGGTGCGCAACGACTGCGCGGTGACGGCGATCGTGCCCGAGGCCGATGGGGCGCTGGTGCGGCTGGACCTGCGCACGCCCGCCGGTGCGCGGCGCGTGTTCGCGCGCCGCGTGGTGCTGGCCACCGGGCGCGACGGCCTCGGCGGCCCGGCGGTGCCGGATTTCGTGGGCCGCCTGCCGCGCGAGCGCTGGGCGCATTCGTCCGACGCCATGGACTACGGCCGGCTCGCCGGGCTGCGCGTGGGCGTGATCGGCGCGGGCTCCTCGGCCATGGACAGTGCCGCCACCGCGCTGGAGGCCGGCGCCCACAGCGTCGAGCTGCTGATCCGCCGCCCCGACCTGCCGCGCGTCAACAAGGGCAAGGGCGCGGGCGTGCCGGGCCTGACCCAGGGGCACTACGACCTGCCCGACGAGCACAAGTGGCGCGTGCGCCACTACATCAACCGGCTCAACGTGCCGCCGCCGCACGGCAGCACCCTGCGCGTGTCGCGCTTCGCCAACGCCTTCTTCAACTTCGGCTGCCCGGTCGAGGCGGTGGCGCTGGCCGGCGACGGCGCGATCCGCGTGGCGACGCCGCGCGCGAATTTCGAGTTCGACTTCCTGATCGTCTCGACCGGCTTCAAGGTCGACTGGGCCGCGCGCCCCGAGTTCGCCGCCATCGCACCCCATGTGCGGACCTGGAAGGAGCGTTACGTGCCCGCGCCCGGCGAGGAGGACCAGGAGCTGGCCGATTCGCCCGACCTGGGCCCGGTGTTCGAGTTCAAGGAACGGGTGGCGGACGCGTGCCCCGGGCTCGCGCGCATCCACTGCTTCTGCTATCCGGCCGCGCTCTCGCACGGCACGGTCTCGGGCGACATCCCGGCCATCAGCGACGGTGCCAAGCGGCTGGCCGCGGGCATCGCGGGGCTGTTCTACCGCGAGGACTTCGAGCGGCATTTCGCCAACATCGAGGCCTACGCCGAGCCCGAGCTGTACGGCGACGAATGGACGCCCGCGCCGCCGCCCGACCGGCGGCCGGCACCCAAAGCCGGCTGAATGGCCCGGCCCGGCGGGAGCCCGGCGGCCGGGGCGCGATAATCCGCCTTCCCGGCCGCCCCGCGCCGGGCTCCTGCCGAAGCCCCGTCATGAACCCCAGCTACAAACCCAGCGACGTCGAGTCCGCTGCCCAGGCGCAATGGAGCGCCGCCGATGCCTACCGCGTGACCGAGGACGCGAGCCGCAAGAAGTACTACGCCTGCTCGATGCTGCCGTACCCCAGCGGCAAGCTGCACATGGGCCACGTGCGCAACTACACGATCAACGACATGCTCACGCGCTACCTGCGCATGAGCGGCTACAACGTGCTGATGCCCATGGGCTGGGACGCCTTCGGCCTGCCGGCCGAGAATGCGGCGCTCAAGAACGGCGTGCCGCCGGCCAAGTGGACCTACGAGAACATCGCCTACATGAAGGGCCAGCTCCAGGCCATGGGCCTGGCGATCGACTGGAGCCGCGAGATCGCCACCTGCGATCCGAGCTACTACAAGTGGAACCAGTGGCTGTTCCTCAAGATGCTCGAGAAGGGCATCGCCTACCGCAAGACCCAGGTCGTGAACTGGGACCCGGTCGACCAGACCGTGCTGGCCAACGAGCAGGTGATCGACGGCAAGGGCTGGCGCACCGGCGCCACGGTCGAGCGCCGCGAGATCCCGGGCTACTACCTGAAGATCAGCGACTACGCCGAGGAACTGCTCGAGCACACCCAGCACAAGCTGCCGGGCTGGCCCGAGCGCGTCAAGCTGATGCAGGAGAACTGGATCGGCAAGAGCGAGGGCGTGCGCTTCGCCTTCACCCATGACATCCAGGGTGCCGACGGCCAGCCGATCCAGGACGGCCGCATGTACGTGTTCACCACGCGCGCCGACACCATCATGGGCGTGACCTTCTGCGCCGTCGCGCCCGAGCATCCGCTGGCCGCGCATGCCGCCACGCTCGACCCGAAGGTCGCGGCCTTCATCGAGGAGTGCAAGAGCGGCGGCACCACCGAGGCCGAGCTCGCCACGCAGGAGAAGAAGGGCGTGCCCACGGGCCTGACCGTGACGCACCCGATCACCGAGGAGCAGGTGCCGGTGTGGGTCGGCAACTACGTGCTGATCGGCTACGGCGACGGCGCCGTGATGGGCGTGCCCGCGCACGACGAGCGCGACTTCGCCTTCGCCAACAAGTACGGCATCGAGATCATCCAGGTGGTGCTGGTCGACGACGAGCCGCACTTCGACTATCACAAGTGGCAGGACTGGTACGGCGACAAGCAGCGCGGCGTGACCATCAACTCCGACAACTTCAGCGGCATGAGCTACAAGGAGGCCGTGGCCGCCGTGGCGCATGCGCTGGGCCAGAAGGGCCTGGGCGAGCTGCAGACCACCTGGCGCCTGCGCGACTGGGGCGTGAGCCGCCAGCGCTATTGGGGCACGCCGATCCCGATCATCCATTGCGAGGAGCACGGCGCGGTGCCGGTGCCCGAGAAGGACCTGCCGGTGGTGCTGCCCACCGACTGCGTGCCCGACGGTTCCGGCAATCCGCTGAACAAGCACGAAGGCTTCCATGCCGGCGTGGTGTGCCCGGTGTGCGGCAAGGCCGCGCGGCGCGAGACCGACACGATGGACACCTTCGTCGACTCGTCGTGGTACTTCATGCGCTACTGCGACCCGAAGAACGACCAGGCGATGGTGGCCGAGGGCGCCGACTACTGGATGCCGATGGACCAGTACATCGGCGGCATCGAGCACGCGATTCTTCACCTGCTGTACGCGCGCTTCTGGACCAAGGTGATGCGCGACCTCGGCCTGGTGAAGGCCGACGAGCCCTTCAGCAAGCTGCTGACGCAGGGCATGGTGCTCAACCAGATCTTCTACGCGCGCAACGAGAAGGGCGGCAAGGACTACTTCCCGCCCTCGGAAGTCACGCCGGAGCTCGATGCGCAGGGCCGCATCGTCGGCGGCACCGCGGCCGACGGCACCAAGGTCGAGTACGGCGGCGTCGGCAAGATGGGCAAGAGCGAGCGCAACGGCGTCGACCCGCAGGACCTGATCGAGAAGTACGGCGCCGACACCGCGCGCCTGTACACCATGTTCACGGCGCCGCCCGAAGCCACGCTCGAGTGGAACGACGCGGCCGTCGAGGGCAGCTACCGCTTCCTGCGCCGGGTGTGGAACTTCGGCGCGGCGCAGTCCGCGCTCGCGGCGCCCGCGGGCGGCAAGCCGGCCTACGGCAAGCCGGCCCAGGCGCTGCGCCGCGACGTGCACACCGTGCTGCGCCAGGTCGACTACGACTACCAGCGCATGCAATACAACACCGTGGTGTCGGGCGCGATGAAGCTGCTCAACGCGCTCGAGGGCTTCAAGCCCGACGGCAGCGCGGGCGACGCGGCCGCGCTGCACGAAGGCTTCGGCATCCTGCTGCGCTGCCTCTATCCCGCCACGCCGCACATCGCCCAGCAGCTGTGGACCGAGCTCGGCTACGAAAAGGCGCTCGGCGCCCTGCTCGACGCGCCGTGGCCCGTGGTCGACGTCGAGGCGCTGGCGCAGGACGAGATCGAGCTGATGCTGCAGGTCAACGGCAAGCTGCGCGGCAAGCTGCTGGTGCCGGCCGGCGCTTCCAAGGACGAGATCGAGAAGCTCGCGCTGGCCTGCGAGGACTTCACCGCCTTCGCGCCGGGCGCGAGCGCCAAGCGCGTGATCGTGGTGCCGGGCCGCCTGGTCAACGTGGTCATTTGAACGAGCAAGCATGAACATCCGCACTGTCTCGCTGCCGCGCCGCGGCTTCCTCCTGGGCCTGGCGGCCGGCGGCGCCTCGCTGGGCCTGGCCGGTTGCGGCTTCGAGCTGCGCAAGCCGCCGGTCTTCGCCTTCAAGTCGATCGCGATCTCGGGCAACTCGGCACTCGTCAGCCAGATCCGCCGCAACCTGCGCGCGGCCGGCACGGTGACCCTGCTGCCGGGCGACGACAAGAGCGCCGAGGCGGTGCTCGAGATCCTCGGCGAGGACCGCGAGCGGCTGGTGGTGTCGACCAACTCGGTCGGCCTGCTGCGCGAGACCCAGCTCGTGCTCAAGGTGCGCTTCCGGCTGCGCTCGCAGGACGGCAAGGACCTGCTGGCGGCCACCGAGCTCACGCAGACACGCGACCTGACCTTCAACGAGACCAACGCGCTGGCCAAGGAAGGCGAGGCCGAACTGTTGTACCGCGACATGCAGATCGACATCGCGCAGCAGCTGGTGCGCCGCCTCGGGGCGGTGAAGGCGCTGTGAGCGGCCGCTGACGCGATGCAGCTTGCCAGCGCCCAGCTTTCGGCCCACCTGCAGAAGGGGCTGAAGCCGCTCTACACCATCCACGGCGACGAGCCGCTGCTCGCGCAGGAGGCGGCCGACGCCATCCGCGCGGCGGCGCGCGCGCAGGGCCATACCGAGCGCAGCTCGTACACCGTGGCCGGCGCGCACTTCGACTGGAGCGCGGTGCTCGCGGCCGGCGGATCGCTCTCGCTGTTCGCCGACAAGCAGATGGTCGAGATCCGCATCCCCTCGGGCAAGCCCGGCAAGGACGGCAGCGTCGCGCTGCAGCAGATCGCCGAGGGCGCGGCGTCGAACGAGGGCACGCTCACGCTGGTGATGCTGCCGCGGCTCGACAAGGCCACGCGCACCGGCGCCTGGTTCTCGGCGCTCGAGAACCACGGCGCCAGCATCCAGGTCGACCCGATCGAGCGCGCCGCGCTGCCGCAGTGGATCGCGCAGCGGCTCGCGCTGCAGGGCCAACGCGTGAAGCCCGGCGACGAGGGCCAGCGCACGCTGCAGTTCTTCGCCGACCGCGTCGAGGGCAACCTGCTCGCGGCGCACCAGGAGATCCAGAAGCTCGCGCTGCTGCATCCGGAGGGCGAACTCGGCTGGGAGGAGGTCGAGGGCGCGGTCAACAACGTCGCGCGCTACGACGTCTTCAAGCTGTCGGAGGCCGTGCTCGGCGGCAACCCGCAGCGCGTGGCGCGCATGCTCGACGGCCTGCAGGCCGAGGGCGAGGCCGAGGTGCTGGTGCACTACACGCTGGCCGAGGACATCCGCGCGCTCAAGCGCGTGAAGGACGCCATGGCCGCGGGCCGGCCGCTGCCGATGGCGCTGCGCGAGAACCGCATCTGGGGCCCGCGCGAGCGCGCCTTCGAGCGCGTGCTGCCGCGGCTGGACGACCGCATGCTCGCGCGGCTGCTGCGCGCGGCGCACCTGGTCGACGGCATCGTCAAGGGCCTGAAGCAGCCCGACTGGCCGGCCGGCGGCTGGCAGGCGCTGCAGCGGCTGGCGCTGATGCTGTGCCGCGCCTGCGGCAACGGCGGCGCCGCGGCATCGCGCCGCGCCTGAATTCCCGGCGTCAGCCGCCCGCGAGGTTGGCGTGGGAAAATGCCCACATGAACGCGTTCAATGTCAGTGAACACATGCAGACCCTGGGTCTGCAGGCAAAAACGGCCGCCGCCCTCATGGCGCGTGCGGATGTAGCTACCAAAAACGTAGCGTTGAAGGCGCTGGCCCGGCGCCTGCGCGAAGCCGGCGCGGTGCTGGCCACGGCCAACCAGAAGGATCTCGAGCGCGCCACGGCCGCCGGCCTGTCGGCGCCGATGGTCGACCGCCTGAAGCTCGGGCCCAAGGTGATCGAGACCGTCGCCCTCGGCTGCGAGCAGCTCGCGGGCATGGCCGACGTGATCGGCGAGATCATCGGCATGAGGCAGCAGCCCAGCGGCATCCGCGTCGGCCAGATGCGCGTGCCGATCGGCGTCTTCGGCATGATCTACGAGAGCCGTCCCAACGTGACCATCGAGGCCGCGAGCCTGGCGATCAAGTCGGGCAACGCCGCCATCCTGCGCGGCGGCTCGGAGGCCATCGAGTCGAACAAGGCGCTGGCGCTGCTGGTGTCCGAGGCACTGGCCGAGGCCGGCCTGCCGGTCGAGGCGGTGCAGCTGGTGCAGACCACCGACCGCGAGGCCGTCGGCCAGCTGATCGCGATGCCGCAGTTCGTCGACGTGATCATCCCGCGCGGCGGCAAGGGCCTGATCGAGCGCATCAGCCGCGACGCCAAGGTGCCGGTCATCAAGCACCTGGACGGCAACTGCCACGTCTACGTCGACGACACGGCCGAGTTCGGCATGGCGCTGCGCATCGTCGACAACGCCAAGACCCAGAAGTACAGCCCCTGCAACGCCGCCGAAGGCCTGCTGGTGGCGGCCTCGGTGGCCGAGGACTTCCTGCCGAAGATCGGCGCCGTCTTCGCCGCCAAGGGCGTCGAGATGCGCTGCGATCCGGCCGCGGCCCAGATCTTGCGCGCCGATGGTGCTATCGATCCGGGAGCAAAGGTGGTCGATGCGGTCGAATCCGACTGGTCCGAGGAATACCTGGCCGCGGTGATCAGCATCAAGGTGGTGGCGGGCCTCGAGGAGGCCATCGCGCACATCAACCACTACTCGAGCCACCACACCGACGCGATCGTCACGCGCGACCACGTGAATGCCCAGCGTTTCCTGCGCGAGGTCGATTCGGCCAGCGTCATGGTCAATGCGAGCACACGCTTCGCCGACGGTTTCGAGTTCGGCCTGGGGGCCGAAATCGGCATCAGCACCGACAAGTTCCACGCCCGCGGACCGGTGGGCATCGAAGGGCTGACCTCGCTCAAGTACGTGGTGCTGGGGCAGGGCGAAGTCCGGACCTGAAGGGGCGCGACGGGCGCCGTTCGGTGCCCTTCGCACCGGCGGCGCGTGTGGATTCCACGTAGGCCATGGTGCTTGTCATCGGGGTTCGTGTCCCCAAATCCTAGAATCCCGCATACCGTTCAGTAGAAAACAAAGAAGGCCGCCGCATGGTTCCGCATCTCGTCACAGCCTTGACCGGCCCGATCAACGAACTGGAGCAGCGGGTGCTCGACTCGATGCCCGCCATCGAGCGCTGGTTCCGGCTCGAGTGGATGGAGCACACGCCGCCGTTCTACAGCGCGGTCGACATCCGCAACGCGGGCTTCAAGCTGGCGCCGGTCGACACCAACCTCTTCCCCGGCGGCTGGAACAACCTCACCAAGGAAATGCTGCCGCTGGCGGTGCAGGCCGCGCAGGCCGCGATCGAGAAGATCTGTCCGGAGGCGCGCAACCTGCTGGTGATCCCCGAGAACAACGCCAAGAGCAGCAGCTTCTACCTCGCCAACGTGGCGCAGATGGTGCGGATCTTCCACATGGCCGGGCTCAACGTGCGCGTGGGCTCGATCGATCCGGCGATCAAGTCGCCCAAGAAGATCGAGCTGCCGCACGGCGACGTCGTCACGCTCGAGCCGGTGGTGCGCACCAAGCGCCGCCTGGGGCTGAAGAACTTCGATCCCTGCACCATCCTGCTGAACAACTCGCTCTCGGCGGGCACGCCGGGCATCCTCGAGGACCTGCACGAGCAGTACCTGCTGCCGCCGCTGCACGCGGGCTGGTCGGTGCGCCGCAAGAGCAACCACCTGCACAGCTACGAAGAACTGTCCAAGCGCTTCGGCAAGCTGCTGGGCATCGATCCCTGGCTCATCAACCCGATCTACGCGCGCGCCGACGGCGTCGACCTGGCCGAGGGCCGCGGCCTCGACGTGCTGACCAGCCACGTCGACGCGGTGCTGACCAAGGTGCGGCGCAAGTACAAGGAATACGGCATCAACGAGAAGCCGTTCGTGGTGGTCAAGGGCCAGAGCGGCGCCGAGGGCCCGCGCGTGCTGACGGTGCGCGACGCCAAGGAGGTCGAGGGCCTCGTGGCCAAGGCGCGCGGCGCGGCCGCCCGGCCGGCCGGTGCGCGCGAACCCGGCGAGATCATCGTGCAGGAAGGCGTGCTGACCAACGAGCGCGTGCACAACGGCGTGGCCGAGCCGGTGGTCTACATGATGGACCGCTACGTGGTCGGCGGCTTCTACCGCGTGCATGCCGACAGCGCGCCCGACGAGAACCTCAAGCTGCCGGGCGCGAGCTTCGTGCCGCTGGCCTTCTCCGAGAGCGCCCACATGCCGCAGCCCGGCGCCAAGCCCGGCGCCAGCGCGCCCAACCGCTTCTACATGTATGGCGTGGTCGGCCGGCTCGCGATGGTCGCCGCCAGCTACGAGATGGAAGCCACCGACCCGGACGCCGAAGTCTACGAATGACCCCCTCCGCGCGCCGTCTTTGCGGCCCGCGCGGGTGACGGCAGAATAGCGGCCCCACAGCAACGGAAATCGAAGGGCGGCGAGGGCGAGGATCGAGGCGCGGCGGATGCACCGTCCGCCCGGGCACGCCCCCTGGCATACCTGATGCGTCGTCATCGCGAGCCACCGGCCCTTTTCCCATCGACCTCGTGTCAGCCCCCAAATCCCTCTCCGCCGGCCTGATCGTCGGCGCCATCGGCGTCGTCTATGGCGACATCGGCACCAGCGTGCTGTACGCCGTCAAGGAAGTCTTCGGCCACGGCCACGTTCCCTTCACCGTCGAGAACGTCTACGGCATCCTCTCGATGTTCGTCTGGACGCTCACCACCATCGTCTCGCTCAAGTACGTGGTGCTCGTGCTGCGCGCCGACAACGAGGGCGAGGGCGGCCTGGTCGCGATGCTGGCGCTGGCCTCGCGCGCCGTGGCCGACAAGCCGCGGCTTCGCCACCTGCTGCTGGTGATCGGCATCTTCGGCACCTCGCTGTTCTACGGCGACGGGGTCATCACGCCGGCGATCTCGGTGCTCTCGGCGGTCGAGGGCCTGGAGGTGGTGTCGCCGCACTTCAAGCACTACGTGATCCCGATCACCCTGGTGGTGCTGTTCGGCCTGTTCGCGGTGCAGAAGCACGGCACCGCGGGCATCGGCCGCTTCTTCGGGCCGATCACGCTGGTGTGGTTCCTCGCGCTGGCGGTGCTGGGCGTGTGGCACATCGTCGACCACCCCGAGATCCTCAAGGCCCTGAGCCCGTTCTACGCGCTCAAGTTCATCTGGGACAACCCCGGCACCAGCTTCATCCTGCTGGGCGCCATCGTGCTGTGCGTGACCGGCGCCGAGGCGCTGTACGCCGACCTCGGCCACTTCGGCAAGGCGCCGATCCGCATCGCCTGGTTCACCGTGGTGATGCCGGCGCTGATCCTCAACTACTTCGGCCAGGGCGCGCTGCTCCTGGCCAACCCCGAGGCGGTGAAGAACCCGTTCTTCATGATGGCGCCCGAGTGGGCGCTGATCCCGCTGGTGCTGCTGGCCACCGCCTCGACGGTGATCGCCTCGCAGGCCCTGATCACCGGCGCCTTCAGCGTCACGCGCCAGGTGATCCAGCTCGGCTACCTGCCGCGCCTGAACATCGAGCACACCAGCGTGCGCACGGCCGGCCAGATCTACATCCCGCTGGTCAACTGGGGCCTGTTCGTGGCGATCGTGCTGGCGGTCGTCATGTTCCGCTCCTCGAGCAGCCTGGCCGCGGCCTACGGCATCGCCGTGACCACCGACATGCTGATCACCACGGTGCTGACCTTCTTCGTGATCCGCTACGCCTGGAAGCTGCCGCTGGCGCTGTGCATCGCCTCGACCGCGGCCTTCTTCTTCATCGACTTCATGTTCTTCGCGTCGAACCTGCTCAAGCTGCCCGAGGGCGGCTGGTTCCCGCTGGTGATCGGCGGCGCGGTGTTCATGCTCATGATCACCTGGAAGGAAGGGCGCCGCCTCATGGGCGAGGTGCAGCGCTCCGACGCGATCGAGCTGCAGGCCTTCCTCGACTCGGTGTTCGAGAACCCGCCGGTGCGCGTGGACGGCACCGCCGTGTTTCTCACGGCCGAGCCCGGCGTGGTGCCCAACGCGCTGCTGCACAACCTCAAGCACAACAAGGTGCTGCACGAGCAGAACCTGTTCGTCACCGTGCGCAACCACGAGGTGCCGTGGATCCCGATGGACAAGCGCATAGAGATCGAGCCGCTGGGCCGCCATTGCTGGCAGGTGATCGTGCACTACGGCTTCAAGAACGACATCGACCTGCCGCGCGCGCTCGACAACGCGCGCCTGCGCGGCTGCCAGCTCGAGCCGATGCTGACCAGCTACTTCCTCTCGCGCGACGTCGTGATCCCCACGCTGGGCAGCGGCATGGCGCCCTGGCGCGAGAAGCTGTTCGCGCAGATGCACCACAACGCGAGCGGCGCGGCGGCCTTCCTGGGGCTGCCGAATAACGCGGTGGTGGAGCTGGGCTCGAAGATAGAGATCTGAATTCGGACAGCCGAACGCAGAAGTCGCGGCCTCTGCGTGCTTTTGGCTTTCTTCTGCGTTCGGCTGTCCGCTTTCAGTCGAAGTCCGTTGGCCGCTCCCGCGCGAGCTGCCCCATGTGCGCCGCGATCGCGCCGGGCGTGGTGAACCAGATCTCGCCGCGGTCGCGCGCGAACGCCAGCTGCGTCAGCACGCCACGCAGGTGGCGCAGCCGGTAGGGCTGGCCCACGATGTAGGGATGCAGCGCGAGGCCCATCACCAGCGGCTGGGCGCGCGACTGAGCGAGCATCTCCTCGAAGTTGTCGAGCACCATCGCGCAGAAGTCCTTCGCGTCCATCAGCCGGCCCACGATCATCGGGATGTCGTTGAGCTCCTGCGGATAGGGCACCGACCAGATCGCGCCGCCGCCGCGCGTGCGCATGCGCACCGGCTGGTCGTCGTGGCACCAGTTGAGCGTGTAGCCGTAGCCGGTCTCGGCCAGCAGGTCGGGCGTGCGCGGGCTCTCGGAGATCCACGGCGACAGCCAGCCCGCGGGCGCCTGCCCGCTCTCGCGCGCCATGCGCTCGCGGCAGCGCACCAGCAGCGCGCGCTCGTGGTCTTCGCCGAGCGTGCCCTGGCGCTCGGCATTGCTGTGGCCGTGGCCGATCAGCTCGTCGCCGCGCGCCACCACCGCCTGCACCAGTTCCGGGCAGTGGTCGTAGAGCGCGGTGTTGACCAGCGCGCCCGTGGGCAGCGCGAGCGCGTCGAACAGCTCGAGGCAGCGCCAGGCGCCCACGCGGTTGCCGTACTCGCGCCAGCCGTGGTTGAGCACGTCGGGCTGCGGCGAGGCCGGGCCGAGGCAGGCGCCCAGCCCGTCGCCGAAGGCGAAGTGCTCGAGGTTGAAGCCGAGGTAGACCGCGAGCCGCGCGCCGTTGGGCCAGCGGTAGTCGGGCCGGCGCGTGATCGGCCGGTAGTCGAAGCGGTCGTGCGAGGGCAGCAGTTCGGGCCAGCGTGTCGTCATGCCCAGGCCGCCTGCAAGCCTCGTGCCCGATGGTCGACATATCGATCGAAAATTGTTGACCATCGTTCGGCCAGCGCGAGCCAGCGCGGGCGGCCCGGCACAATCGCGCGATGCGTTTCTTCAAGGACCTGAGCCTCTCCGCCTTCACCGCCGGCTTCGTCGCCGTGCTCGTCGGTTTCACGAGTTCGGTGGCCATCGTGTTCCAGGCCGCGCAGGCCTTCGGCGCCACGCCCGAGATGGTGGCCTCGTGGATGTGGGCGCTGGGCATCGGCATGGGGCTGGCCTCGGCGCTGCCCTCGCTGTGGTGGCGCAAGCCCGTGATGATCGCCTGGAGCACGCCCGGCGCCGCGGTGCTGGCGGTGGCCGGCGTGGGCCACGGCATGGGCGAGGCGGTCGGCGCCTTCGTCGTCTGCGCGCTGCTGATCGTGGCGGCCGGTGCCACCGGCTGGTTCGAGCGCGTGATGAACCGCATCCCGATGGCCATCGCCTCGGCGCTGCTGGCCGGCGTGCTCGCGCGCTTCGGCCTCGCGGCCTTCACCGCGGCGCAGACCGCGCTGCCGCTGGTGCTGCTGATGCTGGCCACCTACCTCGTGGGCAAGCGCTGGCTGCCGCGCTATGCGGTGCCGCTCACGCTGCTGGTGGCGATCGCCTTCGCGGCCGCGCGCGGCGAGCTCGCCTGGTCGGCGGTGCATGTTTCGCTGACCTGGCCGGTGTTCGTCATGCCGGTGTTCCACTGGCAGGCGATCGTGAGCCTGGCGCTGCCGCTGTTCGTCGTCACCATGGCCTCGCAGAACCTGCCGGGCGTGGCCGCGATCCGCGCCGCCGGCTATGGCGAGCTGCCGGTCAGCAAGCTCATCACCCTCAGCGGCCTCGCCACGCTGGTGCTCGCGCCCTTCGGCGCCTTCGCGCTCAACCTCAGCGCCATCACCGCCGCGATCTGCATGGGCCGCGAAGCCCATGAAGACCCGGCGCGGCGCTACACCGCGGCCGTGAGCTGCGGCGCGATCTACGTCGTGATCGGCCTGTTCGGCGCGGCCGTGACCGGGCTGCTCACGGCCTTCCCGAAGGAGCTGGTGGCGGCCATCGCGGGACTCGCGCTGCTCGGCACCATCGGCGGCGGGCTGGCCGCGGCGGTACGCGACGAGCCGCACCGCGAGGCCGCGCTGATCACCTTCCTGGTCACGCTCTCGGGCGTGACCATCGCCGGCATCGGCTCGGCCTTCTGGGGCGTGGTGGCGGGCGCGTTCGCGCTCGCGGTGCAGCGGCTGGGCCGCCGGCCGGGCCTGCCAAAAGCCCCGGCCGGCCAGGGCCTCGCGGCTTCCGGCAACATCGCGACCGACAGCAGCAACATGGCGGCCCCGCCGGGCGCCGGAAAGACCTCCTGATGAAAAACATCCTCTTCGTGGCCGACCCGCTCGATCACTTCAAGATCTACAAGGACACCACCTTCTCGATGATGCGCGAGGCCCAGCGCCGCGGCCACCGCATCGCGGCCTGCCTGCCGCAGGACCTGCAGTGGGTGTCGGGCGGCAAGGTCACGGCCACGGTGCGCCAGGTCACGCTGACCGGCGACCCGAAGGACTGGTATGCCGTCGACATCGTCGAGAGCAAGGAGCTGGCCGACTTCGACGCCGTGCTGATGCGCAAGGACCCGCCCTTCGACGCCGAGTACATCTACGCCACCCACCTGCTCGAGCAGGCCGAGCGCGAGGGCGCGCGCGTGGTGAACAAGCCGCGCGCGCTGCGCGACCACCCAGAGAAGCTCGCCATCATGGAGTTTCCGCAGTTCACCGCGCCCACGCTGGTCACGCGCAGCGCGCAGGCGGTGCGCGACTTCCATGCGCAGCACGGCGACATCATCCTGAAGCCGCTCGACGGCATGGGCGGCATGGGCATCTTCCGCGTGAAGCAGGACGCGCTGAACCTCGGCTCGATCGTCGAGACGCTCAACAAGGACGGCGCCGAAACCATCATGGTGCAGCGCTTCGTGCCCGACGTGGTCGAGGGCGACAAGCGCATCCTGATCATCGCGGGCGAGCCCGCGCCCTTCGTGCTGGCGCGAATCCCGCAGGGCACCGAGGTGCGCGGCAACCTCGCGGCCGGCGGCAAGGGCGTGGCCCAGCCGCTCACGCCGCGCAACCGCGAGATCGCCGAGATCGTGGGCCGCGCGCTCGCGCCGCGCGGGCTGCTCTTGATCGGCCTCGACGTGATCGGCGACTCGGTGACCGAGATCAACGTGACCAGCCCGACCTGCTTCCAGGAGATCACCGAGCAGACCGGCTTCGACGTGCCGGCGATGTTCGTCGATGCGCTGGAGGCGCATCTGAAGCAGGCGGCCTGAGGGCGAGCCCCCAACGACAACGGCCCCGGCGACGCGTCATGCGCCGCCGGGGCCGTTGCTCATGGGGCGATCAGAAGTCGACGGTGCCGCTGACCGAGAAGGTGCGCGGGGCGCCGAGCACGAGGTAGTTGGCGCCCGGATAGCCGCCGGTCGAGGCCCAGTACGACTTGTCGAACAGGTTGTCGATGCGCGCGCGCAGCGTCAGTGCACGGCCGTTGCCGATGTCCATCAGGTAGCGCACGCCGGCGTCAACGCGGGTCCAGGCGGGCAGCACCTGCGTGTTGGCGGCATTGGCGTACTGCTTCGTGGTGTGGATCACGCGCGCATTGAGCGCCAGGCCGCGCACGCCTGGCACGTCCCATTCGCCGCCGATGTTGAGCTGCGTCTTGGGCACGCCGATGGCGGTCTTGCCGTCGGTGGCGCCGTTGGCGGTGCGGCGCTGTTCGGCGTCGAGCCAGGTCAGGCCGCCCAGCAGGCGCAGGCCCTTGACGGGTTCGCCGAAGAGGTTGAGTTCCACGCCCTGGTTGCGCTGCTCGCCGTTGGGGCCGAAGGTGCCGCTCTGCACGAAGTATTGCGGCTGGGTGGTCGAGAAGGCCGAGAGACTGCCGCCGAGGTTGCCGCCGTCGTACTTGACGCCGATTTCCTTCTGCTTCGAGCGATAGGGGGCGAACACCGTGCCGCCGTTCAGCACGATGCCGCTGGACGTCGTGCTCGGGGCCGTTTCGCCGGGCAGCAGCGCCTCGATGTAGTTGGCGTAGACCGAGACTTCCTTCGTGGCCTTGAACACGACGCCGGCCACCGGCGTCGTGCGCGCCGACTCGTAGCCGTCGGTGGGCAGCCCGGTGGTGTAGCTGTAGGTGTCCTGGTCGATGTTCTGGCGACGCGCGCCGAGCGTGACCAGCAGGCGGTCGTCGACGAAGGACATGGTGTCCGCGATCGCCACGCTCTTGGAGCGGTAGCGCGATTGCACCAGCGGATTGGACAGGATCCCGCCCGCCGTGGTCGCATTTGCGAGCGGGATGAAGGAGTCGTAGTGGGCGTAGAGGTTGTCCGTCAGGCCGCCGAAGCTCGAGAAGGCATAGGCGTTGCGGCGCTTGTTGTCGTACATGGCCGCCGATACCGTCACCGTGTGGCCGACGGAGCCGGTCTGGAACTTGCCGCGCAGGCCGATCTCGCCGGTGCTGACTTCGTCCTTGCGCACGTTGTCGAAGCGGTAGTTCGACAGGTTGCCGAAGGCATTGGTGAGGGTGGGATTGGCCAGCACGTTCGACTCCGTGCCGCGGCGCACGCCGGCGGCGGCCCAGGCCGTGACGTTGTCGGTGACGTCGACTTCGGCGCGTGCGGTGGCGAAGGTGTCGCGTTCCTTCGCGTAGGTCCAGGATTGCGCGAAGTTGCTGCTGGCGTCGGGCGCGCGCGGAATCGGCAGGTTGGAGGCCGGCGTCACGTTGGGGCGGCCGCCGCGGATCTCGTGGTCCTGGAAGCCGACGTCGGCCGAGATGCGCACGTTGCGGTTGCGCCAGTCGAAGCCCAGGCCCAGCGCGCTGAGTTCGCGCTTCTCGTCGTCGATGCCGGTGCCGCCGTCGCGGCGCACGGCATTCAGGCGGATGCCGGTGCTCTGGTCGGGGCCGAAGCGGCGCGCGATGTCGGCCGCCACGTAGCCCTGGCCGCCGCTCTGCACGCCGGCGCTCACGCGCGTGATCGGATCGTTGGGCGCGCGCTTGGGCAGCAGGTTGATCGCGCCACCGATGCCGCTGCCGGCCGGTGCCGCGCCGTTGAGGAAGGTGCTGGCGCCGAGGAAGACCTCGACGCGCTCGAACAGCTCGGACGCCACGTACTGGCGCGGCAGCATGCCGTACAGGCCGTTGTAGGAGATGTCGTCGGAGCCCAGCTGGAAGCCGCGCACCATGTAGAGCTCCTGGAAGTTGCCGAAGCCGCGCGCCTGCCGGATCGAGGGATTGTTGAGCAGCACGTCGGCCACGCTCTTGGCCTGCTGGTCCTGGATCAGGTCGGCGGTGTAGCTGGTGGCCGAGAACGGCGTCGACATCATGTCCTGGTTGCCCAGGATGCCGACCCGGCCGCCGCGCGCCACCTGGCCGCCCGCGTAGGGCTTGGTCAGGCCTTCAGCCGAGGCATCGGCGCTGGCTTCGACGGTGATGGTGCCCAGCGCGGCGCCGGGGGCGGTGGGCGCGGTCGCGGCAGCCGGTGCCGGCGCGGCGGTCTGCGCCGAGGCCGTCAGGGCATGGAGGGCGAGCAGCGTCGCGGCGACGGTCGGGCGGAGGCTGGCACGGAGTAGGGCGGAGGAGGCGGGCATGGACGGTTCGTTTTCACGCAAATGAGAACCGTTATTGTTAACGGACTCCGTCGGTCCACCGATACTTTCTTGCAATGTTGCAAAAATGTGTCAGAAAAAACGTTTCATTTGGAGGGGCATTGCCCGAATAAACCGGGCACTCGTCCAACAAGCCGCGCCGGGCGGCAGCCCCTCAGCGCCCCTCAGCGCCCCGAACGCCGCCCGTCCACGAACACGTGCAGCTCGCCCGGCTGGAACGCGGTCCATTCCTCGTTGGTGGTCAGCGGCGCGGTCACCACCACCGCGACGCGGTCGTTGGGCGTGGTGTGCTGGGCGAAGTCGATCTCGAGGTCCTCGTCCGACAGCTGCGCGGTCACGAAGGGATGGCGCCGCTCCACGTACCAGAGGTTCGTGGAGGCATGGGCCCACAGCGCCTGCCCGTTCGAGAGCATGAAGTTGAAGGTGCCGTGCCGCGCGAGCTGCGGCGCGAGTTCGCGCAAGGTGAGCGTGAGCTCCTCGACGCTGGGCACGCCCGCATGCGACTTCGCGAGCTCCTGCATCAGCCAGCAGAAGGCGTGCTCGCTGTCGGTGTTGCCCACCGGGTGGAAGTTGCCGTGCAGCCGCGGGCGGAAGTCCTTCAGGTCGCCGTTGTGCGCGAACACCCAGTAGCGGCCCCACAGCTCGCGCACGAAGGGGTGGCAGTTCTGCAGGTTGACCTCGCCCTGGGTGGCCTTGCGGATGTGGGCGATGACGTTGCGGCTCTGGATCGGGTAGCGCCGGATCAGCTCGGCCACCGGCGACTCGCAGGCCGGCTGGTGGTCGACGAAATGGCGCAGCCCGCGGTCCTCGAAGAAGGCGATGCCCCAGCCGTCGGCGTGGTGGTCGGTGCGGCCACCGCGCTGCGCGAACCCCGTGAAGCTGAAGGTCACGTCGGTCGGCGTGTTGCAGTTCATCCCTAGCAATTGACACATGGGGCCATTAGACACCGCCCCCGCTTACCCGAGCGCCCGGGTTTGCTTCCGCCTCAGCGCAGGAAGCGGCCTTCCTTGGTCACGCGGACCATCTCGATGAAGCGCGAGCCGGTGTTGCTGGCGCCGGTGAAGTCGACCTCCATGCCGGCGATGCGCAGCTTCATCGCCTTGAGCGCCGCATGCAGCCGCGCGCGCGTGAGGTCGCGGCCGGCGCGGCGCAGCGACTCGATCATCACCAGCGCGTTCACGTAGCCCTCGAAGCTCAGGTAGCCGATGTCGACCTTGGCGCGCTCGGCGAGCTGGCGGTAGTCGCGCGTCACCGGATCGACCTCGCTCCAGGGATAGGGCACCACCTGCGAGATCGCCAGCCCGCTGGTCTTGTCGCCCACCAGCCTGGCCGTGACGTCGCCCGGCACGATCGACATGCCGTAGAACATCTGGCGCCCGCCCGCGTCCCAGGCGCTCTTCATCACCTCGCCGCCGATGGCGCCGCCCAGGTACATGATCACCGCCTGCGCCTTGCTGTCGGCCAGCGCCTTGCCCATGGCGGCGTTGGTCGAGCCGTCGCCCTTGACCGCCACCGCCGCCACCGGCTTGAGCTGGTGCGCCGCGAGCGCGGCCTCGACCAGCTTCGTGACTTCGGCGCCGCCCGGGTTGTCGAGGCAGGCCGAGGCGATGCGCGTCACGCCGATGGTCGTGAGGTGCTGCACCAGCGCCTGCGCCTCGCGCGCGAAGGTGGCGCGCACGAAGTAGCCCGAGCCCATGACCTTCTCGCGCGCCGAATCCGACACCGCGTAGCCCGCGACCATCGGCGCGCCGCTTTGCGACAGCACCTTGGCCGCGGCCGCGGTGGTGGCCGAGCCGACGCAGCCGAAGAAGGCGAACGCGCGGTGTTCGCCGAGCAGCTTCTCGTAGTTGGCCACCGCCTTCTCGGGCGAGAGCTCGTCGTCGAGCGACACCAGCCGGATCTTGCGGCCCGAAACGCCGCCCTGCGCGTTGACGGCGTCGAAGGCCAGCCCCGCGCCGGCCATCACCACCTTGATCGGCGCGCCCAGCGGGCCGCTCAGGATGCCGGTGTGGCCGAGCACCACCTCGGTGTCGGTGACGCCGTTCTCGGCCGCGCGGGCCACGGGAAAAAGGCCAAGGCTGGCCGCGGCCGCCGAGGCGGCCATGAAATTCCGACGATGCATGGGAGAAAACCGTCCAATCGATACAACTGATAACAATTGAAATCGATGGGCGGCCGTTTGCCCGCAGGGGTTTACCCCGGCTTGCGGGGCGCGTCGTCGGCGTTCGGGCGGATGCGCAGCTGCCAGGCCGCGCAGATCGCGAGCGCGCACAGGCCGGCCAGCATCGCGAACACCTCGTCGAAGGCCGCCAGCCGCGCCGGGCTGGTCTGCGGGTTGGCGAGCGAGTCGCCGTGCGCCGCCAGCCGCCACTCGAGCACGATCGCGCACAGGCTCACGCCGGCCGCGCCGCCGAGCATGCGCACGAAGTTGATGGCGCTCGCGCCCTGCGGGATCAGCGGCTTGGCCAGCGGCCGCATCGAGCCCAGGTTCAGCGAGGGCAGGATGAAGCCCAGCCCGATGCGCCCGACGATCGCGAAGGCCACCAGCAGCCACAGCGCGCTGTCGGCGCGCAGCACCATCATCAGCGCGAACGAGGCCGCCAGCAGCGCCAGCCCGATGCTCACCAGCGCCCAGGTCGGCTGCCGGTCGGCCAGCCGGCCCACGCCCGCGATGGTGGCCGCCAGCACGAAGCCCGCCGGCAGCAGGATCGTGCCCACGTGCGAGGCCGACAGGTGCAGCCCGACCTGCATGTAGACCGGCAGCAGGTAGGTGGAGCCGAACAGCGCGGTGCCGTAGATGAAGGCGACCACGCTGCCCATCGCGAACTGGCGGTAGCCGAACAGCGCGAGGTTCATCAGCGGCGTGCCGCCCGCGGCCGCCAGCCGCCGCTGCCACCAGATGAAGAGCCCGAACGAGAGCAGCGCGCCGCCCAGCAGCGCGACCGCCTCGAGCGGCGAATCGCCGCGCAGCGCCACCAGGCCGTTGAGCAGGCACAGCGTGCCCACGGTGCCGAGCGCGAGGCCGCGCACGTCGAGCCCGCCGCTGCGCGCCGCGACCGCGCCGCCGGGCGCGGTGGTCGGGACGAACTTGTAGGCCAGCCACAGCGAGGCCAGGCAGAACGGCACCACCATGTAGAAGATCGAGCGCCAGCCGAACAGGTCGACCAGCACGCCGCCGATGCTCGGGCCGATGGCCGGCGCCAACACCACGCCCATGCCGAAGATGCCGCTCGCGCGGCCCTGCTCGTGGGGCTCGAAGGCGCGCAGGATGATGATCGCGGGGATCGGCTGCACCACGCCCGCGGCCAGGCCCTCGGCCACGCGCGCCAGCAGCACCAGCGAGAAATCGTTGGCCATGCCGCCCGCGACGCCGCCGGCCAGCAGCAGCAGCATGGTGCCGACGTAGGTGCGCCGGTAGCCGTAGCGCGCCAGCAGCCAGGGCGTGGTGAGCATCGAGACCGTCATCGCCACCATGAAGCCCGAGCTCACCCACTGGGCGCGCTCCTGGCCCAGCGAGAAGTGGTGGCTCATGCCGGGGATCGCCACGTTGACGATGGTCGAGGACATGATCGAGGCCATCGTGCCGACCATCACCGACAGCAGCAGGTACCAGCGGTAGCGTTCGCCGTAGCGCGCGCGCAGCGGGCCCATGGCGGGGGGCGGGGCCGGCGTGGCGGCTTCGGGCGTCTCGTGGTGGGTCATCGGAAGTGGGGAAGCGTCGGGCGTGAAGGTCGGCGATGCCGGGCCCGTCGTCCTACAAGCATATCGGGCTTTGCGCGGCGGCCCGCGCGGGGGCCGGCTCCACAATGCCCCGGCTGTCCCGCATCCGACCCGCCGCAGGCACCACACAAAGACGACCATGGATCACTCTCCCTCCGCGACGAACGACGAAACGACGCCCGAACCCGCCGAAGGCGCGACCACCCTGGCCGCCGAGCTCGCCGCGCCCACCGTCACGCGCGCCTACCGTTGCCAGTGCGGCCGGCCCGTGTTCCTGCGCAACAGCGAATGCCTGGCCTGCCACACGCCGCTGGGCTACGTGGAGGACAGCCTCGGCGTGGTGCCGCTCGCGCCCGCCGCGGCCGAGGACGCCAACGGCAACGCCGTCGCCGAGCCCGACAGCTACACCCTCTTCGGCGACCCGCAGGGCCCGACCTACCGGCGCTGCGCCAACCTGATGACGCCCGCGGCCTGCAACTGGATGGTGCCGGTGGCGCGCCCCGGCCAGGCGCCCGCGCCCGACACGCACGGCCTCGCGCCCGGCTACTGCCTGGCCTGCAGCGTCACGCGCACCATCCCCGATCTCTCGGTGGCCGGCAACGACGAACTCTGGCGCAAGCTCGAGCAGGCCAAGCGGCGCCTGATCTCGCAGCTGCTCGCGCTGCGGCTGCCCGTGGTGAGCCGCCATGCCGACCCGGTGCACGGCCTGGCCTTCGACTTCCTGAGCAACGTGCCGGGCGGACCGCACGTGATGACCGGCCACGACACCGGCATCATCACCCTCAATGCCGAGGAGGCCGAGGACGCGGTGCGCGAGCGCATCCGCACCGAGATGCACGAGCCCTACCGCACGCTGGTGGGCCACTTCCGCCACGAGATCGGCCACTACTACTGGGACCTGCTGGTGCTGCCCTCGGCCTGGCTCGAGGACTTCCGCACCTTGTTCGGCGACGAGCGCGCCGACTACGGCGCCGCGCTGCAGCAGCACTACAACCAGGGCCCGCCGCCCGACTGGGCGCAGCGGCTCGTGAGCAGCTACGCCAGCATGCATCCGTGGGAGGACTGGGCCGAGACCTGGGCCCACTACCTGCACATGGCCGACTCGGCCGACACCGCGATGAGCTTCGGCGTCGACGCCACCAACGTCGAACTCACGAGCGACCTCTTCACGCCCGAGGACCTGTGGCGGCCCGAGCATCCCGAGGCCGCGAAATTCCTCGACTTCATCAACAGCTGGGTGCGGCTGACCAACGTGCTCAACGAGCTGTCGCGCAGCATGGGCCAGCCCGACTTCTATCCCTTCGTGCTGCCGCGCACCGCGGTCGGCAAGCTGCAGTTCATCCACTGCGTGGTGACCGAGCTGCGCGGCGACGGCGGGCCGTCGCTGGTGACGGCGCAGGACGTGGAGGCGGCGGCCGAGGCCACGGCGCAATCGCAATCGCAAGCGCAGGAGCAGGAGCAGGAGCAGGAGCAGGTGGCCGAGGTCGAGGCCCAGCCCGCGGTTCAGTCGTCCTGAGCGCCCGCCGCGCAGCGCGCGCAGAGGCAGGCCTGGCCGCGCAGCGCCTCGGGCAGGCGCTCGAGCGGTGCCTGCGAGAAATCCATCGCCATGCACCAGCACGGCGGCTGCGGCTGGCCGGTCTCGCGCTCGATCTCCATCGCGCAGCGGTTCGACTCGCCGCACAGCGGGCAGCGCGTGGCGTCGAGCGCCTGCACGGTGTTCGCCATCACGCGAGTTCGAACGGCGGCAGCTTCTTCGGCACCGCCACGTTGTTCAGCGTGGCGTAGACCGGCAGGCCGCCGCGGTAGGCCGGGTAGTCCTCGCCCTCGATCAGCGGCAGCAGGTAGCGCTTGCATTGCTCGGTGATGCCATAGCCGTCGTCGGAGATGAAGTCGCGCGGCATCGGCTTCTCGACATTGGCCACCGAGGCCAGCGGCGCGCTGCCGATGACGTAGGCATAGGGCACATCGCTGGTGCGCTCGATGGTCGGCATCACCGCGTTGTGGCCTTCGAGCGCGAGCTCGACCGCGCGCTGGCCGAGTTCGTAGGCCTGGCGCACGTCGGTGGCCGAGGCGATGTGGCGCGCCGCGCGCTGCAGGTAGTCGGCCACCGCCCAGTGGAACTTGTGACCCAGCGCGTCCTTCACCATCTGCGCCACCACGGGCGCCGCGCCGCCGAGCTGCGCATGGCCGAAGGCGTCGCGCGTGCCCTGCTCGGCGAGGAAGGTGCCGTCGGGATGGTGGCAGCCCTCGGACACCACCACCGAGCAGTAGCCGTGCTGCTTCACCAGCGCGTCGACGCGCGCGAGGAAGCGCTGCTTGTCGAACTCGATCTCGGGGAACAGCACCACCACCGGAATGCCCTGGTCGGCCACGAGCCCGCCGGCCGCCGCGATCCAGCCCGCGTGCCGGCCCATGACCTCGAGCACGAACACCTTGGTCGAGGTCGCGGCCATCGAGCGCACGTCGAACGAGGCCTCGAGCGTGGACACCGCCACGTACTTCGCGACCGAGCCGAAGCCCGGGCAGCAGTCGGTCAGCGGCAGGTCGTTGTCGATGGTCTTGGGCACGTGGATGGCCTGCAGCGCATAGCCCATCGACTGCGAGAGCTGGCTCACCTTGAAGCAGGTGTCGGCCGAATCGCCGCCGCCGTTGTAGAAGAAGTAGCCGATGCCGTGCGCCTTGAAGACCTCGATCAGCCGCTCGTACTCGCGCCGGTTCTTCTCGAGCGACTTGAGCTTGTAGCGGCAGGAGCCGAAGGCGCCCGCGGGCGTGCTGCGCAGCGCGGCGATGGCCTCGGCCGGCTCGGCGCCGGTGTCGATCAGGTCCTCGGTCAGCGCGCCGATGATGCCGTTGCGACCGGCATACACCTTGCCGATGCGCTCGGGATGACGGCGCGCCGTCTCGATCACGCCGCAGGCCGAGGCATTGATGACCGAGGTGACGCCGCCCGACTGGGCGTAGAAGGCGTTGGTGGGGTTCGTGGGCATGCGGGGCTCCTTCGCGCGGGAAGGCCATTCTGGCGCACTCGCATGACAGCGGCCAGCCGCGCGCCGGCCTCGCTCAGCGGCCCGGGAATTCGGGCGCGCGCTTCTGCAGGAACGCGCTCACGCCTTCGCGGAAGGTCGGCCGCTCGATCAGCTCGCGCTGGCGCTCGCTCTCGTAGTGCAACTGCTCGGGCAGCGTGTGGCGCTCGGCCGCGGCGAAGGCGGCACGCGCCTCGGTCACCGCATGCGCGGGCAGCCGCGCGAGTCGCTGCGCGGTCTCGCGCGCCTCGGCCATCAGGTTCTCGTCGTCCACGCAGCCCCAGATCAGGCCCCACTGCACCGCGCGCCCGGCGCCGAGCCTCTCGTCGAGCAGCGCCATGCCCATCGCGCGCGCCCGGCCCGCGCGGTGTGGAATGGCCCAGGTGCAGCCCAGGTCCGGCACGATGCCGAGCTTGGGCAGGAAGGGCAGGTAGAAGTAGGCACTGCGCGCCGCCAGCGTGATGTCGGCCGCGAGCGCGAGGCCCACGCCGGCACCGGCGGCTGCGCCGTTGACGGCGGCCACGACCGGGATCGGCATCGACTGCAGCGTCTCGATCAGCGGATTGCTCAGCGACTGCATCCATTCGGCGGTCTGGTCGCCGAGCGTGTTGCCATCCTGCGGCGGGCGCATCGCGCTGAGGTCGGCGCCCACGCAGAAGGCCTTGCCCGCGCCCGTGAGGATCAGCGCGCGCACCGCGCGGTCGTCGCGGATGCGCTCGAGGTGGGCGCGCAGTTCCTGCTGCAGCTCGATCGCGAGCGGATTGAGCTTGGCCGGCAGGTTGAGCGTGAGGGTGGCGATGCCCTCGTCGAGCGCGTAGATCACGCTGGGCTGGGCGCCCGGGTCCTGGGGTGGCTGCTGCGTCATCGGAATCTCTCCACGTGTTCGTCGGCTCGGATGTTCGGGGCGAATGGATGACCGTGCGTGGCGCCCAAAGAAAAAGCCGCCCGTCGACGGGGCGGCTCTGGATGGCCTGCTCCGGTTCCCTGGCATCGATGGTTCGATGCCGGGGCGCCCCGGGTCAAGCCGGGGACAACCCGTGGGGCAGCAGTCGCCAAGGCGACCGCCGGCGCGCGGGCACCGGCAGCGGGATCGCGGCCGGCTGCGCGTCCGACACCGTGATGCGCGCGGGCTCGAGCGCCGACACCAGGATGCGGCGGTGCTCGGTGCCCTCGAAGCGCTCGCCGGGCTCGAGCACGATGTCGCGCGGATCGCGGTCCAGGGTGACCCAGACCGAGCCGCTGCGGCATTCGATGCCCACGCCGGCGCCATCGGCCACGGCGAAGACCGCGCGCGCCGGCAGGCTGAGCTGGAAGCAGGAAGGGAAGGGGGTGCTCATGGCAAGCTCCATTGCATTCGTCATGCGAATGAATATATTGAGCGCCCAGTCCTTTACAAACGGTCTTTTGGAACTCATTGCATGCGTATCGAGAATGCAAAGAAGGCCTCGCCGGCCCCGCCCCAGAGCACGGTCGACCTGCCGCCGCTGGAACTCATGCGCAGCTTCGAGGCGGCCGCGCGCCGGCTCAGCTTCACGCTGGCCGCGACCGAGCTGCATCTCACGCAGTCGGCCGTGAGCCGCCAGATCCAGCAGCTCGAGGCGAGCCTGGGCGTGCTGCTGTTCGAGCGCCGCCATCGCGCGCTGGTGCTCACCGAGGCCGGCGGCGTGATGCAGCGCGCCGTCACCGACAGCCTGGAGCGGCTGCGCGATGCCACCGCGCGCGTGCGCGCCGGCTCGGCGCCGCGCCAGGTCGCGATCACCACCACGCCGGGCTTCGCTTCGCTGTGGCTGATCCCGCGGCTCGCGCGCTTCACCGGCAGCCATCCGCAGGTCGACGTGCGCGTGTCGGCCACGCTCGAGGTGCTCGACCTCGAGCGCAGCCGCGTCGACGTGGCGGTGCGGCTGATGCCGGTCTCGCGCGGCAAGGGGCCGGCGCTGTTCGAGGAGAGCGTGGTGCCGCTGTGCTCGCCCGCGCTCGCCAAGTCGCTGCGCAAGCCGGCCGATCTCGCGAACCTCACCTTGCTCACGGTCGAGTACCCCGACCACAGCGAGGCGCCCACCGTCGACTGGGAGCCCTGGCTCAAGGTGATGGGGCTGCACGACCTGCGCATGAAGAGCACGCTGCGCTTCACGCAGTACGCCGACGCGGTGGGCGCGGCGGTGGCGGGGCAGGGCGTGGTGATCGGGCGCCTGCCGCTGTTGCGCGAGCTGATGCGCGAGGGCCGGCTGGTGGCGCCGCTGGGCGAGGGCGCGGCCTCGCAGCGCGGCTACTTCGTCGAGACCTCGCGGCGTGCCGCGGGCAACCGCGATGCGCTCGAGTTCGCGCAGTGGCTGCGCGAGGAGGCCGAAGAGGCCGAGGCGGCGCAGCGCGCCTGAGCGCGCCGCGCCGGCGGGCGATCAGCCCGGCAGCAGCACCTTGTTCACGACGTGGATCACGCCGTTCGACTGGTAGACGTCGGCGATCGTCACCATCGCGGTGCCGCCCTTCGCGTCGGTCACGAGCACGTTGCTGCCGCTCATCATCGCGGTCAGCGTGCCGCCGCTCGCGGTCTTCAGCGTGGCCTTGCCGCCGCCGGCCTTGATCGCGTTCATCAGCGCGGCGCTGTCCATGCGGCCGGGCACCACGTGGTAGGTCAGCACCGTCGTCAGCGTGCCCTTGTTCTCGGGCTTGAGCAGCGTGTCGACCGTGCCGGGCGGCAGCGCGGCGAAGGCCGCGTTGGTCGGTGCGAACACGGTGAACGGGCCGGGGCTCTTGAGCGTGTCGACCAGGCCCGCGGCCTTCACTGCCGCGACCAGCGTGGTGTGGTCCTTCGAATTCACGGCGTTGTCGACGATGTCCTTCGTCGGATACATCGGCGCGCCGCCGACCATGGGCGTGTTCATGCTGCTGCTGCTGCTGCTGCTGCTGCTGCTGCTGCCACCCATGCCCATGCCGCCGCCCGCGCAAGCGCCGAGCAGGACCGAGACGCCGAGTGCGATGACGAGTTTCTTCATGAAGGTCTCCTTGAGGGATGCGCCATGCGCGCATCGCCGTGTGTCTGTGGAACCGCCAACAGCGCGGGGGCGCGATGCGCTTGAGACCAATACGGGGCGCATGCGCGGCTGGATTCGCGCGGCGGTTTTTTTCTTCGATGACGGTGAAACGAGCACGTCGCCTTCACGCCACAGCGTTGCACAACGGTCTTGCGCGCCGTGCGCGGCCTCGCCAGAATCCGGCCTTCATTTTTCAGCGACAGTTTTTCCTTCACGCGCGCACGGCGACGATCGACCTCCCGGGCGCACCACCACTTCAATGAACCGTCCTCTGAACTCCTGACCGCACACCGACCGCCCCGGCCGGATGTGCATCCACGCATCCCGCCGCGGCCGTATCGACAAGGGCCCCGCGCGCAGACATTCGCCGGGGCCTTTTTGTTTTTGATCCGGAGTGTGTGCACATGAGTGCTCAGCGAAAGGCCCGCGACGACGAGAAGCGTCTGGGCCGGTTCTATTTCTCGGTGCCGGGCGAAGCCCCGCGCAATCCCGTCGTGGCCGCGATGGCACGCCGCGCATCCAGCCAGGGTGCGGGCCGCCACCTGCGCACGCATCGCGCCGAGCGGCGCGCGCAGAAGGTCGCGCTGCAGAAGGCGGCGCGCGGACTGAAGGAGGACTGACCATGCGCGAAGACATGGACAAGGTGATCGTCGAACGCCCGCGCGGCGGCTGGCGCGTGCAGGGCGACGGCCGCCTGTGGCGCAACAGCCGCGAGCGCGGATCGCACCTGGGCATGCGGCGCGGCTACCAGCACCCCAAGTGGCTCAGCGAGAACCTGCAGCCGCTCAAGCGCTGGCTGCACAAGCAGGTGCATCGGCCCTGGGACAAGGTGTGGAGCGAGCTCTGCGAAGGCATCGACCGGCGCAACACGGTGCAGGCGCACCTCTTCGTGCACATCGACCAGTTCGTCGAACGCCAGGCCGAGCTGCGCGAGGGCGAGGTGTGGGTGCCGGGCCGCGTGTGGCAACGGTCGCTGGTGCCGCTGCGCGAGTCGGCGTCGGTGGAGCTGTTCGTGCATCCCGCCACGGGCATCCTGCTGCCCAACCGCCATCTGCAGCGCGCGAAGCAGCAGCGCAAGGCCGAGTGGGCCGAGCGCTACGGCGGCCACGAGACGGTGCGGCCCTATGCGCCCTATCACGTCATCGATGCCGTCACGCAGTGGCACCGCGTCGATGGCGCCTGGTGGGAGGTGCGGCTCGAGCGCGTGCCCGAGGCGCGCGCCGGCGAGGCCGAGCCGCGGCACTACGACGTGCTGCGCCGCTGCTTCGTCACGCGCAAGGGTTGCGAGACCCCGGCCTTCGGCAGCGCCGATGCGCGGGCGATGTACGGCCGGCCGCAGGTGTACGCGCAAGAGATGCGCCGGCTGGGCCGCGTGGAGGTGCGCTCGCGGCTCGGCTGAGCCGCAGCCTCAGCGTTGGGCAGCGACCGCGCGCGGCAGCAGCAGGAAGGCCGTGGTGCCCGCGGCCAGCATCAGCGCGATCGTGAGGAACACCGCGCGGAACGGCTCGACGCCGTTCGTGGCCGCCCACGAGGCGGCCACGCCGGTGGTCCACTGCATCAGCGAGACGCCGAGGAACATCGCCATGTTGAGCAGCGACAGCGCGCGCCCGGTCATCGCGGCCGGATAGGCGGCGCGCGTGTACGAGTACTGCAGCACCGAATAGCCCGAGAGCAGGCCGTAGAGGATCGGCAGGCCGATGTCGACCGCCAGCGACTGCGTGAACGCCATCACCCCGAACATGACCGCGGCCACCGAGGCGCAGCCCATGAGCCAGCGCCCGCGGCGCGCGCCGCCGGGATCGAGCCGGCCGAACAGCGCCGGGCTGATCATGCCCGCGACGGTCATCACCAGCGCCACGTTGCCGCTGCTCACGAGCGAGAGCCCGTGGCGGTCGTGCAGCACCGGGCCGAGCCACAGGCCGCGCAAGGTGATGAAGGCCGCATACGAGACGCAGGCGAAGCACAGCAGGCCCAGCGTGTGCGGCATCGCGAACAGCGGCAGCAGCTCGCGCACCGCCTGGCCCACCGTCTGGCGCTGCGTGGCCTGCGCATGCGGCGGCTCGTGCACGCGCCAGAACACGAAGCCCCACGACAGCACCGCGAAGCCCGCCAGGCAGGCATAGCCCGCGCGCCAGCTCGCGGCCTCGATCAAGAGCGCCAGCGGCGTGCCGGTGAACAGGATGCCCAGGCCCGCGAGGCTCATGACCAGGCCCGACATCGCGGTGAAGCGCGCGGCCTCGAAGTGGCGCGCGATGAACACGGTGCAGGCCAGGAAGGCCGGCGCGCAGCCGACGCCGATCATCGCCTGGCCCAGCAGCAGCGCATGGAAGCTCGGCGCCAGCGCGCACAGCACCGCGCCCGCGATCGCGAGCGGAAAGGCCGTGAGCACGGTGCGGCGCACGCCGTACATGTCGATCGACACGCCCATCGCGAGCTGCGTGGCGCCGAACATGAAGTGGAAGGTGCCGGCCCACAGGCCGAGTGCCTGCGCCGTGAGGCCGAAGTGCTGCGAGAGCGGCGTGGCCATCATCGCGCCAACGGTGCGGAAGGCCTGGCTCAGCGCGAAGGCCGAGGCCAGCACGATCAGCATCGAGGTGGCCGAACGTGCGCGGGCCGGGGAGAACGTCATGGAGCAGCGGGAAACGGAGAGCGGCCCGCATCCTAACCAGCCATGAAAAACGGCGCCCGAAGGCGCCGCGTTTCGCGAGTCGTTCGCTCGGCGATCAGGCTTCGCCCTTGACCTTCAGGCGCCAGGCGTGCAGCAGCGGCTCGGTGTAGCCGCTGGGCTGCTCGATGCCCTTGAACACCAGGTCCTGCGCGGCCTTGTAGGCGGCCGAGGTATCGAAGTGGCCGGCCATCGGCTGGTACAGCGGGTCGCTGGCGTTCTGCCCGTCGACCACCTTGGCCATGCGCTGAAAGGTCTCGTCGACCTGCGCCTTCGTGACCACGCCGTGCAGCAGCCAGTTGGCGATGTGCTGGCTCGAGATGCGCAGCGTGGCGCGGTCTTCCATCAGGCCCACGTCGTGGATGTCGGGCACCTTCGAGCAGCCCACGCCCTGGTCGATCCAGCGCACCACGTAGCCCAGGATGCCCTGCACGTTGTTGTCGATCTCCTGCTGCTTCTCGGCCTCGGTCCACTTGGCTTCGGCGGCGATCGGCACCTGCAGCAGCGCGTTCAGGATGTTGTCGCGCTCGGCATCGGCGTCGATCTTCTCGAGCTCCTGCTGCACCGCGGTCACGCTGACCTGGTGGTAGTGCAGCGCATGCAGCGTGGCGGCGGTGGGCGAGGGCACCCAGGCGGTGTTGGCGCCGGCCTTCGGGTGGCCGATCTTCTGCTCGAGCATGGCGGCCATCAGGTCGGGCATGGCCCACATGCCCTTGCCGATCTGCGCCTTGCCGCGCAGGCCGCACGACAGGCCGACCAGCACGTTGTTCTTCTCGTAGGCGCCGATCCAGGCGCTGGCCTTCATGTCGCCCTTGCGGATCATCGGGCCGCCCTGCATGGCGGTGTGCATCTCGTCGCCGGTGCGGTCGAGGAAGCCGGTGTTGATGAAGGCCACGCGCGCGGCGGCCTCGGCGATGCAGGCCTTGAGGTTCACGCTGGTGCGGCGCTCCTCGTCCATGATGCCGAGCTTCACGGTGTTGGCCGGCAGGCCCAGCAGCTGCTCGACGCGGCCGAACAGCTCGCTCGCGAAGGCCACTTCGGCCGGGCCGTGCATCTTGGGCTTGACGATGTAGATGCTGCCGGTGCGCGAGTTGCCCTTGCGCTTGAGGTCGATCATCGCGATGGTGGTGGTCACCACGGCATCGAGGATGCCTTCGGGGATTTCCTTGCCGCCGTCGTACAGCACGGCCGGGTTGGTCATCAGGTGGCCCACGTTGCGCAGGAACATCAGCGAGCGGCCATGCAGCTTGATCGGCTGGCCGTTGGCGCCGGTGTATTCGCGGTCGGGGTTGAGGCCGCGCGTGAAGGTCTTGCCGCCCTTGGCGACTTCTTCCGTCAGCGTGCCCTGCACGATGCCGAGCCAGTTCGAGTAGGCGACCACCTTGTCGGCGGCATCGACCACGGCCACCGAGTCCTCGAGGTCGAGGATGGTCGACAGCGCGGCCTCGAGCACCAGGTCGCTGACGCCGGCGGCGTCGCTCTTGCCGATCGGCGTGGAGCGGTCGATGCGGATGTCGAGGTGGATGCCGTTGTGCTTGAGCAGCACCGACGACGGGGCCGCGGCATCGCCCTGGTAGCCGACGAACTGCGAGGGATCGGCCAGCGCGGTGCTGCTGCTCTGCAGCGCGACGACCAGCTGGCCGTCCTTCACGCTGTAGCCGGTGGCGTTCTTGTGCGAGCCGTTGACCAGCGGCGCGGCCTGGTCGAGCACGTTGCGCGCGAACTCGATGACCTTGGCGCCGCGCACGGGGTTGTAGCCCTTGCCCTTCTCTGCGCCGTCGGTCTCGGGAATGGCGTCGGTGCCGTAGAGCGCGTCGTACAGCGAGCCCCAGCGCGCGTTGGCGGCGTTGAGCGCGTAGCGCGCGTTGAGGATCGGCACCACGAGCTGCGGGCCGGCCTGCTGCGCCAGTTCGGCGTCGACGTTGGCGGTGGTCGCCTTCGCGCCCTTGGGTTGCGGCAGCAGGTAGCCGATCTTCTCGAGGAAGGCGCGGTAGGCCGGCATGTCGGCGATCGGGCCGGGGTTCTTCTTGTGCCAGGCGTCGAGTTCGCTCTGCAGGCGGTCGCGCTCGGCGAGCAGCGCCACGTTCTTGGGCGCGAGGTCGGTGACGATGGCGTCGAAACCCTTCCAGAAGGTCTCGCTGGCCACGCCGCTGGCGGGCAGCACCTTCTCCTCGACGAAGCGGTGGAGTTCGGTCGCGACCTGGAGTCCGTGGGCGGTGGTGCGGGCGGTCATGTTTTCTCCTCGGGGACGAAATGCGATGCGGGGGATGTATTCGGATTCGGGGCGCGCGCATGCGCGATCCATAAGCTCCACTTTATTGCATACCGTAGTGAAGAGTAATAGCTCAAAGCGGGATTAATCGATGACAAAAATGAATGTAATCGGCGCCGCTCACCGCCATTGCGTTCACCCGCGGCCTGCAATGCGTTCACCCGCCCGCCACCGCGGGAAGGGTAGGCCCCGATGGCCACGCGGGGCCGGCCGGATAAATTTAACTTCTTAAATAAATCCGCCTTCTGTACCGACGACATGACCGCCCCGAAGATCCTCCTGGCCTCCAACGAAAACCCGCTCGGCATGCCCGAATCGGCGCGCCGCGCGGCCGCCGACGCGCTCGCGGGCGCCGGCACCTACCCCGACAGCAACGGCAGCGCGCTCAAGCAGGCGCTGGCCGCGCGCCTGGACGTGCCGCCCGAATGGCTGGTGCTGGGCAGCGGCTCGAGCGAGATCCTCGAGCTGGCCGCGCAGGTCAGCCTGAAGCCGGGCGAGAGCGTGGTCTATTCGCAGTACGGCTTCGTGGTCTACGCCCAGGCCACGGCGCACGCCCATGCGCGCGCCACCGTGGTGCCGGCGCGCGACTTCGGCCACGACCTCGACGCGATGCGCGCGGCGATCGGCGAGGACACGCAACTGGTCTTCGTCGCCAACCCCAACAACCCCACCGGCAGCTTCATCGAGGCCGCGCCGCTCGAGGCCTTCCTGCAGTCGGTGCCGGCGCACGTGACGGTGCTGCTCGACGAGGCCTACACCGAGTACCTCGCGCCCGCGCAGCGCTACGACAGCATCGGCTGGGTGCGGCGGCTGCCGAACCTGATCGTGGCGCGCACCTTCTCCAAGGCCTTCGGCCTCGCGGGCCTGCGCATCGGCTACGGCGTGGCGCAGCCCGCGCTGGCCGCGCGCATGAACGCGCAGCGCCCGCGCTTCAACGTCACGACGCCGGCGCTGGCCGCGGCCACGGCCGCGCTGGGCGACGCGGACTTCCTCGCGCGCAGCTACGAACTCAACACCGCCGGGCGCGCGCAGCTCGCCGCGGGCTTCGACGAACTCGGCCTCGCGCACCTGCCCTCGTCGGGCAACTTCCTGGCGGTGAAGGTGGGCGACAGCGCCGCGGTGCATGCGCGCCTGCTGGCCGCGGGCATCGAGGTCTCGCTGCTGGGCAACTACGGCCTGGGCGAATGGCTGCGCGTCTCGGTCGGCCTGCCCGAGCAGAACCGCGCGCTGCTGGCCGCCTTGCGCTGAAGAACGAAGAAATCCAGGGACGACGACACGACAACAACGCGACAGACCATCCACCCCCGAGGAGACAGACCCCCATGAAACGCCGTCAGTTCGCAGCGCAGGCCGCTGCATTCGCCACCGCCGCCGCCATCGCGCCGCGGTCCTTCGCGCAGGAGCGCACCCTGCGCATCCTGGTGGGCTTCCCGCCCGGTGGCTCGGCCGACGTGGTCGCGCGCCTGCTGGCCGACAAGATGCGCGTGACGCTCAACCAGAACGTCATCATCGACAACAAGCCCGGCGCGGCCGGCCGGCTCGCGCTCGCCGAGGTCAAGCGCTCGGCGCCCGACGGCAACACGCTGGTGTTCTCGCCGAGCGGCGCGCTGGTGATCCATCCGTGGCTCTACCCGAGCCTCGGCTACGACCCGGTCAAGGACTTCACGCCGGTCGCGCTCGCGGGCACCTTCGACTTCGCGGTCACGGCCGGCCCCGGCGCGCCGGCCGGCGACCTGAAGGCCGTGCTGGCCTGGATGAAGGCCAACCCCACCAAGGCCAACTACGCGACCTCGGGCGCGGGCACCGTGCCGCACTTCGCGGGCCAACTGCTGGCGCAGGCCTCGGGCGTGCCGATGACGCACGTGGCCTACCGCGGCGGCGCGCCGGCCGCGCAGGACCTGATCGGCGGCCAGGTGCCGCTGATGGTCGACACGGCCTCGGAGACCATCGAGCACCACCGCGCGGGCAAGGTGCGCATCCTCGCGATGACCGGCGCGCAGCGCAACCGCTCGCTGCCCGAGGTGCCCACGCTCAAGGAGGCCGGCATCGACGTCACGGCCAATGCCTTCTTCGGCCTCTACGGCCCGGCGGGCCTGCCGGCCGAGACGGTGCAGCGCCTCGACCGCGCCGTGGCCGAGTCGCTGCGCGCGCCCGACGTGCAGGAACGCATCTACGCGCTGGGCCTGGTGCCCACGCACGCCGGCCCGGCCGAACTCGCCGCCACGCAGGCGGCGCACCTGAAGATGTGGGAGCTGCCGATCAAGAACTCGGGCTTCAAGGCCGAGGGCTGAAGCCGAACAGCCGAACAGCCGGACAGCCGAACGCAGAAGGAAGACAAAAACTACGCAGAGGTCGCAGAAGGAAAACCATTTTTTGGCTGTTCCTTTCGCGACTTCTGCGAAATCTTCGCGACCTCTGCGTTCGGCTGTCCGATCCCGCTTTCCTAAACCAGCCCGGTCAGCTCGCGCGCCGCCGCGCGCACCGCCTCGGCGTGGCGCGCGTCGTAGCGGTGCGCGGGCATGGTCAAGGTGACCGCCGCGGCCAGGCGGCCGTCGCCATGGAACACCGGCGCCGAGATGCCCGCGAGCTCGGCGCTGCGGTCGCCCACCAGCGCGCAGAAGCCCTGCGCGCGGATCTCCTCGTAGCGCCGGCGCTCGGCCGCGGCGCGCGGCAGCTCGGCCTCGGGCCCCCAGGCGATCAGCACGCGCGCGCCCGCGCCGCGGTCGTTGGGCAGCAGGTCGCCGGCGCGCACGTGGTCGCGCACCACCTGCGGCGAATCGACGCGGAACTGGCACAGCCGCACCCAGCCCGTGCCCTGCGGCTGCCGCACGTGGTAGGCCGCGCTCTCGCCGGTGGCCGCGACCAGCGCGCGCAGCACCGGCAGCACGATGCGGTCGAGCGACTGCGCGGCCGCGTAGAGCCCGTGCAGCCGCGCGATCTCCGAACCGAGCGCGTAGCGGCCGTCGTCCTGGCGGCGGATCAGCCGTGCGTGCTCGAGCGAGGCCAGGAGGCGCAGCACCGTGCTCTTGTAGAGCTGCGTGCGCTCGGCGAACTGCGCGAGCGACAGCGCCTCGTCGCCGGGGCGGAAGGCGCCGAGCAGACTCAAGGCACGGTCGACCGCGGCCGCGCCACCGGGCGCGGCATCGCGGTCGGACATCGATTCGGTCTGGGCTTTGCGGGGCATGGGCGGGGCCTGTGGCTTGACAGCGATGCCGGGGGCGGCGTCTAATTCTGTTCTGCAAAATATAGTTCTGTCAGATAGAACTGTCAAATAGAGCCTTCAAATAGAACCGTCAAATTTCCGATGACAACCCCAGATGTGCTCATCAGCGAGGTCGGTCCGCGCGACGGCCTCCAATCGGTCGCGGCCACCATGCCCACGGCCGACAAATTGCGCTGGATCGATGCGCTGCACGCCGCCGGCGTGCGCGAGATCGAGGTCGCCTCCTTCGTGCCCGCGAAGCTGCTGCCCCAGATGGCCGACGCGGCCGAGGTGGTGCGCCATGCGATCACCTTGCCCGGCCTCGTCGTGATGGCGCTGGTGCCCAACCGCAAGGGCGCGCAGGCCGCGCTCGAGGCCGGCGTGCACAAGCTCACCATGCCGGTGTCGGCCAGCGTGGCGCACTCGCTGGCCAACGTGCGCAAGACGCCCACCGAGATGGTCGAGGAGGTGCGTGCCATCGCCGAGCTGCGGCGCGCGATCGCGCCCCAGGTGAAGCTCGAGGCCAGCATCTCCACCGCCTTCGGCTGCACCCTGCAGGGCCTGGTGCCCGAGGACGACGTGATCCGCCTCGCGGCCCAGTGCATCGAGGCCGGCGCCGACGAGTCGGGCCTGTCGGACACCGTGGGCTATGCCAATCCCGCCCAGGTGCGGCGGCTGTTCAAGCGGCTGCGCGCCGAGCTCGGCGCCCATGCCGGCGCGGCCCACATGCACAACACGCGCGGCCTCGGCATCGCCAACTGCCTCGCGGCCTGGGACGAGGGCGTGCGCACCTTCGACGCCTCGCTCGGCGGCCTCGGCGGCTGCCCCTATGCGCCCGGCGCCTCGGGCAACGCGGTCACCGAGGACCTGGTCTTCATGTTCGAGGCCATGGGCGTGCGCACCGGCATCGACATCGAGAAACTCATCGCGGCGCGCGCGCCGCTCATGGCCGGCTTGCCCGGCGAACCGGTCTACGGCATGACGCCCGAGGCCGGCCTGCCCAAGGGCTTCGCCCAGGAGAACACCGCACATGGCTGACACCAATCCGCTGCCCTACGCCGGCGTGCGCGTGGTCGAGTTCACCCACATGGTGATGGGGCCGACCTGCGGCCTGATCCTGGCCGACCTCGGCGCCGAGGTCATCAAGGTCGAGCCGGTCGAGGGCGACAACACGCGCCGCCTGCTCGGCTCGGGCGCCGGCTTTTTCCCGACCTTCAACCGCAACAAGAAGAGCATCGCGCTCGACCTCAAGCAGCCCGAGGGCATCGAGGCCGCGCTGCGGCTGATCGCCACGGCCGACATCGTGAGCGAGAACTTCAAGCCCGGCACGATGAAGAAGCTGGGCCTGGACTACGACACGCTCAAGACCCTGCACCCGGGTCTGATCTACGTGAGCCACAAGGGCTTCCTGCCCGGCCCCTACGACCACCGCACCGCGCTCGACGAGGTGGTGCAGATGATGGGCGGCCTGGCCTACATGACCGGCCGCTCGGGCGATCCGCTGCGCGCGGGCACCAGCGTCAACGACATCATGGGCGGCATGTTCGGCGCCATCGGCGCGATGGCCGCGCTGCGCCAGCGCGAGCTCACGGGCAAGGGCTGCGAGGTGCAGTCGGCGCTGTTCGAGAACAACGTGTTCCTGGTGGCGCAGCACATGATGCAGTTCGCCGCCACCGGCAAGCCGGCCGACCCGATGCCCAGCCGCATCTCGGCCTGGGCGGTGTACGACGTGTTCACGGTCAAGGACGGCGAGCAGATCTTCCTCGCGGCCGTCAGCGACAAGCAGTGGGCCGTGTTCTGCCAGGCCTTCGGCCTCGAGGAACTGGCGGCCGATCCGCGCCTGAAGACCAACAACGACCGCGTGCTGGCGCGCGAATGGATGATGCCGATCCTGCGCTCGCACCTCGCCGGGCGCAGCGCGGCCGAGCTCGCCGCGGTGTTCGAGAAGAACGAGCTGCCGTTCGCGCCCATCACCAAGCCGCAGGCGCTGTTCGACGACCCGCACCTCAACGCCACCGGCGGCCTCGCGCCGGTGCGCATGAACGACGGCCACATGGCCAAGGTGCCGCTGGCACCGTTCACCCTCGACGGCGTGCGGCCCGGCATCCGCCTGCAGCCGCCGCGCCTGGGCGAACACACCGTCGAGCTGCTGCGCGAAGCCGGCTACGACGACGCAGCGATCGAGACGCTCCGGCGCCGCCACATCACCACAGGAGACTGATCCCATGACATCCATCCCACGGCGCGGCCTGCTGGCCGGCGCCGCGACCGCGTTCGCCTGCGCCCTGGCGCTCAGCGCCTGGCCGGCCCATGCCGACACCGCCTGGCCCGACAAGCCGGTGCGCCTGGTCGTGCCCTACACGCCCGGCGGCGCCACCGACATCGTTTCGCGGCTGGTCGCGCAGAAGCTCGCCGAGGACACGAAGTGGAGCTTCATCGTCGACAACCGCGCGGGCGGCAACGGCAACATCGGCATCGACGTGGTGGCCAAGGCCAGGCCCGACGGCTACACCATCGGCATGGGCCAGACCGCGAACCTCGCGATCAACCCGACGCTGTTCCCGAAGATGCCCTACGACGCGCTGAAGGACGTGGTGCCGGTCTCGGTCGTCGCCGCGCAGCCCGTGGTGCTGGTGGTGCGCGCCGATTCGCCCTACCGCTCGCTGGCCGACTTCGTCGCCGCGGCCAAGGCCAGGCCCGGCGAGATCAAGCAGGCGCTCGCGGGCACCGGCACCCTGGGCCACATGGCCGGCGAGGTGCTCGCCAAGCGCGTGGGCTTCAAGGTGCTCAACGTGCCCTACAAGGGCGCGGCGCCGGCCATCACCGACCTGCTCGGCGGCCAGACCGACTGCATGTTCGCGACGCCGCAGGGCGCGCTGTCGATGGTCAAGGCCGGCAAGCTGCGCGCGCTGGCCGTGACCTCGGCCAAACGGCTGCCGGTGATGCCCGACATCCCCACCGTGGCCGAGACCTACAAGGGCTTCGAGGCGGTCGACTGGAAGGCGGTGGTGGTGCCCGCGGGCACGCCGAGCGAGATCGTGAAGAAGCTCAACGCCGCGATCGACAAGGCGCTGGCCAAGCCCGCGACCATCGCGCAGCTGCAGGCCGAGGGCAGCATGCCGGTGGGCGGCAGCCCCGAGCAGGCGGCGCAGTACGTGCGCGCCGAGCATGCGCGCTGGGGCGCGGCGGTGCGCGAGGCCGGGGTGCAGCCCGAATAGCCGGTCCCCGGGATGAGCCCGCGCGGCGCCGGGCTTCCCGCCGCCTCTATATAGTTCGGGCGCCATGGACCGCCTGAAGCAGCTCGAATCCTTCGTCTCGGTCGCCACGCGCGGCAGCCTCACCGCGGCCGCCAAGGCCGAGGGCGTGGCGCCCGCGATCATGGGCCGCCGGCTCGATGCGCTCGAGGAGCGGCTGGGCGTGAAGCTTTTGGTTCGCACCACGCGGCGCATCACGCTCACGCACGAGGGCAGCGCCTTCCTCGAGGACTGCCAGCGCCTGCTGGTGGAGTTCGCCAATGCCGAGGCCAGCGTGAGCGCGGGCGGCGTCAAGGCCAGCGGCCACCTGCGCGTGACCGCGCCCGCGGGCTTCGGCCGCCGCCACGTCGCGCCGCTGGTGCCGCGCTTCCATGCGCTGCATCCCGAGGTGACGATCTCGCTGAACCTCAGCGACCGCGTGGTCGACGTGGCCGGCGAGAGCTTCGACTGCGCGGTGCGCGTGGGCGATCTGCCCGATTCCTCGCTGGTCAGCGTGCGGCTGGCCGACAACCGGCGCCGCTGCGTGGCCACGCCCGAGTTCGTGCTGCGCCATGGCGCGCCGCGCCATCCGAACGAGCTGTCGCGCTTCGCCTGCCTCGCGCTCACCAGCGATGCCTCGCAGACGCGCGGCTGGGCCTTCCGCATTCCCGACGACCAGGGCGGCCACGAGCTGATCCACCTGCGGCCCAGCGGCCCGCTCGACTGCTCCGACGGCCAGGTGCTGCACGACTGGTGCCTGGCCGGCCACGGCATCGCCTGGCGCAGCACCTGGGAGGTCGAGGCCGAGATCGACGCCGGTCTGCTGGTGCCGCTGCTCGACGAGTTCGCGGCGCCGCCCAACGGCATCTACGCGGTGTTCGCGGGCGCCAAGCACCTGCCGCTGCGCGTGCGACTGTGGCTTGATTTCCTCAAAGACCAATACGGGCGGCCCGAATTCTGGGGTGGACGGACCTGAGCCGGGCGCGCGGCTGCACAATCTGTTTGCATTTGCAAACCCCACGCGCCCCGACGAAGAGAACGCCACGATGACCCTCGAAGCCATCCTCGCCTACCTGCATCTGCTGGCCATCCTCACGATGGTCGTCTTCATCGCCAGCGAGGCGGCGCTGTGCCGCGTCGAGTGGCTCAATGCCGCGGTGGTCGAGCGGCTCGCGCGCGTCGACATGGTCTACGGCATCGCCGCCGTGGCCGTGCTGCTGACCGGCATCGCGCGCACCCTCTGGGGCGTGAAGGGCACGGCCTGGTACTGGACCAACCCGCTGCTGCACCTGAAGCTGGGCCTGTTCATCGTGGTCGGCGTGCTGTCGATCTTCCCGACCCTGAACTACCTGCGCTGGCGCAAGGCGCTGCGCGCCAGCGGCACGCTGCCGTCGGAGGCCGAGGTGAAGAAGACGCGCAAGCTGGTGATGATCCAGGCCCACCTGATCGCCGTGATCCCGCTGGCCGCGGTGTTCTTCGCGCGCGGCTTCGGCAGCAAGTAGTCGCATGGCGAACGCCGGCATCCAGTTCCTGTTTGCCGGCACGATCTTCGGCAGCGCCTTCCTCCTCTTCCTCGTCCAGCCGCTGATCGCCAAGCAGATCCTGCCGTGGTTCGGCGGCTCGGCCGCCGTGTGGTCGATCTGCATGGTGTTCTTCCAGGTCGCGCTGCTCGCGGGCTATGCCTATTCGGACTGGATCTCGCGCCACCTGCGCATGCGCGCGCAGGCGCTGCTGCATGTGGCGCTGCTGCTCGCGAGCCTGGCGTTTCTGCCGATCGTGGCTGGCGCGCAGTGGAAGCCGGCCGGCGCCGAGGATCCGGCCTGGCGCATCCTGGGCCTGCTGGTGGGCACCATCGGCCTGCCGTATTTCCTGCTCTCGACCACCGGGCCGCTGGTGCAGTCGTGGGTGTCGCGCACGCCCTGGGGCGCGCGCGTGTACCGCTACTTCTCGTTGTCGAACCTCGCATCGCTGCTCTCGCTGCTGAGCTACCCGGTGCTGATCGAGCCGCGCAGCACGCTGATGCAGCAGGCCATCGGCTGGTCGTGGGGCTACGCGGGCTTCGTCGTGCTCTGCGCGGGCACCACGCTATACATGGCGCGCCGCTGGAGCCACGACCTGCCGGCCGCCGCCGAGATTGCCGATGCGTCCACCGATGCGCCCGGCGCGGCGCCGCGCCGCATCGACCAACTGCTGTGGCTCGCGCTGCCCGCGCTCGGCTCCTGGCTGCTGCTGGCCGTCACCAACCACATCACGCAGAACATCGCGGCCGTGCCCTTCCTGTGGGTGCTGCCGCTGTCGCTCTACCTGCTGAGCTTCGTGCTGTGCTTCGAGAGCGACCGCTGGTACCGGCGCGGCCTGTTCGTGCCGCTCGCGGCCGCGATGCTGGCGCTGTGCGCCTACCAGCTGCAGGACGGCGCCGGGCTCAAGATCCACACCGCGCTGACGATCCACGTGGCGGGCCTGTTCGTGCTGTGCATGTTCCTGCACGGCGAGACCGCGCGGCTGCGGCCCGCTCCCGCGCACCTCACGCGCTTCTACCTGATGCTGTCGCTGGGCGGCGCCATCGGCGGCGTGACGGTCGGGCTGGGCGCGCCGTACCTGCTGCCGGCCTACTACGAGCTCGGCATCGGGCTGGTGCTGGCGGCGCTGCTCGGCGCGCTGGTGCTGCGCGCGCGCTGGCTGCTGTGGGTGCCCGGCGTGGGGCTCGCGGCCTGCTGCGCCTGGCTGCTGGCGGAGCAGGTGCGCAGCGACCACGAGGGGCTGCGCACCCTGGGGCGCAATTTCTACGGCTCGATGCACACCTACGACGTGCGGCGCCAGGACCCGCCCGACTACGTGCGCCAGTTCGTCCACGGCTCGATCAAGCATGGCGAGCAGTTCCTCTCGCCCGAGCGCCGCCGCGAGCCCACCACCTATTACGGCGCCACCTCGGGCGTCGGCCGCGCCATCGAGGCGCTGCCGATCGGCGCGCGCCGCGTCGGGCTGATCGGGCTGGGCGCCGGCACGCTCGCGGCCTACGGGCGCACCGGCGACGTCTACCGCTTCTACGAGATCAATCCCGAGGTGTTCGACATCGCCGACCGCGAATTCACCTTCCTGCGCGACAGCCGCGCGCAGATCGAGCGCGTGCTCGGCGACGCGCGGCTGGCGCTGGAGCGCGAGAGCGCGCAGGGCTTCGACGTGCTGGCGGTCGATGCCTTCTCGGGCGACTCGGTGCCGGTGCACCTGCTGACCGCGCAGGCCATGCAGGTCTATCTGCGGCACCTGCGGCCCGACGGCGTGGTGGCCTTCCACGTCACCAACCACTTCCTCGCGCTCGCGCCCGTGGTGGCCCGCATCGCGCAGTCGCAGGGGCTGCATGCGGTGCTGGTCAGCGACGACGCGGAGGATTCGGCCTGGCTGCACGCCACCGACTGGGTGCTGGTGGCGCGCGATCCGCAGGTGCTGGCGCGCGCGCCGATCGCGGCGGCGGCGCAGCCGATCGCGGTCGACCCCACCGCGCGGCCCTGGACCGACGACTACAACAACCTGTTGGGCGTGCTCAAGTAACAAAGCCCGCACGAGGCGGGCTTTGTTTGCAAAGGTTGCTCAGAGACGCGGTTCGGGTCTCAGCCCTTGGCGGCGTCCGCTTCGCACTTCTTGACGAAGCTGTTCTTGGCGGCGCCGGCGAGCGCCTTGCCGTTCTTGTCGACCGCCTTGGCGGCGCAGGCGGGAGCGGCGGCGGCCTTGGCTTCCTTCTCGCACTTCTTGATCGAGCTGGCCTTGGCGGCGCCGGCCAGGGCCTTGCCGTTCTTGTCGACGGCCTTGGCTTCGCAGCCGCCGGCGGCTGCGGCGGGGGCTGCCGCGGCGGGAGCGGCCGGGGTGGCGGCCTTGTCCTGGGCCTGGGCGGCGCCGAATGAAAGGCAGGCGCCGAGCGCGATGGTGGAGGCGACCAGGGAAAGGAGCTTCTTCATGGTGTGTGTCCTTGCAAACGGGTTGTGACAGTGGCTGCCCCGCCTCGGGGTTGACCATCGTAGCGGGCCAGGGGGACGGTCGGATGACGATCGTCAACTGCGGCCGAGTTTGCCCCCGGTAAAATTCGGCGATGCTATTGGTCAAACAGGAGCTGCTCGCGGCGCTCGCGAACACGCTCGAATCCTTCTCCCCCGGCGCCGGCCTCAAGGCCGCGTTCGAGTCTCCCAAGGTCGCGGCCCACGGCGACTTCGCCAGCAATGCCGCCATGCAGCTGGCGAAGCCGCTCGGCCGCAAGCCGCGCGAGCTCGCCGAGGAACTGAGCGCCGCGCTGCTCGCCACCCCCGCCTTCGCCCAGTGGGTGCAGGCGGTCGAGATCGCCGGTCCCGGCTTCCTCAACATCCGGCTGAAGACCGCCGCCAAGCAGCAGGTGGTGCGCGAGGTGCTCGACGCCGGCGCCGCTTTCGGCCAGCGCCCGGCCACCGGCGAGAAGGTGCTGGTCGAGTTCGTCTCGGCCAATCCCACCGGCCCGCTGCACGTGGGCCACGGCCGCCAGGCCGCGCTCGGCGACGCCATCTGCAACCTGCGCGCTTCGCAGGGCGAGAGCGTCTGGCGCGAGTACTACTACAACGACGCCGGCGTGCAGATCCAGACCCTGGCCAACAGCACGCAGCTGCGCGCGCGCGGCTTCAAGCCCGGCGACGCCGAATGGCCGAGCGGCGAGAAGGCACCGGCCTACAACGGCGACTACATCGCCGACATCGCGGCCGACTTCATCGCGAAGAAGACCGTGAAGTCGGAGGACCGCGAGGTTACGGCCAACGGCGACATCGAGGACCTGGACGCGATCCGCGAGTTCGCCGTCGCCTACCTGCGCCGCGAGCAGGACCTGGACCTGCAGGCCTTCCGCGTGCGCTTCGACCAGTACTACCTCGAGTCCAGCCTCTACACCAGCGGCCGCGTCGAGCGCGCGGTGGCGCAGCTGGTCGCCGCGGGCAAGACCTACGAGCAGGACGGCGCGCTGTGGCTCAAGTCGACCGACTACGGCGACGACAAGGACCGCGTGATGAAGAAGCAGGACGGCACGTACACCTACTTCGTGCCCGACGTCGCCTATCACATCGCCAAGTGGGAGCGCGGCTTCCACAAGGTCATCAACATCCAGGGCACCGACCACCACGGCACGATCGCGCGCGTGCGCGCCGGGCTGCAAGCTGCCGGCGAGGGCATTCCCGAGGGCTACCCCGACTACGTGCTGCACACCATGGTGCGCGTCACCAAGGGCGGCGAGGAGGTCAAGATCAGCAAGCGCGCCGGCAGCTACGTCACGCTGCGCGACCTGATCGAGTGGACCAGCACCGACGCCGTGCGCTTCTTCCTGCTGAGCCGCAAGCCCGACACCGAATACACCTTCGACGTCGACCTGGCCGTGGCGCAGAACAACGACAACCCGGTGTACTACGTGCAGTACGCGCATGCGCGCATCTGCTCGGTGCTCGCGGCCTGGGGCGGCGACGCGGCCGTGCTGCAGGGCGTCGACCTGTCGCCGCTCGAGAGCCCGGCGGCCCAGTCGCTGATGCTGCTGCTGGCCAAGTACCCCGAGATGCTGAGCGCCGCGGCCAAGGATTTCGCGCCGCACGACGTCACCTTCTACCTGCGCGAACTGGCGGCCACGTACCACAGCTACTACGACGCCGAGCGCATCCTGGTCGACGACGAGGCGGTGAAGCTGGCGCGCCTGGCGCTGGTCGCCGCGACCGCGCAGGTGCTGCACAATGGCCTCGCGATCCTCGGCGTCACCGCGCCGCGCAAGATGTGAACCCCCTCCCCATGAAGAAGACAACCAGACAACGCGGCAACATCGTCATCGGCCTGATCATCGGGCTGGTGCTCGGCCTGGGCGTCGCGCTGGGCATCGCGGTCTACGTGACCAAGGTGCCGATCCCCTTCGTCACCAAGACGCAGCGCGGCGGTGCCGAGCAGGACGAGGCCGAGGCGCGCAAGAACCGCGACTGGGACCCGAACGCCCCGCTGGCCGGCAAGCCGCAGCAGCCGCGCCCCGCGGCCGCCGGCCCGGTCGGCGCGCCGCCGGCCGATGGCAGCAATCCCGCCACCGCCGCGGTCTCGCCCGGCACCCCGCCGCCCACGGCGCCGGTGCCCGTGGTGGTCGCGCCCAAGCCCGCGCGGCCCGCGCCGGTTCCGGCCGAGGCCAATGCGCTGCCGCCCTCGAACGATCCGCTCGGCGATCTGGCCCGGGCCCGCGCCGGCAGCGTCGGCGGCAGCACCACGGTGGCCGCCGCCCCGTCCTCGAGCAGCGGCAATGCCGCGGCCGCCACCGGCTCCGGCGGTGCCGATCCCTTCATGTACTTCGTGCAGGCCGGCGCCTTCCGCACCACCGAGGACGCCGAGGCGCAGCGCGCCAAGCTCTCGCTGATGGGCGTCGAGGCCCGCGTGACCGAGCGCGAGCAGGCCGGCCGCACCGTCTACCGCGTGCGCGCCGGTCCGTTCAACAAGAAGGACGACGCCGACCGCCTCAAGGAACGGATGGACGGCGCCGGCCTCGACTCGGCGCTGGTGCGCGTCCAGCGCTGAGCGCCGTCCGGCCGGGGGAGGGCGCCGCCGGGTGGCCCCCCACGGCAACGGTCATGGTTTTTCTTTAAGCTTCGCCGCGGTCCGCGCCGCCCCCGGGTTTCCCGGAGCCCCGAGCACCGCGCGCGGGAACTCCGCTTCACCGGCCCGGCTCAGTCTGCCGTCTACCAACTGGAGAGCTCTTTCCCATGAAACGTCGTGATTTCTCGCTGGCCGTCGCCGCTGGCTCGCTCGGCCTGATGGCCCACCTGCCCGCGCAAGCCCAGGCCCGCGCGCCCAAGGCCGGCACCGAATACCTCGTGCTCGACAAGCGCGTGCCGGTCGACGCACCGGCCGGCAAGATCGAGGTGATCGAGTTCTTCTCGTACAACTGCCCGCACTGCAACGACTTCGAGCCCGCGCTCGAGGCCTGGGCCAAGAGCAAGCCCGCCGACGTGGTGCTGCGCCGCGTGCCGGTGCCCTTCGTGGGCAACGACGTCGAGGCCAAGCAGCGCCTGTACTACGCGCTCGAGGCGATGGGCAAGGTCGACGAATACCAGCCCAAGGTCTTCAACGCGATCCACGCCCAGCGCCAGAACGTGAACGGCGACGCCAACATCGTGGCCTGGGCCGAGAAGAGCGGCCTCGACGCCGCGAAGTTCAAGGAACTGTTCACCTCCTTCGGCGTGGCGAGCAAGGCCAAGCGCGCCTCGCAGCTGACCGACGCCTACAAGGTGGCCGGCGTGCCGGCGCTGGCCGTGGCCGGCCGCTGGTACGTGGATGGCGAAACCGCCGGCAACATGAACAAGGCGCTGTCGGTCACGAACTACCTGATCGGCGAAGCCCGCAAGGGTTGACAAGGGCGTGAATAAACCTGCCGCGCGCCCCGATCTCGCACCTGCGGTCCTCACCGTACAGAGTACGGCTCCGGTCCTCGGCGCAACCTCGGGGCGCTCGCGACGGTTTCTTCACACCTTGTAGCCGCTCCGCCGCCGGGAGGCCGGAATCCCGTCGAGGGTTCCGGGGCGGCCAAGCCGCCATCCGGCGGAACGCGGGGCCATCCCGCGAGGGGCCGCAACCCGGGTTCGCCACCCCGGGGCTTTTTCATCCGCGCGCATGGGTCTGGCGCGATGGGCCGCATACAATGCAGAGCAAGTTTCGTGCCTCTATGACATCGCACTCTCACCCCACCTCCTCCCTTCGCCGCACCGGTCGCCTCGTGCTGGCCGCGCTGCTGCTGGCCGGCTCCGCCGCCACGGCCCTGGCCGAAACGGCCGACCGGACCAAGCCGATGAACATCGAATCCGATTCGATGCGCTACGACGATCTCAAGCAGACCAGCGTCTTCACCGGCAACGTGGTGGTCACCAAGGGCACCATCATCATCCGCGGCGCGCGCATCGACGTGCGCCAGGACCCCGAGGGCTACCAGTACGGGGTGGTCACCGCGGCGCCCGGCAAGCTCGCCTATTACAAGCAGAAGCGCAACGGCAACGGCGACGAGTGGATCGAGGGCGAGTCCGAGGTCATCGAGTACGACAGCCGCGCCGACAACGTCAAGTTCATCCGCCGCGCCGTCATGCGCCGCCTGGTCGGCGCCACGCCCAACGACGAGAGCAGCGGCGCGCTGATCGTCTACGACCAGGGCAACGACACCTACACCGTCAACGGCTCGACCGTGCCGCCGAACGCCGGCGTGTCGGCGCCGGGCGGCGGCGGCCGCGTCAAGGCCATCCTCACGCCGAAGTCGGCCGCGCCCGCGGCACCCGGTGCCTCGGCCCCGGCCACGCGCCGTCCCGCGGCCCCGACGTCCACGCCGGCCCCGGGCGCCGGCCTGCGCCCGAGCACCACGCTCAGCGGCGAAGCGGAAGAACGCAAGTGATCGAAGCCGCCGGAACCCAGGAAGCCAACGGCGTGCCGGGCAGCCGCCTCGTCGCGCGCGGCCTGCAGAAGAGCTATGGCAGCCGCAAGGTGGTCAAGGACGTCTCGCTCGACGTGCAGAAGGGCGAAGTCGTCGGACTGCTCGGCCCCAACGGCGCCGGCAAGACCACCTCGTTCTACATGATCGTCGGGCTGGTTCGCGCCGACGCGGGCGAGATCTCCATCGACGGCGAGCCGATCGCCCACATGCCGATCCACCGCCGCGCGCGCATGGGCCTGAGCTACCTGCCGCAGGAAGCCTCGATCTTCCGCAAGCTCACGGTCGAGGAGAACGTGCGCGCGGTGCTCGAACTGCAGCGCGAACCCGATGCCAACGGCCGGCTGCAGGCGCTGTCGAAGCAGCGCATGGAAGAGCGCCTGTCGGAGCTGCTGGCCGACCTGCGCGTCGACCACCTGCGCGATTCGCCCGCGCTCGCGCTGTCGGGCGGCGAACGCCGCCGCGTCGAGATCGCGCGCGCGCTGGCCACCCAGCCGCGCTTCATCCTGCTCGACGAACCCTTCGCCGGCATCGACCCGATCGCGGTGATCGAGATCCAGCGCATCATCAGTTTCCTGAAGGAGCGCGGCATCGGCGTGCTCATCACCGACCACAACGTGCGCGAGACGCTGGGCATCTGCGATCACGCTTTCATCATCAGCGACGGCCATGTGCTGGCACAGGGCACGCCCTCGGAGATCGTCGACAACGCCGAAGTGCGCCGGGTCTACCTGGGCGAGCACTTCCGGATGTGATGAAGCTCGCGCCAGTCATTTGCTGAGGGCATGAAACAAGGCTTGTCGCTGCGCGTTTCGCAGCATCTCGCGCTGACGCCTCAGCTGCAGCAGTCGATCCGGCTGCTGCAGCTCTCCACGCTCGAACTGAGCCAGGAGGTCGAGCAGATGCTCGACGAGAACCCCTTCCTCGAGCGCACCGCCGAGGAAGCCGCGCGCGAGGAATTCGGCCTCGACGCCGCCGACACGCCCGCGCCGCGCGAGGACACCGAGCGCGAGGCCGAGAGCGACTACGCGAGCGCCGCGCCCTCGACCTCGACCACGTCCACCGAGACCACCTCGTCGTCCGAGGCCGAGCCGGCCCTCGACTCGCCCGAGCGCGAGCCCGACTGGGAAGGCGACGGCACCGTCGACATGGCGCCCGACGACAGCGAATGGGGCAGCGACGCGCCCGCGCGCAACAACAGCAGCACCGGCGACGACGAGCGCGCCGATGCCACCGAGCTCGCGCGCAGCCAGGAATCGCTGCAGTCCTTCCTGCACCGCCAGGCGCTGAGCCTGCGGCTCAACGAGAACGACAGCGCCGCGCTGCGCTTCTTGATCGAATCGCTCAACGACGACGGCTACCTCGAGGATTCGCTGCCGGCGCTGGCCTCGGGCCTCGCGGGCGACGACAACGACCAGTTCGACGAGCTGGTGCATCACTTCCAGGTCGCGCTCGGCCTGCTGCAGAGCCTGGAGCCCGCGGGCGTGGGCGCGCGCGACCTCGGCGAATGCCTCGCGATCCAGCTGCGCGCGCTGGCCGACGAGGACGAGACCGAGGACGAGGAGCTGGTGCGCAAGACCGCGCTCGCCATCTGCAAGCAGCCGATGGAGCTGCTCGCGCGGCGCGACTTCAAGCGCCTGGCCACGCTCACGCGAACTAATGAAGAACTGGTGCGCTCGGCGCTGCAGATCATCGCGCGCCTGGAGCCCAAGCCGGGCCGCCGCTTCGTCGACGTCGAGCGCAACATCGTCATTCCCGATGTGATCGTCACCAAGACCGGCCGCGGCACCAACGTGAAGTTCCGCGTCATGCTCAACCCCGAGGTGATGCCGCGGCTGCGCGTGCACGACATCTACGCCGGCGCGCTCAAGTCGCACAAGGGCGAGGGCAGCCAGGCGCTGTCGCAGCGGCTGCAGGAAGCGCGCTGGTTCATCAAGAACATCCAGCAGCGCTTCGACACCATTCTTCGCGTCAGCAACGCCATCGTCGAGCGGCAGAAGAGCTACTTCGTGCACGGCGAACTCGCGATGCGCCCGCTGGTGCTGCGCGAGATCGCCGACGAGCTCGGGCTGCACGAGTCCACCATCTCGCGCGTGACCACCGCCAAGTACATGTCGACGCCCTTCGGCACGGTCGAGCTCAAGTACTTCTTCGGCTCGGCGCTGGGCACCGAGACCGGCGGCAATGCCTCGAGCACGGCCGTGCGCGCGCTGATCAAGCAGTTCGTCGGTTCGGAGAGCGTGAAGAAGCCGCTGTCGGACAGCCAGATCTCCGAGATGCTCAAGGAGCAGGGCATCGAGTGCGCGCGCCGCACGGTCGCCAAGTACCGCGAGGCGCTGCGCATCGCGCCCGCCAACCTGCGCAAGGCCCTCTAGAAAGCCGCCGATGGCCCGACGCCTGCTGTCGCGCCGTGGGCTTCGGGCGTTCGCCATCGCGGCCACGCTGCTGGCCGCCGGCTGCGCGAGCTTGCCCGACCAGGCCCCGCGCGCGCCCACCCAGGCCATCGCCGTGTCGAAGGACACCGCGCTCGGGCGCATCGCGCTGGCCGCGCAGCCCGACCCCGACCTCAGCGGTTTTCGCCTCATGCCCGGCGGCGACTTCGCCTTCGACACCCGCATCCAGCTCGCGCGCCGCGCCCAGCGCACGCTCGACGTCCAGTACTACCAGATCGAGAACGACGAGACCGGCCGCTACCTGCTGCGCACCCTGCGCGATGCCGCGCAGCGCGGCGTGCGCGTGCGCGTGCTGATGGACGACCTCTACACCGCGGGCGAGGACGAGCTGCTGCGCGGCTTCGCGGCCACGCCCAATGTCGAGCTGCGCCTGTTCAACCCCTTCCCGGCCGGCCGCGGCAGCCTGCTCGCGCGCTTCGGCGCCTCGCTGTTCGACTTCAACCGCGTCAACCGGCGCATGCACAACAAGCTGTTCATCGCCGACGGCGCGATGGCGGTGGCGGGCGGGCGCAACATCGGCAACCAGTACTTCCGGCGCACCGCGGGCGAGAACTTCATCGACCTCGACACCTTCGTGACGGGCGCGCTGATCCCGCGCCTGGGCAGCCTGTTCGACCAGTACTGGAACAGCCCCTACGTGCGGCCCGTCGAATCGGTGGTGGCGAGCACGCTGCCTGCCGACGAACTGCAGCGCCGCTTCGAGGCCGCCACCGGCCCCGACACCACGCCGCCGCCGCCGAAGCCCGCGCCCAACGACCTGCTGGGCTACGGCCCGATCGCCGAGGACCTCGACGCCGGCCGGCTCGGCCTGATCTGGACCACGGCCGAGGCTTATGCCGATTCGCCCGACCGCGTGATCGGCAAGACCGCCTCGTACGGCGGCGTGCCGCTGCTCGATGTCGACAGCGTGCGCTACAACGTGGTCGAGCAGATGCGCCGCGCGCGCAGCGAGGTGACCATCGTCTCGCCCTACCTGATCCCGGGCGCCGCGGGGCTCGAGGCGATGAACGAGATCCGCCGGCGCGACGTGAAGATCAGCGTGGTGACCAACTCGCTCGCCGCCACCGACGAGCCGCTGGTGCACACCGCCTACCGCCGCTACCGCCCCGACATGCTGCGCCTGGGCGCCGAGCTCTACGAACTGAGCACCAACCGCACGCGTCGCAGCGTGCGGCTCGGCCTGTTCGGCACCTCGGTCGGCCGGCTGCATGCCAAGTCGGCGGTGATCGACCAGCGCATCCTGTTCGTCGGCTCGATGAATTTCGACCCGCGCTCCGAGGTCCACAACACCGAGATCGGCCTGTTCATCCGCAGCCCCGAGATGGCGCAGCAGGCGCTGAAGCTGCTCGAGGTGCTCAAGCAGCAGGGCGCTTACCGGCTGCGTTTCGCCGAAGGCAGCGACTCGCGGCTGGAGTGGATCAGCGAGGAGGCCGGCAAGACCACGGTGCTGAGCGAGGAGCCCGACTCGGGCTTCTGGGACCGGACCATGCTCGAGCTGCTGGCGCCGTTGACGCCGGAGAGCCTGCTCTAGGCGGTTTGGGCGGTTTTCGCAAACCGTCGGTTTCCGTTCCGCAAACCTCGGCCTGTCATGCTGTGGTGCCCCTGCGAGCAGGGGCCCGAACACCACCGACAGGAGCACGCGCATGAAATGGATCCACTACACCGCGCCCGGCGCGGCCGCCAGCAGCTACGGCGTGCTGGAGGACGACCGCGTCCGCGCGGTGAACGGCAGCCCCTTCGGCGGCCACGACTTCACGGGCGCCGTGCATCGCTTGGCCGACGTGAGGATCGAGGTGCCGCTGCTGCCGCGCACCTTCTATGCGGCGGGGCTCAACTACGTGCGCCACATCAGGGAATACGCCGAGCAAAGCGGCCAGACGCTCGCGATCCCCGACAAGGCCGACATCGGCTACCGCGCGGTCAACGCCCTGGTTCCGCACGAGGCGGCCGTCGTCATTCCGTCCAACGCGAAGCAGGTGGAATACGAAGGCGAGCTGGTCGTGGTGATCGGCCAGAAGGCCCGCCACCTGAGCGAGGCCGACGCGTTGTCGTGCGTGCTGGGCTACACCATCGGCAACGACGTGAGCGAGCGGCTCTGGCAGGCCTCGGACCGCACCTTCTGGCGCGCCAAGAACAGCGACACCTTCAAGCCGATGGGGCCGTGGATCGAAACCGACTTCGACCTCGACGCAGCTCGGACCACGGTGCGCGTCAACGGCGAGGTGAAGACGCAGTTCCGCACCGGCGAGATGCTGTTCGGCATCGCGACCTTCATCAGCGCGATGACGCGGCATCTTACGCTGTACCCGGGCGACGTGATCTGGATGGGCACCGACGGCAAGTCGCCGCACCTGGAGGCCGGCGATGTCGTCGAGGTGGAGATCTCGGGCCTCGGCTGCCTGCGCAATCCCTTCGTCGCCGAAGAGGCCTGAGGACGACCGTTCAACGGCCCGCGGTGCCGCGCGCCGCGGTGGTGGCCGGCAAGGCCCAGTCGGGCGGATGGCGCGACCATTCGCGCAGGAACTCCAGCAGGTGGCGCACGCGGCTGGGCATGTTGCGCCGGGTCGAGAACACCACGTGGATGTCGAGCTCCTCGGGCACCGCGCCGGGCAGCAGGGCCTCGAGCGTGCCGGCCTTCAGTTCCTCCGACACCATGTAGTGCGGGTGCAGCGAGATGCCGGTGCCCAGCAGCGCGCACTGCTTGATCGCATCGCCCATGTTGGCGCGCACGGTGCCGCGCACGCGCACCTCCTGCGGCGGGTTGCCGGCGAACTTCCACACGCCCGAGCCCGACTTGATGATGTGCACCAGGCAGTTGTGGCGCGCCAGGTCGGCCGGCGTGGCGGGGCGGCCGTAGGCCTTCAGGTAGGCCGGCGACGCCACCACCACCTGCGGCGCCTTCAGCAGCGATTGCGCGACGTAGCTCGCGTCCTCGAGCGAGGGCGCAATGCGGATCGAGAGATCGAGCGCCTCGGCCACCAGGTCGGAGCGGCCGTCGTCATGGACCACCGTCACCTCGATGTCCGGGTAGCGGTGGGTGAACTGCGCCACCACGCGCATCAGGTGGTAGGCGCCGAACGAGGGCGGCGTGCCCACGCGGATCGCGCCGCGCGGCAGCTGCACGGCATCGCGCACCTCGCCCTCGATCGCCTCGTAGCGCTCCAGCAGGTCGCGCCCCGAGTCGAGCACGCGCGCGCCGGCCTCGGTCAATGCCACCTGCTTGGAGGTGCGCTTGAGCAACTGCGCGCCCATCGAGGCTTCGAGCCAGGCCACGTGCTTGGTGATGGTGGCGCGCGATACCGAGAGCTGCATGGCTGCGCGCGCGAAGCTGCCGCAGCGCGCGACCTCGGTGAATATCTGAAGGCAGCGAAGGCGATCCACGTCGTTCGACCCGGTTCAAGGTTTCCAAATCGCAAACCTTGGATTGTCGAACAGGGTGTGTCAGCGGGCAAGCCGACTCCTAGACTCGTTCGCCACATGACCGCCGATGTTTCCATTCCCGACGCCGCGCGCCTGCTGCCCGAGCTGACGCAGGCGCTGCACCGCTTCTTCCATGCGCTCGACCGGCGCGACTACGACGCGATGCTCGCGCTGTTCGCCGACGACTGCCGCTGGCTGCGCCAGGGCCGGTGGCTCGAGGGCAAGCCGGCCGTGCGCGCCGCGCTCGAAGCGCGCGCCGCCGATGTCGAGACGCGCCATGTGCTCACCAATGCCCATGTGAGCGCGCAGGACGGCACATCGACCGAGGTCGAGGCCTACATGACGGCCTACCGCCATCCCGCCGCAGCGCAGCCCGACGGCGCGCCGCCGCGCATTGCCGGGCCGTTGCGCTTCAACCTGACGACCACCGTCTTCCGCCGCGATCCGGGCCAGGGCTGGCGCATCGCCGAGCAGCGCATGGTGACGGCCTTCGACTTCGCCTCCGCTTCCGCCGAATGAACGCCTTGCCCGCCTCCTTCGTCCACCGCGGCGTCGTCACGCGGCTGGTGATGCGCGAAGGCGCCATCGACGGCCTGCGCGCCGAGCTCGATGCGCTGGGTGTCGCGCGGCCGCTGGTGCTGGGCGGTGCGCGCACGCAGCGCTCGGCCCTGTTCGCGCGCAGCCTCGCGGCGCTGGGCGACCTGCCGCATCTGCTGGCCGACCCGGTGCCTGCGCATTCGAGCGTGGCGCTGGTCGAGCAACTGGCCGCGCGGGCGCTGGCCGAGGGGGTCGACGGCTTCGTCGCCATCGGCGGCGGCAGTGCCTCCGACACGGCCAAGGCGATCGCGCTGCTGATGGCGGAGGGTGGTGCGCTCGCCGACCACGCGGTGCGCTTCACGCCGCCCGACTCGCTGGTGGCGCCGCGCCTCCTCGCGCCGAAGCTGCCGATCGTGGCCATTCCGCAGACCGCCTCCGGCGCCGAAGTCACGGTGTCGCTCGGCGTGCGCGGCGACGACGGCGCCAAGCTGTTGTTCACCGATGTGCAGCTCGCCGCGCGGCTGGTGCTGATCGACCCGCGCGCCAACCTCGAGATCCCCGCGGCGCTGATGTGCGCCACCGGCATGAACGGCCTCGCGCATTGCCTCGAGGGCCTCTATTCGATGGAACGTTCGCCGCTGGCCGAGACGCTGGCGCTCGATGCGATGGCGCGCTTCGCGCAGGCGCTGCCCGCCGTCCACCGCGATCCGCGGGACGTCGCGGCGCGCGCCGCGCTGCTCTATGCCGCGCACCTTTCGGGCCAGGTGCTGGTCAACGCGCGCACCTGCCTGCATCACGCCGTGTGCCATGCGATCGGTTCGGTGACCGGCGTCGGCCACGGCGATGCCAATGCCGTGATGCTGCCGCACGCCATCGCCTTCAATGCCGAAGCCGCGGCCGGGCCGCTGATGCGCGCCGCCGCGGCGTGGGGCGCGCCCGGCGTGCCTGCGCTGGTGGACGCCCTGCGTGCGCTGCAGGCGGCCATCGGCGTGCCCACGCGGTTGCGCGACATCGGCGTGCCGCGCGATGCGCTCGACCGCATTGGCGCCAAGACGATGCGCGAACGCGGCCTCTACTACAACCCGCGGCGCGTCGCGGGCGCGCACGAGGTTCGCGCGCTGCTCGACGCCGCGTACTGACGGCCTTCCCCGAACACGACTCCCTTCATCCGCCAGAGGACTCCATCCATGACCATCCGCATCGTTCCCGGCGGCGCCACCCTCGGTGCCCGCGTCGAGGGACTCGACCTGTCGCGCCCGCTGTCCGCCGAGGTCTTCGAACAGCTGCTGCAGGCGCTCGGCCGCCACGGCGTGCTGAGCTACCCGCGGCAGGAGCTGTCCGCGACCCAGCTGCGCGACTTCTCGGCGAACTTCGGCCGGCTCGAGGTCAACGTGGCGGGCGCCTACCAGGAGCCGGGACTGCCCGAGGTCATGGTGCTGTCGAACATCGTCGAGAACGGCAAGCCGCTCGGACTCTCCGACGCGGGGCAGGACTGGCACACCGACATGTCCTACAACCGGATGATCGCGTTCACCAACGTGCTCTACGGCATCCGGATTCCGCACCGCGACGGCCAGCCGCTCGGCAACACCGAGTTCTGCAACATGCATGCGGCGCACGAGGCCCTGCCCGATGCGTGGAAGCGGCGCCTCGAGGGCATGACCGTGCTGCACGACTTCGACAAGTTCTGGGAAATGATGCGCCGCGAGCGCGGCAGCACACGCCCGCCGCTCACGCCCGCGCAGCGCGCGGCGCGGCCGCCGGTCTCGCATCCGCTGTTCCTCGTGCACCCGATCACGGGCCGGCGCGTGCTCTACGCCAACCCGGGCTATGCGATCCGCATCAACGAGATGGACGAGAAGGAAAGCGCCGAGGCGCTCGAATTCCTCTTCGCGCACCAGACCCGGCCCGAGTTCCGCTACGCGCATCGCTGGGAGGTCGGCGACGTGCTCATGTGGGACAACATGGGCACCATCCACAACGCGATCCCCGACTACCGGCCCGACGAGCCGCGCTACATCAAGCGCTGCCAGGTGATGGCGACGCGCTTCTTCCATGACGACGGCACGCCGCGCGCGGTGGCCGACACGGCGCTGGCCGGCGCATGACGCGCAGCGCGGCCGCCTGCTATTCGATCGCCGACCTGCGCACGCTCGCGCGCCGGCGGCTGCCGCGCGCCGTGTTCGATTTCTTCGACGGTGGCGCCGAGGACGAGCGCACGCTCGTCGGCAACGGCCGCGCCTTCGAGCGCTGGCAGCTCGCGCCGCGCGTGCTGGTCGACGTGGCGGATGCCTCGTCCGCCTGCAGCCTGCTGGGCGCGCCCGCGGGCATGCCGGCCGCCATCGCGCCGACCGGCGCGGCGGGCTTCGGCTGGCGCGGCGCGGACCTGGCGCTCGCGCGCGCGGCGGCCAGGATGGGTTTGCCCTACACCCTGTCGAGCAGCGCCACCGCCGCCATCGAGACCATCGCCGAGCAGGCGCCCGGGCGCCTGTGGTTCCAGGCCTATGTGCTGCGCAACCGGGACTTCTTCTGGCAACTGGTCGACCGTGCCCGCGAGGCCGGGTACGAGGCGCTGGTGATCACCGTCGACCTGCCCGTCGGCGGCAAGCGCGAGCGCGATTTCCGCAACCACTTCTCGATCCCGTTCCGCTTCACCTCGCGCAACGTGCTCGACTTCGCCTCGCGGCCGCGCTGGGCCCTCGACATGCTGCTGCGCGGCCTGCCCGCGATGGAGAACCTGCGCGGGCTCGAGACGGCGGCGACCAGCGCGGGCGCCATCGCCTCGTCCGTCGGTCGCAGCTACGACCCCGCCTTCGACTGGGCGCGGCTGGCCGAGGTGCGCGAGCGCTGGCCGCGCAAGCTGATCGTCAAGGGCGTGAGCCGCGCCGACGATGCCACGCGCCTGGCCGCCATGGGCGTGGACGCCATCGTCGTCTCCAACCATGGCGGCCGGCAGCTCGACGGCGCCGTTCCCAGCCTGCAGGCACTGCCCGAGGTTCTGCAGGGCGTGGCCGGGCGCTGCCCGGTGCTGGTCGACGGCGGCATCCGCCGCGGCGCGGACATCGCGAAGGCGCTGGCCCTGGGCGCGCACGGCGTGCTGCTGGGCCGCGCGACGCTGTTCGGCGCGGTGGCCGCGGGTGACGCCGGTGCGCAGCGCGCCCTCGACATCCTGCACGACGAACTGCTGCGCACGATGCGCCTGTGTGGCGCCCCGGGCGTGGCGCAGCTCTCGGCCGACCTGCTGCGGCCGGCCCCGTGAATCCCCGAACCGAAAGGAAAAACAAGATGACGAGACATCTGCCCACCCGCCGCCTGCTGCTGATCGCTGCCGCATTGCTCGGCAGCGCCGGCCTCCATGGCCGCGCGCAGGCCCAGAACGACTACCCCGACAAGCCGATCAAGCTCGTGGTCGGCTACAGCGCCGGCGGTCCCACCGACATCCTGGCGCGCGTGTTCGCGCAGGACATCGGCAGCGCGCTCGGGCAGTCGGTCATCGTGGAGAACAAGCCGGGCGCCAACGGCAACATCGCCACCGAGTACGTGCAGCGCGCCGCGCCCGACGGCTACACGCTGGTCGTCAACACCATCTCGCACAACGTGAATCCGCTGCTGCAGCCCGAGCGCGTCAAGTACGACCCGGTCAAGGACTTCACGCCCGTGAGCATGGTCGCGGTGCTGCCGCAGCTCATCGTCGTGGCCGGCGACTCGCCGTACCGGACGCTCGGCGACCTGGTGAAGAAGGCGCAGAGCGGGCCGAGCGCGGTCAGCTACGGCACGGCCGGCGTGGGCGGCTCGGCGCACCTGGCGGCCGCGCTGCTCGAGCAGCGCACGAAGACGAAGATGAACCACATCCCGTTCAAGGGCAACGCGCCGGCGCTGACCGAGGTGATGGCGGGCCGGGTCGACTTCATGTTCTTCCCGATGGTCGGCGTGTCCGACTTCGTCGCGAGCGGCCGCATCCGCATCCTGGCCGCCACCACCGCCCAGCGGCATCCCGACTATCCGCAGGTGCCCACCACCGCCGAGCTCGGCTTCAAGGGCTTCGAGGACTATGCGCAGCCGATCGGCTTCATCGCGCCCGCGGGCCTGCCCGCGCCCATCGCGGCCAAGCTCGACACCGCCATCGCCGCGGCGCTCGCCAAGCCGGCCATGCAGGCCAAGCTCAAGTCGCTGGGCGCCGAGGTCAAGCACCTCGGGCCGGCCGCGTACCGCCAGTGGCTCGGCGAGGACCGGGCCCGCTGGGCCCAGCTGATCCAGAGCGCCGGCATCAAGGGCGAGTGAGCGTTCCGCCTCAGGTCCCGCGCACCGCCGACCACACCAGCCGCAGCCCCAGCAGCCCCATCACGCCGCCGGCCGCGCGGTCGATCCAGGTCTTGTAGCGCAGGTAGGCCGAGCGCGGCGCCGCCGACGACAGCGCGAGCGCGACGATGGCGTACCAGCCGGTCTCGATGCAGAAGATCACGGCCGGCACGGCGAGCGCCAGCACCAGTGGCACCTCGCGCGGCAGGAAGGCCGCGAAGATGCTCGCGTAGACCACGGCCGTCTTCGGGTTGCTGACCTGCGTGGCCAGCCCGAGCAGGAAGGTGCGCTTGCCGCGGCCTGACTGCGGAAGCGACGCATCGGCGTCCTGCGCCATCGCGAGCGGCTGCCGCGCGCCGCGCCAGATGCGGATGCCCAGGTAGACCAGGTAGGCGCCGCCGAAGCCCTTGATCGCGAGGTAGAGCGCCGGCACCGCGAGGAACGCGGCCTGCAGCCCCGCGAGCGCCGCGATCGCGAACACCAGCCCGCCCGCGCCCATGCCGAGCGCGGCCGCGAGGCCATCGGCGCGCGAGGCCACGGCCGTGCGCGCCACCATCACGAAGCTCGGGCCCGGGCTCATCGCGCCCACGGCCATGGCGCCGGCGATGCCGAGCAGGGAAAGGGTGGTGTCGATCATCGGGGGGCTCTCCTTGAGTTCAGGTTCGTACAGTCTCGGCCCATGCGGGCCATCGCACATGCCAGCGGTCGCGAAGATCACCGACTCGCCGTCATCGTGCAGGGCCTACAAGCGCTTCCATTCCTCGACGACCACCTGAAAGCGGTCTTCATAGAGCACCTTGCCGGGATTCCGGGAGCGAAGCATTCGTACAGGACGTTCGTGCTGCGTCAAAAGAGCGGCCAGTATGCGCATCTGCTGGATGGATTCGATCGCACCGTCCTTGAACCAGGCCACGGCATTTTTCGACCAGCCGGACCCCGCGAACGGAGGGCAGGGCAGGTTCGTGTTCAACCACGCATAGGTGGCCTCGAGCAGTTCCTCCTCGGCGGCGGTGAGCTCGTTCCTGTCCCGAAGAAACCGTGCCTCGGACACCAACCCGTTGAGCAGGCGGTGATCCTCGTCATCGGCCCCGACCACGAATCGGACGAACACCGTGCCGGCTTATTGCTGCACGTTGACCGCCTCGACCTGCACCAGCAGCTTCACCTTGTTCTCGAAGCCGAAGTTCAGCCCCCAGGTGATGCCCCAGTCGCTGCGCTCGACGGTGGTCTCGAAGTCGCCGCCGCAGACCTGGCGGTTGATCAGCGGGCTCAGGTAGCAGTTGAAGCGCACGGCCTTGAGCGTGACGGGTTTGGTCTGGCCCATCAGCGTGAGCGTGCCGGGCACCTCGGCCACCTTGTCGCCGCTGAAGGCGATGCGCTCGGCGACGAAGCGGCCGGTGGGGAATTCGGCGACGTTGAAGAAGTCCTTGCTCTGCACGTGCCGGTTCAGCAGGTCGACGCCGGTGTTGATCGAGCTGATGTCCATGGTGATGTCGACCTTGCCGCTGGTGCCGGCGGCATCGATCTGCACCGAGCCGTCCTTGGTGCTGAAGCGGCCGCGGTTGGTGGTGGTGCCGTAGTGGCCCATCTCGTACATGACGAAGGTGTGGGTCGGGTCGACCACGTAGCTGGCGCCCTTGACCGGGCCGCCCGCGGGCTTGGCCGCGACGGCCGGGGCGGTGTATTCCTGCGCGGCGGCAAGGCCGGACGCGGCGAGCGCTAGGCCCAGCAGGACGGCGGAAAGCAGTGTCTTGTTCTTCATGGCGAATGCTGCATGCGGGGGAGTGTGTGGGGGTCAGGGCGCGCCGAGGCCGTCGACGACGAGCTTGAAGCGCACCTGCACGTCGTTGGCGATCACCGAGGTGTCGGTCCATTCGCCGTCGCCGACCTTGTAGTCGATGCGCTGCAGCACGAAGCTGCCGCTGGCCACCGACTGGCCGTTGGCGGCCGGCGCGATCGTCACGGGCACGGTCAGCGGCCTGGCGATGCCCTTGAGCGTGAGCTTGCCGGCCATCTCGAAGCGGCCGTCGCCGAGCGCCCTGATGGCCGTGGTCTGGAAGCCGGCCTGCGGGAAATGCGCGGCATCGAACCACGGCGCCTTGGGCAGCTCGGCATCGGTCATCGGGATGCCGAAGGCCGCGCTCGCGGTGTCGATCTGCAGCGCCACGCTGCCGCCCTCGGGCTTCCTCGGGTCGAAGGCGATGCGCGCGTCGAACTTCTTGAACGAACCCTCGACCGGCACGCCCATCTGCTTGCTCACGAACACGATCTGGCTTTTCTCGGGCACCAGCCGCGCGGGCGGCGGCTCGGCATGGGCCGCCGGAAGGAGAAGGGCGGCAAGCGCCAGCGCGCCGTGCCAGCGGTGAAGAAGCGAAGTCATGCGTTGGGTTTCCTGGAAGTCGACGACGGCCCGGGCCACATGCGCCGCAGCAGGCCGTCGCGCGCGATCCACTGGTGCTTGACGACGGCCGCGACGTGCAGCACCGAGACGGCACCCAGCAGGTAGGCGCCGGCCCGGTGCAGCGGCTGCAGCCACTGCTCGGCGAGCGCGCGGTCCACGGGCACGACATCGGGCAGCGGCAGCACGCCGAACCACACCACCGGCACGCCGAGCGCCGAGCTCTGGGCCCAGCCCAGCAGCGGCACGGCGAAGAACAGCAGGTACATCAGGCGATGGCTGATCGTGCGGCCCGTGCGCTGCCAGCGCGGCATGGCGGCCAGCACGAAGTCGGGCAAGGCGGGCGCCGGATGGCCGAGGCGCCACAGCAGGCGCACGGCGGACAGCAGCAGGATCGCGATGCCGGTCCATTTGTGCCAGCTGTAGAGGCGCACGCGCTGCGGCGAGAACGGCAGCCCGGTCATGTACAGGCCCAGTGCGAGCGCGCCGAGGATCAGCAGCGCCAGCAGCCAGTGCAGCCCGATCGCGACCGGCGTGTAGCGGGCCGCCTTCAGTTCGGCGAGGGTCGGGGGGGAGGGGGCGCTGGGCATCGGCGGGCGGGCCGGCATCGGGGATGGCGCGCAGCATAGCTCGGAACGCCGCGCCCGGTGGCGCCGCGCCCAGGAGGCTGCTACCGCGGCGGCGCCTGCTGCGCGCGCCGCAGCAGCGCATGCAGCTCGGCCGGCTGCACCGGCTTGCGCAGCGCATGCCAGCCGCGCTCGTTGGCCAGCCGCTGCGTGGCCTCGTCGATGTCGGCCGACACCAGCGAGATGGCCAGCGCGGGCTTGAGCTGCTGCAGTCGGGTGGCGAGCGCGATGCCGTCGAGCGCGCCCGGCAGCCGGATGTCGCACAGCGCGAGGTCGAGTGCCTGCAGGTCGGCCAGCGCCAGCGCCTCGGCGGCGCTGCCGTAGACGCGCGGCTGCGCGCCCCACTGGCGCAGCAGCGACTGCAGGCTGTCGGCGACCACGGCGTTGTCCTCGACCACCAGCACCGCGAGGCCGGGGCGCAGCGCGGGCGCGGCATCGGCCGGCGGCTTGAGGGCGGACGGCGCCGGCGGCGCGGCGTCGGCGGGCGCGGCCGCGAGCTCGAAGGCGAACACCGAGCCGCGCCCGGGCGCCGAGCGCAGCACGACCTCGATGCCGAGCTGGGTCGCGAGCCGCCGCACGATCGCCAGCCCCAGGCCGTGGCCGCGCTGCAGGTTGCGCTCGACGTTGCCGATCTGCTCGAAGTCGCCGAACACGCGCTCGTGCGCCTCGGGCGCGATGCCGATGCCGCTGTCGCGCACCTCGACGCGCCAGGCGGCCTCACCCTCGCGCCGGCGCGCGCGCACCGCCAGCAGCACCCGGCCCGCGGGCGTGAACTTGACGGCGTTGTCCACCAGGTTGGCGAGCACGCGGCGCAGCGAGACCGCGTCGCTCCAGGCCACCGCGTCGCTCGGGCAGCGCACCAGCACGCGGCGCTCGCCGGCCTGGCGCGCCAGTTCGTGCAGCAGCGGCGCCAGCGCGACCGCGGCCGGGCGCAGCGGGTCGGCCGCGGCCTCGATGCGGCCGATCTCCAGCAGCTGGTTGGTGAGTCCTTCCAGCGCCTGCTGGGCGCGTGCCAGCGAGCCCACCGTGTGCTGCACCGCCATCGTGTCGGCGCCCTCGCGCAGCTGCTGGCGCAGCACCTCGGCCTGCAGGCCGATCGCCATCACCGGCTGGCGCAGGTCGTGGTTGGCGGCCGAGAAGAAGCGCAGCCGCTCGGCCTGGGCCTGCTCGGAGGCGCGCAGGCCGGCCAGCGCCTGCTCGCGCAGGGTGCGCTCGTTGAGGCGCAGGCCGATGTTCTCCTCCAGCTGGCGCGAGCGCTCGGCCACCAGCTTCCACATCATGGCGGTGAGGCCGGCGCCGATGACGGCGACCGCGATCATCATCGGCGGCCCGAGCCAGATGCCCATCACGATGATCGGCGCCAGCAGCAGGGTGATCGCGAGCTGCGTGGCCGGCGTGTAGAACGAGACCGAGAAGGCGGCCGACAGCGTCATGCCCATCACGATCACGCCCAGCAGCAGCTGCAGCTCGATGCGCGAGGGGTCGAACAGCAGCACGCCGGCCGCGCCGTGCGCCAGCTCCCAGATGCCGGTGCGCAGCACGTGCACGCGCTGGGCGCGGCGCAGGCTCGCGGGCGTGAAGGGCTCGGGCAGGCGCTGCGGCACGAAGGCGCGCATCACCGTCACCAGCGTGATCAGGCCCAGCCAGGCCAGCGACAGCGGCAGCGAGAACTGCCAGGCGAACAGCGCCGCGATGCCGCAGTTCAGCAGGTACTGCACCGCCAGGATCGGGCCGATCGGCTGCACCGAGATGCGCAGCACCTCGCACTGGATGGCGAAGCCGTCGTCCCGCGCCGCCCCGGGGGAAGAGGGGTTACCGCCGGCGCTGGCGGGGTGGGCGGCGGGCGCCGCGGAGTCGTGCAGGGGCTTCATGGACCGGACCACTATAGGCAAGCAGGGCGACACAGCGACAATGGCAATCCCGTAGCCGGCCGTCGACCAAGCGAACTTCCGTGAATGATCTCTCCCTTTTCCTGCCTTGCGCCGCCGGCGTCGAGGAGTTTCTCGCGCAGGAGGTGCATGCGCTCACCGGCCGTGCCGGCGACGACCTGCTGATGCTGCGCGGCGGCGTGCGGGTGCGCGCCGACTGGCGCGAGGTGCTGCAGCTCAACCTGCACTGCCGCCTCGCGCAGCGCGTGCTGGTCGAGCTGGCCCAGGGCCTGTACCGCAACGAGAACGACCTCTACGGGCTGGCCAGCGGCGTGGCCTGGGAGATCTGGTTCACGCCCAAGCAGACCTTCAAGATCGAGACCACGGCCCAGCACAGCCCGCTGCAGAGCCTGAACTTCGCCACCCTGCGCATCAAGGACGCGATCGCCGACCGCTTCCGCGCCCGCGCCGGCGGGGTGCGCCCCAGCATCGAGACCCAGTGGCCCGACTGCCGCGTGTTCGCGCACCTGACCACCGACACCTGCACCCTCTACATCGACACCTCGGGCGAGCCGCTGTTCAAGCGCGGCTGGCGCCAGGACAAGGGCGACGCGCCGCTGAAGGAAACCCTGGCCGCCGCCATGCTGGCCGCCAGCGGCTGGTGGAACCCCGAGACCGGCGAGGTCGCCGGGCAGCCGCTGTACGACCCCTGCTGCGGCAGCGGCACCATCGCCATCGAGGCGGCCCAGATCGCGCTCGGCATTCCGGCCGGCTGGCTGCGCCGCTTCGGCTTCGAGAAGCTGCTGCCGTTCCAGCCCCATGTGTGGGCCGCGGTGCGCGCCGCGTCCGAACCGCCGGCGGCCGAAGCCGGCGCCGCGCCGCGCATCTTCGGCTCCGACGTCTCGCACCGCATGGTCGACTTCGCGCAGCGCAACGCCGAGCGCGCGGGCGTCGACCACGCGGTCGAGTTCCGCGGCGGCGACGCGCTGCAGCGCATGCCGCCCGCCGAGGCCGGCCTGATCGTGCTGAACCCGCCCTACGGCGAGCGCATCGGCATCGGCGGCGTGGCGCGCAGCGGCGCGCGCGAGACCGCGCAGGTGGCGGCGCCCGCCGCGGGCGAGGCGGAAGGCGACGGCGGCGAATTCTTCCCGCAGCTCGCGAGCCACTGGAAGAAGAACTACCCGGGCTGGACCGCCTGGGTGCTCACGCCCGACCTCAAGCTGCCCAAGCGCATGCGCCTGAAGGAATCGCGCCGCGTGCCGATGTGGAACGGCCCGATCGAGTGCCGGCTGTTCCGTTTCGACATGGTCGCGGGCTCGGCGCGGGGCTAGCGGCTTCATGCGCGTGTCCGCAGACAGCCCGGCGCTGCCCGCGCCGCCGTCGATCGTCATCGACACCAACATCGCGCTCGACCTGCTGGTGTTCGAGGACCCGGCCTGGGCCCCGCTGGCGGCCGTGCTCGCGGCCGGCGAACTGCGCTGGATCGCCACCGAGCCCATGCGCGGCGAACTCGCGCGCGTGCTGCGCTATCCGCTGATCGCGCGCCGCATGGCGCAGCGCGCGCTCGAGCTGCCGGCCGTGCTGGCCGATTTCGATGCGCGCGCGCGGCTGGTGGAGGGCGTGCCCAAGCGTGCGCCCTACGTCTGCAGCGACCCCGACGACCAGATGTTCGTCGACCTCGCGGTGGCGCACCGCGCGCGGCTGCTCAGCAAGGACAAGGCGGTGCTCTCGATGCGCAAGCGGCTGGGCACGCTCGGCGTGGCGGTGCAGGCGGCCTTCGAGCCGCTGCCGTAGCCGGCCGGCGCTCAGGCGCCGTGCCAGCGCCCGAGCAGCCGTGCCACGGCGCGCACGCGCTGCGTGTCGCGGCCCCAGCGCCGGCTCGCGGGCAGCTTCTGCGCCCACTTCATGCGCCGTGCCGCGTTCGCGATGCGCTCGCGCACGTCGGCGTTCACCTCGGCCAGCGCCGCATGCCAGTGCTGGCCGGCGGCATCGGGCGCCGCGGCCTCGAGCATCATGGCCGTGGAATGCAGGTAGCTGAGCCAGTCGCGCGCCTGGCATTCGGCCAGCGTCATCACCTCCGAGGGGTCGTCCTCGAAGTCGATGTAGCCGATCACGCCGTCGGGGCACTGCACCAGGTTGCGGTCGAAGGCCTGGCTCAGGTGCTGGCCGTGCGCATGCACGGTGGCGATCGCCGCCAGCCCTTCGCGCCAGACCGCGAGCAGCGCGGCCGGGCCGGCGGTGGCGGCCTGGTCGAGCCGCTCCTGCAGCACCACGGTGCCGCGGCCGCTGGCGCCCAGGTCCGAGATCAAGAGGCCGTCGGCCTGCTCGGCCAGCACCCGGGGCACGCGCAGTCCGGCCGCGGCCAGCTGGCGCAGCCGGCGCGCCTCGGTCGCGATGGCGGCCTCGCCGCCGGGGTTCGGCACCGGCTTGATGATGTCCAGCCGCGCCATGCGCGCGACCGCGGCCATCACCCGGTAGCCCCACTTGCCGTGGCGCGGGCCGGCCTTCTTGAGCCACACGCGCTCGTCGCCGAAGCGGTGGCTGGCCACGTTCTTGGCCTGGCGCGGCAGGGTGGTGCGCAGGAAGGCGGCGTAGTCGCCCGGCGCGGGCGCGGAGGGGATCGCGTCCAGCGGGGCCGGGCCCGAGGCCACGCCCTTGCGCATCGAAAGGCGCGCACCGGCGCCGCCACGTCGCAACGGATTCATGCGGCCAGCGCGAGCCCCTGGGGCGCCGTCGCGAGCGCCTCCTGCGTGCCCTGGATCCCCTGCGTCAGGGGCTGGAAACTGTCGGCGCTGGCCAGCGGCCAGTAGGTGCGGAACACGTTGTGCTGCGCGTCGAGCGGGCCCAGCAGCGCGCCGGGCTGCACCTGCATCACCAGGTTGCTCAGCAGGCGCACCTCGGTGTCGGAGATGCGGCGCACGATGTGGTGGGCCGTGATCTGCTGCGGATGGTCGAGGCCGGCGGCCTGCACCAGTTCCTTGAGCGCATGCAGCGTGCTGTGGTGGAAGTTGCGCACCCGCTCGGCCTTGGTCGGCACCACCAGCGCCTGCTGGCGCACCGGGTCCTGCGTGGTCACGCCGGTCGGGCAGTGGCCGGTGTGGCAGCTCTGCGCCTGGATGCAGCCCAGCGCCATCATGAAGCCGCGCCCCGCGTTGCACCAGTCGGCGCCCAGCGCCATCATGCGCGCCAGGTCGAAGGCGGTGATGACCTTGCCGGCGCAGCCCAGCTTGATGCGGTGACGCAGGTTCACGCCCAGCAGCGTGTTGTGCACCAGCAGCAGCCCTTCCTGCAGCGGCGCGCCCACGTGGTCGCTGAACTCGACCGGCGCCGCGCCGGTGCCGCCCTCGGCGCCGTCGACCACGATGAAGTCGGGCGTGATGCCGGTGGCCTGCATCGCCTTGACGATGCCGAACCATTCCCAGGGATGGCCGAGGCAGAACTTGAAGCCGGTGGGCTTGCCGCCCGAGAGCTCGCGCAGCCGGGCCACGAAATGCATCATCTCGGTGGGTGTGGAGAAGGCGCTGTGCGAGGACGGCGAGATGCAGTCCACGCCGATCGGCACGCCGCGCGCGGCCGCGATCTCGGGCGTGACCTTGGGCGCCGGCAGCACGCCGCCGTGGCCGGGCTTGGCGCCCTGGCTCAGCTTGATCTCGATCATCTTCACCTGCGGGTCGCGCGCGTTGGCGACGAAGCGTTCCTCGCTGAACGAGCCGTCGTCGTTGCGGCAGCCGAAGTAGCCCGAGCCGATCTCCCAGATCAGGTCGCCGCCGTGCACCCGGTGGTGTTGCGAGATCGAGCCCTCGCCGGTGTCGTGCGCGAAGCCGCCGCTCCTGGCGCCCTGGTTGAGCGCGAGGATGGCGTTGGCCGAGAGCGCGCCGAAGCTCATGGCCGAGATGTTGAACACGCTGGCGCTGTACGGCTGCGTGCAGACCTGGGCCGGGTTGGCATCGGCCGGCTGCGGCGTGCCGCCGATCACGATGCGGAAGTCGTGGCCGGCCAGTTTCGTCGGCTGCATCGAGTGGTTGATCCACTCGTAGCCCGCGATGGTCACGTCGAGCTGGGTGCCGAAGGGACGGTTGTCGGGCTCGCCCTTGGCGCGCTGGTAGACCAGCGAGCGCTGGGCGCGCGAGAAGGGCGCGGCCTCGGCGTCGCTCTCGATGAAGTACTGGCGGATCTCGGGCCGGATGAATTCGAGCAGGAAGCGCAGGTGCCCGATCACCGGGTAGTTGCGCAGGATCGCGTGCCGGGTCTGCCGCAGGTCGTGCACGCCGGTGCCCGCGAGCACCGCGAACACCACCAGCGCGAGCCAGGCGAACCAGAGATGGGGGGAGGCCAGAACGAAGGCCAGGCTGGCCGCGAAGCCGGCCACGCACAGGGCGAAGGCGGTGTAGCGGACCGGAAACGGAGTGATCGTGGGCATGGTTGTTGGGGGCTGCCGGAGCCTGCTGCATCATAGAGGGCTGCTTCGAACTTGCCATGACGACCACCCCACCCGACTCCGCCGGCACGAATCCGGCCCCCGCCACCGACCTGCAACCCCTCGGTCCCGACGACTTCGACGCCCTCGACCGGGCGCTCGACGCGATGCGCGAGCACGACGAGGAAATTCCCCAATGGGAGTTCTGCGAGGGCTTCCTGGCAGCGCTGGTTTGTACCCGCCGCGTCATCGAGCCCGCGGAGTACTGGCCCGTGCTACTGGGCGACGGCTTCGTGCCGGCCCAGCAGATGGAATTCGTCTGGCACTGGAAGCGCCGCTGGCGCGAGATCGAGACCGGCCTCGATGCCGACGTCGAGACGCTCGAGGACGAGCGCAGCTGGCAGCCCGAGGTGCTCGACACCCGCGGCGCCGTCGCCGCGCTGCCGCCCGAGGAGCGCGCCGAGATGGACGGCGAGGCGCTGCCCTCGTTCGCCCAGGTCTGGGCGCTGGGCTTCATGTACGCGGTCGAGAACTGGCCCGAGGACTGGACCCCGCCCCGCGACAAGGAGGCGGCCCAGATGCTCGACGACGCGCTCGAGAACATCGTCGTGCTGACCGAGGACGACAAGGCCAAGCCGGTGCTCTCGATGTACGACGAGAACGGCCCGCCCAGCGTGAGCCAGCAGCGCCTGGACGACTTCGGCGCCGCCATCTGGGCCGTGTACGACCTGCGCCAGCTCTGGAAGAGCCTGGGCCCGAAGGTCGAGACCCTCCGCAAGGAGGCCACGCCGGGCCGCAACGACCCCTGCCCCTGCGGCAGCGGCAAGAAGTACAAGAAGTGCCACGGTGCCGGCTGAGGGCGCCAGCACCGCTTCACCACCGGCCGGCGGGCTGAACGCGCGCGCCGCCTGGGCCATGGTGCTCGCGCTGTGCGCGGGCGTGGCGCTGAGCCAGGCCTTCCGCACCGTCGGCGCCATCATGGCCAGCCCGCTGCAGGCCGAGTTCGGCCTGTCGCCGCAGGCGCTGGGCATCTTCTCGGGCGCCTTCCATTTCGCCTTCGGCGCGATGCAGCTGTTCATGGGCATCGGCATCGACCTGCACGGCGTGCGGCGCACCGTGCTGGTGGCCTTCCCGGTCGCGATCGCGGGCGCGCTGCTGTCGGCCCTGTCCTCGAACTACCTGGTGCTGGTGCTGGCCCAGGCGCTGATCGGCGTGGGCTGCGCGCCGGCCTTCCTGGTCTGCACCGTCTTCATCGCGCGCCACTTTCCTGCCGAGCGCTTCGCCACCGTCTCGGGGCTGGTGCTGGCGATCGGCGGCCTGGGCATGCTGGTCACCGGCACGCCGCTGGCCTGGCTGGTGCAGGCGCATTCCTGGCGCGCCGGCTTCGTGCTGCTGGCGCTGGCGGCCGCGCTGGCCTGGCTCGCGATCTGGCACTGGGTGCGAGAGCCCGCGGCGGCCGCGCCGGCGCGGCGCGAGTCGGTGCCCGAGGCGATCCGCCAGTTCGGCGCGCTGCTGATGCTGCGCCACACGCTGGGCATCGTGGTGCTGGGCGGCGTGACCTACGCCGCCTTCATCTCGCTGCGCGGGCTCTGGCTCGGGCCGCTGATGATCGAGCGGCACGGCTTCTCGCTGGTGCACAGCGGCAACGTCGCGCTGGCGGTGTCGGTGATCTCGCTGGTCGGCGCGCCGCTGTTCGGCCGGCTCGACAGCGCCGAGCCCGGCGCGCGGCGCCGCCGCATCGTCGTCTGGGCGCTGGCCTACGCGGGCCTGTTCGCGCTGATCGCCTTCGTGCACTCGGCCTGGCTCGACATCGCCGGCATGCTGCTGATCGGCCTGCTCTCGGGCTTCATCGTCTGGCAGTACGCCGACGTGCGTGGCGCCTACCCGGCGGCGCTCACGGGGCGTGCGATGGCGGTCTTCACCATGGCGATGTTCATGGGCGTGGCGCTGATGCAGTGGGGCACGGGCGTCGCCGCCTCGGTGGCGGTGGCGCATGGCGGCGATCCGCTCACGGCCGTGCTGGCCACCATCGCCGCGCTGCTGCTGGCGGGCATCGCGGCCTTCGCCTGGCTGCCGGCGCCGGCCGTGAAGCAGCGTTCCTAGATCTTGAAGGCGCGCTGGATGTCCGGCCGCACCAGGTCGGCGTACTCGCGGTGCTTGCGGATGTAGCCCGCGATGAACTGGCACACCGGGATGACGTGCAGGCCGCGCGCGCGGGCCTCGTCGAGCACGTGCTTCGCGATCTTCGAGCCCAGGCCCTTGCCTTCGTGCGCGGGCATCACCTCGGTGTGGGTGAACATGATCGCGTCGGTCAGCAGGTTGTATTCGGCCAGCGCGGCGAGCTCGCCGCCGATGCGGGCCTCGTAGCGATGCTCGGCCTCGTTGTTCGAGAGGATCGGGGCGTTGTCGTCGGTGCTCATGGTTTTCCTTGCAAGGTTGGTGTTCAGGCGGGCCGGCTCGCGAGGTACCTGGCGAGGTTGGCGGCGGCGGTGGCGCGCACCTTGTTGCGCAGCATCGGCGACCAGCCCAGCAGCAGCCCCGGCGTGCCCAGCGCCTGGCGCGACCAGGTCCAGAACGGGAAGCTGTCGCGGTGGGTGGCGATCAGGCCCTCGGGCGTGAAGCCGAAGCGCGCGTCGATGCTGTTGTCGACCAGGCGGCCGGTGGCGCTGAAGCGGTAGTGGGCGTCCCAGTGGGCGCTGCCGCCGCGCTCGTCGGCGCGCACGTCGCGATGGCTCAGGCGCCAGACGTCCGCGCCCTTGGCCTTCGTGGCCTCGCACAGCATGCGCCACATGCCGCCGATCTCGCGTCGCCCGCGCAGCGAGAAGGCCTCGTCGTCGAACACCGCGTCGGGTGCATAGCAGGCTTCCATGGTGGCGGCGTCGAGCTGGGCGAACGCGCCGTAGAAGCGCTCGATGGTCTGCGCGTTGGTGGTGGCTGTCATGGGCCTCGGGCGCCGGCGGCGCGGTGGTTGGGGAAGAGGGTCAGAGCGCGGCCGGAAGGCTGCGCACCAGGAAATCATAGACCGCGCGGATGCGCCGGTCGGTGCGGACCTCGCGGTGCACCGCCAGCCACACCGGCAGCACGGGCAGCTTGAGCGCGGGCAGCACGCGCACCACCTCGGGGTCGCTGCGCGCCAGCGACTCGGCCACGAAGCCGATGCCCATGCCGTGGCGCAGCGCCTCCCAGTAGACGCTGACGTCGTCGGTGCGAAAGCAGAAGTCCTCGCGCTGCAGCGGCGCGCCGAGCGCGGCCGAGCTGCGCAGGATGCTCTCGTCGCGGTCGTAGCCCAGCAGGTCGTGCCGCGGCAGGTCGCTCCAGTGGCGCGGCGTGCCGCGCCGGCGCAGGTAGTCGCGCTGCGCGAAGGCACCGAGCGCGAAGCGGCCCACGCGCCGCGCCACCAGGCTCGCCGTTTCGGGCCGGGTCATGCGCAGCGCGATGTCGGCCTCGCGCCGCAGCAGGTTGCTGACCTCGTTGCTGGCCACCAGCTCGATCTGGATCTCGGGCAGCTCCAGCCGCATGCGCGCCAGGATCGCCGGCAGCAGGTGGCGCGCCGTCGCCTGGCTGGCCGACAGCCGCACCGTGCCCGAACTGGCGGCATTGGCGCCGGCCACGCTGCGCGACAGCGCGAGCGCGCCGTTCTCCATGACGCGCGCCGACTCGGCCAGCTGCGTGGCCATGGCGGTGGGACGCAGGCCCTGGCCGGTGCGCTCGAACAGCAGCACGCCGAGCTGCGATTCGAGCTCGGCGATGTGCCGCCCCAGCGTCGGCTGGCTCGCATTGAGCAGGCGCGAGGCGGCCAGCAGGCTGCCGCTGTCGAGGGCCGCGAGGAAGGAGCGGATCAGTCGCCAGTCGAAATCGAGGTCGGTGCCGCGCCGCATGGGATATTCAATTCTGAATATCTGTTGTCAACGGGTGTCTAATTGTGAAGTCATTCTTGACTTCCGATAATCCCCGGCATGGACGAGCGAAGAAACTTTGTCCGGCTGCTGGGAGGCGGTGTGGTGTTGGCCGCGGGCGCCGCGGCACTGGCCACCTGGTGGCTGCACGACGACATGCCGGCGGCGGCCCTGGAGATCTGGAACGGTCCGGGCGACGAGCCCGACGTGCGCCGGCGCGCGCTCGCCTATGCGGTGACCGCGCCCTCGGCCTACAACCGGCAGCCCTGGCGCGTGGACCTGCGCGAGCCCGATGCGATCGTCCTGTACTGCGACCGCGAGCGCCTGCTGCCCGAGACCGACCCCTTCGGCCGCCAGCTGGTGATCGGCCAGGGCGCCTTCCTCGAGCTGCTGGTGATGGCGCTGGCCCAGCAGGGCGTGGCGGCCAGCGTGCAGCTGTGGCCGCAGGGCGAACTGCCCGCCGACCCGCGCCAGTGGGGCCACCTGCCGGTGGCGCGGCTGCGGCTCGCGGGCGGCGGCACGCCCGATCCGCTGTTCGCCCAGGTGCTGCGCCGGCGCACGCCGAAGCAGCGCTTCGACACCGCGCGCCCGGTCTCGGCCGAACTGCTGCAGGGCGTGATCGCGGCGGTGCCCGACGGTGGCTCGCTGCGTGCCGACGGCACCGTCGAGATGGCCCGCGTGCTGCCGCTGCGCGGGCTCTGCCTGGCCGCGGCGCGGGTGGAGATCACCACGCCCCACACCGCGCGCGAGAACCTGCGGCTGCTGCGCGTGGGGCCCGAGGAGATCCTCGCGCACCGCGACGGCTTCTCGCTCAACGACCCGGCGCTGCGCGTGGCCGTGGCGCTGGGCCGCTTCGACCGCGAGGTGCCGGCGCGCGAGGGCAGCCGCGCCTTCGAGCGCACGCTGGCGCTGTATGCCGACCAGGCCAGCACCGCCATGGGCTTCACCTGGATCAGCACCGCCGGCAACAGCCGCACCGACCAGCTCAACGCCGGCCGCGCCTACCTGCGCCAGCAGCTGCGCGCCACCGACCTCGGGCTGGGCATGCACCCGATGAGCCAGTCGCTCGAGGAGTTCGCGGAGATGGCTGCGCACCACGCGGCGGCGCACGAGATGCTGCTCGGCCTGCCGCCGCCGCGCGACGCGCGCGGCCGCACGCTGCAGCTGCTGTGCCGCATCGGCTATCCGACGGCGCTGGTGCCGCCCGCGCCGCGCCGGCCGCTGGGCGAGTTCGCGCTGGCCTGATCAGGCCGCGGTCGGGGTTTCGAGCAGCTGCACCAGCGTGTGCAGCGCATGCCGCACCGTGGCCGCGCGCACCGTGGCGCGGTCGCCGTCGAAGCGGCGCCGCTCGGTGCGTACCTGGCCGTCGACCGACCAGCCGAACCACACGGTGCCGACCGGTTTGTCGGGCGTGCCGCCCGTGGGGCCGGCGATGCCGGTGACCGCCACCGCGGCGCGCGCCGGCGCCGAATGCGCGATCGCGCCCAGCGCCATCGCGCGCGCCACCGGCTCGCTGACCGCGCCATGCGCCTCGACCAGCGCGGCGTCCACGCCCAGCAGTTCGGTCTTGGCCGCGTTGGAGTAGGTCACGAAGCCGCGCTCGAACCAGGCGCTGGAGCCCGCGAGCTCGGTGCAGGCGGCGCCGATCAGGCCGCCGGTGCAGCTCTCGGCGGTGGCCAGCAGCCAGCCCTTCTTCAGCAGCAGGCCGGCCAGGGCCTCCACCAGCTCGGGCGTGTCGAGGTCGTGCGACGAAGGGGGCGGGAACGAGGATTCCATGGGTCGGGGTCTCACCAGGCGCGCCAGAGCGCGATCACCAGCAGCGAGCAGAAGGCCGCCACCAGGTCGTCGAGCATGATGCCGAAGCCCGCGTGCCACCAGCGCACCTGCGCGGCATCGCGCTGCTTGAACAGGCCGTCGGCCCAGGCCACCGGGCCCGGCTTGGCGGCATCGAAGAAACGGAACAGGGCGAAGGCGACGATCTGCGCCCACAGGCCGGCCGGCGTCACCAGCCACAGCACGATCCAGAACGCGACCACCTCGTCCCACACCACCGCGCCGGGGTCGGCCAGGTTCATGTCGCGCGCCGTCAGCGTGCAGGCCCACCAGCCCAGCGGCAGCGAGACCCCGATGATCCAGCCGATCGCGGCCGGCGACAGCCAGTGCTGCATCACCGAGAACGCGGCCCAGGCCCACAGCGTGCCCACCGTGCCGGGCGCGAAGCGCGACAGGCCGGAACCCAGGCCCAGCCCGATGAAATGCGCGGGATGCGAGAACAGGAAGCGCGCGCTCGGGCGGCGGATGGAGGGCGGGGGCATGGCGCCGGAAGTGGGCATCGGACGGGCGGGATCGGAGACGGGAACGGCGGCGTGCATCAGCCGGGAGTGTCGCGCATCTTGCCGCAGCGGGTGCCGCCGGGGCGCGCGGCGCGTCGTCTTCGATTTTATTTATCAAAGAGATTGCTTGTTTAATTTGGGGCGGCGGCCTAGGATCCAGGCACCTTTCCAGATCCGGGCCCGGGCGCTTTCGCCGCCGGGGCCGACGCTTCCACCATGGCCTCTTCCTCCTCCCCCGCCCTCGACCGCTCCCGCGCCGACCCGCCGGCCACCGCCGGCTGGGGCGAACTCTTCAGCGGCCGCAACGGCTGGCGCGCGCTCGCGCTGACCGGCGGCGTCGCGCTGCATGCGGTCAACGTCCACATCGTGACCACCGTGCTGCCCTCGGTGGTGCGCGAGATCGGCGGGCTCGACTGGTACGCCTGGAGCACCACGCTGTTCGTGCTCGGCTCGATCCTCGGCGCGGCGCTGTCGGTGCGCCTGCTCGCGGTGCTGGGCCCGCGCGGCGCCTGCCTCGCGGCGCTGGCGGTGTTCAGCGCCGGCGCCATCGGCTGCGCGCTCGCGCCGGCCATGCCGTGGATGCTGGCCGGCCGCACGGTGCAGGGCCTGGGCGGCGGGCTGCTGGCGGCGCTGAGCTACGGCCTGATCCAGCTGGTGTTCGCGCCGCGGCTGTGGCCGCGCGCGGTGGCGCTGGTGTCGGGCATGTGGGGCGTGGCCACGCTGTGCGGGCCGGCGGTGGGCGGGCTTTTCGCGCAGGGCGGCCACTGGCGCTGGGCCTTCTGGACCCTGCTGCCGGTGGCGGCCGCGCAGGCGCTGCTGGTGGCGCTGCAGCTGCGCCCGCGGCCGGCGTGCGGCACGAGCGCCCCGCCGCCGCGCCGCGCATCGCGCTGCCGCAGATCGCGCTGCTGCTGGCCTCGGTGCTGGTGATCGCGGCCAGCGAATTCGGCGCCTCGCTGCCGGTGCAGGCCGCGGGCGTCGCGCTCGGGCTGGCGCTCGGCATCGCCGCCACCCGCGTCGACCGCGCGGCCGCGGTGCGGCTGCTGCCCACGGGCGCCTATTCGATCGCCGCGCCGCTGGGCGCGATCTACGCGAGCGTGGCGCTGCTGCTGATCGGCACCACCACCGAGATCTTCGTGCCCTATTTCCTGCAGCTGCTGCACGGCCACACGCCGCTCGCGGCCGGCTACCTCACGGCCGCGATGGCCGGCGGCTGGAGCGTGGGCTCGCTGCTGTCGTCGGGGCGCGGCGGCGCCGGTGCCGACCGCATGCTGCGCGCCGGTCCGGTCGTCTGCACGCTGGGCCTGGCGGCGCTGGCCGTGCTGCTGCCGGCGCCGGGGCATCTACCGGCCGCGCTGGAGACGCTGGCCGTCGCGTTCGCGCTGGCGGCCGTGGGGCTCGGCGTGGGCATCGGCTGGCCGCATCTGTTGACGCGCGTGATGTCGCGCGCGCCGGCCGGCGAGGAAGGCCTGGCCTCGGCCTCGATCACCACGGTGCAGCTCTACGGCATGGCGGTCGGCGCCGCGGTGGCCGGGCTGGTGGCGAACGCGGCCGGGCTCACGCAGCCGGGCGGCGTCGAGGGCGCGCGCTCGGCGGCCGTGTGGCTGTTCGCGAGCTTCGCGATCGCGCCGGCGCTGGTGGTGCTGCTGGCGCGGCGCGTGGTGTCGACCACGCGCGAGTCCTAGGCCAGCACCCCTTCCCACGGCAGCGCGCGCTTGGCCGCGCGCTCGCGCTGCGGCTCGCCGCGCAGCCGCGCCACCAGTTCGTACACGTCGGCCGGGACGTAGGCGCCGCGCCAGGCCACGTGCTGGTCGGCGCGGCACAGCACCAGGCGGTGCGCGTAGGCCGGCGGCACCACGGCGGCGTCGATGTCGAGCACCGTGAGCGGCATGCGGTAGGCGTCGGCCGCGCGTTCCAGCGCGCGCACGTCGGCGCTGCGGTCGAAGCGCAGCAGCGTGTAGCCCGGGCCGAAGGCGTCGTAGAGCGAGCGGCCGTCGGCCAGCCAGAAGTGCGGCGCGCGGCAGCCCGGCACGGTCGAGGCCGTGAAGGCGCCCATCGAATAGGCCGGCGGCACGTGCTCGCCGTCGGGCACGATGATCGGCGAGCCGGTGTAGAAGTAGCCGAAGTTCAGGCCCGCGCAGCAGAACTGCTGCACGTTGAGCTCGTAGGCCTCCTGGCCGATGTCGGCGCGCAGCGCGTCGCCCTCGGGGCCGGGCGCCTCGATGTTCGAAGGCACCGCGCGCCGCGCGCGGATCATCTTCTGCGCATGGTCCATCGCGAACTGCGAGACCTGCTCGGTGATCGGCAGCCGTTCGGCCTCGTAGGCGTCGAGGATGCCCTCGTCGGCCCAGCCCTGCACGCAGGCCGCGAGCAGCCACGCGAGGTTGAGCGCGTCGGCGATGCCGGCGTTCATGCCGTAGCCCGCGTAGGGCACCCACAGGTGGGCGGCATCGCCCGCGAGGAACACGCGGCCGTTGCGGAAGCGGTCGGCCACCAGGCGGCGGCCCACCCAGTCCTCCTTGCTGAGGATCTCGTACTCGAAATCGGGACCGACGCCGAGGATCTCGCGCAGCGAGCGGTCGCGGTCCACCGAGTCGAACTCGGGCTCCTCGGCGTTGAGGTGGTTGTGCACCAGCCAGGTCTCGTGGCCGTCGATGGCGAACATGGTGCCGCAGCGGCGCGGGTTCATCGCGTAGTACGACCACGCGGGCTTGCCCGGGATCAGCGCGCGCAGGCCGGGCGCGCGGATGCAGGTCGACTGCACGCGCTGGATCACCGCCGTGCCCTCGAGCTTCGCGCCCATCTGCTTGCGCACCGCCGAGCTGCCGCCGTCGCAGCCCACCATGTAGCGCCCGCGCAGGCTGCGCGTCACGCCGCTGTCGAGATCGGTGGCGATCGCCGTCACGCCCTCGGCGTCCTGCGTGAAGCCGCCGACCTGCGTGCGGTTGAGCAGGGTCACGCCCGGCAGCGCGGCCGTGTGGCGCAGCAGGATCGGCTCGAGGTAGATCTGGTTGATGCGGTGCGGCGGCTCGGGCGTGGGCCACCAGGCATCGGGGCCCTCGGTCTCGGTGTAGCGGTCGCGCCGGCAGGGAATCGGGATGCGCGCGAGCTCGGTGCCGGTCACGCTGGTGCGGAACACCACGTCGTTCGGATGCTCGGGCGGCAGGCCCGCGTCGCGCAGCTTCTGCGCCACGCCCAGGCGGCGGAACTGCTCCATGGTGCGCGACGCCACATGGTTGCATTTCACGTTCGGCGGCTCGGCGAAGGCGCGCGTCTCGCACACGATCGTGCTGACGCCGCGCGAGGCCAGGTCCATCGCGAGCGAGAGGCCCACCGGGCCGGCGCCGACGATCAGCACGTCGGCCTGGAGATCGAGGTCTTGCTTCATGCGCAGGGGGTCTATTCGAGCTTGATGTTGGCGGTGCGGATCACCTGGGCCCACTTGCGCGTCTCGGAGCGGATGTAGGCATCGAAGGCTTCGCTCGAACCGGGCGCGGGTTCCACGCCGAGGTTGCGCATCGCGGCCTTGATCTGTTCGTCGCCCAGCGCCGCGTTGATCTCGGCATTGAGCCGCGCGACCACCGGCGCGGGCGTGGCCGCCGGCGCCACCACGCCGAACCAGCCGGTCGAGTCGTAGCCGGGCAGGCCGGCCTCGGCCACCGTGGGCACCTCGGGCAGCATCGGCAGCCGCGCCGGGCTGGTGACGGCGAAGGCGAGCAGCTTGCCGGCCTTGATCTGCTGCAGCGCCGAGGGCAGGTCGACCACCGCGAGCGGCACCTGCCCCGCGAGCGCGTCGAGCGCGGCCGGGCCTGAGCCGCGGTAGGGCACCTCGACCAGCTTGACCTCGGCCATCTGCGCGAACAGCGCAGCCGACAGGTGCATCGCCGTGCCGTTGCCGCCATGGCCGATCGACAGGCCGCCGGGCTGCGTCTTCGCGAGCGCGATCAGCTCGCGCTGCGTGCGTGCCGCGATCGAGGGATGGCCGACGATCACGAACGGGATCGCGGCCAGCATGCCCACGGGCTTGAAGTCCTTCAGCGGATCGAAGGGCATCTGCGCATAGAGGCTCGCGTTGGCCGCGAGCGCGCCCGCCGCGCCCACGCCCAGCGTGTAGCCGTCGCCGGGCGCCTTGGCCACCAGCGTGAGCCCGACGTTGCCGCCCGCGCCGGGCCGGTTGTCGACCACCACCGGCTGGCCCAGCTTCTCGTTGAGCCGCGGCACCAGCATGCGCACCACCGCGTCGGCGCTGCCGCCGGGCGGGAAGGTCACGACCATGCGGATCGGCTTGTCGGGAAAGGCGCCCGCCGCGGGCGCCTGCGCGAAGGAGGTGCCGCCGGACAGCGCGGCGGCCGCGGCCAGCAGCAATTGCCTGCGCAGCGGTTGTGTCGCGCCGCGGGCGATCGTTGCGGTCATCGGGACTCCTTGAATGTGTGCATCCGGGTTCTGGCGCCCGATTGAACGCTGGGCGCATTCATTCGTAAATCAAGAAATTCAGAATCAAATATCATGTTTCCTGATGAAAGCGAACTTCAGTCCTACGATCCGCCAGCTGCGCGCCTTCCTCGCGGTCTACCAGCTGCGGCAGCTCAGCGCCGCCGCGCAGCGGCTGTTCGTCACGCAGTCGGCGGTGAGCATGCTGCTGCGCCAGCTCGAGGACGGACTGGGCACGCGGCTGTTCGATCGCACCACGCGCTCGCTCAAGCCCACGGCCGCCGCGCAGGAGATGCTGCCGGCGGCCGAGCGCATCCTGCGCGACGTCGATGCGCTCGCGGCCGGCTTTCGCGACCTGGCCACGCTCGAGCGCGGCCGCGTCTCGATCGCGATCACGCCGACCCTGGCTTCGTTCCTGCTGCCCGAGGCGATCGCACAGTTCCAGCAGCAGCATCCCAAGGTGCGCGTGGTGGTCAACGACTGCGCGCCCGACCAGTTCATCGCGCGCATCCTCGGCGAGCACGTGGACTTCGGCATCGGCACGCCCGAGCGGCCCGGTGCCGAGGTCGAGACGCAGCGCCTCTTGCGCGACCATCTCGCGCTGGTCTGCCGCGACGACCATCCGCTGGCGCAGGCGCGCGTGGTGCGCTGGACCGACCTCGGCCGCCATCCGGTGATCACGGTGCGGCCCGGCTATGGCGTGCGGCCGCTGATCGACGGCACCGCCAGCGATGCGGGCGTGGCGCTCGAGGTCGCGCACGAGGTGTCCTTTCTCTCGACCGCGCTGTGGATGACCGCCTGCGGCATGGGTCCGTCGATCATGCCCTCGGCCTTCGCGCGCGCGGCCGGCGATCCCGCGCTGGTCATCAAGCTGCTGAGCGCGCCGCGCGTGGCGCGCGACATCTCGGTGGTCACCAAGCGCGGCCACACGCTGTCGGAGGCGGCGCGCCAGTTCCTCGACGTGCTCAAGCGCACGCTGTGAGGCGGCGTGGCGTTCAGGCGAAGTGATCGAAGGAGCCGAAGCGCTGCGCCACCGGCGCGCCCGCGGCATCGACGAAGCGCAGCCCGCTCTCGGCATCGATGCGCCCGATGCGCGTGACCGGCGTCGCGCTGTCGCGGCCGGCCTGCTCGACCGCCGCGCGCGCCGAGGCGGGCGCGGTGAACACCAGCTCGTAGTCGTCGCCGCCCGAGATCGCCATCGCGCGCAGCGTGTCGCGCTCCAGCCCCGCGGCGGCGGCCGAGCCGTCGGCCACGGCCGCGATGCAGTGCATCGCCGCGTCGACGTCGAGCGTCGCGCCCACGCGGCTCGCGCGCAGGATGTGGCCGAGGTCGCCCGCGAGGCCGTCGCTCACGTCGGCCGCCGCGCTCGCGATGCCGCGCAGCGCCTGGCCCAGCGCCACGCGCGGCGCGGGCTGCTCCATGCGCGCGCGCGCTCTCTCGAACAGCGGGCCCGGCAGCGACAGCGTGCCGCGGAAGTTCTCGAGCGCCAGTCGCGCATCGCCGAGCGTGCCGCTGGTCCACAGCTCGTCGCCGGCGCGCGCGCCCGAGCGCAGCAGCGCCGCGCCGGCGGGCACTTCGCCGAACACGGTGATGCAGAGGTTGAGCGGGCCGCGCGTGGTGTCGCCGCCCACCAGCTCGCAGCCGTGTTGGTCGGCCAGCGCGAACAGGCCGCGCGAGAAGCCCTCGAGCCAGCCCTCGTCCACGCCCGGCAGCGCCAGCGCGAGCGTGAAGGCCAGCGGCTTCGCGCCGCAGGCCGCGAGATCGCTGAGGTTGACCGCCAGCGCCTTGTGGCCGAGCCGCGCCGGATCGACGGTCGAGAGGAAGTGCCGGCCCTCGACCAGCATGTCCGAGGAGACCGCGAGCTGCATGCCCGGCGCGGGCGCGAGCAGCGCGCAGTCGTCGCCCACACCGAGCGGCGAGCGTGTGGCGGGGCGCTGGAAATAGCGCTGGATCAGGTCGAATTCACCCATGCGCCGAGCATAAGCGGGGAAAGGCATGCGCCGATGGCCGACACGCGGCGCCGCGACGATGCATTAGATTGAAGGGCTGTACGAGGAGACCCGCCGGATGCCCGATACCCTGACCCTGTCCGCGACCGAACGCGTCGGCGAAGCCATGCGCCGTTCGCTCCCGCTGCTGCCCGGCGAGGCGCGCGGCACGGTCGAGGCGATGCTGCAACCCGAGGCGCTGGCGATCGTCGCCGGCACGCTGGTGGTGTGGGCCGGCTCGCATTTCTTCGGCGTGGGCGAGGTGGTCGACATCATCCTGCTGGTGGTCGGCTTCGCGGCGCTCGGCATGTCGGTGTTCTCGGGCGCGGGCGAGCTGTCGGAGTTCACCGCCAAGGCCGTCAACGGCCGCACCAGCGCCGACCTCGACGAGGCCGCCGGCCACTTCGCGAAGGCCGTGATGCTGCTGGGGATCTCCGCGATCCAGGCGATGCTGCTGCGCGGCGCCGCGAAGCCCGTGGTCCAGCGCGGCATGCCGCGCGTCGAACCGCTGCCCGACGTGGGCACGCCGCCGCCGGCCGGCAACGGGCTGTCGCTGAGCCGGCCGCGCTCGCTGCCCGGCGGCGAGCTCGGCGGCACCAGCATGTACGGCGAGATCGCGGTCTCGCGCGCCCAGAGCCTCACCGAGCAGAAGGTCACGCTGTTCCACGAGCTCGTGCACCGCTACTTCTCGCCGCGCACCGGCCCGCTGCGGCAGCTGCGCGCGCAGTTCCGCTGGAACGCCTATTCGAAGTCCTCGCTGCTGCGCTATCTCGAGGAGGCGATGGCCGAGGGCTACGGCCAGCTGCGGGTGCACGGCCTGTCGCAGGCGCTCGGCGCCTACCGCTTTCCCATTCAATTCGGCTACGTCACCGTGTCGCAGATGCGCGCCGAGGGCATGGCCATCGGCACCATCTCGCTGGGCGGCACCCTGTTCTGGGTCGGCGTGAGCGACGGGCCGATGCCCACGCATCCCCGCATGCCGCAGGCACTGCCGCCGTTGCCGCCACTGCCCGCTCCACCGTCCTCGCCGCGGCTGCAGCCCGCGCCCGCGCGATGATCGACGAAGCCACCGCCATCGGCGTCGCGCGCCGCATCGCGCTGCAGCAGGGCTGGGCCTTCGTGGAGCCGGTGCAGGCGCGGCTGCGCAAGCCCTGGTTCTTCTCGAAGCAGCCCGCGCGCTGGGAGATCGAGAGCAATGCCGTCGCCTTCGGCGCGCGCGCGCGCTTCGTGATCGATGCCGAGAGCGGCGCGGTGCTCGAGAAGGGCTACGTGCCGCGCTGAGGCGCGCGCTACGCCGCCCCGCGAAAGCGCAGCGACGCCTGCCGCACCACCTCGGCCAGCAGCCGCTCGCGCCCCTGCCGCTCGCGCAGCCAGCGCGCGTCGTTGCGGTTGGTCTCGACGCTGGTGCGCAGCTCGCCCAGCGCCTGCGTGGCGTTGAGCGCCTCGCTGTGCCATTCGAGCTGGGTCATGGTCATCAGGATGTGGTCGCGCAGCGGCATGTGCTGGCCGCTGGCCGGGTCGACGTAGACCGCGTCGAGGCCGAAGCGGCAGGCCTGGAAGCGGTTGTAGGTGTAGACCAGATAGTCGTCCTCGCTGGGCTCGAAGGGCTGCTCCTGCAGGAACCAGGCGGCCAGCGACTGCACGTAGCCCGCGAGCGCGGCGGCGCGCGCCACGGTCAGCGGGGTGTCGAAGACGCGGATCTCGATGGTGCCGAACTCGGGCTTGGGCCGGATGTCCCAGTAGAAGTCCTTCATGCTGCGCACGACGCCGGTGCGGGTCATGCGCTCGAAGTAGGCCTCGAATTCCTTCCAGCTGGTGGTGAAGGGCGCGCGGCCCGACAGCGGGAAGGCGAACACCGAGTTCAGCCGCGCCGAGTCGAACTGCGTGTCCTGCCCCTGCACGAAGGGCGAGGAGGCCGACAGCGCGATGAAGTGCGGGATGTAGCGCGACATGCGGTGCAGCATCAGCAGCGCCGAGTCGGCATCGGGGCAGCCGATGTGCACGTGTTGGCCGAAGATGGTGAACTGCTTGCTCAGGTAGCCGTAGAGCTCCGACAGCTCGCGAAAGCGCGGCTTGTCGTAGATGCGCCGCTCGTGCCATTGCTGGAAGGCATGCGTGCCGCCGCCGACCACCGCGATGTTGAGCTTGTCGGCGTTCTTGATCAGCGCGTCGCGGATCGGCGTGAGCTGCGCGATCACGTCCTGCGCCGAATGGCAGATGCCGGTCGAGATCTCGATCATGCTCGAGGTCATCTCGGGCACCACGCTGCCGGGCAGCGGGGTCTGCGCCATCAGCCGCAGCATGTCTTCGGCATACGGCGCGAGGTCGTAGTCGTGCGTGTTCACGAGCTGCAGCTCGAGCTCGACGCCGAGCGACAGCGCCTCCGACTTGTTGAAGGGCTCGAGCTTGACGGCGCGGCTCGCGGGATCGGCGGCGAGCGGCGCCGAGCGCACGTCGTCGCTGTCGGGGTCGATCGCGGGGCTTGGGGGAGTGGTCGTGTGGCTGCTCATCGCTGCGTGTCCTCGGCGGTGCTGCTGAAGGCCTCGGGCGCCCAGGGCACCGAACTCTCGCCGACCGCGTGGATCGCGACCGTGGCGAGTACCGCGCCCAGCAGCTCCATCAGCAGGATCGAGGGCAGCGCGACCTGGGTGATCATGGTGCCGAGCAGCGGCGAGGCGGTGGCGAAATTGGAGGCGATCAGCAGCGCGATCGACGACAGCGGCGACATCGCGCAGCCGACCCAGAAGGCCTGCTTCCAGCTCGCGCCGCTGCCGGGATTGGCGATCGCCACGCCGGCGATCTTGGCGACCATGCGCACGGCGATCAGCGCCAGCACCACGCTGGCCACTGGCAGCGTCCAGTCGGCCTGCGCGGCGACGATCGACACCAGCACGAACATCAGCATGGTGAGCAGCGAGGCCGCGGTGCCGAGCTGGCGCTGCCAGGCCCAGGGCTTGGGGTTCAGGGTCTTGAGCAGCACGCCGCCGATCAGCGCGGCCAGCGGCGCGGAGCCGCCGATGTGCGCCGTGACGGCGGCGCCGGCCGCGATCAGCGCCAGCAGCAGCAGCGAGGTGTTCTCGCTGGTCGGGCTCATCACGCGCAGCGCGGTGCGCAGCGCCAGCGCCATCAGCGCGCCGACCACGAAGGACAGGCCCAGCACCACCGCGATCGGATAGAGCTTCTGCAGCACGGTCTGCGGCGCGCGCTCGATCAGGCCGGCCTGCGCATAGCCGAGCGCGAGCGCATAGAAGGTGTTGAGCGTGGCCAGCGTCATCGCGCGCTCGGTCACCGGGCCGGCGGCGCGGGTGTCCATGATCACGCGGCTGAGCACCGCGGGCGAGGCGACGATCGCCATCAGCGCGAGCGGGTTGGCCACCGGGTCGGGCAGGCCCAGCAGGCGCAGCACCCAGAACACGCCGAAGTAGGTCAGCGTGGCCTCGAGCAGGCTCTGCACCAGCACCATCGGGTTGTGGCGGAACCAGCGCAGCGGCAGCCGGCCGCCGGCCTCGAACAGCACCACGGCCACGCCGAGCTCGAGCAGGAACAGGCTGATGCCGCGCAGCGGCCAGATCGCGCCCTCGAAGCCGGCGAAGCCGACGATGGTGCCCACGATCGAATAGCCGACCACCTTGGGCATGCCCATGTAGCGGCGCACCAGGTGGCCGGAGGCGGCGGCCGCGGCCAGCAGCAGCGACCACAGCACGGTGGGAAGGCCGGCCGACGGGCGGGCCCATTCGGACCAGAAGCCCATCAGGTCGGCGGTGAGACTCGTCAGGTTCATGCGGGTAGGAAGAAGCTCATGGGCCGGCTGCGCCAGCGCTCGCGCAGCGCGCCGCGGATGCGGGCGCGGTCGGCGAGGCTCACGCTGTGCGCGCGCAGCGCCAGCCGGAATGCGAAATAGAAGCTCACGCTCACGTTGAGCGCACCGATCACCGGGATCGCCGCCACCGCCCACCACAGCAGCGGCTGCTGCAGCACCGGCAGGCCGAGCGACACCGCGGCCGCGCCGATCTGGCCGGCCGACAGCGTCACGTGGCGCACGTCGAGGCCGAGCCCGAAGAAGCCCGCGACCGCTGGCAGCAGTCCGAGCATCAGGCCCAGCGAAATGTTGGCGGCGAAACCGGAGATGTGGGTGCGCATGAAGTCGGCCCATCGACGGGCCCGGGCGGCGCCCAGGACGGCGCCGATGCGGGGGTTGTACCGCATGGCCGAGTCCAGCCGATGCAGGACAAAGGCGTTTTCTGCCCAGCCCGCGATCAGGCTGGAGGCGAACAGCAGCACGCCGGTGAAGGCCGCGAACAGCGCCGTCGGGCCCGCGAGCGACAGCGACCGCAGCACCGCGCCCGCATGCGCGGCATCGAGCAGCGGCTGCTGCAGCGCCAGCTGCCAGGCTATGGCGAGCGCGGCCACGGCCGGCACCACCACCAGCACGTTGCCCAGCACCGCCGCCACCTGCGAGCGCACCAGATTGGCGACCTCGTCGACGAATTCGTCGAGGCCGCTGTGGTCCCGGATCCCGCGCAGCCGCGCGGCCAGCGCCGGCGCCGTCATGGCCGGCTGCTTGGTGGCGAGCGTGAGGTGCAGCAGCTGGATCGCGACGAAGCTGGCGGCGTACATCACGCCCGAGCCCAGGCCGCTCCAGAAGGCCGACAGGCCCAGCGCGTAGATGCCGAACTTCGCGAGCACCGTGAGCGAGGTCAGTGCGCCGCCGCCCGCGGCCTTGCGCACCATCTGCCGGTAGCTCGCGCGGTCGCGCGTGATGTAGTGCTCGCCGGTCTCGGCGCTGCGCTCGGTGACCTTGGCCGCGAGCATCGACGAGTTCGAGGCGATCAGCGCGCGGATGCTGTTGCGCTCGCTGCCGGCCTGCACCAGCCGGCCGACCAGCCGCGCGATGCTGACCGCGGGCGTGGGCGACATCAGGCCGTCGAGCAGTTCGCGGATGCGCAGCACCCGCTCGCGCATCTGGCGCACGCGGAACACCAGGCCGACCGAGATGCCGTTGTCCTCGAGGTGTTCGTAGACCGAGGCGGCGCTCGCGCGGCAGGCATCGAGCCGGTCGCGGAACGCGACGAAGGCCGCCTGCACCGCGGCCTCGTCGCGCGGGCGGTCGTCGAACAGCCGCTCGCGCAGTTCGTCGAGCTCGGCCATCAGCGCATGGAAGGGCCGGCTCTCCTCGGTGCTGCGCATGCGCAGCCGCAGCTCGGACGAGAAGCCCGCGGCCACCAGCTGGCTCGCGCAGTAGGTGATGGCGTCCATCAGCGTGGCGCGCCAGCGCGGCACGGTGAGGCCGTCGTCCGCCGTTTCATCGGCCAGCAGCGCGCCGATGCGCACCAACTGCGGCGCCTCGAGCAGCGCGATCCAGCGCGCGTCGAAGACGCCCGGCAGCACCAGGCGGAACAGGTCCGAGGCATCGGTGGTCTCGGGCGTGCCCGGCAGGATCTTGCGGCGCAGCCGCTCGTTGAATTCGCTGAGGAAGGCGGTGCGCGGCGCGAAGCCGTAGTCGGCCAAAAGCGTCGACAGGTCGACGTCGCGCGTGAAGACGCGCCACCAGGCGCGCACGCGCTCGCGCAGCTCGGGCCGCGCCTCGATGGCGTCGAGCAGCAGCAGCACGCGGCCCATGGCCGCCTGCGGCGAGGCACGGTCGCCGCGCAGCCAGTCGAACAGGTCGATGAGCCAGATGTGGCGCCGAGCGACGTCGGCGGAAGGATCGAGGCCGGCGAGCAGCCCCTGCAGGTCGCGCGAAGCGGCAGCCATGGGGAGGAGGGAGCGAGAAGGGAAGAGGAGGGCGATTGCCGCAGCGGGAGGAATTCCGTGCGGTGCCCGAGCGGGAAAGGCTAGTGCAGCACGCGCGAGACCGGCGCGCCGCCGATGTCGGCCTCGAGCACGAACATCGGGATCGGCACGTCGAAGCGCTCGCCGTCCTCGGTCACCACGAGGTAGCTGCCGTGCATGGTGCCGCTGGCGGCCTGCAGCCGGCAGCCGCTGGTGTAGCGGAAGCTCTCGCCGGGCGCCAGCAGCGGCTGCTGGCCGATCACGCCCAGGCCCTTGACCTCCTGCGCATGCCCCGAGGCGTCGTTGATCAGCCAGTGCCGCGCGATCACCTGGGCGCCGGTCGAGCCGGTGTTGGTGATCGTGATGGTGTAGGCGAAGGTGTAGATGCCTTCCTTCGGCGAGGACTGGTCGGCGAGGTAGCGCGGCTCGACCTCGATGGAAAGGGGGCTGTGTGACATGCGCGCGATGGTAACTGCTGAGGTTTTGGCGCGGGGCGAGCGCCCTGGCGCCGGACCGGCTTTCTTGCCGAAAGTGCGATAAAGGCATATTCTGGTCGGTATGACCAGAATTTCTCTTCCAGGCCATTGGCCGCTGCAGGACGCCAAGGCGCGCTTCAGCGAACTGGTGCGTCGCGTCCACAGCGAGGGGCCGCAGCACGTCACGGTCCACGGGCGCGACGAGGTCGTGGTGATCGCGGCCGAGGACTTCCAGCGCCTGCAGGGCGCGCGAACGGGTCAGGCCCTGGTCGACGTGCTGCAGGCTTCGCCGCATCGGGACATCGAGCTGTCGGTCGGCGCCTCCGAAGCTTCGCCGGTGCGCAGCGTCGAGCTGTGAATGCCGTGAGCGCCATGAGCGCCATGAGCGGCTTCCTGCTCGACACCAACGTCCTGTCCGAGCTGCGGCGCCCGCGGCCCGACCCGCGGGTCGTCGCCTTCGTCGGCGCGCAGCCGCTCGAGCGCCTGTTCGTCAGCACCGTCACCTTCGCCGAGATCCGCTTCGGCATCGAGCTGGTGGCCGACATCCACAAGCGCGCTCAGCTCAACGACTGGCTGCAACTGCAGCTGCGGCCGATGTTCGGCTACCGCGTGCTGCCGGTCAGCGAGGACGTGATGTTCAAGTGGCGGCTCATGGTCGAGCAGGGCCGCAAGGCCGGGCGCACCTTCTCGCAGCCCGACCTGATCATCGCCGCCACCGCCGCGCAGCACGGCCTCGCGGTGGTCTCGCGCGACACGGGCGGCTATGCCGGCACCGGCGTGACGCTGGTCGATCCCTGGCGGGCATAGAAGTCCGGCAGCTGCGCTGCGCCTTTGGCCGGCTGCGACAATTGCCGCCCATGACCTTCCGCATCGCCCCCTCCATCCTTTCCGCCGACTTCGCCCAGCTCGGCCAAGAACTCTCGGACGTGATCGCCGCGGGCGCGGACTGGATCCATTTCGACGTGATGGACAACCACTACGTGCCGAACCTGACCTTCGGTCCGATGATCTGCCAAGCGCTCAAGCCGCATGCCAAGACGGCCGACGGCACGCCGGTGCCGATCGACGTGCACCTGATGGTGCAGCCGGTCGATGCGCTCGCGGCCTCGTTCGCGCAGGCCGGGGCCGACTACATCAGCTTCCATCCCGACGCCGCGCCGCACGTGCACCGCAGCATCCAGGCGATCCGCGCGGCCGGCTGCAAGCCGGGGCTGGTGTTCAATCCGGCGCGCGGGCTCGAGGTGCTCGACTGGGTCATCGACGACATCGACCTGATCCTGATCATGAGCGTCAACCCCGGCTTCGGCGGCCAGAGCTTCATCGACTCGGCGCTGCGCAAGATCGAGCAGGCGCGCAAGCGCATCGAGCAGAGCGGGCGCGACATCCGCCTCGAGGTCGACGGCGGCATCAAGGCCGACAACATCGCGCGCGTGGCCTCGGCCGGCGCCGACACCTTCGTGGCCGGCAGCGCGATCTTCAACGCCAAGGACTACGGCGCGGTGATCTCGCAGATGCGCACGCAACTGGCGGGCGTGGCCGCCGCCTGAGCGGCAACGCGCCGCCGCCGAATCAGCGCCTGGCCTGCTCGCCGACCTTGTCGGCGCGAAGGCCCTCGTCGGTGTCGACCAGGCCGCGTTCGACGTCGTCGTGCGCGCGGCGGCCGCGCTCGGTCGGCTTGCCGTCGCGGGTCTGCTGGCTGTCCGAGGACTGGTCGCGTTCGTGCGGCAGCCGCGGCGACGATTCGCCGTCCTGCGCGACCTTGGTCTTGCCGCCGCCCGCGTCCTTCTGCGGATCGGCGGGCTGCTTGCGGGTCGGGGTGCTGTCCTTGGCCATGAAGGCTCCTTCGGTCGTTGGTGGGCACCAGCTTGCGTGGCCGTCCGCGCGGGGCCGGTAGGACAGCCCAGGGCACGGCTGTAGGCTGCGCGTCGATCGCGGCCATGGCCTCGCGGCCGCGAAGGTCGGTGCTATGAAAAGCGAAGCATCTTTGCGCCTGTCGAAACGCCTCCTCATAATCCCCGCATGGCTTCCTCTCCCTTCGACGCCGTCGCGCACGACAGCATCCGACTCCACGCCTTCGCCTCCCTGAACCCCGGCCCCCGGCTGCTCGTGATGGGCGGCGTGCATGGCAACGAGACCAGCGGCACCGCCGGCATCGAGCGGGTGCTGGCCGAATTCGCGGCGGGCGAGCTCGCGCTGCTGCGCGGCGAGCTCACGCTGGTGCCGGTGGCGAATCCGCTCGCACGGCGCCGTCTGCAACGCGAGGGCGAGCGCAACCTCAACCGGCTGTTCAAGCCCGCGGCCGAGCCGGCCGACTACGAGGCCCGCGTGACTAACGTGCTGGCGCCCGTGATCGCGCGCCACGAGGTGCTGCTCGACCTGCACTCGTTCCAGAGCGCGGGCGAGGCCTTCGCGATGATCGGCCCGCGCGACAACACCGGCACGCTCGAGCCCTTCGCGCGCGCCGCCGAGGAAGGCCGACTCGCGCTGCACCTGGGCACGCCGATCGTGGTCGAGGGCTGGCTCGACATCTATGCCGCGGGCCTCGCGCAGCGCGGCGCCGCGGTCGACGAGGCCGCCATCGACTTCGGCCGCGGCACCAACGAATACATCCGCAGCTGCGGCGGCTACGGCGTCACGCTCGAATGCGGTCAGCACCAGGATCCGCAGGCGCCCGAGGTGGCCTGGCGCGCGATCCGCCGCACGCTGGCGCTGCTGGGCATGGCGGCGCTGCCGCCGGGCCTGTCGGCCGGGCCGGAACAACCGCCGCGGCTGCTGCGCCTGGCCAGCGTGACCGACCGCCTGCACGCCGACGACCGCTTCGCGCGCGACTGGGCCACCTTCGACCCGGTGCGCCGCGGCGAACTCATCGGCACGCGGCACGACGGCACGCCGCTGACCGCGCCCGACGATGGCTGCATCGTGTTCCCCAACGCGCTCGCGCTGCCGGACACCGAGTGGTTCTACTTCGCGCGGCCCAGCGAACGGCGGCTCGACGGCACGGCCTGAGCGCCAGGGATACACGGCGCGCCGTCGCGTTCCTACATCCGCCGCCCCAGGCGCGCATGACCATGGCGGGCCAAGGAGCCGAACCATGGCCGCTGCCCGCAAGCAATCCACGCCGCGCATCACCCATGCCGACCGCCTCGTCGACGCGCAGAGCGGCATCACCAAGGGCGAGCTCGCCGCCTACTACGCGCGCGTCGCGCCGCTGATGCTGCCGCATCTGCGCGGCCGGCCGGTGGCGCTGGTGCGCGCGCTCGACGGCATCGCGGGCGAGCTGTTCTTCCAGAAGCATGCGCAGCACGGCGAGATGGCCGGCGTGGGCCTGCTCGACCCGGCGCTCGATCCCGGCCACGAGCCGCTGCTGCAGATCGATGTGGCCGAGGGCCTGCTCGGCGCCGCGCAGTTCAACGTGGTGGAGTTCCACACCTGGAACGCGCTCTCGCGCGCCTTCGCCCAGCCCGACCGCATGACCTTCGACCTCGACCCCGGCGAGGGCGTCGAATGGCCGCGCATGCAGGAGGCCGCGCTGCTGGTGCGCACCCTGCTCGACGAGCTCGGGCTGCCGTCCTTCCTCAAGACCAGCGGCGGCAAGGGCCTGCACGTGGTGGTGCCGATCCGGCGCGCGCACGGCTGGGACGAGGTCAAGGGCTTCTCGCAGGCCATCGTGCAGCAGCTCGCGCGCAGCGTGCCCGAGCGCATCGTCGCCAAGAGCGGGCCGCGCAACCGCGTCGGCAAGATCTTCGCCGACTACCTGCGCAACGGCTTCGGCGCCACCACCATCAGCGCCTGGTCGGCGCGCGCGCGGCCGGGCCTGGCCGTGTCGGTGCCGCTGGACTGGGACGAGCTGTTCGAGGTCGACAGCTCCGACCACTGGACCGTGGCGACCATCGCTGAGCGGCTCGAGATCGGCAACGCGCCCTGGGCCGCGATGGAGCGCAGCCGCAAGGGGCTCGGCGACGCGATGCGCAGGCTCGGCTACCTGGTGAACTAGCCTCCTGCCCCGCGCGGGCAAGCCGATTCTGATCGCGCGACATCACATCGAATTCATCGATGTGTAACTCCCATTCCATCGATTGGGCAAATGAACGGGTACTCCTAAAGTCCCCGTCCACGAGCCACCCACGATGAAATCCGGCGCTTCCCGCGGCGCCGGCCGGAGACAAGAAACACCATGGAGCGATCCTTCGCCGAAGAAGTCAAGCGCCTCTCGCTGGGCGCGAACGAGGAATTCCACGGCGAGGGCATCCTGGCCGTCACCAAGGCCCTGCTGCAATCGGGCGTGAGCTACATCGGCGGCTACCAGGGCGCGCCGGTCTCGCACCTGATCGACGTGCTCGGCGATGCGCGCGAGCTGCTCGACGAGCTCGGCATCTACTTCGAGAACAGCGCCTCCGAGGCCGGCGCGGCCGCGATGCTCGGCGCCTCCATCAACTACCCGGTGCGCGGTGCCGTCACGTGGAAGTCCACGGTCGGCACCAACGTCGCGTCCGATGCGCTGTCCAACCTGGCCTCGGCCGGCGTGCAGGGCGGCGCGCTGGTGATCCTCGGCGAGGACTACGGCGAGGGCTCGAGCATCATCCAGGAGCGCACCCACGCCTTCGCGATGAAGTCGCAGATGTGGCTGCTCGATCCGCGGCCCAACCTGGGCTCGATCGTCGATGCGGTGGAGCATGGCTTCGAGCTGTCCGAGGCGAGCCAGACGCCCGTCATGCTGCAGCTGCGCATCCGCGCCTGCCACGTGCATGGCAGCTTCGTCTGCAAGGACAACCGCGCGCCGGCCATCTCCACGCGCGAGGCCATCGCGCAGCCGCGCTTCGACTTCGCCAACATCAACCTGCCGCCCTCGATCTACGCGCAGGAGCGCATGAAGATCGAGTCGCGCTGGCCGGCCGCGCTGGCCTACATCCGCGACGCGCGGCTCAACGAGCGCTTCGACGGCGACTGCGCCGACGTCGGCCTGGTGCTGCCGGGCGGCCTCTACAACGGCACCCTGCGCGCGCTGCAGCAACTCGGCCTGGCCGATGCCTTCGGCAACAGCCGCATTCCGCTGCAGGTGCTCAACGTGGTCTACCCGATGGTGCCCGACGAGCTCGTCGACTTCTGCCGCGGCAAGCGCGCGGTGCTGATGGTGGAAGAGGGCCAGCCCAACTACATGGAGGACGCGCTGCACGCGATGCTGCGCAAGGCCGGCTGCGACACGCGGCTGCATGGCAAGGACATCTTCCCGATGGCCGGCGAATACACCGGCGAGGTGCTGGTGCGCGGCCTGGCCGAGTTCATCCGCCAGGCGCGGCCCCAAGCACTCGGCGACCAGGGCGCCGTGCGGGTGGCCGACAGCGCCGCGCCGCTGGCCGCGCTCAAGCCGCGCGCGGTCGAGGCGCTCGGCGAGCCCGTGCCGAGCCGGCCGCCGGGCTTCTGCATCGGCTGCCCCGAGCGCCCGGTGTTCGCCGCCATCAAGCTGATGCAGAAGGAACTCGGCAGCGTGCACGTCAGCGCCGACATCGGCTGCCACACCTTCGGCACCCTGCCGCCGTTCAACACCGGCAGCACGGTGCTCGGCTACGGCCTGGGCCTCGCGAGCTCCTCGGGCATCGCGCCGCTGATGGGCAACCGGGTCGTCAGCATCATGGGCGACGGTGGCTTCTGGCACAACGGCTTCACCAGCGGCGTGGTCAACGCGGTCTACAACGGCCAGGACTCGGTGCTCGTGATCCTGAAGAACGGCTACACCTCGGCCACCGGCACGCAGGCCATTCCCTCCTCGCCCACGCAGCCCGCGGCCAGGCCGCTGACCTTGGACATCGAGGCCGCGCTCAAGGGCGTGGGCGTGGGCTGGGTGCGCAAGGTGCGCAGCTACAGCGTGGCCGAGATGCGCGACACGCTGCAGGAGGCGATGACCACCGAGGAGGGCGGCCTCAAGGTCATCATCGCCGACGGCGAATGCCAGCTCGAGCGCCAGCGCCGCATCAAGCCCGTCACGGCCGCGAAGCTCAAGCGCGGCGAGCGCGTGGTGCGCACGCGCTTCGGCATCGACGACGACGTCTGCACCGGCGACCACTCGTGCATCCGGCTGTCGGGCTGCCCGTCGCTGACCATCAAGCCCAACCCGAGCGCGCTGCGCACCGATCCCGTGGCCACCGTCAACCAGGGCTGCGTGGGCTGCGGCCTGTGCGGCGAGAACGCGCACGCCGCGATCCTCTGCCCCTCGTTCTACAAGGCCGAGATCGTGCAGAACGCCGGCACCTGGGAGCGCCTCTTGCACCGGCTGCGCAGCGGCGTCATCGGCCTCATGGCCGGCAAGGCGCGCGACCGCGCGGAGGCACTGGCGGCATGAACGACATTGCCTTCGAAGACGCACCGCGCATCGTGACCGTGCTGGTCGCCGCCATGGGCGGCGAGGGCGGCGGCGTGCTGGCCGACTGGCTGATCGCCGCGGCCGCGGCCCAGGGCTTCCCGGTGCAGAGCACCTCGGTGCCCGGCGTGGCGCAGCGCACCGGCGCCACCAACTACTACATCGAGATCTACCCGGTCGAGGCCGCGCGGCTCGGCGGCGCGCGCCCGGTGTTCTCGCTCACGCCGAGCCCGGGCGACGTCGACATCGTCGCCGCTTCCGAGCTGATGGAGGCGGGGCGCGTGCTGCAGGGCGGCTTCGTGCATCCGCGGCGCACCACGCTCGTGGCCTCGACGCACCGCGAGTTCGCGGTGGCCGAGAAATCCGCCATGGGCGACGGCCGCTACGACGGCCGGCGCGTGAGCGAGGCCGCGCGCGAACTCGCGCGGCACAGCCACCTGTTCGACATGCGCGCGCTGGCCTGGCGCCACGGCACGGTGATCAACACCGTGATGTTCGGCGCCATGGCCGGCAGCGGCGCGCTGCCGTTCTCGCGCGAGGCCTGCGAGCAGGCGATCCGCGCCTCGGGCAAGGCGGTGGAGGCCAGCCTCAAGGGCTTCGCGGCGGGCTTCGAGCAGGTGACTCGTCCCGCGCCGGAGGCCGCTGCAGGCACCGCTGCGGCAACGCCGCGCGCGCCCGTCGACCCGCGCATCGCCGCCATGCCCGAGCCGCTGCACGAACTGCTGGGCCACGGCCTGCAGCAGGTGCTCGACTACCAGGACACGCGCTACGGCGCGCTCTACCTGCGGCGCGTCGACGCGGTGCTCGCGCTCGAGCGGCCCTTCGGCGGTGAGCTGCCCGTGACGCGCGAGACCGCGCGTTATCTCGCGCTGTGGATGAGCTACGAGGACGTGATCCGCGTGGCCGACCTCAAGACGCGCGGCGAGCGGCTGCAACGCGTGCGCGAGGAAGTGGGCGCGCGCCAGGGCGAGCCGCTGCGCCTGACCGAATACCTGAAGCCCGGCCTCGACGAGGTCTGTTCGCTGCTGCCGCCGCGTGCCTCGGCCTGGCTGCGCCGGCGCCTGGCCCACAAGGCGCACCGGCTCAACGTGGGCCTGCACATGCGCACCGACACCGTGCTGGGCTTCGCCATGCTGTGCGGCCTGCGCTCGCTGCGCGTGCTGCGCCGCGCCGGCGCGCGCTACGCCGTCGAGCAGGCCATGATCGAGCGCTGGCTCGGCACCGTGCGCGCCGCGCTCGCGCTGAGCCCGCGCCTGGCCTACGAGATCGCGCTGTGCGGCAACCTGGTCAAGGGCTACGGCGAGACCAGCGAGCGCGGCCACCGCAACCTCGGCGCGGTGCTCGACGACATGCAGGCCCAGTTCGCCGCGCCGCCCGGCGACGCCGCCGCGCTCGCGCAGGCGGCCGAGCGCGTGCGCGCCGCGCGCGAAGCCGCGCTGGCCGACCCCGAGGGCCGCACCCTGGCGCGCGCGCTGGGCCTGCCGCCGCCCGCGCCGCGCGTCCACCCCATCCACATCGTGCGGCGAAAGCCGGCGCGCTGAGGGCCCGCATCCCTTCCCCAAAGAGAACGACGACAGGAGACAAGACGATGAGAAACAGCACCCCTTCCACCTCCCTCGGCCGCCGCGCCGTCAACGCGCTGCTGGCCGGCGCGATGCTGCTGCCGCTGGCCGCGCAGGTCCATGCGGCCGGGCCCATCAAGATCGGCGCCGTGGTCTCGGCCACCGGCCCGGCCTCCTTCCTCGGCGATCCGCAGCAGAAGACGCTCGAGATGTACGTGCGCAAGATCAACGCGGCCGGCGGCGTGCTCGGCCGCAAGCTCGAGCTGGTGCTCTACGACGACGCCAGCGACGCGAACAAGGCCAATGCCTTCACGCGCCGCCTCATCATGCAGGACGAGGTCGATGCCATCCTCGGCGCTTCGACCACCGGGTCGACCATGGCGATGGTGCCGCAGGCCGAGGCCGCGAAGATGCCGCTGATCTCGCTGGCCGCCGCCTCGGTCATCGTCGAGCCGGTCAAGCCCTACGTCTTCAAGATGCCGCACTCCGACCGCATGGCGGCCGAGAAGGTGCTCGGCGAGATGAAGAAGCGCGGCTTCACGCAGTTCGCGCTGCTGTCGGACACCGGCGGCTTCGGCAAGTCGGGCCGCACCGAGACGCTCAAGCTCGCCGAGTCGCTGGGCCTGAAGGTGGTGGAGGACCAGACCTATGGCGAGAAGGACACCGACGTCACGCCGCAGCTCACGCGCATCAAGTCCTCGGGCGCGCAGGCCGTGTTCGTGTTCGGCACCGGCCAGGCGCCGGCCATCATCGCGCGCAACCACCAGCAGCTCGCGATGAAGCAGCCGCTGTACACCTCGCATGGCCAGGCCTCGACCGAGTTCATCCGCATCGCGGGCAAGTCCTCCGAGGGCATCCGCATGCCTTCGCCCGCGCTGCTGATCGCCCAGGCGCTGCCCGACGCCGATCCGCAGAAGAAGGTCAGCGTGTCGTATGCGAAGGACTACGAGTCGACCGCGAAGATGGACGTGTCGACCTTCGGCGGCTACGCGCACGATGCGCTGTACCTGCTGATCGACGCGATCCAGCGCGCCGGCGGCACCGACAAGCAGAAGCTGCGCGACGCCATCGAGGCCACCAAGGACTTCGTCGGCGTGAGCGGCATCTACCGCATGTCGGCCACCGACCACATGGGCCTGGACGTCTCCGCGTTCCGCATGGTCGAGATCAAGGACGGCAAGTTCGTGGAAGTCCGCTGAGTTCGCGCGCGTCACCGGAGAGCGCATGAAGCTCAATGCGAACGATCACCGCCGGCATGCCCGCCGGCGGCTGCCGCGCTTCGTCTTCGACTACGTCGACGGCGGCGCGGAGACCGAGGACTGCCTGCGGCGCAACGAGGCCGACCTGGCCGCGCTGCACCTGGTGCCGACCGCGCTGCGCGACACGCGCCATGCCGACCCCGGCATCACGGTGTTCGGCCGGCGCTGGGCCGCGCCGCTGGGCGTGGCGCCCGTGGGCTTCTCGGGCCTGGTGCGCCCGCATGGCGACACCCTGCTGGCCTGCGCGGCCGCCGCCACCGGCGTGCCGCACGTGCTGTCGACGCCGTCGAACGACCGCCTCGAGGCGGTGCGCGAGGCCGCGCTGCGGCGCGACCCCGAGGCGCTGCAATGGATGCAGCTCTACGTGATGGGCGATCGCGCCATCGCCGAGCAGCTCGTGCGCCGCGCGCGCGCCGCCGGCTATTCGGCGCTGGTGCTGACGGTCGATGCGGCGGTGAGCGGTTATCGCGAGCGCGATGTGCGCAACGGCTTTCGGCTGCCGTTCCGCTTCACGCCCTCGACCCTGCTCGACCTCGCGCTGCATCCGCGCTGGTCGCTCGCGATGGCGATGCAGGGCCGCTCGCCCTCGTTCGTCAACCTGGCCGAGGCCGACGACGGCGCCACCTCGGCCCAGCTGCAGGCCGCGCTGCTGTCGCGCACCATGGATCGCACGCTGGCCTGGGAGCACCTGGCCTGGCTGCGCCGGCTGTGGGACGGCCCGCTGCTGGTCAAGGGCCTGCTGCATCCGGGCGATGCCGCGCTGGCCGTGCGCCACGGCGCCGACGGCATCGTGGTGTCGAACCACGGCGGGCGCCAGCTCGACGCGGCGCCCTCGACCATCTCGGTGCTGCCGCGCATGGTCGATGCCGTGGCCGGGCGCATCCCGGTGTTCGTCGACGGCGGTTTCCGCCGCGGCAGCGACGTGGTCAAGGCGCTGGCCGCCGGCGCCACCGCGGCCTTCGTCGGCCGCGCCGCGGTCTGGGGCATGGCCTGCGACGGCGAGGCGGGCGCGCGCGGCGTGCTGGCCGGCCTGGTCGACGACATCGCCCGCACCCTGGTGCTGCTGGGCGCCGACCGCGTGGACGAGGTCGCGCCCCACCACCTGCTCGCCAACCTTCCCTTTCCCGGCAGTGCCGGGCTTTCCCACGCCGGAGCACGCCATGGCTGACTTCATGCAATTCGTCTTCTCGGGACTCACCACCGGCGCGATCTACGCGCTGGCCGCGCTGGGCTTCTCGCTGATCTACAACGCCAGCGGCGTCATCAACTTCGCGCAGGGCGACTTCCTCATGCTCGGCGCCATGATCACGGCCGCGCTGCTCGGCGCCAGCCTGCCCTACGGCGTGGCCGTGGCCGGCGGCGTGTTGGCCACGGTGGTGGCGGGCCTGCTGCTGTACCGGCTCGCGATCAAGCCCGCGGGCGAGGCCAGCGTGGTGTCGCTGATCATCATCACCATCGGCGCCTCGATCTTCATCCAGGGCGTGGTGCAGATCGTGCTCGGCAAGAACCAGCAGACCCTGCCGGCCTTCAGCGGCGACGCGGCGCTGTCGATCCTTGGCGCCTACGTGCTGCCGCAGAGCCTGTGGGTGCTGGGCACCGCCGCGCTGCTGGTGGCGCTGTGCTTCGCCTTCTTCCGCTTCACCATGGTGGGCAAGGCCATGCTCGCGGTGGCGGCCAATGCGCTGGCCGCGCGCGCGGTCGGCATCCCGACCTCGCGCGTGCTGCAGCTCTCGTTCGGCCTGTCGGCGCTGCTGGGCGCCGTGGCCGGCGTGGTGGCCGCGCCGATCACCACCACGGTCTACGACATCGGCCTGATGCTGGGCATGAAGGGCTTCGTCGCGGCCACGCTGGGCGGGCTCGGCAGCGCGGGCGGCGCGGTGGTCGGCGGCCTCATCGTCGGCCTGCTCGAGGCGCTGATGGCGGGCTATGTCTCCTCGGCCTACAAGGATGCCGTGCCCTTCGTGCTGATCGTGTTCATCCTGCTGGTCATGCCGCACGGCCTGTTCGGCAGCAAGGGAGCGGAGCGGGTATGAAGGCGTCCTCGCGGGCGCTGCTGCGTCCCTCCCTGCTGCTGCTGGCCCTGGTGCTGGCGCTGCTGCCGCTGGCCCTGCCCAACAACTACGTGATCGACGTCGCGGTGCGCATCGCGCTGGCGGCTATCGCCGCCATCGGCCTCAACCTGCTGATGGGCTTCGCGGGCCAGATCAGCATCGGCCACGCGGCCTTCGTCGCCATCGGCGCCTACGGCAGCGGCATCGTGACGGCGCGCTTCGGCTGGCCCGCGCTGCCGGCCATCTGCGCCGCGGCCGTGGGCGCGGCGCTGGTGGCCTGGCTGATCGCCAAGCCGATCCTGCGCCTCAAGGGTCATTCGCTGACCATGGCCACGCTCGGGCTGGGCGTGATCGTCAACATCGTGCTGATCAACGAGGTCGCCTGGACCGGCGGCCCCGACGGCATGCCGGTGCCGCCGCTGGCGGTGGCCGGCTTCGCCTTCGCCAAGGTGCTGCACTGGTATGCGCTGGCGGCGGTGCTGCTGTGGCTCGCGGTGCTGCTGTCGCTCAACCTCTACGAATCGCCGGCCGGGCGCGCGCTGCGCGGGCTCAACGGCTCCGAGGTGGCGGCGCGCGTGATGGGCGTGGACGTGGCGCGCTTCAAGGTGCGCGCCTTCGTGGTGTCGGCCGTGTTCGCCGCGGTCTCGGGCAGCCTCACGGCGCATTACCTGGGCTTCATCAGTCCCTCGCTGGCGGCCTTCACGCATTCGGTGGAGCTCGCGACCATGGTGGTGCTCGGCGGCATGGCCTCGACCTTCGGCGCGCTGCTCGGCGCCGCGCTGCTGACCGCGCTGCCGCAGCTGCTGGGCGGCCTGCACGGCTACGAGATGGTGTTCTTCGGCCTGGTGCTGATGCTCACCATGATGTTCCTGCCCAAGGGGCTGGTGCCCACGCTCGCGCTGCGGCTGCGCAGGAAGGGCTGAGCCATGCTCGAAGTGAAGAACCTCAGCAAGTCCTTCGGCGGCGTGCACGCCATGCAGGACGTGAGCTTCAGCGTGCGCGCCGGCTCGGTGCATTCGGTGATCGGGCCCAACGGCGCCGGCAAGACCACGCTGTTCAACCTGATCAGCGGCGTCTACGAGCCCACGCGCGGCGAGATCCTGCTCGACGGCGAGAACGTGGCGGGCATGGCGCCCGACCGGCTGGCGCGGCGCGGCATGAGCCGCACCTTCCAGAACCTGCAGGTGTGCATGAACATGACCGCCTGCGAGAACGTGATGCTCGGCGCGCACCTGCACACGCGCAGCTCGCTGCTGGGCGGCATGACCGGCGCCACGCGCCGCGCCGACGCCGCGCTGCGCGAGGAGGCGCTGCGGCTGATCGACTACGTGGGCGTGGGCCGCCATGCGCATGCCCATGCCACGCAGCTCTCGTTCGGCCTGCTCAAGCGGCTCGAGATCGCGCGCGCCCTCGCGAGCCGGCCGCGCCTGCTGCTGCTCGACGAGCCGGCCGCGGGCCTCAACGACACCGAGACCCACGAGATCACCGAACTGATCCGCAGCATCGCCGCCTCGGGCGTGACGGTGCTGCTGGTGGAACACGACATGAAGCTGGTGATGAACATCTCCGACCACCTGCTGGTGCTCGACTACGGCCGCAAGCTCGCCGAGGGCACCGCCGCCGAGGTGCGCGCCAATCCGCAGGTGATCGCGGCCTATCTCGGCACCGAGGCGGAGGCCTCGGCATGAGCGGCATCGCACTGGAAGTCAGCGGCCTGCGCGCCGGCTACGGCCGCATCGAGGCGCTGCACGGCATCGACCTGCAGGTCGGCGCGGGCGAACTGGTGGCGCTGGTCGGCGCCAACGGCGCGGGCAAGACCACCTTGCTGCGCGCGGTCTCGGGCCTGATCCGCGGCAGCGCCGGCAGCGTGCGCCTGTTCGGCCGCGAGATCGCGCGCGACAGCGCCGACGCGCGCGTGCGCGCGGGCCTGGCGCAGGTGCTCGAGGGCCGGCAGGTGTTCGGCCCGCTGTCGGTGCAGGACAACCTGCTGCTGGGCGGCTACACGCGCGCCGAGCGCCGCGCGCAGCGGCTGGACGAGATGTACGCGCTGTTCCCGGTGCTCGGCGAGAAGCGCCTGCTGGCGGCCGGCACGCTCTCGGGCGGCCAGCAGCAGATGCTGGCGATCGCGCGCGCGCTGATGTGCGAGCCGCGCATGCTGCTGCTCGACGAGCCCTCGATGGGGCTGGCGCCGCTGCTGGTGAAGGAGATCTTCGGCGTCATCGCGCGGCTCAAGTCGCGCGGCATCCCGATCCTGCTGGTGGAGCAGAACGCGCATGCCGCCCTCTCGGTGGCCGACCGCGGCTACGTGCTCGAGACCGGCGCCATCGCGCTCGGTGGACCGGCCGCGCAGCTGCTCGGCGACGAGCGCGTGAAGGCCGCCTACCTGGGCCTGTGAGGAACGACGCACGCATGAACTCCCTTCCCGATACCGGCCTGCGCGTGGCCGACGTGCAGGCGCGCAGCGTCAACGTGCCGCTCGAGCATCCGGTGCGCACCAGCGTGGGCGTGGTGGCGACCGCGCCGCTGGTGCTGGTCGACCTGCACGCGGACGACGGCACCGTCGGCCATGCCTACCTGTTCACCTACACGCCGCTCGCGCTGCGCGCCACGCGGCGCATGGTGCTGACCCTGGGCAGCGTGCTCAAGGACCAGCCGCTCGCGCCCTTCGACCTCGACCGGCTGCTGGCGCAGCGGCTGCGCCTGCTGGGCCGCACCGGCATCGCACTGATGGCCGGCGCCGGGCTCGACATGGCGGCCTGGGACGCGCTGGCCAGGGCGCGCGGCGTGCCGCTGGTCGAGCTGCTGGGCGGCACGCGCCGCGCCATCGCCGCCTACGACAGCCACAGCATGGACGGCCTCGCGCTCGGCACGAAGCGCGCCGCGCTCGCGGTGGCGCAGGGCTTTCGCGCCATCAAGACCAAGATCGGCCATGCCACGCTGGCCGAGGACCTCGAGGTGGTGCGCGCGCTGCGCGCCGTGGTCGGCGACCGCGTCGAGCTGCTGGTGGACTACAACCAGGGCCTGAGCGTGCCGGAGGCGGTGCGCCGCATCCGCGCGCTCGAGGACGAGGGCATCGGCTGGGTCGAGGAGCCCACCTTGCAGGAGGACTACGCGGGCCATGCGCGCATCCGCGAGCGCGTGCGGCTGCCGCTGCAGATGGGCGAGAACTGGTGCGGTCCCGAGGAGATGGCCAAGGCGCTGCAGGCCGGTGCCTGCGATCTCGCGATGCCCGATGCGATGAAGATCGGCGGCGTGACCGGCTGGCTGCGCGCCGCCGCGCTGGCGCAGGCGCATGGCGTGCCGATGTCGAGCCACATCTTCCAGGAGGTCAGCGTGCACCTGATGGCGGTGACGCCGACGGCCCACCTGCTCGAGCGCATGGACCTCGCGGCACCGGTGCTGGCGCGGCCGCTGGCCTTCGAGGATGGCATGGCCACCGCGCCGGCCGAGCCCGGCACCGGCATCGCGTGGGACGAGGAGGCCGTGCGGCGCTATCTGGTCTAGAGCTTGCCGAGCGTGCGCACGATCTCGTCGACCAGCCAGCGGTGCGCCGCGCTGTACTCGTGGCGCGCATGCCAGTGCGCCTGCACCTGGAAGTCGGGCAGCGCCAGCGGCAGCGGCAGCGCCTTGAGCCCGCCCTGGCGCACGTAGAGGTCGGCCACGCGCGAGGGCAGCAGCACCAGCAGGTCGCTCTGCGACAGCAGCTGCGGCAGCACGGTGAACTGCGGCACGCGCGCCACGATGTTGCGGTTGATGCCGCGCTCGGCCAGCATGTCCTCGATCAGGAAGTGGCCCGAGCGCGGCGACGACACCATCACGTGGCGCGCCGCCGAGAAGGCCGCGAGGCTCATGCGCTCGCCGATGCTCGGATGGCTGGCCGACATCAGGCACACGTAGTGCTCGCGGAACAGCAGCGCGCCGTGCATCGGCGAACCGAGCGAAGGGATGTTGCCGACCGCCATGTCCAGGCGCCCGGTCGACAGCTCCTCGCCGAGCGTGTCGGAGATCTGCGCGATCTCGATCTCGATGCGCGGCGCCACCTCCTGGAAGCGGCGCAGCAGCGGCGGCACGAAGTACAGCACGCCGATGTCCGACATCGCGAGCCGGAAGCGCCGCGTCGAGCGCAGCGGATCGAAGCTGGCGTTCTGCTCGAGCGTGCCCTCGACCATGGTCAGCGCCTCGCGGAAGCGCTGGAACAGCTGCTCGGCCATGCCCGTGGGCACCAGCCCGTCGCTGCCGCGCGAGAACAGCCGGTCGAGGTAGACCTTGCGCAGCTTCGCGAGCGCATAGCTCACGGTCGACTGCGTGACGTCGAGCCGCTCGGCCGCATGGGTCACGCTGCGGGTTTCGTAGATCGCGACGAACACGCGAACGAGGTTCAGGTCGAGGTGGCTCATGCGGGGCTGAATGTGCCACACCAATACGGGATCGGACAGCCGTACGCAGAGGACGCGAAGGTTACGCGAAGGACGCAAAAGGAAAACCCCAAAGGTGGGCTGTCGTCGCGCGACCGCCTCGCCCGATTCCGGCCATGTTCGGCGCACGGCGGCCGCTTGGGCGCGGCCCACACATTTCGGCTGTTCTTTCGCGTCCTTCGCGTAACCTTCGCGCCCTCTGCGTACGGATGTCCGTATTCAGAACCCCCTAGACCTCCACAGTCGTCACCTCGAAGCGCGCCAGCGTGTGCGCGCCGAACATCATCGTGATCGGCACGTCGGCCGCGTCGCGTCCGCGCGCCACCGTCACGCGGCCGATGCGGCGCTGGTTGTGGCGCGCGTCGAAGGTGTGCCAGCGGTCGCCGAGGTAGACCTCGAACCAGGCGCTGAAGTCCATCGGCGAGCGAACCGGCGGCACGCCGATGTCGCCGAGGTAGCCGGTCACGTAGCGCGCCGGGATGTTCATGCAGCGGCACAGCGTGATCGCCAGGTGCGCGAAGTCGCGGCACACGCCGGTGCCCTCGCGCAGGCCCTGCGCGGCGGTGCGCGTGGCGCGCGCGCTGGCGTAGTCGAAGCGCAGGTGGCCGTGCACGAAGTCCGAGATCGCCTGCACGCGCGACCAGCCCGGTGCCACCGTGCCGAAGCGGTCCCAGGCGAACTGCAGCAGCTCGCTGTCGACCTCGCAGTAGCGGCTGGGCAGCAGGAAGGCCAGGGTCTCCACCGGCAGCGCGGCGGGATTGTGCTCGATGGCGTCGCGCTCCACCGGCTCGGGCGTGCCCGGGTCGGCGATCACGGCCTGGTTGCGCAGCCGCACGTTCGTCACGCCCGCGGGAATCTGCACGCGCGCGCAGGCATTGCCGAAGGTGTCGAAGTAGTGGTCGGTGAACAGCGGCGGCTCGATCGTGAGCTGCTCGCCGCCGCCGCGCAGGTCCGCCACCCGCGAGGGATGGACCTGCAGCATGTAGACCAGCGCGGTGGGCGCTATGGGGGCCGTGGCGAGCGCGAGCTCGATGTCGTAGCCGATCCGGATGAGCATGGGTTCTTTCGCGGGGGAGATTCCCCAACACCGATCTTGGGGCCGGCGACACCCGCGCGCGTGGGGTCAACGCGCGCATCGCTCGTAGTCCGTCGCGCTGTCGGCGCCTTCCTACCGCAGGGGCGTCCGCTCTCCCACAGACGGGGGCGGGCCGCCACTACGGGTTTTGCGCGGTGCGACCCCTACGCTCGGTCTCCGCCCGCATCGAAGCCAGGCAGGGAGCGTTCGCAAGTCCTGGCCAGAGCGATCCATATCGCACGGGCGCGTTCAACCGGTCCGCTGGAGGGAATCATGGAGTTTTCGTCGCTGTTCGACTCGTTCGCCACCCATTGGGGCGACGAGATCCTGATCTGGTCCGTTGCCGCCGTCGCCGGCTGCATCTGCCTGGTCGCCGTGGTGAATGTGCTGGACATGCTTCTGGACAACGGCGGCGCTGGATGAGCCTGAGCTCCCTACACGACACCTGAAAGCCCCTCGATGACGCCACAGAACAAGGCCGCCGCCCGGCGCGCCAAGCCCGCCAAGAATTCCAAAGCGGGGGACGCCAGCGACGCCAAGCAGCAGCAGCTCGAGGGCTTCACGCTCGACCATGGAGCCGAGCTGACGACCAACCAGGGACTGCGGATTCCCGACAACCACAACTCGCTGAAGGCCGGACGGCGCGGACCCACGCTGCTCGAGGACTTCATCCTGCGCGAGAAGATCACGCACTTCGACCACGAGCGCATTCCCGAGCGCGTGGTGCATGCGCGTGGCGAGGCCGCCCACGGCTACTTCCAGGTCTACAAGTCGATGTCGCAGTTCACCAGCGCCGACTTCCTGCAGGACCCCGATGCGCGCACGCCGGTGTTCGTGCGCTTCTCGACCGTGGCCGGCTCGCGCGGCTCGGCCGACACCGTGCGCGACGTGCGCGGCTTCGCCGTCAAGTTCTACACCCGCGAAGGCAACTACGACCTCGTGGGCAACAACGTGCCGGTGTTCTTCATCCAGGACGCGATGAAGTTCCCCGACCTGATCCACTCCGTCAAGCCCGAGCCGCACCACGAGATGCCGCAGGCCGCGAGCGCGCACGACACCTTCTGGGACTTCGCCTCGCTGATGCCCGAGACCACCCACATGCTGATGTGGGCCATGAGCGACCGCGCGATCCCGCGCAGCCTGCGCATGATGGAAGGCTTCGGCGTCCACACCTTCCGCCTGGTCAACGCGCGCGGCGAGAGCCACTTCGTCAAGTTCCACTGGAAGCCCAAGCTCGGCATCCACGGCCTGGCCTGGGACGAGGCGCAGAAGATCGCGGGCAAGGACCCCGACTTCCATCGCCGCGACCTCTGGGAGGCGATCGAGAACGGCGACTTCCCCGAATGGGAGCTCGGCGTGCAGATGATCCCCGAGGGCAAGGAAGGCACGCTGGGCTTCGACCTGCTCGATCCCACCAAGCTGATCCCCGAGGAGATGGTGCCGGTGCAGAAGATCGGCCGCATGGTGCTCAACCGCAACCCCGACAACTTCTTCGCCGAGACCGAGCAGGTGGCGTTCCACCCGGGCCACCTGGTGCCGGGCATCGACTTCACCAACGACCCGCTGCTGCAGGGCCGGCTGTTCTCGTACACCGATACGCAGATCTCGCGCCTGGGCGGCGCCAACTTCCACGAGCTGCCGATCAACAAGGGCGTGTGCCCGTTCCACAACTTCCAGCGCGACGGCATGCACCGCCAGACCATCGCGCGCGGCCAGGTCGCCTACGAGCCCAACACGCTGGGCAGCGGCGCCGAGTTCCGCGTGGACGGCGACAGCGCCGGCTTCCAGAGCTACCCCGACACCGACTACGAGGCGCCCAAGCTGCGCCGCCGCAGCCACACCTTCGACGACCACTTCACGCAGGCGCGCCTGTTCTTCGAGAGCCAGAGCGCGCCCGAGAAGGAGCACATCATCGCGGCCTTCCGCTTCGAGCTGTCGAAGGTGGAGGTGCCGGCGATCCGCCAGCGCATGGTCGACAACCTCGCGCACGTCGACGAGAAGCTGGCGCGCCGCGTGGCCGAGCCGCTGGGCATCGGCGAGCCCGATGCGCGCGCCGCGGCCGGGCGCGCGGGCTTCCGCGAGCACCGCATCCACATGCCGATCGAGGAGTCGCCCGCGCTCAGCATGGCGGGCACCGGCGACGGTTCGATCCGCACGCGCAAGGTCGCGATCCTGGTGGCCGACGGCATCGACTCGGCCTCGCTCAAGCCGATCCGCGAGGCGCTCGAGCAGGCAGGCGCGCAATGCAAGGTCGTGGGCCCGCGCCTGGGCTCGGTCGTCAGCGGCTCCAAGCGCCAGGTCGACACCGACGCCACCTTCGTCAACATGCCCTCGGTGATGTTCGACGCGGTGCTGGTGCCCGCGGGCGCCGAGGGCGCGCGTGCCTTGGCCGCCAGCGGCGACGCGGTGCACTTCGTGCTCGAGGCCTTCAAGCACTGCAAGGCCGTGTGCACCGTGGGCGAGGGCGTGCAACTGCTTTCCACCCTGGGCATCGCCGCCGACACGCCGGCCGACAGCCTGCCGCCGGGCGTGGTGGTGGCGGCCACGCCGGTCACCAACCTCGGCGACGCCAGCGCCGCGCAGCAGATCGCGCAGGACTTCGTGGCCGCGATCGCGAAGCACCGGCACTGGGACCGGCCGAACATCGACGCCGTGCCGGCCTGAGTCCGCTCAGAACGTGTTTGTGATCTATTCATGGTGCCCGCAAGGCAGCAAAGCGTCGCAATCTAGGCGCGCGCCGCCGTCCAGGCTGATGCCTGGACAAGGTGCGCAACGACGAGTGCGGCGCTTTGCTGCCTTGCCCGAAGGGTTGCCCCGCAAAGCTGGCATCTGCGGCGTTGCAAATGCTCGCCGGGCCACCAGCCCGGCTGCGCTTTGCGCCTTGCACCTGCCAGCTTTGCGGGGCAACGGGCACCATGAATAGATCACAAACACGTTCTCAGACCCGTGCCGAGCGCCGCAGCTGCTTGAGCAGCAGGCCCAGGTACGGGTTCGGGTCGGCCTCGCGGTAGCCCAGGTGCAGCGCCGACACGGCGCTCTTCTCGCGCAGCCGCTGGTAGACCACGCCCTCGAGCCGGATCGACTCGGTGCCGCTGGGCACGATCGCGAGGCCCACGCCGGCCGACACCAGGCCGACGATGGTCGAGGCGTCGCGTGCCTCCTGCACCATGCGCGGGCGGAAGCCCGCCTTCGAGCACAGCTCCTGCACCTTCCAGTACAGCCCGATGCCCGAATGGCGCGGGTAGAGGATCAGCGGCTCGTCGCGCAGGTCGGCGATGCGCACCGGGGCCTGGCTCAGCGGATGGGTGGCCGGCACCGCCACCATCAGCGGCGCCTGGTACCAGGCCTCGATCGCGATGCCCGCGGGGATCGGCACGTTGGGATGGCGCAGGATGCCGAGGTCGAGCCGGTGGCCGTGCACCGCGTCGAGCTGGTCGAGCGAGGTCATCTCGTGCAGCGCCAGCGCGATGCGCGGATGCGCGGCCTGGAACTCGCGGATCGCGGCCGGCAGCGTGGCCGACAGCATCGACGAAGCGGTGTAGCCCAGCGCGATCTTGCCGATGCCGCCGGTGGCCGCGTCGCGCGCCTCGCCCTTGGCCGACTCGACCGACGCGAGGATCGCCTGCGCGCGCTCGAGGAAGTGGCGCCCGGCCTGCGTGAGATGCACGCGGCGCTTGTCGCGGTCGAGCAGGCGCACCTGCAGCTCCTCCTCGAGCAGGCGGATCTGCGTGCTCAGCGGCGGCTGCGCCATGTGCAGCCGCTGCGCCGCGCGCGTGAAGTTCAGCTCCTCCGCCACCGCCACGAAATAGCGCAGATGCCGTAGTTCCATCGATATCTCCTGCGTATGGAAATCTGTGACCAATCAGTATTTCCAAATATAAGGCCGACTGCCTACAGTCGCCGCCATGGAGACAAGAGACACCCCTTCGCCGGCCTCCGCCGGCAGCACCAGCCCCGTGATGCAGCGGCTCGCGCGCCGCCAATGGGTGGCCGCGCTCGGCGTGCGCCATGCGCGCGGCGCCGAGATCGCGCGGCTGGCCAAGGCCAGCGGCCACCATGCGATCTGGGTCGACCTCGAGCACAGCGCGATGCCGATCGACGCGGCCGGCGCCATCTGCGCCACCGCGCTCGACATCGGCCTGGTGCCCTTCGTGCGCGTGCCCGAACGCGAATACGGCGTGATCGGCCGGCTGCTCGACGCGGGCGCGGCCGGCATCATCGTGCCGCGCGTCGAAACCGCCGGACAGGCGGCCGACGTGGTCGCGGCCTGCCGCTTCCCGCCCGAGGGCCATCGCTCGGCCATCGCCGCGCTGCCCGCCTTCGGCTACCGCCGGCTGCCCGCGGCCGAACTGCGCGAGCGCGCCAACCGCTCGACCGTGGTCAAGCTCTTGATCGAGAGCCCGCGCGGCATCGAGAACATCGAGGCCATCGCACGCGTGCCGGGCGTGGACCTGCTGGCGATCGGCAGCAATGACCTCGGCGCCGAGATGAACCTGCAGGGCGGCCCCGCCGTGCATCCGCGGCTGCGCGAGGCGCACGACGCCGCGCTCGCGGCCTGCGCGCGCGCCGGCAAGCCGCTGGCCATCGGCGGCGTGGCCGACATCGCCTACGTGGCCGACTGCATCCGCCGTGGCGCCGCGCCCTTCCTCATGACCGGCATCGACACCGACCTGCTGCTCGCCGTGCTGCACGAGCGCGTGGCGCAGGCGCTCGATTCGGTGCGGCCGCTCGACGGCGCCGTGCTGCTCGACTGAGTCTCTTCAAATTTCCGATTCGACCTTTTCCATGACCGACCAGATCCTCGTTTCCAAGCCGATGCGCGACGCGCAGACCCTGACCCGCGCCGCCTTCGAGGTGCCCGCCGGTGCCTGCGACGCGCACGTGCACGTGTTCGGCCCCGAGGCGCGCTACCCGCGCGTGCCCGCGCCGCACTACACGCTGCCCGACGGCGACCTGCCGCAGCTGCGCGCCGCGCTCGGCGTGCTCGGCCTCGAGCGTTTCGTGATCGTGCAGCCCAGCTTCTACGGCACCGACAACCGCTGCATGCTCGATGCGCTCGACATCGCGGGCGATGCCGCGCGCGGCGTGGCGATGGTCGAGGACGGCACCTCGGCGGAGGAACTCGTCGCCATGCATGCGCGCGGCGTGCGCGCGCTGCGCCTCGACCTGTTCCTGCGCTCGGGCCTGCCCACGGCCGAGCTGCAGCGCTTCATCGCGCGCAGCGTGGAGCGCACGCGCGCGCTCGGCTGGCATGTCCAGTTCTACACGCCGGGCTGGGTGGTGCGCGACCTGATCCCCTTCCTGCCCGAGATCGAGAGCGACTTCGTGATCGACCACATGGGCTACATGCTCGAGAGCGACGGCCTCACGCGCGCCGACTTCGACCGCCTGCTGCGCGCGGTGCACGACGGCCGCGGCTGGTTCAAGCTCTCGGGCCCGTACCGGCTCGCCAAGGACGGCAACTACGCGCGGCTGCGCCCGCTCGCGCAGGCCATCGTCGAGGCCGTGCCCGAGCGCGTGATCTGGGGCAGCGACTGGCCGCACATTCCCGAAGGCGGGCGCGACACCGGCGAGTTGCTGAACCTGCTGGGCGACTGGATCCCCGACGCCGCCGCGCGCCGGCGCATCCTGGCCGACAACCCGGCGCGGCTGTTCGGGTTCTGAGACCATGGATGCCTCCACGATCGAAAGCCCGGCCATGCAACTGAACTGCATCCAGGAACTCGCCACCACCGGCGCGCGCGCGGTGGCCGGCTTCGTCCACGGCGGCACGCGCTACCTCGCGGTGCCGCAGCTGGCGCGCGACGTCGAAGGGCAGCCCGCGAAGATGACGCTGGGCGACAGCGACCTCGAGATGTCGGTGTACCGCTGGGACGGCGGGCGCTTCGTGCCGCATGCCAGCCTGCCGGTGCCCGGCGGCGAGGACGCCGAGTTCTTCCGCATCGGCGAGCGCGCCTTCCTCGCCACCGCGAGCCTGCGCAGCGGGCGCGATCCCTACACGCTGGCCGTGCCGTCGACGATCTTCGAACTGGTCGACGGCCGCTTCGAGCCCTTCCAGCGCATCGACGGCTTCGCGGCCAAGCAGTGGCACCACTTCGCGATCGGCGAGCGCCACTTCCTCGCGCTCGCGCAGGGCGTGACCCTGCCGGGCGAGCAGCCCGCGCGGCCGGTGTCGTCGTGCCTCCTCGAATGGGATGGCGCGCGCTTCGTGCCGTTCCAGGACGTGCCCTCGGCCTGGGGCTACAACTGGGCCTTCTTCGAGGTCGGCGGCGAGCGGCTGCTGGCCCATGCCGACCATGCCGTGCCCTCGCTGCTGCTGCGCTGGAACGGCGAGCGCTTCGAGCCGTTCCAGCAGCTCGATGGCCGCAGCGGCCGCGCCTTCTGCTTCTTCGAGACCCAGGGCCAGGCCTGGCTGGCCTTCGCCAACCTGCATGGCGACACGCTGCTCTACCGCTGGCAGGACGGCGGCTTCGCGGTGCATCAGGTGCTCGCGGGCCCGGGCGGGCGCGAGTTCGCCTGGCGCGGCGATGCGCAGGGCGGGCACCTCGTGCTCGTCAACTTCCTGCACGGCACGCGCGAGGCGCCGATCCCCGAGCTCGAGTCGATCGTGTTCCGCATGCAGGAGGGCCGGCTGGTCGAGGCCGCGCGCTTCGCGACCTCGGGCGGCACCGACGCCGCCTTCTTCGAGGCCGACGGCGCGCTGCATCTCGCGGTGGCCAACAGCCTGAGCGCGGCGGTGCGCTTCGCGACGCCCAGCCGCATCTACCGCGTCGAGGGCCTCGGCGCCTCCATCACGGGCTGATCCGCCATGGCCACCTACGCACCTCACGAGAGCCCCGAGCTGGTCCGCCTGTTCGAGACCTACACGGCCGGGCCCACGAGCATCGGCGCCACGCTGACGGCACGCACCGCCGCGGCCACCGCGCACGATCCGCTGATCGTCGCGACCAGCACCGACATCGTGCTGTTCCCCGGCGGCGGCCGGCCGCCCGAGATCGAGGGCTTCCGCCTGTCGACGCGCGGCTTCAAGGAACTCGCGGGCATCTCGCACCACGGGCCCGCGGTGGCTTCGCTGCTGCGGCTGCGCGAGCTCGATCCCGAGGGCGAGCTCTGGCGCGCCGAGACCCGACGCCTGATCGAGAGCACGCGCGCCGCGCGCGCCGCCAACTCCGAGGCGCTGTGGCGCGACACCGTCGCGGTGCCCGCCTACCGCGGCCGCGAGGCGCGCATCGCGCAGCTGGTCGACTACTCGTGCGCGCTGACCGAGCGCTACCTCGAGCGCGCGCTGCGCGAGCCCGAGAGCTTCACCGCCGCCGACCTGCGCGAGCACTACATCGAGGCGCGCGGCGATGCCGTGGGCGCCACGGTGCCGATGAACGCCGTGATGATCGCGACCTTCTTCCTGGTCGGCATGGACACCGGCCACCGCGTGATCGGCTGGTTCGACCGCCATGCGATCGACTGGTCGCGCGCCATGGTGCTGATCGTCGGCCGCCAGGGCCGGCCCACGGCCGGCGTGACCTGGACCACCAACTCGGTCGCCGCCATGATCCTCGCGGCCTCGGGCCAGCGGCTCGCGCTCGACCGGCTCTACATCGCGCCGCACGGCCCGAGCTTCAAGGTGGCCGAGCTGCCCGACCTCGCGGCGGTGCGCGCCTTCGAGGAGCCGCTGCGCCAGATCTGGGCCCATACGCGCACCGTGAGCGAACTCGGGCCGCTGATGTACGAGGGCTATCCGCGCTTCGAGCCCGGCGCCGCGGGGCGGCCCCATATCGACGCGCGGACGGAGTCGGTCGGCGAGATGCCCGCGATCGCGAGTCCCGACGACTGGTTCGCGCTCAACACGCGGTTGCGCGTGGTGCTCGAGGACCCGCGGCAGCTGCTTTCGGGCTGCGTGGTCGACTATGCGGTCGACCAGCTGCGCGCCAACGGCAACGACCCTGCGCGGCTGGTGGTGCCGGGGCTGGACAACGTGAGCTATCCACCGTTGGCGCCACGCGCCGGCGGTTGAGCGGAACGCGGCGGACCGATCGGGTTCGCGGAGGCGGGACAACAAGACAAGAGCAGAACGGCAGGCACGCCGGCGGCGACGCCGCGCGCATTCGATTCATAGAAAAGAGAAACGGAGACAAGACACCATGAGAAAGCTTGCAACCCTGTGGGGCGCCGCCCTCGCGCTGACGCTGGCCGGCGCCGGCGCGCAGGCGCAGTCCGGCGCCTGGCCCCAGCGCCCGATCCGGATCATCACGCCCACGCCGGCCGGCGTGGGCTCGGACGTGTTCGCGCGCGCCTACGCCGAGCGGCTCGGCCAGATGCTCAAGACACCGGTGGTGGTCGAGAACCGCCCCGGCGCGCTCGCGGCCATCGGCACCGACGCGGTCGCCAAGGCCGCGCCCGACGGCTACACCATCCTGTTCTCGACCAGCAACCCGTTCACCATGACGCCGTTCCTGCTGTCGAAGCTGCCCTACAACCCGCAGGCCGACCTGGTGCCGGTCACGCAGGCGCTCAAGGGCGGCTCGTTCATCGTCGCCAATCCCTCGGTGCCCGCGAAGAACCTGGTGGAACTGGTGGCGCTCGCGAAGAAGGACCCGGGCCGCGTGAGCTTCGCCTCCTATGGCTCGGGCAGCACCGCGCACCTGGGCTTCGAGCTGCTGCAGGACGCCGCGGGCATCGAGCTGCTGCACGTGCCCTACAAGCAGAGCGCCATGCCCGACGTGATCGCGGGCCAGGTGATGCTGGGCTTCGAGCCGCCGATCTCGGCGCTGCCCAACATCCGCGCCGGCCGCATCAAGCCCATCGCCTACACCGGCAGCCAGCGCAGCGCCGCGCTGCCCGACGTGCCCACGCTGGCCGAACGTTATCCGGGCCTGGAGGTGTTCACCTGGCTGGGCTTCTGGCTGCCCGCGAAGACGCCGCCCGAGATCGTCGACCGCTTCAACCGCGAGATCCGCGCGGCCACGCAGTCGCCCGAGATGCAGCGGCTGATCGCCGAGGCCGGGCTCGAGCCGATGGGCACCACGCCCGAGGAGACGCGCGCCATCGTGCGGCGCGAGGCCGAGGCGATGGGCAAGCTGATCAAGGCCAAGAACATCCGCATCGACTGAGCGCTCTCGGGGCGCGCCCCCAGCGCCGCATTCCGCACCACCACCATCACGCCGCGCCGGCCCAAGGGCCGCAGCGCCGGCTTTCGCTCGCCCATTTTTCGGAAGACACCCATGCGCCACATCCCCTTCGCGTTCCGCGCCGTCCTGGCCGCCCTGTTCCTTGCCTCCTTGCCGCTGCTCGCGCAGGCCCAGTCGAGCGTGCAGGTCTTCGGCACCGTCGACCTCAACTTCACCTACAGCAAGGCCGGCGGCAAGAGCGTGCGCGCCATGGACCAGGGCGGCAACATCTTCCCGAGCCGGCTGGGCTTTCGCGGCAGCGAGGACCTGGGCGGCGGGCTGGTCGCGAGCTTCTGGCTCGAGTCGGCGCTGCTGCCCGACACCGGCGAGTACCAGGGCGTCTACTGGCACCGGCGTTCCACGCTGAGCCTGTCGAGCCGCACCTGGGGCGAGCTGCGGCTGGGCCGCGACTACGTGCCCACCTTCTGGAACGTCTCGCAGTTCTCGCCCTTCGGCACGGTGGGCGTGGGCGGCTCGGCCGCGATGGTCGAGGGCTGGCCCATGGGCCTGGGCGGCGCGCGCACGCTGGTGCGGGTCGACAACTCGGTCGGCTACTTCCTGCCGCGCGACCTCGGCGGCTTCTACGGCCAGGCGATGTACGCGATGCCCGAGGGCGCGGAAGGCATGCGCTATGCGGGCGCGCGCCTGGGCTATGCCAGCGGCCCGCTCGACGTCGCGGCCGCCTATGGCCGCACGCCGGTGGCCAACGGGCAGGTCTACCGCACCGCGACCGTGGGCGGCACCTACGACTTCGGGCCGGTGAAGCTCTATGCCAACTACCACCGCCACCAGGCCTTCAACGACCGCCAGGTGCACGTGATGGTGGGCGCGAGCATGCCGGTGGGCCCGGGTGTCATCAAGGTGTCGGCCGCGCGCGCCAATCGCAGCGGCCCCGGCCTCGATGCCGACGACGCGACCCAGTTCGCGGTCGGCTACGTGCACTGGCTCAGCAAGCGCACGGCGGTCTACACGGCCTATTCGCGCATCCGCAACCGCGGCAACGCGGCCTACGTGGTGGCCGATTCCTCGCCCGCCGGCTCGCCCGGCATGCCCTCGAGCGGGCTGCAGTTCGGCATCTCGCACAACTTCTGAGACCGGGGCGTGACGTCCCCCTAGTCCATTTGCGCTAGACCGTATTGCGAATAGGCGGGGGTAGGGGCCGTCCCTAGACTTTCCCCACGAGGCCAGAACGGCGCGCACTTCCGCGGCGTCGATGCCCGCCAAGGCGGGCATGCCGGCCGCGCGCGGGGGTCCAATGGCGAGGTTTTCGAGAATGGGATGGGCGCTGGGATGGGCCGGCGTGGTGCTGCTGACGCAGCTGTCGCCGGCGCAGGCGCAGGAAGGCCCGAGTGCCGAGGCCGCGGCCAGCAAGATGGAGCAGGCCCGGCTCGCCGACACCGACACGCTGCTGGCGCTGACCAGCGAAGGCGCGGTGCTCTACGGCCAGGACAACGTCAAGCTGTCGGGCTACCAGTACTGCAGCCAGGCGGTGGCGCTGGCCGAGGCCGGCGAGTTCCGCCAGAGCGTGCGCGCCGCGAGCAAGGCGCTGCACCTGGCGAACACCACCAACGACCCGAACCTGCGCGCGATGGCCAACCGCGACCTGGCCATCGTCTACAGCTATTCGGGCCAGCTCGAGAAGGCCGAGCAGTTCGCCCGCGAAGCGCTCAAGAGCGAGGCGCGCGATCCCAAGCTGGTGGTGGGACCGGTGCAGAAGGTGATCGGCGACGTGCGCACGCGCCGCGCCGACTACGACGGCGCGATCCTCAGCTACGACGAGGCCCTGGCCAACAGCTCGCCGCGGTATGCGCCGCTGGTGCAGGCCTCGCTGGTCAATGCGCTGATCGAATCGGGCACGCCGGCCAACACGCAGCGTGCGCGCGAACTGATCGGCACGCTGCCGCAACCGAAGGACGCGCCGCTGGCCGCGCAGCTCGACCGCACGCGCGCACGGCTGCTGCTGGCCGAAAACAAGCCGGCCGAGGCGCGCGATCTCTACCGCACGCTGGCCACGCGCCAGGTCGGCGCCGACAGCGGCTACTACCAGCTCTGGGCCTGGGACGGCGTGGCGCGCAGCGAGGTGGCGCTGGGCCAGAAGCAGGCCGCGGCCGAGGCCGTGGGCCGCGCGCTCGATGGCGTGGACAAGGTGCGCGCGAAGTTCCGCAGCGAAGAATTCAAGATGGGGCTGTTCTCGGACCTGCAGTCGGTGTTCGAGCGCGGCGTGGCGATCTACAGCGACGCGGGCGACAGCGGCCGCGCCTTCGAAGTCAGCGAGCACAGCCGCTCGCGCGCGCTGCTCGACGCGGTGCGCGGCCGCGCGAAGCTCAGCGAGCAGGCCGCCGCCACGGTGGACCTGGCGACGCTGCAGCGCACGCTGGCCGCCGACGAGCGCGTGGTGCAGTTCCATTCGCTGCCCGACCGGCTGATGGTGTGGGTGGTGAGCCCCGCGGGCATCGAGAGCAAGACGATCCCGGTCAAGCGCGAGGAGCTGACCGAGCTGGTCGAGACCTTTCGCAACACCATCGTGCGCGGCCGCCGCACCGCGATCACCAACGCCGACAAGCTCGGCGCCGCGCTGCTCGGCCCGCTCAACCTGCAGCCCGGCCAGCGGCTGGTGATCGTGCCGCACGGCCCGCTGCACTACCTGCCGTTCCAGGCGCTGCGGCTGAACGGCCGCTACGTGATCGAGACGCACCCGGTGGCGGTGGCGCCCTCGATCAGCATCGCGGTGCAGCTCGCGCAGCGCACGCCGCGCGTGAACGCCACGCTCACGGCCTTCGGCAATCCGCGCATCGAGGACAAGTACGACCTGCCGGGCGCGGAGAGCGAGGTCAAGCAGCTCGCCCAATACTTCCCGAGCAACACCGTCTACATGGGCGCGGCCGCGACCAAGACGCAGTTCCGCGACGTGGCCTCGCGCTCGCCGCTGATGCACGTGGCGGCGCACGCGGAGGCCGACGAGGTCGATCCGCTGTACTCGCGCATCCTGCTGGCCAACGAGGGCGGCAAGCAGAACTTCCTCGAGGCGCACGAGATCCTCGAGCTGCCGATGCAGGGTACGGCCCTGGTGACGCTGTCGGCCTGCGAGTCGGGCCTGGGCCGCATCGCGCAGGGCGACGAGGTGCTGGGCTTCACGCGCTCCTTCCTCTCCGCGGGCAGCTCCAGCCTGATCGCATCGCTGTGGCCGGTGTCGGACGACGCGACGGCCGTGCTGATGAGCACGCTCTACGGCGAACTCGCCAAGGGCCGCGACCTGCAGAAGGCGATGCAGGCGGGGCAGCTCGCGGTGCTCAAGGATCCCAAGATGTCGCATCCCTTCTTCTGGGCGCCGTTCAATCTGATCGGCAACTGGCGTCTGACGGTGGGGAGCTGAAATGAAACACCAACAGCCGGACGCAGAGGACGCGAAGATTTCGCAAAGGGCGCGAAAGAGAAATTCAAAATTTTCTTGCCTTCCTTTTGCGTCCTTCGCGCAACCTTCGCGCCCTCTGCGTCCGGAAGTCCGCTTTCGTCTTCGACCCCATCTGTCGCTTCATGCGATGCGGGTGGCGCGCAGCGCAATGGATAACTGAGATGCGAAACGAAAACCTCTCGAAAAGCCCGCGCCCCGATGCGCGGCGGAGCATCCCCATGCGCGTCCTGCAACGCTCCACGCCGATCGCCCTCGCCGTCTCCGCCCTGTTCGGCGCCGCCTTGCTCGTGGCCGCCCAGCGTGCCCATGCCACCGAGGCCGAGGAGACCGCCTTGCTGCCCACGCAGGACCCCTGCGGCAGTTGCAACCGACCGATCGCCCAGGCCACCGGCGGTGTCGCGCCGCAGACCCTGCCCGCGCCGTCGCGCAACACCTCCGCCACCGGTGCCTTCAAGCTCAACGACCTGCGCCTCAATGGCGTGAAGGCGCTGAGCAACGAGGAACTGCAGTCGATCACCTCGCCCTACATCGGCCGCGACGTCACGCTGGCCGACCTCGAGGAACTGGCGAAGGCGATCACCGCGCGCTACAAGGAGCGCGGCTACTTCCTCGCGCAGGCCGTGGTGCCCGTGCAGACCGTGCGCGACGGCATCGTCGAGATCAGCGTGATCGAAGGGCGGCTGGGTCGCGTCGACGTGCTGGTGGCGCCCGAGGCACCGATCGCCGAGGCGCGCGTGCGCGGCTTCCTCGCGCCGCTGCAGCCGGGCGAGGCCGTCAATGCACCCGCCTACGAACGCGCCATGCTGCTGCTGTCGGACCAGCCCGGCGTCAAGGTCTCGTCGGCGCTGCAGGAAGGCACGCAGCCCGGCACCACCGATCTGTCGGTCGAGGTCGCGGCCGCGCCGCGCTGGGCCTTCACCGCCGAGGGCGACAACCACGGCACCAAGGAGTCGGGCCGCTACCGGCTCGGCGGCACCGTGCGCTGGCTCAGCCCCTTCGGCATCGGCGACAACCTCGACGCGCGCGTCATGGTGTCCGACAGCAATGCGCTGCAGTACGGCCGCATCGCCTACGAGGCGCCGATCGGCACCAGCGGCCTGCGCGCCGGCATGGGCCTGGCGCGCGTGAGCTACGACCTCGGCGGCCAGTTCTCGGACCTCGACGCGCAGGGCCGCGCCGACGTGCTCGATTTTTCGCTCAACTATCCGTTGATCCGCCAGCGCCAGCAGAACCTGTTCCTGCGGATGACCGCCGACCTCAAGGACCTCAAGGACGAGATCCGCGTCGTCGACTACGACGTGAAGAAGCGCGTGCGCGGCATCGGCCTGGGCTGGGCCTGGGAGCGGCGCGACGACGTCTTCGGCGGCGGCTACTGGGCCAGCACCGGCACGCTGTATCACGGCTCGCTCTCGATCCGCGACCCGCAGACCCTCGCGGCCGACCAGGCCTTCGGCGGCCGCCGCACCGAGGGCGGCTTCACCAAGATGAGCTTCCAGCTCTCGCGGCTGCAGTCGATCGTGCCGCGCCATTCGTTGTACCTCGCCATCGGCGGCCAGTGGGCCAGCAAGAACCTCGACGCGTCGGAGAAGCTCGCGCTCGGCGGCGCGCGCGCCGTGCGCGCCTACCCCTCGGGCGAACTGCTGGCCGACCAGGGCGTGATCGGCACCGTCGAATGGCGCTGGTCGGTCAACGAGGAGTTCACGCCCTTCGTGTTCTACGACGCGGCGCGCGGCAAGCTCGCGCGCCGTCCCTCGCCCTTCGACGGCGAGAACTCGCACAGCCTGCGCGGCTACGGGATCGGCATGAGCTGGTCGCGCCCCGGCAATTTCTCGATCAACGCGACGCTGGCCTGGCGTGACGGCACACCGCGGGCGCAGACCGACGGCGGCGGCCACAACCCGCGGCTGTACGTCCAGGTTCAAAAGGCGTTCTGACCATGAAGCAACGCACGTCTCCTCTTCTTCGCGCCACCACGCGCCGCCTGCGGCTGCGGCCGGTCGCGTTCTCGCTGCTGTGCGCGGGCGCCGTGCCCGCGATGGCGCAGGTGCTGCCCACGGGCTTCCTGCCCTCGGCGCTGCCGGGCAACGTGGTCTCGATGACCCAGGCCGGCAACATCATGAGCATCGTGCAGGGCAGCCAGCGCGGCATCGTCAACTGGACCACGTTCTCGATCGGCGCCAAGAACATCGTCAACATCCAGCAGCCCAATGCCTCGGCGATCCTGCTCAACCGCGTGACCGGCAACGAGGTCTCGAACATCGCGGGCCAGCTCAATGCCAACGGCCGCGTGTTCCTGATCAACCCGAACGGCGTGATGTTCGGCGCCGGTGCCACCGTCAACGTGGGCGGGCTCGTGGCGTCGACCCTGCGCCTGACCACCAGCGACGAGAGCTTTCTCGGCGGCACGACCAACTTCACGTTCGAGCGGCTCAACGGCGAGGCGAAGATCGTCGACAACGCCGGCACCATCACGGCGTCGGGCGGACCCGTGGTGCTGATGGGTGCGGGCGTGAGCAACAGCGGCACCATCACCGCCGACGGTCAGACCGTTGGGCTGGCCTCGGGCCGCAAGATCACGCTCGACCTCGCGGGCGACGGCCTCACCAGCATCGCGATCGCACCCGACTCGATGGCGACCAATGCCTCGGTCAACAACACGGGCACCGTGCAGGCCGACGGCGGCAAGGTCGTGATGGTGGGCCAGTCGACCACCATCGGCGAGCTGGTGGTGAACCAGACCGGCGTGGTGCGCGCGCGTTCCGTGGGCACGAAGAACGGTGAGATCGTGCTCGGCGGCGGTGCCGACAACGAGGTGCGCGTGGGCGGCACGCTCGACGCGACCTCGACCGGCACGGTGGCCGGCGGCCGTATCTCCGTGGCCGCGGGCAATGTGCGCGTGGTGGATCGCGCGCTGCTCGACGCGAGCGGCGATGCGGGCGGTGGTTCGGTGCAGGTCAAGGCACTCAACGGCCTGTCGATCGCGTCGGCCCCGCCGGAAGCGCGGGCCGCGCTGGACGAGTCGGGCGCGGTCCTGCGTGCCAACGGCCGCGCGGGCAATGCGGCGGGTGGCGAGATCCGCATCGAGCAAGCCACCTACGCCTCGCTGCCGGGCACCGGCAGCGAAGCGCCGCCGGCCACCCGGCTCGGCCTGCATCTGTCGGGCACGCTGTCGGCCACCGGGTCCGGCTCGGGCGCGGGCGGCAACATCGTCACCAGCGCCGATGCGATCCAGGTCGGCGACGACCTCGCGCTGTCGGCCGCAGGCGGCGCGAACGGCGGTGCCAACGGCAAGTGGACGCTGAATTCGAACAAGCAGATCGTGGTGACGCCCGACGCGCCGAACTACGACCCCGGCAGCTTTCTCGGCGCCGGCGGCATGGCCTCGAGTCCGATCAGTGCGCAGGCGCTGGGCGGCGCGCTCGGCCAGGGCACCGACGTCACGCTCGCGAGCAACGCGGCCAATGCCGAGGGCGGGCAGGAGCGCTTCGGCGTGCTGTTCGACACCGCGGCCCAGGTGGTCAAGAACGAGAGCGGCACCTCGTCGCTGCGCGTGGATTCGGCCACCGGCATCGCGATGCTCGACGGTTCGACCATCCAGTCGAAGAGCGGCGCGTTGAACGTGGACTTCAATGTCGATGCCAACGGCACGGTGCCTGGGGCCGGCAACACCCCGATCGTGACCTCCGAAGGCGAGGGGGCCGCGCAGATCCAGATGACGAACGCGCGCATCGAGACCAACGGCGGCAACGTGCGCTTCTATGGGCAGGGCGATGCCGCCAACGGCCGCGCCATCGGCTATGCCTCCGAGTTCGGCGATTCGGGCGTGGGCGCCGGCATCGAATTGCGCAACAGCCGCATCTCGGCCTGCGGCGTCGATGCCGCCAGCTGCACCGAGGGCGGCGTCATCAATCTGCGCGGCGAGGGCCGCACGCTGTATTCGAGCTCCACGCTCAACGGCAGCTCGGGCGTGCTGATCTCGAGCTCCGAACTCATCACCGGCAGCGGCGCCATCACCGTCGACGGCGTCGGCGGGCTGGCCGCCAAGGGCGTGGAGATCGGTCGCGAGGCCGGCAGCGTCCCGGGCCCTCGCAGCCGCATCGCATCCACCGGCGGGGACATCGTGCTGCGCGGCAGCACGCGCGGATGGAGCACCGGCGATGCCGTGGGTCGGCTGCGCTTCAACGTCGCGGGTGCGGGCGTGCAGGCCGAAGGGGTCGACATCGCCACCGGCGGCAACGTGCGCGTGGAGGGCCAGGGCGCCGACCTCGGCACGCTGCTGGGCACCGACGAATTCGCCAAGCTCTCGGCCTCGGCCACCATCAATGCATCGCACGGCGTGCTGATCGGCGACGCCGGCATCACGGCCGGCCAGGGCCGGCGCATCGACGTCGTCGGCACCGCCGGCAGCGCGGGCGTGATCTACGACTTCAACGGCGTGCCGACCCCGCCACCGGCCGGCATCGACGAAGGCATCACGCCCGCGGCGGTGTGGATCCGCGCCAGCGGCGACGGCCAGGGCCTGCGTGCCGAGGGCGGCCAGATCAACGTGGTCGGCGGCAACGGCGACGTGCTGCTGCAGCGCGGCGGGCAGGCCGATGCGCTGCTGAGCACCGCGAGCCGCACCGTGGCCGGCGGCGCCATCGCCGTGACCGGCCGCAACATCTACGGCGGCGGCCTCGCGGGCGCCACCGGCAAGCTGGCCGACGCGAGCGGCGCGGGCACGGGCGGCGACATCCGCTTCGAGGCCAGCGTGAGCGACAAGACCGGCGGCATGCTCGCGCTGGCCACGGGCATGGGCGTGCTCGCCGACAGCACCTCGGCCAGCGGCAACGGCGGCAACATCCGGCTGCTCGCGGGCAACGGCCTGCGCGCCCACGGCACGCTGTCGGCGCGCGGCGGCAGCGCGGGCGGCAACGGCGGCTTCATCGAGACCTCGGGCACGCAGTTCGACCTGACCGGCATCCGCGTCAACGCGGGCGCGCCGGCGGGCACCGCGGGGCAGTGGCTGATCGATCCCTACGCGGTCACCATCGTCAATGGCGCGGCGGCCGGCACGCTGCCGACCAATCCCTTCGACGCGGTTGCCACCTCGACCATCCAGGACGGCGACATCAACGCCGCGCTCAACGGCGGCGCGAGCGTGAAGATCACCACCGGCACCGGCGGGCCGGGCGCGGGCAGCATCACGCTCGCGAACAACGCGCTGATCGACTACAACGCCGCCTTCGGCCCGCTGAGCTTCGAGCTGGCCTCGGGCAACAGCATCCAGGGCGGCCTGGGCACGGTGATCCGTTCGTCGGGCAAGGGCGGGCCGCTCACCGTGCTGTTCAACGCGGGCGTCAATCCCGACGGCACGCCCGCGGCCACGCCCGGCTCGATCAGCTACAACGGCACCATCGCCACGCGCGGCGGCAGCGTCACGATGAACGCGCGCGGCGACGGCAGCCCCACCAGCGGCTTCATCCAGCTGAACGGCGCCACGGTGCAGACCGATGGCGGCGCGGTCACGCTCTACAGCGGCCAGCCCGGCGCGCCCACCGGCTACGTCGCGCTGGTCGACAGCCAGATCGACACCCGCGTCGGCCAGACCGATGCGGGCGCGGGCGGCGCGGTGCAGATCGCCGGCGGCAACGTGACGCTGGCGGGCGCGCAGATCGCGAGCTCGACCGGCAACGTCGACATCCGCGGCACCTCGGCCGACTGGAACAGCGGCGTGGTCATCACCGACGGCCGCACGCCGTCGACCATCTCGACCACCAGCGGCAACGTGACGGTGCAGGGCGTGGCGCGGCGCCAGGCCTCGTCGACCTTCGCGGCGGCGCATGGCGTGCTGGTCAACGGCGGCAGCAGCATCACCACCGGCAGCGGCAGCATCGCGCTGCGCGGCTACAACTTTAACAACGACACCACCGTGCCCGCGGCCACACCCGACTCGGGCGTGCGGCTGGAGAACGGCGCGCGCATCGTCACCACCGGCGGCGGCGACATCGAGATCACGGGCCGGTCGCAGAACGGCGGCACCGGCGTCTCGATCGAGGCCGGCGGCTCGCCGAGCCTGCCCGGCACGGCGCCCGTGGTGCAGGGCAGCCGCAACGTGGTGCTGCGCGCCGTCAACGACGGCAGCACCGACGCGATCGTGATCGGCACGCCGGTCAGCGCGGCCAACGCGATCAACCTGAGGCCCGGCGGCATGGACGCCAACTTCGTGGTGTCGGACGCCACCAATGCGCCGATCGTGCTCGGCGGCGCGGGCACCGGCGGCTTCTCGGTCTCGAGCGCCGAGTTCGCGCGCCTCACCGCACCCACCATCGTGGCGGGCAGCGCCACCCATGCGGCCGACATCACGGTGGCTGGCGCCATCGCCACGCCGGGCGCGCTCACCCTGCAGAACGACGCCGGCGGCAACATCGCGGTCAACGGCACGGTCGGCGCCTCGCAGCTGGGCCTGCTGTCCGACGGCCGCATCACGCAGTCGGCCGCGGGCGCGATCACCGCCACCGGGCTGCTCGCGCGCTCGAGCGGCGCGAGCGTCGACCTGCAGAACCCGGCGAACAACGTCGCCACCGTGAGCGGCGGCGCCGAGGGCGGCTTCGCCTACGTCGACGCGAATGCCGTGACCATCGGCGCGCTGAGCGTGAACGGCTTCAACGCCGCGACCAACCAGCTCGCGCCGACGGCCGCCGCGTCGATGTCGGCCGGCACCGTGTTCGTGCGCACGCTGGCCGGCGACCTCACGCTGGGCACCGGCGTCACCGCGAGCACCAGCGCCGACCTGGTGGCGGCGGCGCGCTTCCAGAACCCGGGCGCCTTCACCATCGGCGCCGGCACCTGGCGCGTCTGGGCCGACACCTGGATCGGCGAGACGCGCGGCGGCCTCGCGGGCTCGGGCCCGCTGCCCAACCTCTACCACTGCGCCTACCTGGGCCTGTGCACGGTGACGGTGCCGGCCACCGACAACCACTTCATCTACGCGCAGCAGCCGACCGCGATCGTGACCGTGGGCAATGCCGCGCGCCAGGAAGGCGCGCCCAACCCCAGCTTCACCTACAGCGTCAGCGGGCTGATCCTCGGCGACAACGCCTCGAGCTTCAGCGGCGCGCCGGGCACCAGCGCGAACGCCTCGAGCCCGCCGGGCAACTACCCGATCGATGGCGCCTTCGCCTCGGCGGCCGGCTATGCGATCCAGGTGGTGCCGGGCAACCTGCGCGTCGATCCGGGACCGCCGCCGCCGCCCGCGCCCCCAGCGCCGCCGGTCGCGCCGCCGCCACCGCCCTTCGTCTTCCTCGAGCGGCCCGAGCTGCCCTCGGTCGACGTGGTGCGCGACCAGCCCTCGACCTACCTCTACGACCGCAACATCGGCCAGGCGCCGATCTGCGTGGCGACCGGACCGCTGGACGGCGACCGCGCCGCGCAGGGCGGCGACGTGCTGGCGCGCGAATGGTCGCGCGTGCGTTCTCGGCCGAACCTGCTGAGCTGCGTGAACACGGAACGGCGCAACGGCTGCGCCGACTTCTAGGCGTCCCGCGCCGTGATGACGAACAGCTGCGCCATCAGGTCGGCCAGCAGGCGCAGTTTCGGATCGTCGGTCAGCGCCGCGTGGCGGTAGCCGGCCACATGGGACTCGAGCCCATCGATCGGGCCGGCGAAGAACAGCCGGCGCAGCGCGCCGCCGAGCGCGTCGTTCTCCGCCGCGCGCGGGCGGTCGTCGATGGTGCTGTGCGCATGGCTCTCGAGCCGCGGCGTGGCGAGGAAGGGCGCGAGCACCGCCGCGCGCAGGCGGCCCTCGGCCACCCAGCGGTTCAATGCCATGTCGAAGGCCTGCGCCGGTCCCTCGGCCAGCGCCTCGCGCAGCAGCGGCGGCAAGGCGCGCAGTCCCTTCGGCGTGGCGAGGTAAGCGACCGCGCCCCAGTTGTAGAGGCCGCGCGCGTCGAGCACCTCGATGCCGGCGATCGCATCGCGCGGCACGGTGGGATCGGCGGGCAGCTGCTTCTTCAGCGCCTGCCACAGCGCGAGCAGGACGGGGGCCGAGGTGTAGGGCAGGCATTCGAGGAACACCAGGTCCCAGTCGGCGAGCTGCGCGAGCGCCTCGGGCCGCAGCAGCGGCGGCAGCGCGCGGCTCAGCAATGCGTCATCTTCCAGCACCAGGAAGAAGTCATCGGGCGGCGCGCCCTCGAGCGCGCGCGCATGCGAGAGAAAGCAGGCGCGCTCGCCGGCGCTGGTGGTGGCATCGGGTGCCGCCGCGGGCAGGGTGGCCGCGTCGATCGCCTCGAAGCGCGCCACGCCCTCGATGCCGAGCGCGCGCAGCTGCGCTTCCATGGCCGCGCGGCGATCGCCACTGCGTTGCAGATTGATGAAGCAACCGTTCATGATGCGGGGATGAAGCAGGTCCTGCCATTGTCTCCCTTGTCGCTTGCCATCGCGCCGATCGCCGAAGGGCGGACCGCATGATGCTCAGCGTGGTGCTGCCGTTCTATCGCAAGCTCGCCGAGTTCGAGCGCGTGGCCGCGCTCAACGCGCCGCACTGGTCGCGCGCCGGCATCGAGGTGGTGATCGCGCTCGACGAACCGGCCGAAGAACAGGGCCTGCTGCAACTGCTCGCGCGCTTCGATGCGGTGCGCTGGCGCGTGGTCGTCAACGACCGGCCGCATGGCTGGCGCCCGCCTTGCCGCGCCATCAACGTCGGCGTGCGCCATGCGCGCGGCCGCTTCGTGCTCGTGCATTCGCCCGAGTCGGCCTACGTGGGCGACGCTCCCGCGCTGGCGCTGCAGGCCGCGCTGTCGGTCGAGCGCGGCGTGGTGCTGGGCCGCGTGGGCTTCGCGCGCTTCGACGCGGTCGACGGGCCACCGGCCACGCTGGCCGCGCTGTTCGCGCGCCAGGTGCCCGAGGCGCTGTTCCTGCGCACCTTCTACGGCTCGCTGTGCGGCCCGCGCGAGGCCTTCGAGGCGGTCGGCGGCTACGACGAATCCTTCACCGGCTGGGGTGGCGACGACGACGACTTCCGCGTGCGGCTCGAGATGGCGGGCTGGCGGCTGTCGGCCTGCGCCGAACTGAAGCTGCTGCACCTGTCGTTCGAGACGCGCGACGGCGCCGAGCAGTTCGATCCCGACAACGACTGGCGCAAGTGCACGCCCGCGCAGGCGCGCGCGAACGGCGAAGACTGGGGGCGCGATTTCGCGCGCATCGCCCGCGACGACGCGCCGCCGGCCGATGCCGGGGCCGTGCCCGCATGGCTGCAACCCGCACCGGTGTTCGCGATGGGCTCGCGCCGCCAGTGCGAACTCTGCGCGCGCATGCTGCACCACGAACCGGCGCCGCACTACTTCTGCCCGCGCTGCAGCGCCGAGCCGCCGAAGCCGCTGGCCGCGCGGCCGCGCATCGTCTGCGTGCTGCAGCTGCGCAGCGAGGCGCGGCTGCTCGAAGGCTGCCTCGCGCACCTGCGCGAGCATGTCGACGGTTTCATCGCGCTCGACGACGGCTCGACCGACGACACCGCGCAAATACTGCAACGCGAACCCAAGCTGCTCGAGCTGCTGTCGAACCCGCCCGGTGGCGACTGGAACGAAACGCGGAACAAGCAGCGGCTGCTCGAATGCGCGCGGCGCCATGGCGCGGGCTGGGTGCTGGTCTGCGATGCCGACGAGCGCTACGAGACCTTGTTCCTCGAGCACCTCGGCGCCATCGTCGATTCGCTGTTCGAAACGCAACTGGGTTGCCTCTCGCTCGCGGTGCGCGAACTCTGGGACGCGCCCGACCGCTTCCGCGACGACGGCCGCTGGGGCAGCAAGTCGCGCGTGTGTCTGTTCCGGCTGCCGCGCGAGATCGCCTTCGACGCGGCGCCCGCGCTGCACGGACCCTGGTATCCCGACGCGGTCGCGCAGCATGGCCGGATGTTCCGCAGCTACTTCCGGCTCTACCACCTGCACATGATCCGGCGCGAGGACCGCATCGCGCGGCGCGACCGCTACCGGCAACTCGATCCCGAGCGTCGCTGGCAGCCCATCGGCTACGACTACCTCACCGAGGAAGGGCCGGAACTGCGGCTCGAGAAGATCGCGCCCGATCGCGGCTACGACCTGGCGAGCCTGCCGGCCGACCTGGCCGATCTGCTTCAGGCCGACGGCCCGGCGCTGGCCGCGAGAGAGCGCGCGTAGTCGCCGCGGTAGACGCGCGTGCCGGTGTGGGTGAGGCGCGAGTGCGTGTCGACGAAGACCTGGCCGCCGATCGATTGCCAGCGGCGGCAGAAGGCGAAGTCCTCGCTGAGGTAGCGGCCGTTGCCGGGCTCGGCCCAGACGTCGAAGAAGCGGTGGTGCGGCCAGGCCGCGGCCGCCTCGTCCTCCATGCGGTCGGGCGTGTAGCGCAGCTCGGGCAGGGCCTGCGCGAGCCGCTCGAACACGGCGCGCTCGATCAGCATGAAGCCGGTGGGCGCGTCGAGCACCTCGACGAAGCCGTCGGCATCGACGCGCGCCGCGACGTCGGGGCCCGTGAGGTTGACCGGGTACACCGCGTGCTTCGCCTCGAAGTCCTCGCGCGTGCTGCCCGCGGGCAGCGGCTGCGCGAGGCCGGCGCGCGGCCAGCCGTCGTTCTTGTGCGGATAGGCGCCGGCCACCACCGCGCGGCCGGCCAGCAGCAGGCGCAGCGCGGCCTCGGGCTCGAAGCCGATGTCGGCATCGATCCAGAACAGGTGGGTCCAGCGGCTGTCGGCCATGAACTCGGCCACCAGCCGGTTGCGCGCGCGCGGGATCAGGCTGTCGCCGTCGAGGAAGCGCGTCTGCATCGGGAAGCCGTGGCGCCACGCGAGGTTGACCAGCCCGAGCAGGCTGCGCACGTAGTCGCTGGTCATCGCGCCGCTGTAGCTGGGCGTGGCGATGAAGGGGCGGATGTCTTTCAGGGCGTCGATGGGCAGCATCGTGGAGGGGAAAGGACCGTGTTCATGCGGGCTGCGCATGCCGCCGCGTCGACAGCAGCGCCCGAAGCTTCGCCGGTGCCACCGGCTTCGTCAACAGCGTCGCGCCGCTGTGGCGCAGCCGCTGCAGCGCGTCGGGCCCGGTGGCGCCCGAGACCAGCACCGCGAGCGCCTCGGGCTGCAGCCGCTTGGCGGCGTCGATCACGTCCATGCCGTCGGTGTCGCCGGGCAGCTGCAGGTCGCACAGCACGGCGTCGTAGGGGATGTCGCCGGTGCCCAGCCGCGCGATCGCCTCGGCGCCGGTGGCCACGCATTCGACCTGGCAGCCCCACTGCTCGAGCAGCGCGCGGCTGCCGTCGAGGATGGCGGGGTCGTCGTCCACCACCAGGCAGCGCAGGCCCGCGAGCGGCGCGGGCGCGGGCGGCGCCGGCTGCGGCGGCGCGATGTCGGCGGCATTGGCCGCGGGCAGGGTCAGCGCGAAGGTGCTGCCGGCGCCGAGCGCCGAGCGCAGCGCGATGCGCGTGCCCAGCAGGGTGGCGATGCGCGCGCAGATCGCGAGGCCCAGGCCGAAGCCGCGGCGGCGGTCGCGCTCGGTGTTCGCCACCTGGTAGAACTCCTCGAAGATGCGCTGCTGGTGGATCGGCGCGATGCCCACGCCGTTGTCGCGCACCTCGATGCGCACGCCGCGCCCGCCGTCGGGGCCGCTGCGCGCGCGGCGCGCGGCCACCAGCACGGTGCTGCCCGCGGGCGCATGGCGCAGCGCATTGCTCACGAAGTTGCCGACGATGCGCTTGAGCAGCGCCGCGTCGCTGCGCACCGCGAGGCCGCGGTCGCTCCAGCGCAGCCGCACGCGCAGCTCGGCGGCGCTGGCCGCGTGCTGGGCCTCTAGCTGGTCGAACAGCGCGGCCAGCGAGACCTTGGCGATGGCCGGCGTCAGCACCTGCGCGTCGAGCCGCGAGATCTCGAGCAGGTCGTCGAGCAGCACGCCCATGAACTCGGTGCTCTCCTGCAGCCGCAGCACGGCCGGGCGCTGCGCCTCGCTGGCGCCGGGCAGCAGGCCGTCGATGAACAGGCCCATGGCATGCAGCGGCTGGCGCAGGTCGTGGCTGGCCGCGGCCAGGAAGCGCGCGCGCGACAGCGCGGCCTGCTCGGCCTCGGCCATGCGCTGCAGCGCGACCGCGGTGGCCTCGCGCACGCGCTCCTCGCTGACTTGGCGGTTGTGCTGCAGCCGCTCGGCGAGGCGGTCGATGTCGTGCGCGAGCATGGCCAGCTCGTGCGTGCCGCGCGAGCCGCCCTCGACCACGCCGCAGCGCATCTCGAAATGCCCGGCCTCGAGCGCCGCCACCGTGCGCGACACGCGGCGCAGCGGCCGCGCCACGGTGCGCGCCATGTGGCGCACCGAGGCCCAGGCCGCGAGCAGCGCCACCATCGCGATGCCGATGCCCGCGAGCAGCGAACGCGTGCGCTCGCGCGAATAGGCGGTGGTGTCGCGGAAGGTCTGCACCAGGCCGACCGGCGTCTCGCCCGCGGCGGTCGAGCCCGCGGGCGCGAAGGCGCTGGCGCGCGAGGCCTCGCGCAGCGTGACCGGCGCGGTGAACATGCGCAGCTGCGCGAGCGAGCCGGCCTTGGGCCCGGCCGTCACGTAGACGCCGGCGCTGTTGCTGATCTCCACGCGCATCACCTGGCCGCCGCGCAGCGCGGCATTGGCCACGTTCTGCAGCGCGGGCAGGTCGCCCGCGTAGAGGCTCAGGTCGGACATCGCCGCCACCTGGCGCGCCACCGCCTGGCCCTCGGCGTCGAAGGCGGCCTCGAGCGTCTGCAGACGGTTGTGGGTGAACCAGGCGGTGAGCGCGAGCGCCACCGCGACGCAGGGCACGACGCCGAGGCGGAACAGGTCGCGCTGCAGGTTGCCGCGCACCACCAGCGCGCCGGCGCTCGGCACGGGCGTCTGGGCCGGCGCCGTGGCCGGGCTGGGATCCGCGCCCTCGGGCGGCCGGGTGGCGCTCATCGGGTGGCGGTCAGGCGCTCGGTCAGTTCGCGTTCCTCGGGCAGCCGCAGCCCGAGCCCGCGCGCGACGGTGGGATTGATGCGCACGGTGGCGGGCGTCGCGGCCTCCACCAGCGGATTGCCGCCGCTGCCCGCGCCGCCGCCGCCCGTGACCTTCTGCGCCAGCAGCCGCGCCTGCTGCGCGAGCTGCGCCGGCGTGGAGACCGCGGCCGCGAGGCCGCCCGAGCGCACCAGGCCCTCGCTGGCGCCGAACACCGGCAGGCCGGCGCCGGCACCGGCGCGCAGCACCGACAGCGTGGCCGCCTGGTTGTCGCCGATCAGGTCGGGCAGCACCATCAGCGCATCGCTGCGCGGCACCACGGCGCGCAGCGCGGTGGCGAGCGAGCGCGCATCGGGCGCGTACTCCACCTGCAGGTCCCAGCCGCCGCCGGACTGCGCCTGCGCGGCGCGCTGCAGGTCGCGCACCAGCGGCTCGGATTCGGGCGTGGCGACCACGCCGATGCGGTGGCGCTGCGCCGGCAGCACCGCGCTCACCAGCGCGAGCTGGTCGGTCATGGCCGGATCGCGCAGCAGCACGCCGACGCGGCGGTCGGCGCGGCGCAGCGCGGGGCTGGCGCGCAGGCCCTCGTAGTCGAGCCGGCTCAGCATCGCGAGCACCAGCGGCTCCTGGCCCGGACGCTCGATGGCGGCGCGCGCGGCCACCGCGCCCACCGCCATGGTCAGCGAGCCGCCGTCGGCGCTCGAGATCGAGGACCGCATGCTGCGCGTGCGCACGCCGACGTTGACGTCGCCGGGCTCCGCCGCTGCCGTGTCGGGTGCGCCTGGAGCGAGCCGCACCAGCTCGAAGCGGCTCGCGGGGTCCAGCCCCTGGCGCAGCTGCTGCACGAACTCGGCATGCGCGGCGAGGTCGTCGCCCATCAGCACCGTGAAGCCGGCGGCCGGGCACAGCGCGGCGCCCAGCAGCGCGGCGCAGGCCAGCAGCGCACGCGTGGCACCGCGCAGCAACCGGTTCGTGCAGGGGAGGGGGAGAGAGGTTTTCGCGGCGACGGACATGAAGGCTTCTGCCACAAGGGGCGACGGTTCAATGTACGGAAGCGCCCCCCTTCGCGCGATAAGGCAGAGGGCTTATGCCCGCGGCGCGCACCCTGATGGGGTGTGAGGAAGTTCACACGGCAACGGCCGCTTGGCCTATCTCCGATGGCGTATCGCCACCGAAGCCCGTTGCCCGGGACGTTCTCAGGCCTGCACGGCCTGCGCCGCGGCCGCGCGCTGCGCCAGGATCGCCTGGCGCAGCACGCGCGGCGACACCGGCTTGTAGAGCACGGTGATGCCCGCGCTCTGCACCTCGCGCAGGCGGTCGGGCTTGGTCTCGCCGGTGACCAGCAGCCGCGCGGTGCCGATGCCGATGCCGCGCGGATGGCGCTCGAGCGCGGCGATCACGTCGAGGCCGTTGTCGCCGCCCTGCAGCAGCAGGTCGCTGACCACCACGTCGGGCGGCGTGGTCCAGCGCTCGGCCATGGCCAGCGCCTCGGCGCGGGTCTGCGCGGCCAGCACCTCGGCGCCCCAGTTCGACAGCACCACCGTCAGGCCCTCGAGGATGGTGCGCTCGTCGTCGATCACCAGGATGCGCAGGCCCGTGAGGCAGTGCTCGTCGTTCTCGGGCACGGGCAGCGCGGCCACGGTCGGTGCCGGCAAGGCGGCCGGCGCCGAGCGCACCAGCACGCGCACGCAGGTGCCCTTGTTGACGCGCGAGCTCAGCTCCACGCGCGTGTTGAGCAGCTCGGCCAGCCGCTGCACCGTGGCCAGCCCCAGGCCCATGCCGCGCGTGCCGCGCGCGGCATGGCGGCCCGAGGGCTCGACCTGGTAGAACTCCTCGAACACCCGCGCCTGGTGCTGCTGCGCGATGCCCACGCCGGTGTCGACCACGTCGATGCGCACGCCGCGCCCGCGCTGGCGCGCGCCGATCAGCACGCCGCCCTCGAGCGTGTGGCGCAGCGAGTTCGACACCAGGTTGTTGAGGATGCGCGACAGCATCACGTAGTCGCAGCGCACCCACAGGTCGGTCTTGCGCGCCACCAGCCGCAGGCCCTGCTGCTCGGCCACCGGGCGGAAGTTGCGGCTGATCTCGTCGAACAGCCGGTCGAGCGGGAAGTCGACCCACTGCGGCTGCAGCACGCCGGCGTCGAGCTGCGAGAGGTTCAGCAGCTCGGAGAACAGCCGGTCGAGCGAGTCCACGCATTCACGGATGTGGCCGATGCGCTGCAGCCGCAGCGGATCGGTCTCGCCGTTGGCCAGGCCGTCGGAGAACAGCGTGAGCGCATGCAGCGGCTGGCGCAGGTCGTGGCTGGCGGCGGCCAGCAGGCGGGTCTTGGCCTGGCTCGCGACCTCGAGCTGCTGGTTCTTGCGCGCCAGTTCGGCCGTGGCCTCGGTGATGCGGCTCTGCAGCAGCCGGTGGCTCTCGGCCAGCGCGCGCGCGGCCTCGTTGAAGCCGCGCTGCAGATGCTGCACTTCGGAGGTGCCCTCGATCGTCACGCTCGCGGCCTCGCCCGCGCCGAGCCGGTCGACCGCCTTGCCGAGCGCGCGGATCGGCTCGCTGATGCGGCGTGCCGCCCACCAGCCGGCCAGGCCCACGCCCACCAGGCTGGCGCCGAGCACCAGCACCACGTTGAGCCAGACCGAGCGGCGCGCGTTCTGCACCGCGCCGAGGCTGATCTCGACCATCACCTTGCCGCTGGCGCGGCCGTCGTCGCCCACGATCGGCACCACCACCTGCAGGCCCTCGCCGCGCGCGCGGTCCATGGTCTCGGAATTGGCCACGATCTCGCCGTCCTCCGACCAGATCTGCACCTGCTGCACGTGCGGCTGGTAGGTGCCCGACTGCGCGGTGCGCTGCAGCGCGCGCCGGTCCATGCGCGCGATCGGCGCCTGCGCCACCGTGGCCACCTGCAGCGCCACCGTCTGCGCATTGGCGCGCATCAGCTCGGTGAGGTTGTCCAGGTGCTGGCGCGTGAGCACCGTGATCGCCACCAGCGTCGCCACCATGGCCGGCAGCATCGCCAGCAGGATCAGCTGCTGCGCGAAGGTGAGCCGCGCCAGGCCGCGGACGACGGCGAAGTTCCAGTTCATGGATGCGGGAAGGGCATGGCCGGCGAGCCTACGGAGGCCTTGCAAGGCAGGGAAGACGGGAAAAACATCACGAAAACTGCTTCTGGTTGATATCTAATGGCGTCCGCTTCGCCATGTTAGACCGGCCGGTTCGTTGCGGCCCTTCTCGTTCGTCCAAATATGCCGGCTTTCCCGCGCCGTTCCAAAGGCCCCTCCGAACCCACCGGTAGCCGTCGCCCCGCCTGGCGGCGCTGGCTGGCGGTGGCGCTGCTGGGTGCGGCGCTGCCGCTGGCGGCCGCGGCCCAGGGGCAGGCCGCCCCGTCGTTGCCCTCGGTCTCGACCATTCCCCCCTCGACCCAGCCCACGCCGACCCAGCCCGTCAAGGGCGGCTTCACGGCCGCCGCCGGCCATGGCGCAGAGGCCGCGCCGCTGCGCTTCGGCATCCTGCCGCTGGGCGGCGCCTTCGAATCGCGCAGCGACTGGGACCCGCTGCTGGCCGAGCTCAGCCGCGCGCTCGGCCGGCCGGTGGCGGTGCTCTCGGTCAATTCGTACGAGGCGCTCGAGCAGGCGATCCAGCGCGACGACGTCGACATGGCCTTCCTGTCGGGCAAGATGGCGCTCGACGCCGTGAGCCAGCGCCGCATGAAGGTGGTGGCGCAGGTGGTGCGGCACGACGGCCTGCCCGGCTACCGCGCGCTGCTGCTGGCGCGCAAGGCGCCGCCGTTCAACACGCTGGCGGGCCTCTTGGCCGACCCCGACCGCTGGCGCCTCGCGCGCGGCGAGAAGCAGTCGGTGTCGGGCTTCATCGTGCCGCAGCTGCAGTTCTTCCTGCCCCACCACATCGCCATGGAGACCCGCTTCGCGAGCGAGGTGGTGGGCACGCACCAGGTCACGGCGCTGGCCGTGGCCAACAACGAGGCGGACGTCGCCACCAACAACACGGCCGACTTCGAGCGCTTCAGGCTGCGCTTCCCGGCCGAGGCCGGCCGGCTGCAGGTGCTGTGGGAGTCGGAGCTGATCCCGCATGCGCAGATCGTGATGCGGCGCGACTACCCGAGCGAGCTGCGCCAGCGCGTGCAGGCCTTCCTCGTGGCCTACGGCCGCGCCAAGGGGCCGCGCGGCGATGCCGAGCGCGTGGTGCTGAAGTCGCTGCACGACCTCGCGGGCTTCGTGCCGGCCGACAACAGCTCGCTGCTGCCCGCGGCCCGGCTGGCCTACCAGCTCGCCACGCAGAACGCGAAGACCGCGCAATGGGTCAACGACGCCGCGCGCCAGGCCCGGCTGCAGCGGCTGGACAGCGGCTATGCCGAGCAGGTCGGCGTGCTGAAGGACGTCTCGCCTTGATCGCCTGGCTGCGCGCCGCCTTGCTGGCCGTGCTGGCCTGCGCCGTGGCGCCCGCCGCGCTGGCGACGCAGCCGGCGCCCGTCAAGGCGATCCGCTTCGGCGTGCTGCCGCTGGGCGGCGCGGTCGAGTCGCGCGCGCTGTGGACGCCGCTCCTGGCCGACCTCGGCCGCGCCATCGGCGTGCCCGTGAGCGCCTACTCGGTCTCGTCGTACGAGGAGCTCGACCGTGCCATCGGCCGCGACGAGGTCGACATGGCCTTCCTGTCGGCCAAGATGGCGCTCGATGCCGTGACCCAGGGCCGCATGAAGGTGATCGCGCAGATCGCGCGCCGCCCCGGCATGCCCGACCACCGCGCCGTGCTGCTGACGCGCAAGGCGCCGCCCTTCAACAGCCTCGAGGCGCTGCTCGCCAAGCCCGAGTCGTGGCGGCTCGCGCGCGGCGACAGCCGCTCGGTGACCGGCTTCCAGGTGCCGCAGAGCGAGCTGTTCCTGCCCAACCACATCGTGATGGAGACGCGCTTTCGCAGCGAGATCGTCGACACCCACCAGGCCACCGCGCTGGCCGTGGCCAATGGCGACGCCGACGTGGCGACCAACAACACGACCGACTTCGAGCGCTTCCGCGAGCAGTTCCCGGTCGAGGCCGAGCGGCTGCAGGTGGTGTGGGAATCGCAGCCGCCGCCGGGCGCGCCGATGGTGGTGCGGCGCGACTGGCCGCCCGAGTTCCAGGCCCGGCTGCAGTCCTTCCTGACCCACTACGGCCAGGGCAAGGGCGCGCGCGCCGATGCCGAGCGCGAGGTGCTCCGGACCCTGCGCGCGGGCTTCGGCTACGCGGCGGCCGACGACAGCGCGCTGCTGCCGCAGGCGCGGCTCGACCGCCAGCTCGGCCGCCAGCGCGCGATGGCCGCGCAGTGGGTCAACGATGCCGCGCGCGAGCAGCGGCTGCAGCGCATCGAGAAGGTCTACGCCGACCAGGTGCGCTTGCTGGGCGGTAACCCCGCGCGCTGAGACATATCTCCCGCCCGGCGGCGCCGGCGCAACCATTGTTCGCAGTGCCAACGCGATGGCGCTTGCACACTGCGCGACCTCGTTTCCCTGGAGGTCACGCCGATGTCGAATCTGCCGCGCACGCTGTCGGTCCTTGGACCGGCGCTTCCCCTCGTCGATGGTCAGCCCGCGCTGCGGGCCGTGCGGTTGTCGGGCCGCGAGGGGCTCAATGCGCTGTTTTGTTATGAGCTGCTGCTCGAGTCGCCCGGTGACGCCGACCTCGACCTCGATGCCTTCATCGGGCGCGAGATCCACTGCCGCATCGCGCTCGACGACGGGCTGGAGGGCGTGCGCGAGATCAACGCGCTCGTCACCGAGGCCGCCTTTCTGGGCGAGGCGGGCCGCCACGCGCAGTACCTGCTGACATTGCGGCCCTGGCTGCACCTGGCCGAATTGCGCACCGACTGCAGGATCTTCCAGGACCTGACGGTCGTCCAGATCCTCGAGGCCCTGCTCGCGCGCTACCCCTTTCCCGTCTGCTGGCGCCTGGCCGAGCACTATCCGCCGCGTGACTACCAGACCCAGTTCAACGAGAGCGACTTCGCCTTCTTCGAGCGGCTGTGCCAGGAGTGGGGCATCGGCTATCACTTCGAGCATGCGGGCGGGGTGCACCGGCTGGTGCTCGGCGATGGGGCGGGGGCTTTCTGCCCCGCTGCCGGGCGCTACCGCGACCTGGACTTCCACCCGCCGGGCTGGAAGCTCGATGCGGAGTACGTTCACAGCTTCGTGCCCATGCGCCGGCTGGTCAGCGCGCGGTATGCGAGCCGGGAGTACGACTACATGCGGCCGCGGGCCGATCTTTCCGTCAGCCAGGGTGGTGATTCACAGGCCGAGGTCTACAACTGGCATGACTCGGTGGGCGGCAGCCACTGGGCGCAGCCGAGGGCCGGGCGCGGGGGATTCGAGGAGGCGGCGAACGATCCGTTCGCCGAGGGACGTCAGCTCGCACTGCTTCGCCTGCAGGCCCTGCGCGCCGACGCGGTCCGCGCAAATGGCTGCGGCCCTCTCCGCGGCCTGGCTCCGGGCTCCACCTTCCGTCTCCACGGCCATCCGCGCCAGGAAGTCGAAGCCACCGAGTACCTCGCGCTCGACACCCGCTTCCTGATCGAGGAAGTCGGCGCCGACAGCAATCGCCGCGAACACTGGCGCGTGAATCTCGACTTCACCGCCCACCCGCTGGCCGAACCGCTGCGCCCCGCGCTCGTGCGGCCCAAGCCCGTGGCCGTCGGCCCGCAGGTGGCAAGAGTGGTCGGCCCTGCAGGCCAGAACCTCTGGACCGACGCCCTGGGCCGCATCAAGGTGCAGTTCCCCTGGGACCGCGAGGGTGCGCACGACGCCCACAGCAGCTGCTGGCTGCGCGTGAGCGCGCCGTGGGCCGGCAACCAGCTCGGCGGTGTCTTCCTGCCGCGCATCGGCCAGGAAGTGATCGTGAGCTTCATCGGCGGCGACGCCGACCTGCCGATCTGCACGGGGCGGGTGCATGACCGGGACAACCTGCCGCCGTGGGCGCTGCCGGGTCAAGCCGCGCTCAGCGGGTTCAGGAGCCGCGAGCTGACCGAGGGCGGCGGCAATGCCGCGGCGGGGCGCAGCAACCATCTGGTGCTCGACGACACGCCCGACCGCATCCAGGCCCAGCTCAGGAGCGACCACCAGTGCAGCGTGCTGAGCCTGGGGTGCTTGGCGCGCATCGAGGACCATGCGGGGCGCAAGGAGGAGCGAGGCGAGGGCTTCGAGCTGCGCACCGACGGGCACGGCGTGCTGCGGGCGGCGCGCGGGATGCTGATCACCACCGAGGCCCGGCCGAACGCGGCGAACCATGCGCTGGACATGGGCGAGACCACGGCGCGGCTGGCCGGTGCGCAGGAGCAGCACCGCACGCTGGCCGAAGCCGCCCTCGCCGCGAAGGCCCAGGACGCCGGCGACGATCAGGCGCGGGTGGCGCGCGCGTTGGCAGCCCAGAACGATGCGATTCGCGGCGGCCCCGGCGATCCGCCCGCGGCCCGCTTCCCGGAACTGCGGGCAGCGCAGTTGGCGCTCGCCAGCGCGGGAGGCATCGCCGCCACGACGCCCGGCAGCCTGCACCTGCAGGCCGGCGGTCCCCTCGCGCTCACGAGCGAAGGCCCCGCGAGCTTCAGCGCGCTGCGCCGGCTGCTGGTCGCCGCGCGCGAGGGCGTGCGCCTGTTCGCGCTGCGCCACGGCATGCGGTGGGTCGCGGCCAGCGGCGCGGTCCGCCTCGAGGCGCGCGCCGACGCGATCGGCGTCCGGGCCCGCGGCGCCGTGCGCATCACCAGCAGCACCACGGAAATCCGGATCGCGGCGCCGAAGCGCGTCGTCGTCAACGGCGGCGGCAGCTTCAGCGAATGGAGCAGCGCGGGCATCGTGCACGGCACGCCGGGCCGCTGGGTCGAGCACGCGGCCAGCCACCTCAAGACCGGGCCGGTCGACCCTCCCGAATAAGCACGCGTCTACTCCCTTCGCCGTACGTCCTCGCGCGCCGCCTATGCCGTTAGCTAGGCCTTAAGGCGGATTTGCCCACGACTTCGCGCGCCGGAAACTCACCGCTTCTTACAGGCAGCCCTTGCCGTTGACGGAGTGCGAGCGGATGAGTTGGCGAACAAAAGTGGTCTGGAGCGAGGGGATGCTGCTGCAGCCCCAGCACCTGCAGCAGAGCGAACGACATGCCGATCACGCGCGGCACGTGCTGCTGCGCTCCACCACGCCCTATGCCTGGGGCTTCGCCGAACTGGAGATCGACCAGGCCGCGCTGACGCTGGGCAAGCTGGCGCTGGTGCGCGCGGTGGGCGTGTTCGGCGACGGCACGGTGTTCGACATGCCGGCGGTCGATCCGCTGCCCGAACCGATCGACATCCCGCAGGCGATGCGCGACGAAGCCGTGGTGCTGGCGCTGCCGCTGCGCCGCGCCGGGGCGCGCGAGGCCGATGCCGAGGAATACGAGGAACTGGTGCGCCACCGCGTGCTCGAGTCCGACGTGCCCGACTCCAACACCGCCGGCGAGCGCACCGCGATGCTGCAGCTGGGCCAGCTCCACACGCGCCTGATGCGCGCCAGCGAGGCCACCGACGCCTGGACCACGCTGGGCGTGGCGCGCGTGGTCGAGCGCCGCGTCGACAACCAGGTGCAGCTCGAGCGCGCGATGCTGCCGCCGCTGCTCGACGTGGCCGGCCATGCGGTGATACGCGCCTGGCTCGACGAGCTGCTGGGCCTGCTGCGCCAGCGCGGCGAGGCGCTGGCCGGGCGCATGACGCAGGGCGGCACCGGCGGCGTGGCCGAGATCGCCGACTTCATGCTGCTGCAGACCGTGAACCGCAACGAGGCGGTGTTCGCGCACCTCGCCAGGAGCGCGATGCTGCATCCGCAGCGCTTCTTCGAGCAGGCGCTGGGCCTGGCCGGCGACCTCGCGAGCTTCCGCGACTCACGCCGCGTGGCGCGCTTCGGTCCCTACATCCACGACGACCTCGCGATGAGCTTCCGGCCGCTGATGGACGACCTGCGCCGCAGCCTGTCGATGGTGCTCGAGCAGTCGGCGATCCGCATCGACCTGCACGACCGCAAGCACGGCGTGCGCGTGGCGGTGATCAGCGACGTCGAGCTGCAGCGCAACGCGGTGTTCGTGCTCGCGGTCAACGCCCACATGCCCAGCGAGGCGCTGCGCGCGCGCTTCCCGACGCAGGTCAAGATCGGCCCGGTCGAGCGCATCCGCGACCTCGTCAACCTCGCGCTGCCGGGCGTCACGCTGACGCCGATGCCGGTGGCGCCGCGCCAGATCCCGTTCCATTCGGGCGCGAACTACTTCGAACTCGAGACCCGCAACAGCGACCTCTGGCGCCAGCTCGAGCAGTCGGGCGGCGTCGCGATGCACATCGCGGGCGACTTCCCGGGCCTCGACCTCGCGTTCTGGGCGATCCGTGGCTAGCCACCGGCAAAGGACGGACACACCATGACCACACCCGACCCCTTCGCCGCCTTCGAGTCCGAGCGCACGGTCATCAAGCCCAAGCCGCGCACGCCGGCCAACGCGCCGGCGGCCTCGGCCGCGCCCGCGCCTTTCTTTCCCGCCACCGATCCCACGCCGGCCGCCGACCTCGGCGAGCTCGGCCTGCTCAATCCGCTGGTGTCGGCGGCCGGCAAGCTGCTGGTGCTGATCGGCAAGCTGCGCAACCTGGTGCAGCCGCCCAACGTGCCGGCGCTGCGCGCCTCCACCGCCGAGGCCGTCAACCAGTTCGACCAGAATGCGCGCCGCGCGGGCGTCGGCAACGAATCGGTGCTGGCCGCGCGCTACGTGCTGTGCACCGCGCTCGACGAGGCGGTGGCCAACACGCCCTGGGGCGTGCAGGCCGGCTGGAACAAGCAGAGCCTGCTGGTGCAGTTCCACAACGAGACCTGGGGCGGCGAGAAGGTGTTCCAGCTGCTGGCCAAGCTCGCGCAGGACGTGCCCACGCACCGCCAGCTGCTCGAGCTGATCTACAGCGTGCTGGCGCTCGGCTTCGAGGGCCGCTACCGCGTGGTCGACAACGGCCGCGCGCAGCTCGACTCGGTGCGCCAGCGGCTGGCCGACCTGATCGCCAAGGACCGCCCCGCGGTCGAGCCCGAGCTCTCGCCGCACTGGCGCGGGCAGGGCGCGGGCACGGTGCGGCTGCGCGAGTCGCTGCCGCTGTGGGTGTTCGCGGCCGGCTTCGCGCTGCTGCTCGCGCTGGCCTGGTTCGGCCTGCGGCTCACGCTCAACTACCGCTCCGACACCACCTACTCGGCGCTGTCGAGCCTGCGCGTGCCCAACATCCAGATCGCGCCGCCGGCCGCGCCGGCCAAGACGCCGCGGCTCGCGCGCTTCCTCGAGCCCGAGGTCAAGCAGGGCCTGGTCACCGTGACCGACGAGGCCGACCGCAGCGTGGTGCGCCTGCGCGGCGACTCCTTCTTCGGCTCGGGCAGCGCCGACCCGATGGCGCAGTCGCTGCCGGTGCTGCGCCGCATCGGCCAGGCGCTGGCCGAGGTCAAGGGCGAGGTGCTGATCACCGGCCACTCCGACAACCAGCCGATCCGCTCGCTGCGCTATCCGTCGAACTGGCACCTGTCGGCCGCGCGCGCCGACGCGGTCAAGGGCGCGCTGTCGACGCTGGTCGATCCGGCGCGCATGCGTTCCGACGGCAAGGCCGATGCCGAGCCGGTCGCGCCCAACGACACCCCCGCCAACCGCGCGCGCAACCGCCGCGTCGAGGTGGTGCTGCTGACCGAGCCCGAGCGCCTGGCGTCGGCACCACCCGCTGCCGCCGCCGCGCCCGCCACGCCGTCGCCCGCCACGGGAGCGACCAAATGATCAAGAAAATCCTCGGCTTCCTGTTCAGCCCGCTGCTGCTGACGCTGCTCGCGCTGATCGTCGTCGCGCTGCTGATCTGGTGGATCGGCCCGCTGGTGAAGATCGGCGCGCTGGCGCCGCTCGAGAGCGAGACCACGCGCGCCATCGTCATCGGCGTGATCGTGCTGGTGGTGCTGCTGCGCGCCATCTACCGCCGCTGGCGCGCGCGCCGCGCCAGCCAGCACCTGACCGACGGCCTGATGAAGGCGCCCGCGGCCAAGTCCGGCACGCCGGTGGCCGGCGAGCAGCAGATCCTCGACACCCGCTTCAACGAGGCGGTGGCCACGCTCAAGCAGATGAAGCTGCACGCCGCCGGCAAGAAGCCCGGCTGGCGCGACTGGCTCTCGATCTCGGGCGGCAGCTATCTCTACGACCTGCCCTGGTACGTGTTCATCGGCGCGCCGGGCGCTGGCAAGACCACCGCGCTGGTCAACTCGGGCCTGTCGTTCCCGCTGGCCGAGAAGTTCGGCCCCGGCGCCATCCGCGGCGTGGGCGGCACGCGCAACTGCGACTGGTGGTTCACCGACGAGGCCGTGCTGATCGACACCGCGGGCCGCTACACCACGCAGGACAGCCACCAGTCGGAGGACAAGAGCGCGTGGGAAGGCTTCCTCGGCCTGCTCAAGAAGGTGCGCCCGCGCCGGCCGCTCAACGGCGTGTTCCTCACCGTCAGCGTCGGCGACCTGCTGAGCCAGGGCCCCGAGGCGCGCTCGCAGCTCGCGGCCTCGATCCGCGCGCGCCTGCTCGAGCTCGACGGCAAGCTCACGACGCGGCTGCCGGTCTACGTGCTGGTCACCAAGAGCGACCTGCTGTACGGCTTCACCGACTACTTCGACGACCTCGGCAAGGAGCAGCGCGCGCAGGTGTTCGGCTTCACGCTGCCGCCCGAGGAGAACCAGCAGGTCGACGAGAAGGGCCTGTCGCTGGCCTTCCAGCGCGAGTTCGCGTTGCTGCACCACCGCGTCAACGACGGCCTGATCGCGCGCATGCAGCGCGAGACCGACGGCACGCGGCGCGCCGCGATCTTCGGCTTCCCGGCGCAGTTCGGCTCCATCGGCCCGCTGCTGTCGGACCTGCTCGACCAGGTCTTCACCGGCTCGCGCTTCACCCAGCCGCCGTGGGTGCGCGGCGTGTACTTCACCAGCGGCACGCAGGAAGGCAGCCCGATCGACCGCGTGATGGGCAGCCTGGCGCGCAGCTTCGGCATCGAGCGCGCGATGCTCGCGCCGCAGAAGTCGAGCGGGCGCAGCTACTTCCTCACCACGCTGCTGCGCGAGGTGGTGTTCCCCGAGCAGCGCCTGGCCGGCGCCGACGTCAAGCTCGAGCGCCGTCGCCACACGCTGCGCTTCGCGGCCGTGGCCGCGATGACGCTGCTCACGGTGGGCCTGCTCGCGGCCTGGGGCTACAGCACGCTGCGCAACATGGACTACCTGAAGTCGGTCGAGGCGCGCGTCGATCCGGCCAGGCAGAACCTGGCCGCGCTGCCGGCGCGCGTGCAGAACCTGGTCGAGGTGGCGCCGGTGCTGCAGAACCTGCGCGACATCTGGCGCACGCCCGAGAACCGCCTGGGCGACGAGCCGCTGGCCATGACCCTGGGCCTCTACCAGGGCGACAAGCTCGATGCCGCCGCCATGCTGGTGCACCAGCGCGCGCTCAACGAGGCCTTCCTGCCGCAGATCGCCAAGCGGCTCGAGGACCAGCTGCGCACCGCGCAGAAGGACAACCTCGAGTACACCTACGAGGCGCTCAAGAGCTACCTGATGCTCTACCAGCCCGAGCACTTCGATCCCGAGGCGCTCAAGGCCTGGATCACGCTCGACTGGTCGCGCAGCCTCGACCGCGGCATTCCCGAGGACCAGCGCAAGCAGCTCGAGGACCAGCTCGACGTGCTGATCGCGCAGGGCCCGCCGCGCTCGCCGCTCAAGGTGGACGAGAACCTGGTGCGCAGCGTGCGCGCCGTGCTCGCGAGCTATCCGCTCGAGCAGCGCGTGTTCAGCCGCCTGAAGCGCCAGCGTGCCTCGCGCGACATCCCGGCCTTCAGCGTCGCGCAGGCCACCGGCCCCTCGGGCCCGCTGGTGTTCGAGCGCATCAGCGGCAAGCCGCTGACCGAGGGCGTACCGGGCATGTTCACCTACGACGGCTACCACAAGCGCTTCCAGAACGAGGTGGTGGTGCTGACCGGCCTGCTCGCGCAGGAGGACCCGTGGGTGCTGGGCCAGGACCGCAGCACCGCCGACCGGCTGCGCGACGCGGCCGCGCTCGGCGAGCTCACCGACCGCGTGCGCCGGCTCTACCTGGCCGAGTACGTCAAGCAGTGGGAAGCGCTGCTGGCCGACGTGCGGCTGATCCGCGTCACCGGCCTCGACAAGAACATCGAGACCGCGCGCATCCTCTCGGGCGTGGATTCGCCGCTCGCGAACTTCCTGCGCGCCGTGGTCAAGCAGACCACGCTGATTCCCGCCGCCGACGCCAACAAGGACGTGGTGAGCAAGGCCTCGGAGACCGTGCGCAACACGCGCAAGGGCCTGGAGGACCTGTTTGGCGGCGACCCCGGCCGCCAGGTCGCGCCCGGCAAGCGCATCGAGAGCATCGTCGACGACCGCTTCGAATCGCTGCGTCGCCTCGTCACCGCCGGCGGCCCGAACCAGCCGGCGCCGATCGACGACGCGCTCAAGCTGTTCAACGAGGTCTACGTCTACCTCAACGCCGTCGACACCGCGGTCAAGGGCCGCACCTCGCCGCCGCCCGGCGACGTGGCCGGCAAGCTCAAGTCCGATGCCGGCCGCCTGCCCGAGCCGGTGCGCAGCATGATCGAGAACCTGAGCCAGACCGGCGCCACGCAGGCGCAGGTGGCCGAGCGCGGCAACCTGAGCCAGGACCTGCGCCCCGTGGCCGAGTTCTGCGCGCGCGCCATCGCGGGCCGCTATCCCTTCGTGCAGAACAGCAAGCGCGACGTGCTGCCCGAGGACTTCGGCCAGATGTTCGGCGCCGGCGGCCTGATGGACGACTTCTTCCAGAAGCGGCTGGCCGCGCTGGTCGACACCAGCACGCGGCCGTGGCGCTACAAGCCCGTGGCCGAGCGCGGCGCCATCACCACGCAGGCGCTGGCGCAGTTCGAGCGCGCGGCGCGCATCAAGGAGATCTTCTTCCGCGGCGGCGGGCGCGGTCCGTCGATGCGGCTCGACTTCAAGCCGGTGGAGATGGACGCGAGCATCACGCAGTTCATCCTCGACGTCGACGGCCAGCTCGTGAAGTACGCGCACGGCCCCGTGGTGCCGATGGCGGTGCAGTGGCCCGGCCCGAAGGGCAGCAACCAGGTGCGCGTGCAGGTCAGCCCGCCTTCGGCCACGGGCAGCTCGGGTTCGGCGGTCGATGGGCCGTGGGCGCTGTTCCGCACGCTCGACGACGGCCAGCTCGAGGCCGGCGACGCGCCCGAGAAGTTCTTCATCACCTTCCAGGTCGGCAACCGGCGCACCCGCTTCGAGGTGACGACCAACAGCGTGCAGCACCCGATCCGGTTGAAGGAACTGCGCGAGTTCTCGTGCCCGGAGGGCTTGTGAACCTGGCCTCGTCCCCGTTGTTCGCTTCCACGCAATTGCCGGGATGGTTCGGCAAGTTGCCGGGGATGGGGGACTTCGCGCATCGCCGGCTGCCCGAATCGTTTCGGGGGGTGTGGGATGCGTGGCTGCAGCAGGGGCTCGCGCGGCTGCGGGATCGGCATGCGGACTGGACTTCGCATTACCTCGAGGCGCCGGTGTGGTGCTTCGTGCTCGGGCCTCGGGTGGCGGGGGAGCGGGGGTGGATCGGGGTGTTGATGCCTTCGGTCGATGGGGTGGGGCGGTACTTTCCGTTCACCGTGGCTGTGGAGTTGGAAGACCCGCTGCTCTCTGGGCTCGAGGGGGCTGCGTTGGTGGCTGCCTTGCGGTGGTGGGGGGTGGCTACTCAGGCTGCTCTGGAAGGGCTGGAGCTGGATCTGGATGCGGCGCGGTTTGATGCTGCTTTGGCTCGGTTGTTTGGTGGTGCTGCTGGGTCTGAGGCTTCGTCTTCTGAAGGTGCGTTGGCTTTGCCTTTGGAAGGGGCCTCTTTGTGGATTGGGGATCCTTCTGTTGAAAGCGGGCTGCGGATGGTTTGCGTTGGGCTGCCAATGGATTTGCAGTTCGAGGCGCTGTTTCTTGGGGGAGGGGAGTGAGCTTTGTCTTCCTCTGATTGTTTTTTTGAGGGTGTCGGCCGGGAATTCGCCCCGGCGGGCGAGTCACTTTCTTTTGCTTCGCCAAAAGAAAGTAACCAAAGAAAAGGCGACCCCACTGTCTGTGTCCCTCCGCTTCGCTGCGGGCAACCTGCGGTGCTCGGCTACGGCGGGGGTCCGCAGAACTCGCTGCACTGCGTTCCGCTCAGACAGCTGCGGCCCTTATCCCGCCTACGCCTGCGCTCCTCGGCACAGCCAGAGGGGAGTGACTCGGGCCATCGCTGCGCTCGGCCACACGACATCCACTCGGGCCTTCGCTTCGCTCGGCATTGGTCTTGCTCCCTCTCCCTCTGGGAGAGGGCTGGGGTGAGGGCACTGGGCGGTGGATACCGTCGCAACATCGGTGAGGCCCGGTGCCCTCACCCTAACCCTCTCCCAGAGGGAGAGGGAACAAGAAGCCGAGCGAAGCGATGGCCCGAGCCGCATTCCAAGGCCGAGCGAAGCAAAGGCCCGAGCGCCCCCCTCTGGCTGCGCCGAGGAGCGCAGCGTTTCGCGGATCAGGGCTCGCAGCTGTTTGAGCGAAGCGAGTTCTGCGAGACCCCGCGAAACGCGAGCACCGCAGGTTGCCCCGTAGCGCAGCGGAGGGGTCGCAGACAGTGGGGTCGCCTTCTTTTGCTTACTTTTCTTGGCGAGACAAGAAAAGTGAGTCGCCCGCCGGGGCGAGACCCGGCCAACAGCCTCCCGCAGGGAGCAAGCCACCTCGAGGCCCCCATCCCATGACCGAGGAAATCAAGCCCGAAGGCAGCGACGACCGCACCAGAGTCGTCCCCCGAACCACGCCCCTGGACGACAGCGCCACAGTCATCACATCCGGCCAACCCACGCGCACCAACAGCCCGCTGTTCGCCCCCACGAACCCCCCGACGAACCCCACCACAGGCCCGTCACAAGCAGGAACGCACGAAGCCGGCCTCCTCCCCGTAGGCAGCCGCCTCGCAGAATTCGAAATCACCCGGGTCATCGGCCAGGGCGGCTTCGGCGTCGTCTACGAAGCCTGGGACCACACCCTCGAACGCGTCGTAGCGATCAAGGAATACCTCCCGTCCTCCCTCTCCACCCGCCAGGGCGACGGCAGCGTCGTCCCCTTGTCGGAACGCCATCGCGAAACCTTCGACCTCGGCATGCGCAGCTTCATCAACGAAGCCCGCCTGCTCGCCCAGTTCGACCACCCCTCGCTGCTCAAGGTCTACCGCTTCTGGCAGGAACGCGGCACCACCTACATGGTGATGCCCTTCTACCGCGGCGACACCCTGCGCCAGGCGCTGGTGTCGATCCCCGCGGGCGTCGACGAGGCCTGGCTCATCCGCATCATGGACGGCGTCACGCAGGCGCTCGGCGTGATGCACGGCGCCAACTGCTACCACCGCGACATCGCGCCCGACAACATCATCCTGCTCGAAGGCTCGGGCCGGCCGGTGGTGCTCGACTTCGGCGCGGCACGGCGCGTGATCACCGACAAGACGCAGGCGATCACGGTGATCCTCAAGCCGGGCTACGCGCCGATCGAACAGTACGCCGAGATGCCCGACATGTCGCAGGGCGCCTGGACCGACGTCTACGCGCTCGCGGCCGTGATGCACGTGGCCGTGTGCGGCCGCGCGCCGCCGCCGTCGGTGGCGCGCCTCCTGTCCGACAGCTACGTGCCGCTCGCGGGCAACGAGATCCTGCGCCAGCGCTACAGCCCGCAGCTGCTCGCGGCGATCGACGCCGGGCTCGGCGTGCGGCCCGAGGCGCGGCCGCAATCGATGGCCGAGCTGCGCGCGGCGCTCGGGCTCGAGACCAGCCAGAGCATCGCGCCGCCCGCGCATCCCTCGCAGCATGCGCGCGGCACCTCGGCGGCGCCGGGGCCGAACAGCCGCAGCGGCGGTGGCGGCAAGACCGTGGTGCTGCCGCCCGCGCCGGCACCGTCGGCCGGTGCGCGTTCTGGCGGCAACAAGACGGCCGTGGCGCTGGTCTCGGTGGCGCTGCTCGCGGCCGTGGCCGGCGGCGGCTGGTGGTGGTTCCAGGGGCGCGGCACCGGCGACACGCCGCCGACGACCGCGAGCGCGCCGCCGCCATCGGGCGGCGACACGCAGCAGGTCGCGCAGACACCGCCGCCCCCGCCACCGCCGCCGCCCGCGCCGCCGCCGGCACCGCGCACGGCGCTCGAATCGCTGCAGTCGCTGGCCGGCGGCGCCGCGGCCGGCTTCGATGTCACGGCCTCGGCGAAGAAGCCCGAGGTGACGATCGGCAAGGACAAGCTGGCCTTCGAGGTGCGCAGCAAGCGCGACGGCTTCGTCTACGTGTTCCTGCTGTCCAGCGGCGGCGAGATGTTCCTGCTGTTCCCGAACCTGCTCGACAAATACAACAAGATCACCGCCGGCAGCCCCCTCGCGCTGCCGCGTGCCTCGTGGCCGATGGAGGCCGGTGGGCCCGCCGGGACCAACCAGTTCGCGGTGCTCGTCAGCGAGCACGAGCGCGACTTCAGCGCCTCGGGCGTGCAGAACGAGGGCGTGTTCCCGCAGTTCCCGCTGCCGGTGCTCGCGGCCCTCGAAGCCACCCGTGGCAGCGGGCCCTCGCCGCTGCTCGGCAAGCCGGTGTGCGCGCCCGGCACCCCCTGCGACGACGTCTATGGCGTCGCCAATTTCAAAATCGTCGAGAAGTAATCGTCTGTAGAGCGTGACCCGACGGGCCACCTTTCCACGAAGGAGATCTTCACCATGAACAAGCACCTGCCGGCCCTCGCGCCGACGCCCGCGCCGGCCCCGCACCGGGCCGCCGTGGCTGCCGCGACCGCCGTGACCGCCGCCTGCGCCTTCCTCGCGGGCTGCGCCGTGCCGCCGCCCGCCGCCGCCCCGGCCCCCGCCCCCAGCACCGACACGGCCGCCGCGGCACCCGCGCCCGCGCCGGCGCCACGCCCGCCCTCGAGCGGCAGCGTGGCCGGGCAGGCACGCACCTTCTCGACCCAGCTCGCGACCTACACCGCGGTCGGCTTCGACGCGGTGCCGGGCTGGACCCGCGACGACTTCGCCGAGAGCTGGCCCGCCTTCCTCGGCAGCTGCAAGGTGCTCAACGGCCGCGGCACCGAATGGAAGTCGGTCTGCGACCGCGCGGTCAAGGTCGACGGCAAGAGCAATCCCTCGATCCGCAACTTCTTCGAGACCGAGTTCTCCGTCTACCAGATCCGCGACGACGACCGGCGCCCCGACGGCGTGGTCACCGGCTACTTCGAGCCCGAGATCCAGGGCAGCCGCAGCTATGCGCCGCCCTTCATCTACCCGGTATACGGCCAGCCCGAGGACATGCTGTTCGCCGACGCGCGCAAGCTGCCCGCGGGCGACGGCACCGTGGCCGCGCGCGTGCAGGGCCGCAACGTGGTGGTGCAGACCGGCCTGAGCACGCGCGACATGGGCGCGCCCGGCCTCTACGCGCTCGACCTCTCGGGCATCGTGCGCGACACGCTCGACCGCAAGGTGCGCCTGCGCATCGAGGGCAAGCAGCTGCTGCCGTACTACACCCGCGAGGAGATCGAGACCAAGGGCGCGCCGAACGCCAAGGTGCTGGCCTTCGTCTCGAGCGCCACCGCGCTCTACGAGATGCAGATCCAGGGCTCGGGCCGCATCCGCCTGGCCAGCGGCGAGATGATCCGCGTCGCCTACGCCGAGCAGAACGGCCAGCCGTTCCGGCCCACGCTGGCGCAGGCCGCCAACGGCAAGCCGCGCAGCCCGGTCAAGGTGCGCGGCTCGTCGATCGAGCTCGACCTCGACGACGGCGACGACGACGATTCGGGCAACGTCTCGACCACCATCCGCACGCGCGGCTTCACGCTGGCGCGGCCCGCCGCAAGCGGCGCGGTGGTGGTGCCCGGGCGGCGCGCGGCCGGCCCGGTGGCCGGCACCGGCATCAAGGACCCGAGCTACGTGTTCTTCAAGGAAGCGGCCACGCCCGGCGGTCCGGTGGGCGCCTTCGGCGTGCCGCTGTCGGCCGGCCGCTCGATCGCGGTCGATCCGCGCAGCACGCCGCTGGGCTATCCGGTGTTCGTCTCGACGCGCACGCCCGGCAGCGGCGCGCCGATGCAGCGCCTGACCATCGCCCAGGACACCGGCGGCGCGATCCGCGGCGCGGTGCGGGCCGACTATTTCTTCGGCAACGGCCAGCAGGCCGCGACCAACGCGCGCCGCATGAAGGAGCGCGGCCAGCTCTGGATCCTGCTGCCGCGCGGCCTGGCGGTGGCGAGCGCCGCCGTGTCCTCGGCGATCCGCACGCGCGGCGGACCGGTGGGCGCCGGCCTCGCGCAATGCCTGGTGCCGACCGAGGGCGTCTGCGAGGACGACTGAGGAGACGACAGCGTGAATGCCGCCACGAGGCCCGGCTCCGGCCGTTGAATCCATGCAGGAAACGCTGTCGTCCGAGGAAAGCGGAGAACTTGTGCGCCTGTGGCGCCGGCGCCAGACGCTGACGTCGAACGACATGGGCCGCATGTACCGCATCGTGGGCGATGCGCTGGTGGCCTGCAATCCGCCCGAGCTGCAGGTGCTCGGCGAAGGGCGCCAGGAGCTGGTGGCGCAGTTCATCTACGTCAAGGTGCTGCGGCTCGATGCCGATCCCGACGAGGCCGAGGAGCGCGCGGGCCACAGCGCGCCCTCGACCGCCTTCGCGCTGTGCGCGTACTTCCGCCGCTACCTGATCGACTGCACGCGCTCGGCCGCCTTCAAGCGCAAGCTGTCGATCGGCGACCAGATCACCGAGGCCCAGCTCGAGGACGAACTGGGCGCCGACGAGGACCTCGAGGGCTGCCTGGCCGAGCACGGCCTCAGCAGCCTCGCGGTGCAGCAGGCGGCGCGCGCCTTCATCGCCGAGCTGCCCGAGCCCGAGCGCATCCTGCTGTGCGAGGGCTTCGGCAAGGAGGCCGAGGGCGGCCTGTCGGGCATCGCCTCGCGCCATGCCATCGCCTCCTACCACTACCGCGCGGGCCGGCTCGGCCTGGTGCACAAGCGCGAGGGCCTGACCGCCGACTACGCCAAGACCCGGCTCGGCGGCTGGATCCAGGGCACGCTGGGCATCGCCATCCAGGCGGACAACATGGCGGCGATCCTGCAGGTTTTCAAAATCCTGGGCGCTGAAGCGTCTTATGCCTGAAGACATAGCCATTCAGGAACAGACGCCATGACCACCCATCTCTGGCCACCGCTCAGCGCGATCCGCAGCGCCTTCGAAACCGGACCCGGCGCCGCCTCGGCGTTCGCGCCCGAGACGCCCGGGCTCGCGACCGTCGCCATGCCCGGCGCGCGCGTCGCGGTGCCCGAAACGGCCGCGCCGCCGCCGGTCGACCTGCTGCTGCCGCTGGCCGAACTCGCGCGCCGCCGCGAGGCCGTGGCGCAGCGCAGCTTCGGCGCGCGCTGGGCGCCGGGCCGGCTGGTCAGCGTGGTGCACGAGGGCCGGCTGCTCGGCGTGCTGCTCGACCGCTGCATCCACGGCGAGCTCTGGCAGGGCTGGATGGCGGCCGGCGAGGCCGACTGGGCCGGCGCCTTCGACGTGCTGCTCGAGCCCGACGACGAACCCTTCGAGCCGGCCTTCGGCCTGATCCAGGCCTGGAACGTGCTGACGCTCGAGCCCAGCCCGCAGCTGGCCGCGCGCGTGCTCGGCGAGGTCTCGGCCACGCGGCTCGCCGCCATCCGCGCGGTGCACGACGAGTGGGCCGCGCAGGCGGCGCCGGCCATCGCGCCCGAGCCCGGCCGCATCGCGCTGCGCACCGTGGGCGGCGTGTTCGCGGTGCTGTCGGGCACGCCGCTGGGCCCGAAGGATCCGCGCGCCGAATACCAGTCGCTCTACCGCGACGCCGCCGCGCAGCTCGGCGCGGCCTGGCTGCCCGCCGCGCGCAACGCACCCGGCCCGGCCGCCGCGCGCGCGCGCGCGGCCCCAGCCCGGTCCCGAGGGCGGCTGGTGGGGCAGCGTGCGGCGCTGGCTCGGCGCCGACGGCTGGATGCGGCCCGCGTTCGCGGTGCTGGCCCTGTGCGTGGTGGTGCAGAACGTCGGCCTGTTTGGTGGCCACGAGGCGCAGGACGAGGTGCGCTTTCGCGCCGTGCCCGCGGCACCAGCCGCGGCGGTGGCCGACCTCACGGTGCGCTGGAAGGACGGCGTGCGCGTGGACGAGGCCGACCGCCTGCTGCAGACGATCTCGGCCGACGTGGTCGGCGGTCCCGGCAGCAACGGCGTATGGCGGCTGCGCGTGCCCGACGTGGAGAAGAGCCTGCAGGTGCTGGCCGCGTCGCCGCTGGTCGAAGCGGCCGGACGGGCGTCGGAGCGGCCATGAGCCATGGCGCGCGGCCGCCGGCCCGGCTCCCTCCCCCGCTGGGGGAGGGCTGGGGTGGGGGCACGCGGCGCTCGACAGTGGCGCGGCAATGCCAATCCCTGCCCTGGTTCTCCTGGCTCCTGCTGCTCGCCCTCGCCTGCCTCGCCCCGCGCGCCTTCGCCACCCAGCGCGCGCTGCTCGTGGGCGTGTCCGAACTCGTCAACCAGCCGCAGTCGCTGTGGCTGCAGGCGCCGCGCAACGACGTGGCGCTGATGCGCGACGCCCTGCTCCGCCAGGGCTTCGGCGCGGGCGACATCACCACGCTGGCCGACGGCGTGAGCGGTGCCGCGCTGCCCGAGTCGCAGGCCATCCATGAGGCGCTGTCGCGGCTGCTCGCGCAGTCGCGCAGCGGCGACTTCGTGCTGCTCTATTTCTCGGGCCACGGCACGCGCTGGCGCGATGCCACCAAGCGCTACCAGGAACCCGACGGCCTGGCCGAGAACTTCTTGGCGCGCGACGTGCGCGGTGCCGTCGGCGTCGACAGCGCGCTCGCGGGCGGCGTGCGCGACGTCGACTTCGACGGCTGGGTGCAGGCCTTCCTCGCGCGCGGCGTGTTCGTCTGGTCGGTGTTCGACACCTGCGCCGCCACCTCGATGACGCGCAATGCCGCTGCCGCCGTGCCCGCCGTCGCCGAAGGCCCGGCCGACGACGAGGTGCGCTGGCGCGGCCTGCGCGCGGGCCAGCTGCGCGCCGTGCCGGCGGCCGTGCCGCTCGCCGCACCGGCCGCGCCACCCGTGGCCGAGCGCGTGGCGCGCGCGCGCTACGTCGCCTTCTTCGCTTCCGAGAGCCACCAGATCACGCCCGAGCTGCGGCTGCCGCGCCAGGGCCGCAACGCGCGGCCTCAGGGCCTGCTGACCTGGGCCGTGGCCGGCGCGCTCGAACGCCGGCCCGCCACCTGGCGCGAGCTGTTCGACGGCGTGCTCGCGCTCTATCCGCCGGTGATCGACGAACTGGCGCAGCGCTTCCCGACCCGCGAGCTGCCCTCGCCGGTGGCCGAGGGCAACCTCGACGCGCCGCTGTTCGCCAACAGCGCCGGCGCCGTCTCCACCTTGCCGGTGTGGCGCGCGCAGCGCAGCGGCGACAGCCTGGTGCTGCAGGCCGGCCTGGCCGATGGCCTGCAGCCGCAGCAGGAACTGCGCATCAACGCCACGCTCGAGGACGGCACCGTGCGCAGCGTGCAGGCGCGCGCATCGCAGGTCGACCTCGACGGTGCGAGCCTCGCGGTGCCCGCCGCGCTGCGCGAGTTGCCGGGCGCGGTGCTGTGGAGCGCCTCGCCGCTGACCGCGCCGCCCGCGATCGCGCTGCGCGTGCGCAGCGACGGCCCGCTGCCGGCCGGCATCGGCCTCGACTACCCGGCCTCGGTGGTGGCGGTGGGCGCGGGCGCGCCGGCCGACCTGCGCTGGAGCGACCTCGGCGCGGCCGGCCAGCGCATCGAATGGCAGTCGCCGGCGCTCGGTGCCGGCAGCGAGCGCCTGGGCGACAAGGCCGCGGTGCGGCGCCGGCTCGAGACGCTGGCGCGGCTCAAGTGGTGGCGCCAGCTCTGCGCGCTCGGCGAGGGCGCGCAGATGCCGATCGACGGCTTCGAGGCCGTGCTCGAGATCTGGAACGGCGACCGGCTCGCGCGCAGCGGGCCGTTGCGCACCAGCGGGCCCGGCCTCCTGCCGCTGCGCGACGGCGAGCGCGCGGCGCTCAACGTGCGCAACACCAGCGGCCATTCGGTCGACATGGTGGTGGCGGGCATCGATGCGCAGGGCCGACCGCGCGCCGAGTACCCGTCCGACCCCGGCGAGAGCAACCGCTTCGAGCGCGGCACGCGCGAGGCGCCGGCCGCCAAGCGCTTCGAGCTGCCCTGGCTCTCGGCCGAGGGCGCGCGCCTGTTCGTGCTGGCCACGCCGGCCGCGCCGCAGAGCGGGCCGCGGCTGTTCGGCGCCGCCATCGAGCCGGTGCTGGCCGACCTGCGCGTGCGCGGCCAGGTGGAGCCGCCGCGGCGCCGCCTCTATGCGGCGATGTTGTCCTGGGGTAGCGCGGACGCCGCGTCCCGATGATTTTTTCAAGGAGATTGCAATGAGCTTTTCTGCAGAAGGCGCCCTCGATCCCGACGAGCTGCTGCGCCTGCTCGACCTGATGGCCGGCGAACCGGCCAACGACTTCCTGATGTCGATCGACAACCGCGGCACCAAGGTCAAGGGCGAATCGGAACGCGGCATCGAGTTCATCGACATCGGCGGCTACTGCCATCAGATGGAGGTGGTGTCGCCGCCCGGCTCGACCAAGGGCTCGGTGCGCGTGCATCCCTTCGTCATCGTGCGCGAGGTCGATGCCGCCACCGCCTCGATCGCGAGCCTGCTGTTCAGCCAGGAGGCCAACCTCGAGGTCTCGATCTTCGTCTACCGCGCCAGCGGCGACCACCTGCCGTCGCAGCCCTTCTTCGAGGTCATCCTGACCGGCGCGCGCGTCGTGAGCCAGGCCATCGTGACCGGCGGCAAGCCGCGCCAGCCGCGCGAGGTGACCGTGTTCGAGAGCCGCAACGTGCAGGTCAAGACGGCGCCGCAGCTCGCCTCGGGCATCCGCGGCGCCGTGCGCACCGCGGTCATCGCCGCCACCCAGTGAAACGGAGCCAGCCATGACCACCGCCGCCGAATTCCTCAAGGCCGCCGATCCGGTGTCCGCCCTCAAGGCGCTCAGCGACGACGTGCGCGCCAAGCCCGCCGACAGCAAGCCGCGCGTCTTCATGGCCCAGTTGCTGTGCGTGCTGGGCCAGTGGGAGCGCGCGCTCAACCAGCTGACGGTCGCGGCCGAGCTCGATGCGCTCGCCGTGCCGATGAAGCAGGTGTACGGCGAGGCCGTGCGCTGCGAAGGCCTGCGCGCCGAAGTGTTCGCCGGCACGCGCACGCCCATGATCTTCGGCCAGCCCGACGAATGGCTGGCGCTGCTCATCGAGTCGCTGCTGCGGCAGGGACGCGGTGAGGCCGAGCTGGCCGAAGACCTGCGCCAGCGCGCCTTCGAGGCGGCGCCGGCCATCGCCGGCAGCATCGACGGCGTGCCCTTCGAATGGCTGTCCGACGCCGACATGCGGCTGGGCCCGGTGCTCGAGGCCTTCGTCAACGGCAAGTACTACTGGATCCCCTATGCGCGGCTCGCGCGCGTGAAGATCGAACCGCCCGAGGACCTGCGCGACTGCGTGTGGATGCCCGCGCACCTCGACTTCGAGAACGGCGGCGAGACGCTGGCGCTGATCCCCACGCGCTACGAGGGCACCGAGCGCTGCACCGACGGCCAGCTGCTGCTCGCGCGCCGCACCGAGTGGCGCGAGCTGCGGCCCGAGGTCTGGGCCGGCCATGGCCAGCGCGTGTTCGGCACCGACGCCGGCGAGTACGCGCTGATGGACGTGCGCGAGATCGTGTTCGAGACCGTCGCGCAGGAAGAAGAGAGCGGCGCAGCAGGCAGCGAAGAAGGCGGCGCGGGTGGTTGACCTCACCGCGCAGGAGCGGCTGCAGCCCTCGCTGCTGGACCGGCTCGTCGACAGCGCGCCCGACGAGCAGCGCGAGGGCGACGACAAGCGCACGCTCACCAAGCAGGCGCTGCGCGCGGCCGTGCTGCGCGACCTGAGCTGGCTCTTCAACGCCACCAGCTACGGCCTCGGCATGGACGACCGCCAGTACCCGAACGCCGCGCGCTCCGTCATCAACTACGGATTGCCTATGCTGTCTGGCCAGTTCACCTCGTCGATACAGCGTGTCAGCATGGAACAGGCTCTGAAGAACGCGATCCTGCAGTTCGAGCCTCGCATCCTCTCACGCACTCTCGAAGTGGAACTCGTCATGGAAGGCTCCGCCCTGGACTCGCACAACTGCGTCGGCCTGCAGATCCGCGGCATGCTGTGGGCGCAGCCCGTGCCGTTGGAGTTCCTCATGCGCAGCCGGGTCGACCTGGAAGAAGGACGCATCGAGATCGAGGACGCGACCCAGAAGCCATGACCCGAAGGTAGCGCCGCGATGGATCCCCGACTGCTGAGCCTGTACGAGCAGGAACTGCGCTACTTCCGCGAGAGCTCGGCCGAGTTCGCGCGCGCCTTCCCGAAGATCGCCAACCGGCTCGGCATCGAAGGCCAGGAGGTCGCCGACCCTTATGTCGAGCGCCTGATCGAGGCCACCGCCTTCCTGTCGGCGCGCGTCAACCTCAAGCTCGATGCCGAGTACCCGCGCTTCACCGGCCACCTGCTCGACATCGTCTATCCGCACTTCCTCGCGCCCACGCCCGCGATGGCGGTGGTCAGCATGGCGCACGACCCCGACGACGCCAACCTCGCCGCGGGGCCGACGCTGCCGCGCGGCGCCGGCCTGCGCGCGCGCCATGCGGTGGGTCAGAGCACCTACTGCGAGTTCCGCACCGCGAGCGCGATGCGGCTGTGGCCGCTCGAGCTGCTGCGCGCCCAGTACTTCAGCTACGCGCCCGACCTGCCGCTGGCCACGCACCCGCAGTCGCGCGCCATCCGCGGCGGCCTGCGCATGGTGCTGCGCACCACCGCCGACCTGAACTTCAGCCAGATCGCGCTCGACGACCTGGTGCTGCACCTGGGCGGCGCCGACGACGTGGCCTGGCAGCTGCACGAATGCGCGCTGGGCCAGCCCATCGGCGTGATGGTGCGGCCGCTGGGCGCCGGCGGCGCGCTGCAGGGCGAGGCGCGCAGCCTGCCGCCGAGCGCCATCGGCCTGGTCGGCTTCGAGGACGACGAGGCGCTGCTGCCGGTCACGGCCACCGGCTTCTCGGGCTTCCGGCTGCTGCAGGAGTACTTCGCGTTCCCGCAGCGCTTCCAGTTCCTCAAGATCGCGGGCCTGCAGTCGGTGCTGCCCTCGATGCCGGTGACGCAGATCGAGATCGTGCTGCTGTTCTCGCGCGGCGACGCGGCGCTCGAGAAGCTGGTGACGGCCGAGAACGTGCAGCTGCATTGCGTGCCGATCGTCAATCTGTTCAACAAGCGGCTCGACCGCGTGCCGCTCAGCGAGGGCGTGAGCCAGTTCCACCTGGTGCCCGACCGCACGCGGCCGCAGGACTTCGAGGTGCACACCGTGACCGAGGTCGTCGGCCATGGCGCGCCGGGCGCGGACTCGGGCTCGGCGGCCGCGGTCGAGCAGCTGTTCCGGCCCTTCTATTCGGCCTTCCACGGCACGCGCCACAGCCACCCGGCCTACTACACGACCACGCGCGAGCCGCGCATGCTGTCGGTGCGCCAGCGCACCGAGGGCAACCGCAGCAGCCACATCGGCTCCGAGGTCTACATGCAGATCGTCGATCCGCAGCAGGCGCCGTACGCGGCCAGCCTGCGCCAGCTCGCGGTGTCGGCGCTGTGCACCAACCGCGACCTGCCGCTCTTGCTGCCGATGGGCCGCGACAACGACTTCGACTGCGTCGACTCCTTCCCCGCGCAGCGCGTGCGCATGGTGCGCGGGCCCTCGCGGCCGGTGTCGCCGGTGGTGAGCCAGGGGCTGGGCTGGCGCGTGCTCGACCACCTCGCGCTCAACTACCTGTCGATCTCCGACAGCTCGCCGCAGCAGGGCGCGGCCGCGCTGCGCGAGACGCTGATGCTCTATGCCTCGCATGCCGACGAGATGCGCCAGGGCCAGGTGCGCGGGCTGCTGTCGGTCAGCAGCAAGGCGGTGGCGCGCCGGCTGCCGATGAAGGGGCCGATCGCCTTCGGGCGCGGCCTGGAGGTCACGCTCGAGGTCGACAAGGACGCCTTCCACGGCCACAGCGTGTTCCTGTTCGGTGCCGTGCTCGCGCGCTACCTGGCGCGCCACGTCGAGGTCAACCATTTCGTCGAGACCGTGGTGCGCGTCGCGGGCAAGGGCGAGAACATGCGCTGGAGGCCGCTGTGCGGAATGCGCCAGATCCTCTAGCCGCGCCCGCGGTGCCTTTGGCGCCGGTCGCACCCGAGGGAACGGTGGCGGGGCGCGTCGATGCCGCGCTGCGCCAGTGGTCCCACCAGCCCTGGGCCTACGACTACTTCGCGGTGCTGCGCCGGCTCGAATCGGCCGCCGCGACCACGCCGCGCTGGGGCCGCGCGCTGCTGCCGAGCGCCGAGCCGGTGCGCGTGGGCCAGGAGCCCTCGCTGTCGTTCGCGCCCGCCGCCTTCAGCCGCTTCGAGCCGGCCGGTGCGCATTCGCCGCCGCGGCTGCGCCAGCACTTCTTCGCCTACATCGGTCCCAACGGGCCGCTGCCGGTGCACCTGAGCGATTTCATCCGCGAGCGCAGCCTGAACCACGGCGACCCGACCTGGCTCGCCTTCCTCGACAGCTTCCTGCACCGCTTCTCGCTGCACTTCTACCGCGCCTGGGCGCAGGCGCGGCCCGCGGTCGCGCTCGACCGGCCGGGCGAGGACCGCTTCCGGCTGCAGATCGGCGCGCTGGTGGGCATCGGCACGCCGGGGCGCATCGGGCGCGACGAGATCCACGACGACGCGCGGCTGCACTTCTCGGGCTGGCTCGCGCGCCGCGTGCACAGCGCCGAGGGCGTGGAGTCGGTGCTGTGCAGCTACTTCGGCGTGCCGATGAAGCTCGAGCGCTGGGTCGGCCACTGGATGAGCCTGCCCGATGCCGAACTCACGCGGCTGGGCCGCGGCGAGAGCTCGCGCGCCATGGGCATGGGCGCGATGCTCGGCACCCGCGCCTGGGACCGCCAGCACCGCGTGCGCCTGCACGTCGGGCCGCTCGACCTCGCGCGCTACCGCATGTTCCTGCCGATCGGCGACGCGCAGCCGGTGCTGCAGCGCTGGATGCTGCAGCTGCTGGGCGGCGAGCTCGAGTGGGATGCCGAACTGGTGCTGCGCAAGGAGCAGGTACCGCCCACCCGGCTCGGCCAGCAGCGCGGCAACGCGCCGCGGCTGGGCTGGATCTCGTGGCTCGGCGAGCGCCCGCGTTCGCGCGACGCGAGCGACGTGCGCATCGCGAGCCGTCCCGGTGGCGAGGCGCATCCGCGCGCGCCGGCCTTTCAATGAAACCCCTTTCGTTCGTCTTGAAGAGATACGGAGTCCTCCATGAGTGAAATCAGCCGCACCGCCCTGTTCGGGAAACTCAATTCGCTGGCCTACAAGGCCATCGAAGGCGCGACCGTCTTCTGCAAGATGCGCGGCAACCCGTACGTCGAGCTCGAGCACTGGTTCGCGCAGCTGCTGCAGGCGCAGGACTCCGACCTGCACCGCGTGATCCAGCACTACGGCCTCGACGTCTCGGTGATCGCCAAGGACATGACGGCCGCGCTCGACCGCCTGCCGCGCGGCGCCACCGCCATCAGCGACTTCTCGCCGCACATCGAGAACGCGATCGAGCGCGCCTGGACCTACGCCACCCTGCAGTTCGGCGAGGCGCAGGTGCGCACCGGCTACCTGCTGGTGGGCATGCTCAAGACGCAGAGCCTGCGCAACCCGCTGTTCGGCCTGTCGAAGCAGTTCGAGAAGGTCAAGGTCGAGGATCTGGCCGAGAACTTCGTGAAGATCTGCGATGCCTCGCCCGAGGCCCAGATGCGCGCGCAGGACGGCACCGGCATGGGCAGCGGCGCGCCGGGCGAGGAAGCGGGCGCGATGGCGCCGGCCGCCATGGGCAAGGGCGATGCGCTCAAGAAGTTCGCGGTCGACCTGACCGAGAAGGCCAAGAAGGGCGAGATGGACCCGGTGACGGGCCGCGACGAGGAGATCCGCCAGATCGTCGACATCCTGATGCGCCGGCGCCAGAACAACCCGCTCTTGACCGGCGAGGCCGGCGTCGGCAAGACCGCCGTGGTCGAGGGCTTCGCGCAGCGCCTGGCGCGCGGCGACGTGCCGCCGCAGCTCAAGGACGTGAAGCTGCTGACGCTCGACATCGGCCTGCTGCAGGCCGGCGCCAGCATGAAGGGCGAGTTCGAGCAGCGGCTGCGCCAGGTGATCGACGAGGTGCAGAGTTCGCCCACGCCGATCATTCTCTTCATCGACGAGATCCACACCCTGGTGGGCGCGGGCGGCGCGGCCGGCACCGGCGACGCCGCCAACCTGCTGAAGCCCGCGCTGGCGCGCGGCAACCTGCGCACCATCGGCGCCACCACCTGGGCCGAGTACAAGAAGTACATCGAGAAGGACCCGGCGCTGACGCGGCGCTTCCAGGTCGTGCAGGTGCCCGAGCCCGACGAGACCAAGGCCATCCTGATGCTGCGCGGCGTGGCCAGCGTGCTCGAGAAGCACCATCGCGTGCAACTGCTCGACGAGGCCATCGAGGCCGCCGTGAAGCTGTCGCACCGCTACATTCCCGCGCGCCAGCTGCCCGACAAGGCCGTGAGCCTGCTCGACACCGCCTGCGCGCGCGTGGCCGTGAGCCAGCATGCGACGCCGCCCGAGGTCGAGGACTGCATGCGCCGCATCGAGGGCCTGACGGTCGAGCAGGAGATCATCGGCCGCGAGGAGGCCATCGGCATCGACGTCACCAAGCGCGCGGCGCAGGTGTCGGCGCTGCTGGCCGAGTCGAAGGCGCAGCTGGAAGTGCTCAATGCACGCTGGCAGGAGGAGAAGGGCCTGGTCGACCGGCTGCTGGAACTGCGCGCCAAGCTGCGCACGGGGAACAAGCCGGTGGATGCGCCACAGGACGCCGCCGCGAATGCATCCCCAACCGTTCGCACTGAGCCTGTCGAAGTGCCGGTCCCGGCTTCGACAAGCTCAGCCCGAACGGATGAGGGCGCATCCCCCGACCGCGCCGCGCTGCTCGCCGAACTGCACGAGCTGCAGGCGAAGATCCACGCCGTGCAGGGCGAGTCGCCGCTGATCCTGCCCTCGGTCGACGAGCAGGCCGTGGCCTCGGTGGTCGCCGACTGGACCGGCATCCCGGTCGGGCGCATGGTCAAGAACGAGGTCGAGGCGGTGCTCAAGCTCGCCGACACGCTGAACCAGCGCGTGATCGGCCAGAAGCACGGCCTCGAGATGATCGCGCGCCGCATCCAGACCTCGCGCGCGCGGCTGGACAACCCGCAAAAACCCATCGGCGTGTTCATGCTGTGCGGCACCTCGGGCGTCGGCAAGACCGAGACCGCGCTCGCGCTGGCCGAGGCGCTGTACGGCGGCGAGCAGAACATCATCACCATCAACATGAGCGAGTTCCAGGAGGCGCACACCGTCTCCACGCTGAAGGGCGCGCCTCCGGGCTACGTGGGCTACGGCGAGGGCGGCATCCTGACCGAGGCCGTGCGCCGCCGGCCCTACAGCGTGGTGCTGCTCGACGAAGTGGAGAAGGCGCACCCCGACGTGCACGAGATCTTCTTCCAGGTCTTCGACAAGGGCTGGATGGAGGACGGCGAGGGCCGCATGATCGACTTCAAGAACACGATCATCCTGCTGACCACCAACGCCGGCAGCGAGCTCGTCATGAGCATGTGCCGCGACCCCGAGCTGCTGCCCGACCCGAACGCGCTGGCCGATGCGCTGAAGGCGCCGCTGATGAAGGTGTTCCCGCCCGCGCTGCTGGGCCGCATCGTCACCATTCCCTACTACCCGCTGTCGCCCGAGATGATGAAAAAGATCGTGCGGCTGCAGCTGGGCCGCATCAAGAAGCGCGTCGAGACCAACCACGGCGTGCCCTTCGAGTACAGCGACGCGGTGGTCGACCAGGTGGTCGCGCGCTGCCAGGACCCGGAGTCGGGCGGCCGCGTGATCGACGCCATCCTGACCAACACCGTGCTGCCGACGATCTCGGTCGAGTACCTGCAGCGCCTGGCCGCCGGCGGCGAGATCCGCCGCGTCGCGCTCGACGTCAAGGACGCCGACTTCACCTACGCCTTCGATTGACCTGGCGCCGCGGCCGGCACGCTGAGGCGCTCCCAACCAGAAAGACAGCAAGATGGCCGAGCACGAGTTCCGCATCGACAGCGAATCCCCCGTCAACCAGGACCTGAAGTTCTGGCGCATCGTGGGCCACGAGGGGCTGTCGCGTCCGTCGTCCTACGAGCTCACCGTGCTCTCGCAGGACCGCACCATCGATCCGCGCCAGATCCTCGGCCACGCCTTCGACGTGGTGATCGGCTTCGTCGATGCCGACGACCAGAAGCACGAGCGGCATGCGCGCGGCCATGCGGTGCGCGTGGTGCGCGGCGGGCAGGTGGGGCGCTTCTTCGAATACCGCATCAGCCTGCGCTCGTGGTTCGGCCTGCTGACCAAGCGCATCAACTCGCGCATCCTGCAGGAGAAGCCGGTGCTCGACGTGCTCGATGCCGTGCTGACCGACAGCCCCATCAAGGCCCATGCGAAGACCGAGCCCGCGGGCGTGATCGGCGTGCACGAGCCGCGCCGCTACTGCGTGCAGTTCCAGGAGAGCGACTACAACTTCCTGTCGCGCATCCTCGAGGACGAGGGCGTGTACTACTGGTTCGATTCCTTCGACTCGCCCGGCATGATGCACCTGGCCGATTCCACCGGCATGGCGCACGGGCCGCTGCCGGCCAAGGGCGTGCTGAACTACGCCGGCGACGGTGCGAGCGAGGCGCGCTACAACGAGATCGAGCGCTGGATCAGCGGTCGCCAGCTGCGCTCGGGCAAGTACGAGTCGCGTGACGTGAACTACAAGGCGATCAACACATTGCTGAGCACGCACGGCGAGATGGTGCCCGCGCACGAGCTGGCGGACCTCGAGGTGTTCGAGTACCCGGGCGGCTATTTCACGAGCGAGCAGTCCGACGTCGTGCTCGAGATCCGCGCGGGCGAGCTGCCGGCGCGCCAGACGCTGCACTGGGCCGTCACGCGCTGGCCCGACGTGGCGGTGGGCCACACCTTCACCTTCAAGGGCGACCCCGACGGCACGCGCGACGGCGACTACCTGATCGGCGGCTGCGTCTTCGTCGCCACCCATCCGGGCTACGAGGGCATGGGCACCTTCGTCGCGCCGCGGCCGACCGCGGAGCTGCTGCGCGAGGCGCTGCGCGACGACGCGGTCAACGCCGGCTGCACCGATGCCCTGCTCGAGCTGATCGACACCACGCCGACCTTGCGCGAGGGCGTGCGCGGCACCAGCGCCTTCCTGATCACCGCGCTGCCCGCCGACCACATCTTCCGTCCGCCGCGCCTCACGCCGCGCGTGACCATGCCGGGCCCGCAGAGCGCCATCGTCGTGGGCGGCAAGGGCAAGGAGCACGACGTCGACCCGATGGGCCGCGTCAAGGTGCACTTCCACTGGGACCGCAACGATTTCCGCGACGACCGTTCGACCTGCTGGATCCGCGTCTCGCAGCCCTGGGCCGGCAAGGGCTGGGGCGGCTACTTCGCGCCGCGCATCAACCAGGAGGTGATCGTCGAGTTCATGAACGGCGATCCCGACCGGCCGATCGTCACCGGCCGCGTCTACAACGACGACCAGCCGATCCCCTACAAGTCGGCCACGCAGAGCGGCTTCAAGACCCGCTCCACGCCCGGTGGCGGGCCCTCGAACTACAACGAGATCATGTTCGAGGACAAGAAGGGGGGCGAGCTGGTCAATATCCATGCCGAGCGGAACATGACGACGACGGTGGAGAACGACGACACCACCCACGTCATGAACGACCAGTCGCTGACGGTCGACCGCCACCGGACCATCACGGTGAAGGGCAAGGAAGAGCACACGGTGCTCAAGACGCAGATGAACCACGTGGTCCTGAACCAGACCAACAAGTTCGACGCCGACACCTTCACCACCACGCTGGGCAACCAGAGCATCGGCACCAAGGGCAAGCAGGACACCGTGGTCAACGGGCCGGTGACCTCGCACACGAACAACACCTACACGCTGACCACGGTGGGTGCGTTCTCGCAGACCTCGGCCTCGATGAAGATCAACTCGGTGGGCGCGGTCACGCTGACCTCGGGCGCGAACGTGGCGCTGGGCTCCACCGCCGAGATGAAGATGAGCACCAACGCCGACCGCATCGACTCGGCGGCCGGCGCGCACAAGATCTACGCCAACGCGATCAAGGCGGTGTCGAACTCGAACATCGAGATGTTCGCGGTCGGCAACATCAACGCCACCTCGAACGGATCGAACACCACGGTGCTGGGCGCCAACTCCAGCGGCTACATCGGGGTGAACACCGAGGCCAACATGGGCATGGCCCGCTCGACCTTCATGGGCATGTCGATCGACACCATGGTGGGCCTGAGCATGGCGTCTTGCCTCGCGCTGCAGATGGAGACGGCGGCCGCGCTCAAGCTCGGCTTCGCGGGTGTGGACCTGAGCATCTCGCCGGTGGACGTCGAGCAGCGCCAGGCCAAGGTGATCATGCCCGGCGGCGGCGCGGGCGGCGGCGGCGGCGCCTTCGCGATGGGCGCCTCGATCGGCGCGGCCATCGATGCCGTCGGCTTCTCGCTGTGGGCCGCCATCACCGACATCCAGGCGACCAACAAGCAGTACGACGATGCCGCGGCCGCGCTGAAGGAGGCCCAGGAAGAGGCAAAGAACCTCGGGCTGGCCGGCATGGCGGCGCGGCTGCAGGCCGCCGCGGAGATCGCCGCGGCGCGGCGCGCGAGCGGCTTGCTCGATTCCGTGCGTCTGCATTCGGCGCCCGCCGACAGGTCCGGGAACTACACCGACGACCAGAACCCGCTCTCCAGCCCCGGCAACGCGGTCGAGGCCGACTCCGCCACGCACGGCCTCGGACCGACGCCGATGCCCAATTCCGCGCCGGGCCCGGCCGCGAGCCGCGACCTGCCGGTGCCACCCACGCCCGCGGAATGAACGCGCAACGCCAGGCGCCGACCACCGCGCGATACCGATGCACATACTGAAGCCTCATGTCGTCGCCCTGAGCTTCCGGCCGATCGAGTACCGGTCCAAGGCCGGGCTGTGCCTGAGCGGCATGCTGTTCCTGCCGATGTCGCCCGCCGATGGCGGACTGCTGCGCGAGCAGTCGATGTGGAACACCGTCTCCCGCCTGATGGCGGTGCCGCTGGTCGACGAAGGCGTGGCCAAGCTCACGCCCGAGTACCTGGTGGTGGGCCGCGTGCACACCAGCGAGCCCGGTGCGCGCGGCGCCGTGGCCCGGGTGCGCCTGGGCGGCGCGAGCAAGTCGGTGCTGGCCTTCGCGCCGCGCTACTGGGACGGCGCGCGCGTGGTGCAGTCGCCCGACTACCGGCCCGTGCCGCTCGACTGGAGCCAGGCCTACGGCGGCGCCGGCCACGACGAGAACCCGCAGGGCATGGGCGCCGCGCCGGTGGACGGCGTGCAGTGGCTGCCGCCGCTGGAGCTGCCCGATTCGCGCATCACCGCGCCCGGCGACGTGGTGCGCCCGGCCGGCTTCGGCGCGCTCGACGTGCTGCATCCGCAGCGCGCCGCGCTGCGCGGCACCTACGACGAGGCCTACCTGCAGAACCATGCGCCGGGCTTTCCGCCCGACGTCGACTGGCGGCACTTCAACATGGCGCCGCGCGACCAGTGGCTGGCCGCGCCGCTGCGCGGCGACGAGCCCTTCGCGCTCGAGAACCTGCATCCCGAGAAGCCGCTGCTGCAGGGTCAACTGCCGGGCCTGCGGCTGCGCGTGTTCGCCGACTACCGCCTGCCCGGCACGGCGGCGGCGGGCGGCGAGGCCTTCAAGCTCAAGGAAGTGCCGATGCGGCTGACCACCATCTGGTTCTTCCCCGAGGTGGAGCGCATGCTGCTGATCTGGCACGGCCTGGCCGAGGTGGCGGAGAACGACGGCAGCGACATCGCGCACCTCATGGCCGCGGTCGAGCGGCAGGGCGAGCCGCGCGAGGACGCCCATTACGCCGACGTGCTGGCGCGCCGGCTCGATCCGGTGCACGGCGGCATCGACAGCCTCGACGACGGCGAGCTGCTGCCCGAGGGGCAGGACACCACCGATCCCGACTTCGAGCGCGCCACCGAGGTCTACAAGATGGACGGCCTGCGCGGCGACGCCCAGATGCGCCGCGCCGAGATCGACGTGGCGCTCGCGCGCGAGAAGGCCGTCGCGATGGGCAAGGACCCCGATGCGATGGGGCTGAAGCCGCCGGTGCGCGAGAAGCCGCCCACCATGGCCGAACTGCCGGCCTACATCAAGGACAAGCAGAAGCTGGCCGAGGCGCAGCAGATCGCGGTCGCCGAGGACCTGCTCGCGCAGGTCGAGAAGCTGCTCGCGATGGACGACGCGCAGCGCCAGCGCCTGGCGCAGCTGGCCCATCGCGGGCCGCCCCTCTTCGGCGCCGAGCGGCACCTGGCCGAGCTCAAGGCCGCGTTCGGCCGGCTGCCGATGCCCGAGCCGCAGCTGCTCGACAGGCTGCGCGCCCGCGAGCAGGCCGAGCGGCAGGGCTACCTGCAGGGCGCCCACATGCAGCCCCCGGCCTTCGCGCTCGCGGGCGGGGAGGGCGCGCAGCGCCGCGCCGAGGTGCAGCGGCTGGTCGAGAAGGGCCACCGCACCCTGCCGTGGATCGACCTCACGGGCGTCGACCTGTCGGGGCTCGACCTGCATGGTGTCGACTTCTCGGGCGCCTGGCTCGAGAGCGTGAACCTGCGCAATGCCAACGTCTCGGGCTGCGATTTCTCGGGCGCGGTGCTGGCCCATGCCGACCTGCGCGGCTGCCTCGCGGTGGAGGCGAACCTCTGCGGCGCCAACCTCGGCCGCGCGCAACTGGCCGGCGCGGTGTTCGACCGCGCGCGCCTGGGCAGCACGATGCTGATGCACACCGAGCTCGCGCAGACCCAGATGCGCGGCGCCGACCTCGCTGGCGCCAACCTGCTCGAGACCCGGTGGGGTCCGGCCGACTGGAGCGGCGCGCGGCTGGCCGGCAATGTCTTCTACAAGCTGTCGCTGCGGGGCGTGGATCTGCGCGAGGCCGACCTCTCGGGCGCGAGCTTCGTCGAATGCGACCTGCGCGGCGTGGAACTCTCGGGCGCCAACCTGCAGTCGACCGCCTTCATCACCTGCCAGCTGCAGGGCGCGCGCCTGGTCGCGGCGCGTGCCAAGGGTGTGGTGTTCGCGAAGAACACCGTGCTCGACGGGGTGGATGCGAGCGGCGCCGATCTCTCGAACGCCAACCTGGGCGAGTGCAGCGCGATCGGCCTGCGCGCGCCCAAGGCGCTGCTCGACGGCGCCAACCTCGGCATGGCCGACCTGCGCGACGCCGACCTGCGCCTCGCGTCGGTCAAGGGCGCGCTGCTGCGCAAGGCGCGCTGCAGCCGCGCGCGGCTCGCGGGTGCGAACTTCCAGGATGCGGTGTTCAGCCATGCCGATTTGATCGGCACCGACTTCCGGCGCGCCAACCTCTTCGGCGCCGACCTCACGCGCGTCGCGCTCAGCGGCGACAGCCGCTTCGACGGCGCGCTGCTCGCGCGCAGCCGGACCTGGCCGCGGCTGAGCCCCGAGCAGCAGGCGGTGGCGGCGGCGCGCGCCGCGGCGCCGACCGATGGCGGAGGTGCCGCATGAGCGCAGCGCCGGGCCGCCCCGAACAAGCTCGCACCGCGGTGCGAAGCACGAAAGCATTTCAATGAGCGTGAGCGCGGAACTGCTGTCGCTGGGCGCCGGCCTGGGCGAGACCTTCGAGGGCCAGGACTTCGAAGGCGGCCACTATGCGAAGAGTTTTCTCGGCGGCGGCCTGTTCACCGCCTGCCGCTGGAATGGCGCGGACCTGCGCGGCGCGGACGTGCGCGAAGCCGTGTTCGACCAGTGCGCGATGGCCGGCACGCTGTTCGCCGGCGCCAACCTGCGCCATGCGGTGTTCAACCGCTGCAAGCTCGACCATGCCGACTTCCGCAACGCGAACCTGCACACCGCCACCTTCAACGAGTGCGACCTGTCGCATGCGCAGTTCGGCGACGCGGCATTGAGCATGGCGCGCTTCCACGGCTGCGTGCTCGACCATGCGGGAATGCAGCGCGCGGGCCTGGAATCGACCGTGTTCTCGAGCTCGAAGCTGCTCGACGTGAATGCCGACCACACGCAGTGGCTGCACACGGTGGTCACCGGCTGCGACCTGGCACGCATGACCTGGGCCGGGGCGTCGATGACCCGCGCGGTGTTCTCGAACCAGGCGCTGCCGAACCGCCGCTTCGATGGATGCCGGCTCGAGGGGTGCCAGTTCAACGGCGCCGACCTCGGCGGCAGCAGCTTCGCGGGCGTGCAGCTGAATCAGTGCAACTTCCAGGGCGCCAAGCTCGATGGCTGCGACTTCTCCGAGGTGAAGGCACCGCATGCGGTCTTCTGCGACGCGGCGGGCGAGGGCGTGCGCTTCACGAAGGCCCAGTTGACGCAGTCGCTGTTCACCGGCGCCGTGCTGCCGGGCGCGCACTTCGGCGGCGCGCGGCTGCACCAGTGCCATTTCGCGCAGGCCAGGCTGGCCCGCGCCGTGTTCGTCACCGCCGACTGCACCTACGCCGATTTCCGCCATGCCGACCTGCAGGGCGCCGACCTGCGCGATGCCGAGCTGTTCCGCGCCGTCTTCCATGCCGCGCAACTGCAGGACGCGCAGTTCACCGACCGCAGCCGCGCGCTCGGCACCGATGCCGAACTCGCGCGCGCCGAGCAATGGAGCGCCGCCTGAGGCGGCTCCCGTTCATCGTTCTTCCCGAGGCAACACCATGACCACCCTTCTTTCCACGCGCCGGCCCACCCGGGTCGCGTCGCCTGTGTCGCCCGCACCGAAGGCTTCGGCCACGCCGGCCGCCGGCTGGCACCGCGCCACCGTCTCGGCCGATCCGGCCACCGGGCTGCGATTGCGCGTCGGCACGCACGAGGTGTCCGCGCGCCAGGCCTTCAGCTGCCTGGTCGCGCTGCAGCGCGGCGACACCGTGGCGGCGCTGCTCGACGAGGGCGCGCAGTGGTGGGTGATGTCCGTGCTCGAGCGCGAGGGCACGCAGGACGTGGTGCTGCGCAGCGAGGGATCGCTGGCGCTCGAGGCGCCCGTGCTTCGCGCGCGCGCGTCCGAGTCGCTCGAGCTCGCCGCGCCGCAGGTGCGGCTGCAGTGCGAGCAGGCCGACGCGGTCGGCGACCGGCTGAACCTGATCGGCGGCGCGATGAAGGCGATCGGCGCCACGCTGTCGACCCTGTTCGATCGCGCGCACCACCACGCCGGGCAACACCTGCGCACCACCGAGGGCCTGGACCGCACGCAGGCGCAGCACCTGGAGCTGCAGGCGAAGCAGCTGCTGCAGATCCACGCCGAGCACGCGCTGATCGAGGGCGAGCAGCTGGTCAAGGCGCGCGGCGGCCAGATCCACTTCGGCTGAGGTCGCGCCATGTTCGCCAACTGCCAGATGATGGGCACCGACATGGGATTTCCCGATGTCTGCCTCACGCCCACGCCCGCCGGACCGGTGCCGATCCCCTATCCCAACATCGCGATGGGGCCGATGGCGATTCCGAACTGCCCCACGATCCTGTTCATGTGCATGCCGGCCCACAACCTGGCTACCACCATCCCGATGACCAACGGCGACAACGTGGGCGTGAACATGGGCGTGGCCTCGGGCACCGTGATGGGACCGTCGCGCCATGTCACCGGCGCCTTCACCGTGCTGCTCAACGGCATGCCGGCCTCGCGCCTGACGAGCGTGTCGCTGCAGAACAGCACCAACTGCCCGGGCGTTCGCCTGGTGCCGAGCCAGGCGCTGGTGCTGCTGCTGGCGCCCTGAGCGCGGCGGCGGAAACGGCCTATCTCTTAAGGCGAGATTGCCAATGCGCCCCACCGAATGAATACTCCTTGCGAGTTGCCGCGCCCGCGCAGGCGGGCGGTGTTTGGGCGTCGCCCGGGAGCCGGTTCATGATCCAGATCGCTGTTATCTCCCGCCAGGGCGTGCCGACGGGGGCGTCCCTGGCCGCCGAGTTCGGTCCCGCCGGCGGCACCATCGGCCGCGCCGAGAGCAATGCACTGGTGCTCGACGATCCCGACCGCACCGTCTCGCGCGTGCATGCGCAGGTGCTGTGCCGCGACGGCCGGTACTTCATCGTCGACCGCGGCAGCAATCCGATGCAGTGCAACGGGCAGCCGCTCGGGCCCGGCAACGAAGCCGCGCTGGTCGACGGCGCCCGCCTGGTGGTCGGCAGCTTCGAACTCGTGGTGCGCGTGCAGGCCGCCGCGCCCGCACCGGCACCGGCCGCGGCACCGTTCGCGATCCCCGAAACCATCATGGGCCTGTCGGGCGCGAAGTCGGCACCGGCGCCGGCATCCGCCGCGGCGAGCAGCGACGATCCCTTCGCCGACCTGCTCGCGGGCCTGGGGTCGCCGCCCGCGCCCGCACCCGCGCCGGGCCGGTCGCCCGCGCCGTCGTCGTCGTCGTTGTCGTCGTCCTCGCCGTCAGCCGACTCGCTGCTGTTCCCCGACCCCATGGCCACCGGTTCGCGCAACGCGCAGGCCGCGCAGATCGATCCCTTCGCCAACCTGCTCGGTCCCGACCCGGCTTCGGCACCCGCCGGCGGCCTCGGCGCGCTCGACGACTTCTCCGACCTGGGCGCGCCGCCCGCGCACGGCAAGGCCGCGAGCATCGACGCGCTGTTCGGCGGCACGGCCGGTGCCGGCGGCATCGGCGGCGATCCGCTCGCGCTGTCGCCGCTGGCCGATCCGCTGCTGCAGCCCAACACCGCGAACGACGCCGATCCGCTGGCCGCGCTGCAGCGCGCCGCGCCGGCCACGCCGATGGCGCGTTCCGACCACCTGCCGATCGAGCAGTTCGGCTTCACGCCGCCGAAGGCCATCACGCCGCCGGCCGCCGTGCCGGTGCCGCCACCGGCCCCCGCGCCCACCCCTGCGCCCGTGCCGCGCGCCGCGCCGCTGCCCGAGCTGCCCGCCTTCGACGACATGACGGGCCTGCCGATCCGCATCAGCGGCCCCGACACCGCGGGCCGCCCGCTGCCGCCGCTGTCCGCGCCGGCACCGGCGCCCGCGCGCGCGCGCCCGCGCCTGCCCCTGTCGCCGCCGCGCCTGTCGAGCGCATCGCGAGCGACGACGAGCTGCTGGCCGCCTTCCTGCGCGGCCTCGGCGGCACGCACCAGCCGCCCGAGATGCTCACGCCGGGGCTGATGGAGCGTATCGGCTCGATGCTGCGCAGCGCCACCGAGGGCACGCTGCAGCTGCTGCTCACGCGCCAGGAGTTCAAGCGCGAGGTGCGCGCCGAGGTCACGATGATCGCGGCCCAGGCCAACAACCCGCTGAAGTTCTCGCCCACGGTCGAGGTCGCGCTGGCGCACCTGCTGGGGCCGGGCGTGCGCGGCTTCATGCCGGCCGAGGCCGCGATGCGCGATGCCTTCAACGACCTGCGCGCGCACCAGTTCGGCGTGATGGTCGGCCTGCGCGCGGCGCTGGCGCACGTCATCGCGCGCTTCGAGCCCGAGGAGCTCGAGAAGAAGATCAGCTCGAAGTCGGCGCTCGACGCGCTGTTCGCGGCCAACCGCAAGGCCAAGCTGTGGGACCAGTTCGTGGCGCTGTACGGCGGCATCGCGACGGAAGCCGAGGACGACTTCCACAACCTGTTCGGCAAGGCCTTCCTCGAGGCCTACGAGGCGCAGATGGCGCGCCTGAAATCCGACGACTGAGGCGCGCGCGACCGCTGCACCCAGAACAAGAACCCACGACACGCACGACCGACGCGAGGAGCCCCGCTTGGAAATCGAAATCGTCACGCTGTCCCGCCAGGGCGGCCGCAGCTACAACGAAGACGTTCATGGCCATTGGCACGACGAGCGCCATGTGGCCTGCCTGGTGGCCGACGGCGCCGGCGGCCATGGCGGCGGCGACGTGGCGGCGGCCACGGTGCGCGCGAGCGTGCTGGGCGCGTTCTCGGCCGGCCCCAGCCTCGACGCGGGCGTGCTGCGCGCCTTGATCGAGCAGGCCAACCGCGACGTGGTGACGCGCCAGGCCGAGGGCGGCACGCTGGCGGGCATGCGCTCGACGGTGGTGTTCGCGGCCATCGACCTCGAGATCCATGCGCTGGCCTGGGTGCACAGCGGCGACAGCCGGGCCTACCTGTTCCGCGGCGGCGCGATCGTCGCGCGCACCACCGACCACAGCCTGGTGCAGCAGATGGTGGCCGGCGGCATGCTCGACGAGGAGGGCGCGCGCCTGCATCCGCAGCGCAACATGCTGCTGTCGGCGCTGGGCTCGCTCGAGGAGGAACCCGACATCGCGGTGTCGGACCGCATGCGGCTCCTGCCGGGCGACGTGCTGCTGCTGTGCAGCGACGGCGTGTGGGAGCCGCTGGGCGACGAATGCCTGGTCGAGACCCTGCATGCCTCGCGCACGCCCAGCCAGTGGGTCGAGCAGATCGAGGCGCAGATCGTCGCGCGCGCGAAGCCGGGGCACGACAACTACACGGCGCTCACGCTGTGGGTGATCGACGCCGCCGAGGACGAGACGCGGCTGCTGCCGGTCGAGGCGCAGCCCGAGCCGGGCGATCCCGAAGACACCGTCCTCGGTTGACGCAACGGGCGGCGGCGCGCCGCCGTCCTTTTTCTTCTTCTTCTTTCTTCCTCGCAAAGAGAAACGGCCCGCGATGCCCTCGAGCAGAGGACGCGGGCCGAATGGCGTGGAGCTTGCCGCGCTCGCGCGGCGAAGTCCCCGGGGAGATCTCAGCGGGTCTCGGTGGTGGCCACGTTCCAGCCGAACTTGACGTCGCCGGTGGTGGCGCCCTTGTCGTTCTGGGCCTTGTAGGCGAACTCGATGTCCTTGTAGGTCACGACCACGTTCTCGAGCACGTCGCCGCCTTGCGAACCGGCCGGGGCCACGTTCGAGATGAAGACTTCCTTCATCGTGACCTTGAGGTACTCGCCCTGGCCGTCGCCGGACTTGCGGCAGGTCAGCACCGCGTCCTTGAAGTGCTTGCCGCTGACGCAGTTCTTGGCCAGCACGGGCGAGGCCTTGTCGAAGATGTGGACGAAGGTGAAGAAGCCGGGCTGCGCCTTGCCCTTGCCCGAGCCGCCGCCCGATGCCGCGCCGGAGGTGTTCGCCACGTCCCACGACCACGACAGGATCTCGATCTCGTCCTTGTGATCCTTGTGGGTGGCCTCGCCGGTGACGCCGTCGAACTTGATGTGGAAATCGGATGCCATCTTGCTACTCCTGTGATGCCTGCGATGCGCGGGCGATGGTTGACGAAAGAGAAGGTTTTTTCGGGGCTACCGGCCGCTGCGGGTGGGGCTTCGGCCGGTAGTGATCTCAGAACGAAGAAGCGGGCGGGATTTCAAACCCACCCGATGGCCTATGCCGCGCCCTTGGCGGACGGCAGCTTGGAGACCAGGCGCAGCGAGACCGTCAGGCCCTCGAGCTGGTAGTGCGGGCGCAGGAAGAACTTGGAGGAGTAGTAGCCGGGATTGCCTTCCACCTCCTCGACCACCACCTCGGCCGCGGCCAGCGGCTTCTGGGCCTTGGTGACCTCGGACGAGTTCGCCGGGTCGCCGTCGACGTAGTTCATGATCCACTTGTTGAGCCAGCGCTGCATCTCGTCGCGTTCCTTGAACGAGCCGACCTTGTCGCGCACGATGCACTTGAGGTAGTGCGCGAAGCGGTTGCAGGCGAACAGGTAGGGCAGGCGCGCGGCCAGGTTGGCGTTGGCGGTGGCGTCGGGATCGTCGTACTCGGCCGGCTTGTGCAGCGACTGGGCGCCGATGAAGGCCGCGAAGTCGGAGTTCTTGCGGTGGATCAGCGACAGCAGGCCGGCCTTCGAGAGCTCGGCCTCGCGCCGGTCGCTGATCGCGATCTCGGTCGGGCACTTCTGGTCCACGCCGCCGTCGTCGCTCGGGAAGGTGTGCAGCGGCAGGTTCTCGACCGCGCCGCCCGACTCGATGCCGCGGATGCGCGAACCCCAGCCGTAAAGCTTGTACGAGCGGTTGATGTTGGTGGCCATCGCATAGGCCGCGTTGGCCCAGGCGTACTTGCTGTGGTCGGCGCCGGCGGTGTCCTCCTCGAAGTCGAACTCCTCCACCGGGTTGGTGTTGGCGCCGTAGGGCGTGCGCGCCAGGAAGCGCGGCATGCACAGGCCCAGGTACTTCGCGTCGTCCGACTCGCGCAGCGAGCGCCAGCCCGCGTACTCGGGCGTGAGGAAGATCTTGGTCAGGTCGCGCGGGTTGGCGAGCTCCTGCCACGACTCCATCTGCATCAGGTTCGGGCTTGCGCCGGTGATGAAGGGGGCGTGGGCCGAGGCGGCGATCTTGGCCATCTCGCCGAGCAGCTCGACGTCGGGCGGGCTCTGGTCGAAGTGGTAGTCGCCGACGATCGCGCCGAAGGGCTCGCCGCCGAACTGGCCGTATTCCTGTTCGTAGATCTTCTTGAACATCGGGCTCTGGTCCCAGGCCGCGCCCTTGAACTTCTTGAGGTTCTTGGCAAGCTCCTGCTTCGAGATGTCCATCACCCGGATCTTCAGGTTCTCGTCGGTCTCGGTGTTGTTCACCATGTAGTGCAGGCCGCGCCACGCACTCTCGAGCTTCTGGTAGTCGGGGTGGTGGATGATCCGGTTGACCTGCTCGGTGAGCTTGGCGTCGATCGCCGCGATCATCGACTGGATCGACTTCGTGACGTCCTTGCCGATGACCTCGGTGTTGGCCAGCGCCTGCTGGGCCAGCGTGAGCACGGCGGCTTCGACCGCGCTCTTGGCTTCGTCGCTGCGCGGCTTGAATTCCTTCTGCAGCAGCGACGAAAAGTCGCTGCCCGCGTACGCGACGTCTTTCAACGCGCTCTGTTCGAGTGCTTCGGCCATGGTGGGTTACTCCTCGTGAACCGGATGTGGAAGTCGGAAAGGGACAGGAATCAGGCGGCCGGCGGGGTGGTGCCGTCCTCGGGCTTCTTGGTCGCGGCCAGCGACTGCAGCAGCGCCGGGTCCTCGAGCACCTTGGCCAGCAGTTCCTCGGCGCCGTTCTTGCCGTCCATGTAGGTGACGAGGTTCGACAGCTGGGTGCGCGCCTCGAGCAGCTTGTTGAGCGCGCCGACCTTGCGGGCCACGGCGGCGGGCGAGAAGTCCTCCATGTTCTCGAAGGTCAGCTCGACCTTGAGCTCGCCCTCGCCGGTCAGCGAGTTCTCGACCGCGAAGGCCGCGCGCGGCTTCATGGCCTTCATGCGCGAGTCGAAGTTGTCGACGTCGAACTCGAGGAACTTGCGGTCGGTCACGGGCGCCAGCGGGTCGGCGGGCTTGCCCGACAGATCGGCCAGCACGCCCATCACGAAGGGCAGCTGGATCTTCTTCTCGGCGCCGTAGAGTTCGACGTCGTATTCGATCTGCACCCGGGGCGCCCGGTTGCGGGCGATGAATTTCTGACTGCTCTTGGCCATGGCGATGCTCCTTGCGAGGGTGAAACGGGGTGGGTCGATCCAGGGATGGAAAGGGGAGGGGACGAGGGGAAGAGGCGGCGGAAGGGCCTCAGTCCGAGGCGCGGCGACCGGTCACGTTCTCGATCGTGTCGAGCGCGTTCGGCGCGAGGTTGGCCATGATCTCGAGGAAGCTCACGCCGATCAGCTTCTTGGCGCGCTCGATCAGGAGCGGCGCGGGATTGCCGGGCTCGGTGGTCTCGAGGAAGCGGATCACGCGGTCGAGCATCTTCAGCGCGTCCTCGCGGGTCTGGATCTCGCCGCGCGCGGCCGCGGGGCGTGCAGCGCCACCGCCCGCCACGGCTTCGCCGCCGTCCGCCGCGTCCGCCGCGCCGGCTTCCTCGGGCGCGCCGATCGCGGCGCCGCAGGCCTTCTGCACGGTGCGCGCGATGGTGCGCAGTGCGCCCAGGTCGATGGCATCGGAACGGCCGGTGCGCTCCACCAGCAGCGCCTGCAGCTGGTCGATCAGGGCCGGCGCGCCGATCGCGGCCTCGATGCGCTCGGGCTGCGCGGCCTGCAGGGCCTCGAGGCCGGCCTGCAGCTGCGGCGCGGAATAGAGCGGCTCGCCGTTCGCCGCGAGCGTGCCCTGCACCACCGCGATGTCGCGCACGCGGATCGAGCCCACGCCCGGCGCCGCCCCCACCTGGGCGTCGTAGAGGTCGCGCAGCACCATGGTCTCGTCGTTCAACGGCGCGAGCGCGTTCAGGCGCATCGTCGGATCGTTGTCGTCGTCGGCATCGAGCGTTGGATGTATGCCGTCCCAGAAGCGGTCGAGCAATCCGGTCAGAAGGCGCAGGCCGGCGACGAAGCCGGGCACGCCCTGCAACCGGGTGGCGGCACGCAGCATCAGCACGGCGGCGCGCACGTCCTTGCTGCGGCGCAGGATCGCGTCCGACTGCTCGGCCACGCTGCGCCAGTCCGGCTCCACCGCGGGAATGACGGTGTCGCCGAACTGCTGTTCGGGCTTGCCCTGCGACGCGGTCACGAGCGCGGTGAAGTCCGCGTCGTACTCGAGGTCGGTGCCGCTCGGCGCGCTGTCGCCGATCGGTATGAGCAGTGCATCTGCGAGTTCGTTGGTGAGCATGTTGCCTGTTGAATGTGGCTGGTGATAATCAAAGATGCCTCTCAACCGGTCAATGCAACGAAGGGAATAGCATGCGAGCGCTCGGTACACACCATTCGTCCTATGGAGGCCTGCTGGCCACGGCTTCGCGCCGGCACGTGGCGGCCTTCGGCCTCGCTGCCGCGGGGCTCTTTCTCGCGGGCTGCGCGAGCAAGCCGCCACCCGAAGTGAAGACGCCGGTGTCGCTGACGCTGGTGGCGGGCCCCGATGCCAATCCCGACGCGCGCGGCCGCGCATCGCCGCTCACCGTGCGCGCCTACATCCTCAAGACGCCGGGTGCCTTCGAGGGCGCCGACTTCTTCTCGCTGTTCGAGAAGGACCAGGCCACGCTCGGCGCCGAGCTGGTGCAGCGCGAGGAGACGCTGCTGCGACCCGGCGAGAGCCGCAAGTTCGACTTCGTGCTGCAGCCCGACGCCAAGATGATCGGCGTGATGGGCGCATTCCGCGACCTCGACCGCGCGCGCTGGCGCGAGGTGCGCCCGCTCGAGGTCGGCAAGATCAACACCATCACCGTGACCTACGGTGCGCGCCAGATCCGCATCGATCAGAAGGCCGAGCCGATCAAGGAGAAGTAGGCGCTGCACAGGGCACGCACGGCACGCACGGGCCGCGTTCACATCGCGTCCATGCCCGTGTCGTGCGCCGACGGCGGCAGCCGGCCGGGCCGCACCAGCGAAGGGTCCGCCGGCAGGAAGCGATGGAACAGGTCGCCCGTGAAGGCCCCGTTGCCGCCCGCCGCGCCGCCGGCCGCCGTCAGGTAGAGGCCGCGCCAGCGCAGTCCCCGGGCCTCGCGTGCCTTGCGGCCATGGCTGTCGAACAGCGCCTCGGCCGCCAGCCGCAGCCCCGGCTGCAGGCTTCGCACCCCCTCCACGAACGAATGCACCGCGAGCCGGCCCGAGGCGCCCGGTTGTTCGCGCAGCAATCCCATGCGCAGCGCATGCAGCCGCGCGGCCAGCGGCTCGAAGGCCGCGTCGAGCCGTTCGGCGGCGCCGCGCGTGTCGGTCGCCGCGCTCTCCAGCGCCAGCCGATGGCCCAGCGCCTGCGCCAGCACCTCGGGCGGCAGCGTGCCGCGCAGCGCGCCATAGCCCTCGAGCCCTTCGAGGCCCGTCACCACGAGATAGAACGGCAGCTGCAGCCGCAAGGTGCGGCCCGCTTCCTCGGCCAGCCGGCGCAGCCGCGCGACGCGGGCGCGGAAGGCGACCGCATCGGCCGGTGCCTCGCGCAGCGCCTGCGCGCCGATGCAGGCCACGATGCCGTGCAATGGGATGCGCTCGCGCCGCTCGGCCAGCGCCAGCAGCGAAGCGAGCCAGAGGGCGCGCGACTGCGGCGCGTCGGCCGGGTCCTCGAGCACGCGCGCGTCGATCTCGATCGCGGCCATGGCGCCGCCGGTCCACCAGCGCCAGCCGTCGCGCACCGGGCCGGTCGGCGCGTCGTCCGACGGGTCCGCGTCGAGCGGCGAGGCCGCGAGCAGCCCCGGCAGCCCGGCCGCCGCGTCGCCGAGGAACAGCAGCCACGGCACGCCCGGCGTCGCGCAGCGGCCGAAGTCCTCGTCGTCGAGCTTCTCGCCGGCCGCGCGCGGACGCGGCGCCAGCCGCAGCCGCTGCTGCGCGCGCGCCATCGCCTCGTGCAGGCGCTCGAGCGCCTGCGCATCGGCCGCGCGCGAGGGCGGCCGCAGCGTGGCGATGCGCTGCTGCAGCGCGCGCCGGCGGCGCGCCGCGGCCGGCATCGCGCACCACGGCGCACAGCACCGCGAAGCCGAGCGCGCACAGCGCGAACAGCGGCCAGAAGAGGTGGGCGGGCGGCAGGGTGTGCATGGCGGCGGCGCGGCGCTCAGCGCGCCTCGGTCTCGAGGAACACGAAGTCGGCGACCAGTCGATCGCCGCCCTTGTTGGCCGCGAGCGCCTCGCGCAGCTGCAGCAGGTAGGCCGAGGCCAGTTCGAACGGCGGCCGGTCGGCGGTCTCGTGGAAGGGCATCGGCGAGGAGATCACGGTCACCAGCACGCTGCCGAAGGGCGGGCTCACGAGCCAGCTCGAGGGGATGTCGCGCCCGAGCTCGAGCTTCTCGCCGGCGCGCAGCCGGGTCGGCGCCTGGCCCGCGTTGAGGTGCATCACCGAGCCGTCGGCCGTGTAGTAGTCGACCCACAGCACGCTGTCGTGGCGCGGCGCGGTCACCTCCACGCGCACGTTGTCGCCCTCGCGCAGGCGCCCCTGCCGCGCGGAGGGCAGGGCCAGTCCGAGGCCGTAGGCCTTGTCGGCATTGCGTGCCTGGTAGGGCTTGAGGATCGCGAACACCTCGCAGTGCGGCCACACGCGCACGCCGAGCTCGAAGCGCGGCGCCTTCACGCCCGGCAGCCGGCCCACGTCGTGCTGCACGTTGGCCACGTCGGCCGGCAGCGAGACGAAGCCGCTGACCTTGAGCGTGCCGCCGGCCTCCACCGCCACGGCCAGGTCGGCGCAGGCGTAGCCCTGCAGCTGCTGCTCGACGCGCTGCGCGAGGTCGGCCTCGGGCCGCGGCGCGCCGGCCAGCCAGGCCCACAGCAGGTAGAGCAGCGGCACCAGCAGCGCCAGCGCCGCGCTCGCGCGCAGCATCGAGCGGTCGCGCCGGTGCATGTCGATGGGGGCGGGCGGATCGGGCTCGGCGTAGGGCTGGGGCGTGATGCGCTGCTGCGCGAGGCTGCCGAGCGCGAGCGGCGGCAGCCGCAGCTGGCGCCCGTGCAGCTCCTTGAGCTTGCCGAGCTCGCCGCGGTCGCCGTGCTCGAAGTAGTACTGGCCCTTGAAGCCCAGCGCCAGCGCATGCCAGTAGACCTCGCGCACCTCGTCGTCGCGCGCGCCCAGCGCCGAGAGGTGGTGGAAGAACTCGCTGTGGGCGTTGTTCGAGGCGAACAGCTGCACCTGCAGCGGCGCCGCGCCCTGGGCCGCGCCCGGGTGGCGCGCGAGGATCTCGTCGATCCAGGCGACCATCGCGAAGGCGGCCGATTCGAGTTGCGCGGGCGACAGCGGCGTCGCGCTCGCGCGCGCGCGTTCGCGCGCCTCGTCGAGCAGCAGGCGGGCCTGGCGCTGCGCGGCGTCGTGGTCGAGCGTGGGGCGGTTCGCGGCGATCGCGGCATCGAGCGCGAGCCCGAACGAGACGAAGGCCGAATGGCAGTCGATCAGGCGGGCCATGAAGACACGCGTGCCGGCTCAGGCCGCAGGCAGCGCGGGGCGCCGCCCGAGAGATGCCCTGCACCGGCGCCGGCTTCGTTGGCACATGCCCATGTCTCGCTTCCTTCGGGTTGGCGACCATTCTTCTCAGCGGGCCCGCAAGGCGCCATATCGCTTGGGGCCTATGCCGTTCGGGCAGCGCGCCAGCCTTGCTGCGCCGGGCATTCGCCGGTATCGTCGGCGGTCGCTGAGTCAATGCACGCTGGGGTTAAGCCATGAAAATTCTGATCGCCGACGACCACCGGCTCGTCATCGAGGCGGTCAAGGCCAAGTTGTCCGAGCTGGAGCCCGGCATCGAGTTCGTGCTGGTCATGAGCGTCGACGAGCTGCTCGCCGGCGCCACCGACGACCTCGACCTGGCATTGATCGACCTCAACATGCCCGGCGCCGACGGGCAGGCCCACATCGACGAGATCCGCCGCCGTCATCCGGCCGTGCCGGTGATCGTGCTGTCGGGCTACGAAGACCCGGCCATCATGCGTGCCGCCCTCGAGCGCGGCGTGCTCGGCTTCATTCCCAAGGCCTACTCGCCCGAGGTCATGCTGTCGGCCGTGCGGCTGGTGCTGGCCGGCGGCGTCTACGTGCCGCCGATGATGCTGACCGCGCTGCCGCCGGGCATCGTGGCCGGCGTGGCGCCGCAGGCCGACGCCGCGCGCGCGCCCGGTGCCCCGGCCGCCTCGCAGACGCTCGAGCACCTGCGCAACGTGCTGACCGAGCGGCAGGTCGAGGTGCTGCAGCTGCTGTCGCAGGGCAAGCCCAACAAGCTGATCGGCCGCAGCCTCGGCATCAGCGAGGGCACAGTCAAGATCCACCTCGCGGCGATCTTCCGCGCGCTCAACGTGCGCAACCGCACCGAGGCGGTGGTCGCGGCGCAGGCCTTGACCGAGGCGCAGGCCTGAGCTGACCTGACCCAGACAAGCCCGTTCGGGCTGAGCCTGTCGAAGCCTCGCGCAAGGCTTCGATCCTTCGACAAGCTCAGGACGGGCCGAGCTCAGCCCGAACGGTTTTGGAGCATCCCACGCGCGGGCCGCCGCCCCCGTTTCAGCGCCGTTGCGCCGCCTGCGCCACCGCGCGCGGCACTTTCACGCGCATGTCGAGCAGCATCTGCCCCATGCCCTTGCCCAGCGGGTCCAGGCGCATCGACGAGGGCCCGCCGCCGTCGAGCGCCCCATGCAACAGCAGGTTCATCGCCGCGATGCCCGGCAGGTGGAAGCGCTCGACCCTGCCGTGCACCAGGTGCGCGAAGTAGGCGCCCACCGCTTCGGGCGTGACGCGCGACCACAGCAGCGGCAGCCATTCGGGCCGGCGCGCCACCAGGCCGATGTTCGAGAGGTCGCCCTTGTCGCCGCTGCGGGCCCAGGCCAGCTCGATGAGCCGCAGCTCGACCTGTTCGCCGCCGTCGTCAGCGAACGGTGGCGGTTCCGCCACCGGCGGCGCGGCGCCATCGCCCGTGCCCGGCGGGATCGCGACGGCCCGCCGCTCGCCGTCGATCTCGAACCACACCGGCACCTGCGCCTTGTCGAGCAGGAAGGCGAAGGGCTTGATGAGCGGCGACACGGAAGGCCGGCCGCCGCCGGGCCCGGTGGTGCCCGGCGACCACGAGGTGCCCGCGGGCGCGATCTCGCGCGCGAAGATCTCGAGCGCGGCCTTCTGCGGATGATCGACCGCCACGCGCATCATCGCCTCGCGCACGCCGTGGGTGCGCGCATGCGGGCCGTAGAGCGTCTCGGCGCCGATCGCCTCGATGTGGCTGCGCGTGAAGGGCGCGAGGCCCAGGCGCGCGAGGATGCCGCCGGTGCGCTCGAGGATCGCCTCGGCCGTGCGCCGTGCCTTGCGATCGGCGTCGATGCCCACGATCACCAGGCTGCCCGCGCAGCGGAAGCCGTCGAGCTGCGTGGCCGAGACCTTGTAGGCCGAGGTCGGTGCGCGGCCGCGCGCGGGGCCCACGCGCACGCGGTCGGGGCCTTCCTGCTCGATCGTCACTTCGCGGAAATCGCAGCTCACGTCGGGCAGCAGGTAGGCGCCCGGGTCGCCGATCTCGTAGAGCAGCTGCTCGGCCACCGCGGCGCGGATCACCTTGCCGCCCGTGCCCTCGGGCTTGGTCACGACGAAGCTGCCGTCGGCATGGCATTCGACGATCGGGTAGCCGATGTTCGCCCAGTCGGGGATGTCCTCCCAGTCGGTGTGCAGACCGCCCGTGGCCTGGCAGCCGCATTCGATGATGTGGCCCGCGAGGCTGCCCGAGGCCAGCCGGTCGAAGTCGCCGGGCTGCCAGCCGAATTCGTGCATCAGCGGGCCGAGCGTGACCGCGCTGTCGACGCAGCGGCCGGTGATCACCACGTCGGCGCCCGCGGCCAGCGCCGCGGCGATCGGCAGCGCGCCCAGGTAGGCGTTGGCGCTCAGCACCTTCTCGGGCAGGGCCTCGGCCGTGAACATGTCGCGCGTGCCCGCGGCGCGCAGTTCGGCCATGCGCGCGCCGAGGTCGTCGCCCTCGACCACCGCGATGCGCAGCGGCACGCCCTGGGCCTCGGCCAGCGCGCGCAGCGCCGCGGCGCAGCCCTGCGGATGGATGCCGCCCGCGTTGCTCACCACCTTGATGCCCTGGCGCTTGATCTCGGCGAGCACCGGTTTCATCGCGATCTCGACGAAGTCGGTGGCGTAGCCGAGCTCGGGCTTCTTCGCGCGCGCCGCGGCCAGGATCGCCATCGTGGTTTCGGCCAGATAGTCGAACACCAGGTAGTCGAGCCGCCCGTGCTGCACCAGTTGCGGCGCGGCCACCATGCTGTCGCCCCAGAAGCCCGAGGCGCCGCCGATGCGGACGGTCTTGGTCGGTGCGGCGGCGGATGAAGGCATGGCGGTCCTCGGGTGGCGGATGGAAGGGCCAGCTTAGCGAGGCGGGCGCGGCGCGGCTTGCGTCGAGTCGCTGCACCTCGCGTGGCCGGGCGCAGCCTGTTGGCGCAAGACCCGTGGAGCGCCCGCCGCTAGCCTCGTGCGCCAAGGAGACACCATGGAATTCCTGGACGCCCCGCCGCTGCCCTTCTACTTCTCCGCCGAGCACGAAGCCTTCCGCGCCGGCCTGCGCGCCTTCGTGGCACGCGAGATCGCGCCCTTCGTGGCCGAGTGGGACGAGGCCGAGACCTTTCCGCGCGATCTCTACCGGCGCGCGGCCGAACTCGGCGTGCTGGGCCTGGGCTATCCCGAGGCGCTCGGCGGCACGCCGGCCGACCTGTTCCATCATCTGATCGTGGCCGAGGAATTCGCGCGTTGCGGCGCGGGCGGCGTGCAGGCCTCGCTGAACTCGCACAGCATCGCGCTGCCGCCGATCCTCAAGGCCGGCAGCGAGGACCTGAAGCAGCGCGTGATCCCGCCGGTGCTGGCCGGCGAGAAGATCGCCGCGCTCGCGATCACCGAGCCCTCGGGCGGCTCCGACGTCGCGGCGCTTCGGACCACCGCGGTGCGCGACGGCGACCACTACGTGGTCAACGGCGAGAAGACCTTCATCACCTCGGGCGTGCGCGCCGACTTCATCACCACCGCCGTGCGCACCGATCCCGCGAACAAGGGCGCGGGCGGCATCTCGCTGCTGGTGATCGAGGGCGACACGCCGGGCCTCTCGCGCACCTCGCTCGACAAGATGGGCTGGTGGAGCTCCGACACCGCGCACCCGCGCTTCGAGAACTGCCGCGTGCCCGTGCGCAACCTGGTGGGCACGGAGAACCAGGGCTTCAAGCTGGTGATGAACAACTTCAACGGCGAGCGCCTCTTGATGTCGGCGCTGGCCTGCGGCTTCGCCGAGGTCTGCCTCGAGGAGGCGGTGGACTGGGCGCGGCAGCGCGTCACCTTCGGCGTGCCGCTGGCAGAGCGCCAGGTGGTGCGCCACAAGCTCATGGACATGACCCTCCGCGTCGATGCCGCGCGCACCCTGGTCTACGACCTGGCCTACCGCATCGAGCACGGCCTGGCCGATCCGGCGAAACTCGTGGCGCGCGTGTGCCTCGCGAAGGTGCAGGCGACTCAGGCCATGCAGTTCTGCGCCGACCAGGCGGTGCAGTTGCTGGGCGGCATGGGTTTCATGCGCGGCACGCGCAGCGAACGCATCTACCGCGAGGTCAAGGTGATGATGATCGGCGGCGGGTCGGAAGAGATCATGAAGGACCTGGCGGCCCGGCAGCTCGGGCTCTGAAGAACGAGAAGGACGACACCCACGATGAACGATTCGACGAACGGCCCCAACGCGGAGACCGCGCGCGACCTGCGCGACGAATACGCCGAGCTCGCCGCGCTGTGCGCCACGCTCACGCCCGAACAGTGGCGCGCGCCCAGCGTGTTCTACGGCTGGTCGCCCTGGGACGAGATCGCCCACCTGTGCTTCTTCGACGAGACCTCGATGCTCGCGCTGAACGACCCCGAGGCCTTCGTGCGCGATGCCGCGGCGCTCAACGCGCAGTTCGCGCAGGGCCGCGAGATCAGTTCGCTGGCGCGCGAGAAGTACGGCCAGCTCGACGGCCCCGCGATGCTCGCGCTGTGGCAGCCGATCTCGATGCAGCTGGCCGACGCGCTCGCGGTGCTCGACCCGAAGGCGCGGCTGCCCTGGTACGGGCCGATGATGAGCGCGCGTTCGTTCGCGACCGCGCGGCTGATGGAGACCTGGGCCCATGGCCAGGACATCTGGGACCTGATGCGCCGGCGCCGGCCGGCCAGCGCGCGGCTGCGCCACATCGCCCACATCGGCGCCACCACCTTCGGCTGGACCTTCGTCAACCGCCAGCTGCCGGTGCCCGAGCCCGCGCCCTTCATCGAGCTCGACGCGCCCGACGGCCAGACCTGGCGCTGGGGCGATCCGGCCTCGGCGGAATCGGTGCGCGGCGATGCGCTCGACTTCTGCCTGGTCGTGACCCAGCGCCGCCACCTCGCCGACACCGTGCTGCGCTGCACGCCGGGCAGCGCCACGCAGTGGCTGTCGATCGCCCAGTGCTTCGCGGGGCCGCCGGCCGATCCGCCGGCGCCGGGTGTGCGCGCGGTGGTCTACGACGCTGCATGAGGACAGGGCGACCGCTGTCGCTGGCGCTGCGCGAGGCGATCGAACCGGCGCTCGCGCGGCTGCGCGCGCGCAGCGCCGAGGGCTGCCTGTCGGACCTGACGTTCTCGAACCTCTGGCTGTTCCGCGAGGCCCACGACTACCGCTACATCGGGCCCGAAGACGACGGCTGGCCGCGCATCTCGGGCCGCACCTACGACGGCACGCGCCACCTGGTCCCGCTGTTCGCGCTGTCGCAGGCGCCGCCCGAGGCGCTGGCCGCGATGCTCGAAGACCACGACTGCTTCTATCCGCTGTCGCGGCGCGACATCGAAGGCCTGAGCGCCGACCGCTTCGCGCTGAGCGCCTCGCCCGACGACGCCGACTACCTCTACGACGCCAGCCGCTTCGCCGACTACGCCGGCCGCGCGCTGGCCTGGAAGCGCAGCCAGGTGCGGCAGCTGTTCGCGCAGTGCACGCCGCGCGCCGAGGCCTTCGGTCCCGCCTCGGCCGGTGCCGCGCTGCGCGTGCTCGAGGCCTGGATGGCGCAGAAGGGCAAGGCCGCGGGCGAGGCCGACGAGGCGCCGTGCCGCGAAGCCATCGCCGACGCGGCGGCGCTCGGGCTCGAGGGCTTCGTGCATTTCGCGCACGACGAGCCGCTGGGCTTCGTGCTCGCGCAGGAACTGCAGCCCGGCGTGTTCGCGATGCGCTTCGCCAAGGGGCTCGACAGCCACGCGGGCATCTACCCGCACATGTTCCAGCACTTCTGCCGGCAGTTCGAGGCCCGATTCGGCCGGCCGGTGCGCTGGCTCAACTTCGAGCAGGACATGGGCATCGCGGGCTTCCGGCGCAGCAAGCGTTCGTATGCGCCGGCGGCGATGGTGCAGAAGTTCAGGGCACGGTTATTGCGCTGAGCCGGCGTGGCGGCGGGTATTCTTCCACCGCCCACCGTACCGACCGCACCCGCCGCGAGGAGCCCGCATGACCCGGACCACCGATTCCCTTCATCGACGCTGGACGCGCGCCGCGCTGGTCGCTGTCGCCGCCAGCCTCGCAGTCGCGGCCCACGCGGCCGACTACACCGGCCCGCTGTTCGACACCCACCTGCACTACAACGAAGAGGCCTGGAACGGCAGCAGCGGCCCGTTCCCGCCGGCCGAGGCGCTCGCGCGCATGCAGCGCAACGGCGTGCGTGCCATCGTCGGCAACTCGCGGCCCAACGACGGCACGCGCACGCTCGCGGCGCTGCGCGAGACCCGCGAGGCCGGCGTCACCGTGGTGCCCTTCGTGCGGCTGTACCGCAACCGCGCCGACTACAGCAACTGGTTCCGCGACGAGAGCATCCACGAGATGGTGCTGGCCGAACTCGAGCGCGGCACCGCGAGCGGGCCCTACCGCGGCATCGGCGAGTTCCATCTCTACGAGAGCGCCAATGCCAACGGCCCGGTGGCCAAGAAGCTGATGGTGCTGGCCGAGCGCAGGCAGCTCGCGGTGCTGGCACACGTGGACGACGAGGCGGTCGACCTGCTGATGGCGAACACGCCGAGCCAGGGCCGCGACACGCGGCTGATCTGGGCCCACACCGGCATCGGCGGCACGCCGGTGGCGCGCGTGCGCCAGATGCTCGAGCGCTATCCGAAGCTGATGGGCGAGCTGTCGTATCGCCCGGGCCTGGTCTGCGAGGGCGGCACGCTGTGCGCGCCGTGGCGCGAGCTGATCCTGGCCTTTCCCGACCGCTTCCTGATCGGCTCCGACACCTGGGTCAACCAGCGCTGGAGCGCCTACGACGAGCTGATGCGCGGCTACCGCGGCTGGCTCGGCGAGCTGCCGCCCGCGGTGGCGCAGCGCGTGGCGTGGGACAACGCGGCCGGGCTGTTCGGCGTGCGCTGATCCCCAGCCACTGGGCACAAGACGCCCCGAGGGGCGCTGCCTAAGCTGCCATGGACTCTTCCGCAGACCATGGCCACCATCGAATCGACCCTCTCCCCCCACGGCGAAGCCTTCCAGGCCAATCGCGCCCACATGCTCGCGTTGCTCGAGCGCGTACGCGGCTGCGAGCAGCGCGCCGCCGCCACCTCGGAGCGTTCGCGCGAACGCTTCGAGAAGCGCGGCCAGCTGCTGCCGCGCGAGCGGCTGTCGCTGCTGCTCGACCCGGGCACGCCCTTCCTCGAACTCTGCTCGCTGGCCGGGCTCGGCCTGGACAACCCCGACCTCGACAAGAGCGTGCCCGGCGGCGGCGTGATCGCGGGCATCGGCCAGGTCTCGGGCCTGCGCGTGATGGTCAATGCCTCCGACTCGGGCATCGACGCCGGCGCGCTGCAGCCCATGGGCATTCCGAAGCAGCTGCGCATCCAGGAGCTCGCGCTCGAGAACCGGCTGCCCTACGTGCAGCTGGTCGAGAGCGCGGGCGCCAACCTCATGACCTACAAGGTCGAGGAATTCGTGACCGGCGGCAGCCTGTTCCGCAACCTCGCGCGGCTGTCGGCCGCCGGCTTGCCGGTGCTGACGGTCACGCACGGTTCCTCGACCGCGGGCGGCGCCTACCAGACCGGCCTGTCGGACTACATCGTGATGGTGCGCGACCGCTCGCGCGCCTTCCTCGCGGGGCCGCCGCTGCTGAAGGCCGCCACCGGCGAGATCGCGACCGAGGAGGAACTGGGCGGTGCGCTCATGCACAGCTCGGTGTCGGGGCTCGGCGACTATTTGGCCGAGGACGACCGCGACGCGATCCGCATCGCGCGCGAGATCCTCGCCCACATCGACTGGAACCGCGAGCTGCCGGCGCCGCCGCCGCGCCGCTTCAAGCCGCCGCGCTTCGATGCCGAGGAACTGCTGGGCATCATGCCGGCCGACCTCAAGCGGCCGGTCGACATGAAGCAGGTGATCGCGCGCATCGCCGACGACTCCGAGTTCCTCGAGTTCGGCGCCGGCTACGGCAGCGCCACCGTGGTGGGTCACTTCAAGATCGAGGGTCTGCCCGTGGGCGTGGTCACCAACAACGGCCCGATCGACAACGCGGGCGCCACCAAGGCCGCCCATTTCATCCAGGCCTGCTGCCAGTCGCGCACGCCGATCCTCTACCTGCAGAACACCACCGGCTTCATGGTCGGGCGCGCGCACGAGGAGGGCGGGATGATCAAGCACGGCTCGAAGATGATCCAGGCCGTGACCAATGCGACCGTGCCGCAGATCACCATCCATTGCGGCGCTTCGTTCGGCGCCGGCAACTACGGCATGTGCGGGCGCGGCTTCCATCCGCGCTTCTGCTTCTCGTGGCCCAACGCGCGCACCGCGGTGATGGGCGGCGAGCAGGCGGCGCAGACCATGGTCAACGTGACCGAGGCCGCGATGCGGCGCAAGGGCGGCGAGGTCGACCGTGCGAAGCTCGCCGAGATGGAGCGCCGCATCGTCGAGCGCTTCGACAGCCAGATGAGCGTGTTCACCACCAGCGCGCACGTGCTCGACGACGGCGTGATCGATCCGCGCGACACGCGCGCCGTGCTCGCGAAGCTGCTGGCCGTGTGCCGCGAGGCCGAGCTGCGCGAGCCGCAGCCGATGCAGTTCTCGGTGGCGCGGCCATGAGCGAGGGGGAACAGTCCATGACCCAGGCCACGCCCTTCCACAAGATCCTGATCGCCAATCGCGGCGAGATCGCGCTGCGCGTGATGCGCAGCGCGCGCGCCCTTGGCTATCGCACGGTGGCGGTGTATTCGAGCGCCGATGCCAACGCGCGCCACGTGCGCGAGGCCGACCAGGCCGTGTGCATCGGCGAGGCGCTGCCCGCGCGGTCCTACCTGCGCATCGAGGCCATCGTCGAGGCCGCGCGTCGCACCGGCGCCGACGCGGTGCACCCGGGCTACGGCTTCCTGGCCGAGAACGCCGCCTTCGCGCGTGCGTGCGCACAGGCCGGGCTGGTCTTCATCGGCCCCTCGGCCGAGGCCATCGAGGCCATGGGCCACAAGGCCGGTGCCAAGGCGTTGATGCAGGCCGCGGGCGTGCCCTGCATTCCGGGCTACCAGGGCGAGGACCAGGGCGAGGAGCGGCTCGCGCGGGAGGCCGCGCGCATCGGCTTCCCGGTGATGATCAAGGCCACGGCCGGCGGCGGCGGGCGCGGCATGCGGCTGGTGCCATCGGCCGACGAATTCGCGCCCCTGCTGCGCAGCGCGCGCTCGGAGGCGCAGAGCGCCTTCGGCGATCCCGAGGTGATCCTCGAGCGAGCGATCGCGCAGCCGCGGCACATCGAGATCCAGGTCTTCGCCGACCGCCACGGCCATGCCATCCACCTGGGCGAGCGCGATTGCTCGGTACAGCGGCGGCACCAGAAGCTGATCGAGGAGGCGCCCTCGCCGGCGGTGGACGGCGCGCTGCGCGAACGCATGGGCGCGGCCGCGGTGGCGGCCGTAAAGGCGATCCGCTACGAGGGCGCGGGCACGCTCGAGTTCCTGCTCGACGGCGGCGGCAACTTCTACTTCATGGAGATGAACACGCGGCTGCAGGTCGAGCATCCGGTGACCGAGGCCGTGACCGGCCTCGACCTGGTGGAACTGCAACTGCGCGTGGCCGCGGGCGAGCCGCTGCCGCTCGCGCAGCAGGACGTGCGCTTCGAGGGCCATGCGATCGAGGTGCGGCTGTGCGCGGAAGATGCGGCGCAGGGCTTCGTGCCGCAGAGCGGCACGCTCGCGCTGTGGAAGATGCCGCCGCAACTGCGCGCCGAGCATGCGCTGCATTCGGGCGCCGAGGTGCCGCCGTACTACGACTCGATGATCGCCAAGCTCGTGGCCCATGGCCGCACGCGCGAGGAGGCGCGGCGCAAGCTGGCCACGGGGCTCGAGGACGCGGTGGCGCTGGGCGTGACCACCAACCAGGCCTTCCTGCGCGCCTGCCTCGTGCACCCGGTGTTCGCGGCGGGCGGTGCCACCACGGCCTTCATCGGCGAGCACCAGGCGGCGCTGCTGCGGGCCGACGAGGCCGCGGCCGCACGCGCGGCCGCACTCGCGGCGGTGCTGCTGTACGAGCGCGCCGACGACACGCAGGCGCGGCGGCTGCCGCACAAGCTGCCGATCTCGCTGCGCTTCGAACTCGCGGGACAGACGCGGCATGCGAGCGTCGCGTTGATCGCGTCGCGCCGGTTCCAGGTCAGGCTCGATGCGCAGGCCTTTGCGATCGAACTGATCGAGCACGGCGACGACAGCGTGCGCTTCGCCTGCGATGGCGTGCACGAGAGCGCCGCGTACTGGCGCGACGGCACCTTGCTGTGGCTGCAGTACCGCGACCGTGCGCTGCGCATCGAGGACACCACGCGCGCGGCTTCCGAACGCCAGGGCGTCGCGGGCGGCGGCGACGGCAAGCTGCGCGCCTCCATGAACGGCCGCGTGGTCGCGGTGCTGGCCGAGCCCGGCCAGGTCGTGCGCGCGGGGCAGCCGCTGCTCACGCTCGAGGCCATGAAGATGGAGCATGTGCATGCCGCGCCGGTGAGTGGCCGGCTGGCCGCGCTGCATGTGCGCATCGGCGACCAGGTCGAGGCGCGGCGTGTCGTGGCCGAAATCGAGGTCGATGCCCCCGTTGCCGAAGGAGCCGCTTCATGAGCACCGCCGCCGTCCTGCACGAGAAGCGCGACCGTGCCTTCTGGATCACGATCAACCGGCCCGACAAGCGCAACGCGCTCAACGCCGAGGTGGTGGCCGGCCTGCGCGAAGGCTGGCGCCTCGCGCATGCCGATCCCGAGGTGCGCGCCATCGTGCTGACCGGCGCGGGCGAGAAGGCCTTCTGCGCCGGCGGCGACCTGCAGCCCGGCGCGGGCTTCGCGTTCGACCTCGCGCAGCCCACGCTCGACTACGCCGACCTGCTGCGCGAGACGCAGGCCGGCACCCTGCCGAGCATCGCGCGCATCAACGGCAGCTGCATGGCCGGCGGCATCGGCCTCCTGTGCATGACCGACCTCGCGGTGGCCGCCGACACGGTGCAGTTCGGCCTGCCCGAAGTGAAGATCGGCCTGTTCCCGATGCAGGTGCTGAGCCTGCTGCAGCGCATCGTGCCGCGCCGCACCCTGCGCGAGTGGTGCCTGAGCGGCGAGCCCTTCGGCGCGGCCGAGGCGAAGGAGGCCGGCCTGCTGAACCACGTGGTGCCGGCCGATGCGCTCGATGCGAAGACGCAATGGCTGCTCGAGCGCCTGACCGACAAGTCGCCGACCGCGATCCGCCGCGGCAAGTACGCGATGCGCGCGCTCGAGGCCATGTCCTTCGACGAGGGCATCGCGTTCACCGAGGGGCAGATCGCGCTGCTCGCGGGCACGCAGGATGCGAGGGAAGGGCTGGCCTCGTTCAACGAGAAGCGCAGGCCGGTCTGGACCGGGCGCTGAGCGCGGCACGCCGCGCTCAGACGAAGGGCGCGCTGGCCACCTCGTCCATGAGCCACTGCGTGAACGACTGCAGCGCCGCGCTCGGCGCGCGGTCGGCGGGACGCACGAGGTAGTAGGCGCTCCCCGGATCGACGGTGTGCGCGAACGGCGCCACCAGCAGTCCGGCATCGAGGTCCTCGCGCACCAGCGCCGTGAAGAACAGCGCGAAGCCATGGCCGTCGAGCGCGGTGCGGCGCAGCGCGTGGGAGTCGTCGATGCGGGTGGTGTCGAGCGGGCCCGCGTCCACGCCCGCCGCCGTGAACCAGGCGCTCCAGTGCGCGGCATCGAACTCGTGGAACAGGCGGCGGCCGCGCAGGTCGCGCGGCTTGACCTTGCGCGGCAGCGTGGCCAGGAAGGCCGGGCTGCACACGGGCGTGAGCGTGCCCGGCACGACCAGCCGGGCCTCGACGCCGGGCCAGCGTCCGTCGCCCCAACCGATGCCGGCATCGACCGGATCGCGCAGGAAATCGGCGGGCTGGTAGGCATGGTGCAGCTGCAGATGCAGCCGCGGATGCCGCGCCCAGAGCCGCCCGAGGCGCGGCGTGAGCCAGCGTGCCGAGAAATACGGGGCGACGCTCAGCGCCAGGGTGTCGGGCCGCGCGGCGCGGCGCAGCCGGTCGATTGCCGCCTCGAGGCCCTGGAAGCCCTGGGCGCAGTCGGCGCAGAGCTGCCGTCCTTCGGCCGTGAGCTCGATGCGGCGGTGCGAGCGCAGCACCAGCGGCATGCCGAGCTCGGCCTCGAGATGGCGCACATGGTGGCTCAGGGCCGACTGGGTGACGTGCAGCTCCTCGGCCGCGCGCTTGAAACTGCCGTGGCGGGCCACCGACTCGAAGGCGCGCAGCTTCGTGAGCAGGAACAGGGGCAGCGGCATGCGGGCGATCCTAGGAGTGAGTTTGCTTCACGTCAACGCGAAACGAATCAATTGAGCGAAGCAGGGCGGCTTCGCAGAATTCCCCTTCACATCAATGAAGGAGATTCACATGAGCAACCAGCCCGCCGCGTTCGAGATCGAGAAGGGTCCGCGCTGCGTCATGACGCTGAGCGAAGCCGAGGTGGCGCGCCTTCTCGATCCGCGCGAGCTGCTCGATGGGCTCGAGGACGGCTTTCGCGCACTGGCACGCGGCGAAGTGCAGTCGCCGGCGCGGCCCGAGCTCACGGTGCCGGGCCAGGGCTTCTCGCTCGCGATGCCGGCGTGGCGCCCGGGCATGCAGATGGCGATCAAGGTGGTCAACGTCTTCGACGGCAACCTCGCGCTCGGGCTGCCGAACCACCTGGCGATGATCCTGCTGTTCGAGCCCGAGACCGGCATGGCCTCGTGCGTGATGGACGGCACCTTCATCACCGGCATCCGCACGGCCGCTTCGGCGGTGCTGTCGGCGCGGCTGCTGGCGCGCCCGGACGCGCGCGTCGCGACCATCGTGGGCGCGGGCGTGCAGGCGCGCGAGCACCTGCGGCTGCTGCCGCTGGTGCGCGACCTCGAGCGCATCCATGTCTGCGCGCTGCACCCCGAGGAGGCGCGGCGGCTCGCGGCGCGGCATCCGCTCGCGCGGGCCGGCGAGGACATCGAGGCGGCGGTGCGCGGCTCGGACATCGTCTGCCTCGCGAGCCACAGCGCCCAGCCCGTGATCCGGCCCGAGTGGCTCAAGCCCGGCGCCCACGTGAGCTCGGTCGGCTACCACCCGCCGGCGGGCGAACTGCCGGTGGCGCTCGCGCGCGAGGCGCGCCTGTTCGTGGAGACGCTCGATGCCTTCGAGCCCGTGCCCGTGGGTTGCGCCGAGCTCGCGGGCTGCGATCGCCGGCGCGCGACCACGCTCGGCGAGGTCGTGCTCGGCACTTCGCCGGGCCGGCGCGATGCGCGCGAGATCACGGTCTACAAGGCCATGGGGATCGCGATGGAGGACATGGTGGCGGCCAACCTGGCCCATGCGGCCGCGCTGCGTGAGGGCGGCGGTGAGGCGATGGCGTGGTGAGCCACGTCATCCAGCGAGGCTCTGTAAAGTCGCGGGCAGTCTTCGCAACGCCATGAGCCCTTCTTCCTTGAACTCCATCGATTTCGACCTCACCCGCTTCGACGCCGCCATCGTCGACCTCGACGGCACCACCATCGACACGCTCGGCGATTTCGCCGTGGCCCTGAACCGCATGCTCGAGGACCTCGGCCTCGCCACGCTGCCGCGCGAGCGCATCGAGCGGATGATCGGCAAGGGTTCGGAGCACCTGATCCTGTCGGCGCTGCAGCACGTGGCCGCGGCGGACGGTGCCGACACACCCGGCGCCCTGGCCAGCGCGCAGGCGCGGTTCGACCGCGGCTGGGAGCGCTACCAGCACCACTACCTCGCGATCAACGGCCAGCATGCGGCGGTGTATCCGGGCGTGGTCGAGGGACTGCAGGCGCTGCGCGACCGGGGGCTGAAGCTGGCCTGCCTCACGAACAAGCCGACCGCCTTCGCGAAGCCGCTGCTGGCCCAGAAGGGGCTCGATGGCTTCTTCGAACGCGTGTTCGGCGGCGATGCCTTCGAGCGCAAGAAGCCCGATCCGCTGCCGCTTTTGAAGACCTGCGAGGCGCTGGGCACGCAGCCCGCGCGCACGCTGATGATCGGCGACTCGAGCAACGATGCGCGCGCCGCGCGCGCGGCCGGCTGTCCGGTGGTGCTGGTCACCTACGGCTACAACCACGGCGAGCCGGTGCGCGCGGTCGATGCCGACGGCTTCGTCGATTCGCTGGCCGAACTGGCGGCGCCGCGCGACTGAGGCGCTGGCCGCCGCTCAGGACGGCTTGCCGAGCAGCGCGTCCTTGAGCTTCCAGTCGGCCGGGCTCGGGCCGAGCCAGATGCGCAGCAGCGCGTTGAAGAAGGCGGGCTCCTTCACGGGATCGGGCTGCGGCACGCCGCGCACCGTGATCAGCGTGCCGGTGCCGGGCAGCCAGTCGATGGTGAAGGTGTCGCCGGCCTTGAGCTGCTTCTGGTCGGCGAACATCTGGCCCATGCGCAAGAGGCCGGGGATCAGCTGGCCCATCTCGCTCTTGGGCGAGTTGTCCTCCACGCCCTTGATGAAGAGCTTGCCGAGCTCGTTGGCGTCGATGTCGCGCAGCATGGTGATCGCCACGCGCTTCGGGCCGGGCACGGCCTGCGCCTCCTCGGGGGTCGAGGCCTTGCGGCCCATGTAGAGGCCGGCCGTGTAGACCTTGAGGATGGCCTTGTAGCGCACGCCGGCGCCATTGAGTTGCAGCGGCGTGCCGCGCAGCTCGAGGCTGTCGTCGAGCTTGACGCCCGCGACCTCGACCGGGGCGGCGCGCGCGGGCGCGGCGACGGCCAGCGCCGCCGCGAGACCGGCCAGCAGGCACAGGCGCGCGAGCGGTCGTGACACGAGCGGAAGTGCGATCGAGCGTGCGGACAAGGCGGCCTCCTCTGGAATTTGCGAACGGTCGTGCGAATGTATCTTTTCGTTCTATCGCGCCGGCTCCGGACGAACCCTGAAGCGCGGGTTTGCGCGCGGCTTCGTTCGCGTGGGCTAAACTCCGGCCCTCATGTTCGTTCATCACATCCATCAAACAGGTGAAGGCAGCCGGGGAGCCTGGCCCTGGCGTACGCCATCGACGCTGCCTGTTTGATTGCACGGCGCACGCCGTGCGCCCGCGGTTCCGGACGCATCGACGCCGAACCACCTCCTCTGTTTGTGAATGAGACCGCTCCCGGCCGATGAAAGCGCGCCGGGCCGGCTTTCCGGAGAACGACACGTGATCACCGAACTCGAATTCAAGAGCCTCAGCGCCCAGGGCTACAACCGCATCCCGCTGATGGCCGAGGCCTTTGCCGACCTCGAAACCCCCCTGTCCCTGTACCTCAAGCTGGCCCATTCGCAGGGCGGCGGCAAGCACAGCTTCCTGCTCGAATCGGTCGTGGGCGGCGAGCGCTTCGGCCGCTACAGCTTCATCGGCCTGCCGGCGCGCACCCTGCTGCGCGCCAGCGGCTTCGGCGCCGAAGCCGTCACCGAGGTCGTGACCGACGGCCAGGTGGTCGAGACCGCCGCGGGCAATCCGCTGGACTTCGTGGCGCAGTACCAGAAGCGTTTCAAGGTCGCGCTGCGGCCCGGGCTGCCGCGCTTCTGCGGCGGGCTGGCCGGCTACTTCGGCTACGACACCGTGCGCCACATCGAGCGCAAGCTCGAGAAGAGCTGCCCGCCCGACACGCTGGGCTGCCCCGACATCCTGCTGCTGCAGTGCGAGGAACTGGCGGTCATCGACAACCTCTCGGGCAAGCTCTACCTGATCGTCTATGCCGATCCGAAGCAGCCCGAGGCCTATGCCAACGCCAAGCGCCGGCTGCGCGAGCTCAAGGAGAAGCTCAAGTACTCGGTGAGCGCGCCGATCGTGAAGCCCACGCAGCCGCATCCGGCCGAGCGCAGCTTCGCCAAGGCCGACTACCTCGCGGCGGTGGAGCGCGCCAAGGAGATGATCGCCGCCGGCGACTTCATGCAGGTGCAGGTGGGGCAGCGCATCAGCAAGCGCTACACCGAGTCGCCGCTGTCGCTGTACCGCGCGCTGCGCTCGCTCAATCCCTCGCCCTACATGTACTACTACCACCTGGGCGACTTCCACGTGGTGGGCGCCTCGCCCGAGATCCTGGTGCGCCAGGAGAACACCGGCGAGGGCGAGCAGAAGATCACCATCCGCCCGCTGGCCGGCACGCGCCCGCGCGGCGCGTCGATCGAGCTCGACAAGGCGGCCGAGGTCGAACTCATCAACGATCCGAAGGAACGCGCCGAGCACGTGATGCTGATCGACCTCGCGCGCAACGACATCGGCCGCATCGCCAAGACCGGCACGGTGAAGGTGACGGAAGCCTTCGCGGTGGAGCGCTACAGCCACGTGATGCACATCGTGAGCAACGTCGAGGGCACGCTGAAGGACGGCATGACCGCCATCGACGTGCTCAAGGCCACCTTCCCGGCCGGCACCTTGACCGGCGCGCCCAAGGTGCATGCGATGGAACTGATCGACCAGCTCGAGCCCACCAAGCGCGGCCTGTACGGCGGCGCCTGCGGCTACATCAGCTACGCGGGTGACATGGACGTCGCGATCGCGATCCGCACCGGCATCGTGAAGGACCAGGTGCTGCACGTGCAGGCCGCGGCCGGCGTGGTGGCCGATTCGGTCCCCGAGCTCGAGTGGAAGGAAACCGAGGCCAAGGCGCGCGCGCTGCTGCGGGCGGCGGAGCTTGTTGAGGAGGGGTTGGAATGAATTCCGAATACGGGCAGCCGGACGCAGAGGACGCGAAGGATTCGCGAAGGACGCAAAAGGAAGACAAGAATTTTTTAGATGACTTCTCGCACGACATCATCGGGGCGGCTGTCGAGGTGCAACGAGTGCTGGGTGTGGGCTTGCTTGAAAGCGCCTACGCAGCGGCGTTGGCGGTCGAATTGAATGAACGAGAGCTCCGGTTCGAACGCGAGGTGCCCATCACCGCGTACTACAAGGGCCGTAGCGTGGGTGTTGCGTATCGCGCAGATTTCGTTGTCGAGGACTCAGTGATCGTAGAGCTCAAGGCCATCGATGTCCTGGCCGACCTGCATCGCGCGCAACTGTTGTCCTATCTGCGCTTGTCGGGACTGAAGCTGGGGCTGTTGATCAACTTCCACGCATTTCCCGTCGTCAAAGGCATCCAGAGAATGGTGAACAAGCTATGAGTGGAGCCCTGAATTTTCTTTTTCATTCTTCTTTGAATTCCTTTCGCGTTCTTCGCGAATCCTTCGCGTCCTCTGCGTCCGGAAGTCCGTATTCGAAAGGCCAGTCATGAAGCTCCTCATGATCGACAACTACGACAGCTTCACCTACAACATCGTCCAGTACTTCGGCGAGCTGGGCGCGGACGTGCAGGTGCACCGCAACGACGAGATCACGGTCGCGCAGATCGGCGAGCTGATCGCCTCGGGCGTGACGCGGCTGGTGGTGTCGCCGGGGCCGTGCTCGCCGGCGGAGGCGGGCGTCTCGGTGGCAGCCATCGAGGCCTTCGCGGGCAAGCTGCCCATTCTCGGCGTGTGCCTCGGCCACCAGGCCATCGGCGCGGCCTTCGGCGGCAGGATCGTGCGCGCGCAGCAGCTCATGCACGGCAAGACCAGCGAGATCACGACCACGCAGGAGGGCGTGTTCGCGGGGCTGCCGAAGACCTTCGTCGTCAACCGCTACCACTCGCTGTCGATCGAGCGCGCGAGCTGCCCCGAGGCGCTGGCCGTCACGGCCTGGACCGACGACGGCGAGATCATGGGGGTGCGGCACACCGGGTATGCGCACGACGTGCGCATCGAAGGCGTGCAGTTCCACCCCGAATCGATACTCACCGAGCATGGCCACGCCATGCTCAAGAACTTCCTGGACTGAAGCCATGACCGACCGCAGCGCCATCGTCGACCTTCGCAGCGACACCGTCACCCAACCCACGCCCGCGATGCGCGAGGCCATGATGGCGGCGCCGCTGGGCGACGACGTCTTCGGCACCGATCCGAGCGTGAACGCGCTGCAGGAGAAGATCGCGGCGCTGCTGGGCTTCGAGGCGGCGCTGTTCGTGCCGACCGGCACGCAAAGCAACCTCAGCGCGATCCTCGCGCATTGCGGCCGCGGCGACGAGTACATCGTGGGCCAGATGGCGCACTGCTACCGCTGGGAAGGCGGCGGCGCGGCGGTGTTCGGAAGCGTGCAGCCGCAGCCGCTGGACCATGCGGCCGACGGCACGCTGCCGCTCGCGCAGATCGAGGCGGCGATCAAGCCCGACGACGCGCATTTCGCGCGCACCCGGCTGCTGGCGCTCGAGAACACGCTGGGCGGCAAGCTGCTGCCCTTCGACTACGTGCAGGCAGCGACCGAACTGGCCGCGCGCCACGGGCTGCAGCGGCACCTGGACGGCGCGCGACTCTTCAACGCGGCGACCGCGCAGGCTGCGCAGAGCGGAAGCACTGACGTGCGCGCGGAGGCGCGCCGCATCGCGCAGTGCTTCGACAGCGTGTCGGTGTGCTTCAGCAAGGGCCTGGGCGCGCCGATCGGCTCGGCGCTGGTCGGTTCGCGCGACTTCATCGCGCGCGCCCACCGCATCCGCAAGATGGCGGGCGGCGGCATGCGCCAGGCCGGGCTGCTCGCGGCAGCGGCCGCGCATGCGCTCGAGCACCACGTCGACCGGCTGGCCGACGACCATGCGCTGGCGCTGCGCCTCGCGCAGGGGCTCGCGGGCATCGAGGGGCTGAAGCTCGAGATGCCGCACACCAACATCGTCTTCGTCGACCTCGAGGGCGAGGCCAAGGCGCGCTCGGCGGGGCTGATCGAGAGCCTCGAGCGCCAGGGCATCCTTGCCACGGGTCTGTACCGGCTGCGCTTCGTGACGCACCTCGATGTCGATGCCGCCGGCGTCGACCGCGCGGTGGCCGCGATCCGGGCCTACTTCGCCGCCTGATCCGTCGTTCGAGGAGAGGAGAACGCGATGCCCGATCTTCCCCATCTGCTGGCCTTCATCGCCGCCGGCTGGCTGCTGAACCTGACGCCGGGTCCCGACGTGCTCTACGTGGTCACCCACTCGCTGCGCTCGGGCGTGCGCGCCGGCATCGTCGCCGGGCTCGGCATCACCGCCGGCTGCTTCGTCCACATCTTCGCGGCGGCCATCGGCGTCGGCACGCTGATGGCGACCTCGGCCGCGGCCTTCACCGTGCTCAAGTACATCGGCGCGGCCTACCTGCTGTACCTGGGCGTTCGCATGCTGCTGTCGCGCGCCGCGCCGCCCACCGACCTGGCGCAGGCCGCGGCCGCCACCGCAACGCGCAGCCTCAAGGCGATCTTCCTCGGCGGCTTCTGGACCAACGTGCTCAACCCCAAGGTGGCGCTGTTCTTCCTGGCCTTCGTGCCGCAGTTCATCGCGCCCGGGGCCGACCACAAGGCGCTGTACTTCGTGCTGCTCGGCGTGCTGTTCAACCTCAACGCGATCCCCGTCAACGTGGGCTGGGCGCTGGCGGCGGGCTGGATGGCGCGCCGCGGTGCCGTGCAGAAGGGCATGCACTGGCTCGACCGCGCCGCCGGCCTTCTTTTCATCGGCTTCGGCCTCAAGCTCGCGTTCACCGACGCCCCCGCGGCGCGCATCGGCCGCTGATTCATCCCGAGGAGACTTTCCATGATCACCCCCCAGGAAGCGCTGCAGCGCACCATCGAGCACCGCGAAGTCTTCCACGACGAGATGCTGCACATCGTGCGGCTCATCATGAGCGGCGAGTGCTCGCCCGTGATGATGGCCGCGCTGATCACCGGCCTGCGCGTGAAGAAGGAAACCATCGGCGAGATCACCGCCGCCGCGCAGGTGATGCGCGAGGTGTCGACCAAGGTGGCGGTGGCCGACACCACGAACCTGGTCGACATCGTGGGCACCGGCGGCGACGGTTCGCACACCTTCAACATCTCGACCTGCTCGATGTTCGTCGCGGCCGCGGCCGGCGCCAAGGTCAGCAAGCACGGCGGGCGCAGCGTGTCGAGCAAGTCGGGCAGTGCCGACGTGCTGGAGTCGCTGGGCGTCAACATCAACCTCAAGCCCGAGCAGATCGCGCGCTCGATCGAGCAGTCGGGCATCGGCTTCATGTTCGCGCCGAACCACCATCCGGCGATGAAGAACGTGGCACCGGTGCGCAAGGAGCTCGGCATCAAGACCATCTTCAACATCCTGGGCCCGCTGACCAACCCGGCCGGCGCGCCCAACATCCTGATGGGCGTGTTCCATCCCGACCTGGTGGGCATCCAGGTGCGCGCGTTGCAGCGCCTGGGCACCGAGCATGCGATGGTGGTCTACGGCCGCGACGGCATGGACGAGATCTCGCTGGGCGCGGCCACGCTGGTGGGCGAGCTCAAGAACGGCGAGATCAGCGAGTACGAGCTGCACCCCGAGGACTTCGGCTTCCAGATGTCGAGCAATCGCGCGCTGCGCGTGGAGACGCCCGAGCAGTCGAAGGCGATGCTGCTGGGCGTGCTCGACAATCAGGCCGGCCCGGCGCTCGACATCGTGCTGCTCAATGCCGGCGCGGCGCTGTACGCGGCCAACGTGGTCGATTCGGTGGCCGCGGGCGTGACGCGTTCGCGCGAGGCCATCGCCTCGGGCGCCGCCAAGGCGAAGCTCGCCGAGCTGGTGCGGGTCACCACCTCGGTCTGAGCCGGGAATCCAGGAGCAAGAGAGAAGCCATGTCCGACATCCTCGACAAGATCGTTGCCGTCAAGCACCAGGAAGTGGCCGCCGCGAAACGGCGCAGCCCGCTGGAGGCGGTTCGCTTCGATGCCGAAAGCCGCGTGCTGACGCGCGATTTCGAAGGCGCGCTGCGCGCCAAGATCGCGGCCGGCCACGCCGCCGTGATCGCCGAAGTCAAGAAGGCCAGCCCGAGCAAGGGCGTGCTGCGCGCCGATTTCATTCCGGCCGACATCGCGCAGAGCTATGCCGAAGGCGACGGGAAGATCAGCGCGGCCTGCCTCTCGGTGCTGACCGACAAGCAGTTCTTCCAGGGCGGCATCGACTACCTGAAGCAGGCGCGCGCCTCGTGCGAGCTGCCGGTGCTGCGCAAGGACTTCATCGTCGACGCCTACCAGGTGTACGAGTCGCGCGCGATCGGCGCCGATGCGATCCTGCTGATCGCGGCCTGCCTCGACGATGCGCAGATGAAGGACTTCGAGGCCATCGCGCACGGCCTGGGCATGGCGGTGCTGGTCGAGGTGCACGATGCGGCCGAGCTCGAGCGCGCGCTGCGGCTCAAGACCCCTTTGGTGGGCGTCAACAACCGCAACCTGCGCAATTTCGAGGTCTCGATCCAGGCCACCATCGACCTGCTGCCGGGCCTGCCGAAGGAGCGCCTCGCGGTGACCGAGTCGGGCATCGCCACGCGCGAGGACGTCGCCACGCTGCGCGCCGCGGGCGTCCATGCCTTCCTGGTCGGCGAGGCCTTCATGCGCGCCGAGGAACCTGGCGAGGCCCTCGCGGCGTTGTTCGAATGAGCGCCGCGGATCAGCTGTCGAGCAGCGATCCTGCAGACTGGCCGGTGGCGCCTGGTTGGCAGCCGCTGGTCGACGGCTTCTTCGGCGGTGCCGTGGGGCAGAAGCTGCAGGCCTTCCTGCGCGAGCGCCTCGATGCGGGCACGGTGATCTTCCCGCCGCAGCCGCTGCGCGCGCTGGCGCTCACGCCGCCCGAGGACGTGCGTGTCGTGATCCTGGGCCAGGACCCGTACCACGGGCGCGGGCAGGCCGAGGGACTGGCCTTCTCGGTGGCGCCCGGCGTGGCGCTGCCGCCCTCGCTGCGCAACATCTTCAAGGAGCTCCAGCGCGACCTCGGCACGCCGCCGCCGCCGTTCCCGAACCCGGGCGGCAGCCTGGTGAAGTGGGCGACGCACGGCGTGCTGCTGCTCAACACCTGCCTCACGGTCGAGGAAGCCCAGCCGGCCAGCCATTCGGGCCGCGGTTGGGAGGTGCTCACGGACGCGGTGATCCGCCATGTTTCCGACGGTCCCAAGCCTGTTGTTTTCATGCTATGGGGCTCGCACGCCCAGAGTAAGCGTGCGTTGATCGACGTTGGCCGCCATAAGGTGCTGATGTCGAATCATCCGTCGCCGCTCTCGGCGTTGCGCCCGCCCGTGCCGTTCATCGGATGCGGTCATTTCAGCGAAGCGCGTGCCTGGCGCGAGGAGCACCAGAAGGGGGCCTGAAAATTCGCGGATAATCGCCCGCAGTTCATTCCTCGAACGGTTTCCTTCGCTCCTTTTGGTGCTCGGGTTTCTGCATAGTCACAAAACCGTGCTATATTTCGAGGTTCGCCGGAGAGGTGGCCGAGTGGTTAATGGCAGCAGACTGTAAATCTGCCCTCTAACGAGTACGCTGGTTCGAATCCAGCCCTCTCCACCAGCGATGAATTTGGTTTCTAAGAGCGATTGGATCTAGCGCTTTGGGTGCCTTGAAGTGCCCCCGATGCGGGAGTAGTTCAATGGTAGAACCCCAGCCTTCCAAGCTGATGACGCGGGTTCGATTCCCGTCTCCCGCTCCAGAGACCGAGTTTGATGCAGGTTAGGCAAAAGCCCTTTTGGCTCAGTGGTAGAGCACTCCCTTGGTAAGGGAGAGGTCGCGGGTCCGATTCCCGCAAAGGGCACCAGTTTTTCCCAGGGGTTGCAAGAGCAGCGTTGCGACCTTATCTGCGTACGTTGATATCGTTTTTTTCGGAGTCGAAAAATGGCAAAAGGTAAATTCACCCGCACGAAGCCGCACGTGAACGTGGGCACGATCGGTCACGTTGACCATGGCAAGACGACGCTGACGGCCGCGATCGCGACGGTGCTGTCGTCGAAGTTCGGCGGCGAAGCGAAGGCCTACGACCAGATCGACGCTGCGCCCGAAGAAAAGGCCCGCGGCATCACGATCAACACCGCGCACGTCGAGTACGAAACGGCCAACCGCCACTACGCGCACGTCGACTGCCCCGGCCACGCCGACTACGTGAAGAACATGATCACCGGCGCCGCCCAGATGGACGGCGCGATCCTGGTGTGCTCGGCCGCCGACGGCCCGATGCCCCAGACGCGTGAACACATCCTGCTGGCTCGCCAGGTGGGCGTGGGCTACATCATCGTGTTCCTGAACAAGTGCGACATGGTCGACGACAAGGAACTGCTCGAGCTGGTCGAAATGGAAGTTCGCGAACTCCTCGACAAGTACGAATTCCCCGGCGACGACACCCCGATCATCCACGGCTCGGCGAAGCTGGCCCTGGAAGGCGACAAGGGCGAGCTCGGCGAAGGCGCGATCATGAAGCTGGCCGAAGCCCTGGACACGTACATCCCGACGCCCGAGCGCGCCGTGGACGGCACGTTCCTGATGCCCGTGGAAGACGTGTTCTCGATCTCGGGTCGCGGCACCGTGGTGACCGGCGCCGTCGAGCGCGGCGTGATCAAGGTCGGTGAAGAAATCGAAATCGTGGGCATCCGCCCGACGGTCAAGACCACCTGCACCGGCGTGGAAATGTTCCGCAAGCTGCTGGACCAAGGTCAAGCCGGCGACAACGTGGGCGTGCTGCTGCGCGGCACGAAGCGCGAAGAAGTCGAGCGCGGCCAGGTGCTGTGCAAGCCCGGTTCGATCAAGCCGCACACGCACTTCACCGCCGAGGTGTACGTGCTGTCGAAGGACGAAGGCGGCCGTCACACGCCGTTCTTCAACAACTATCGCCCGCAGTTCTACTTCCGCACGACGGACGTGACCGGCGCGATCGAGCTGCCGAAGGACAAGGAAATGGTCATGCCTGGCGACAACGTCAGCATCACCGTGAAGCTGATCAACCCGATCGCGATGGAAGAAGGCCTGCGCTTCGCCATCCGCGAAGGCGGCCGTACCGTGGGTTCGGGCGTCGTGGCCAAGATCCTCGACATCTAAGTCGGGCAAGAGTAACGGAGGGGTATAGCTCAATTGGCAGAGCGTCGGTCTCCAAAACCGAAGGTTGTAGGTTCGATTCCTACTGCCCCTGCCACCTAGGGTGGCCTCCGAAAACGACCCGCCGGCCTCCGGCGGGAAGGCAAAAAAGCCCGTCGAGACCCGACGGGCTTCGCCGTCTCAACGCGGCGACGTGAATTGAGGCCGAGAGGCCGCAGGAAATCAGCCGAACATGGCCACTTCTCAAATCGAAACCGTGAGCACCGGTGCCGACAAGGCCAAGCTGGCCGTGGCAGCACTGCTGGCAGTGGGCGCCATCGTGGCGTTCTATCTGCTGTCGCGCCAGGGCTCGCTGGTTCAGTGGGCCGCGCTGCTCGTGGGCCTGGCCGCCGCCGTGGCGACCTTCGGCAGTTCCGAGAACGGCCGCCAGCTCTGGGCTTTCGGCCGCGATTCGTGGCGCGAGGTCAAGAAGGTCGTCTGGCCGACCCGCAAGGAAGCGATGCAGATGACGGCTTATGTGTTCGCCTTCGTGGCGATCATGTCCGTCTTCCTCTGGCTCACCGACAAAACGCTCGAATGGGTGTTTTTTGACCTCATTCTGGGCTGGAAAAAGTAAGAACCAATGACCGACGACGCTGTTGAAACCACGCCGCCGGAGGAAAACGCCTCCGTCCTTGCGCCCGCTGCCAATCCCGATCTGCGTTGGTACGTGGTGCATGCCTATTCGGGCATGGAGAAGGCCGTCGAGCGGAACATCACCGAGCGCATCAACCGCGCCGGCATGCAGGACAAGTTCGGCCGCATCCTGGTCCCGACCGAGGAAGTGGTCGAGATCAAGAATGGCCAGAAGCGCACCACCGAGCGTCGCTTCTTCCCGGGCTACGTGCTGGTCGAGATGATCATGGACGACGAGAGCTGGCACCTGGTGAAGCACACCAACAAGGTGACGGGCTTCGTGGGCGGCGCCAAGAACCGTCCGGCCCCGATCTCGCAGAAAGAGGTCGAGGACATCGTCAGCCAGATGCAGCAGGGCACCGAGAAGCCGCGCCACAAGGTCGAGTTCACCGTGGGCGAACTCGTGCGCGTCAAGGAAGGCCCGTTCACCGACTTCAACGGCTCGGTCGAGGAAGTCAACTACGAGAAGAGCAAGGTGCGCGTCTCGGTCATGATCTTCGGCCGCGCCACCCCGGTGGAACTCGAATTCAGCCAGGTCGAGAAGACCTGACGCCCGCCCGGTCTTCGGATCGGGCCCTATTCCGGCAGCGCGCTATCCGACTCGGCGCGCGGCCTTGATCGAAGAGTCGTTCACCCCGGGGAGCCCAGGCCACAGGCCTCGGCGATATCACCCGCAAGGAGCAAAGCATGGCGAAAAAAATCGTCGGCTTCATCAAGCTGCAAGTGCCAGCTGGTAAGGCCAACCCGTCCCCGCCGATCGGTCCCGCACTCGGTCAGCGCGGTCTGAACATCATGGAATTCTGCAAGGCGTTCAACGCCCAGACGCAGAGCTACGAGCCGGGTCTGGCGCTGCCGGTGGTCATCACCGCCTTCGCCGACAAGAGCTTCACCTTCATCATCAAGTCGCCGCCCGCTGGCGTCCTGATCAAGAAGGCCATCAAGCTCGACAAGGGCTCCGCGCGCCCGCACACCGACAAGGTCGGCAAGATCACGCGCGCTCAGCTCGAAGAGATCGCAAAGACCAAGATGAAGGACCTGACCGCTGCCGACATGGACGCCGCGGTTCGCACCATCGCTGGTACGGCCCGTTCCATGGGCGTGAATGTGGAGGGCGTGTAAATGGCCAAGATCACCAAGAAGCAGAAGTCGCTCGAAGGCAAGGTCGACAGCACCAAGCTGTACCCGCTGACTGACGCGATCACCATCGTCAAGGAAGCCGCCACCGCCAAGTTCGACGAATCGATCGACGTGGCCGTGCAGCTCGGCATCGACGCGAAGAAGTCGGACCAGGTCGTGCGTGGCGCCGTCGTGCTGCCCAACGGCACCGGCAAGACCAAGCGCGTGGCCGTGTTCGCCCAGGGCGCCAAGGCTGAAGAGGCCAAGGCCGCCGGCGCCGACATCGTCGGCATGGACGACCTGGCTGCCATGGTCAAGGCGGGCGACATGCCCTTCGACGTCGTGATCGCCGCTCCCGACGCGATGCGCGTGGTCGGTACGCTCGGCCAGATCCTCGGCCCGCGCGGCCTGATGCCGAACCCGAAGGTCGGCACCGTGACGCCCGACGTCGCGACCGCCGTGAAGAACGCCAAGGCTGGCCAGGTGCAGTTCCGCGTCGACAAGGCCGGCATCGTGCACGGCACGATCGGCCGTCGTTCGTTCGACAGCGACAAGCTGCAAGGCAACCTCGCCGCGCTGATCGATGCCCTGGTCAAGGCCAAGCCGGCCTCGAGCAAGGGTGTCTACCTGCGCAAGGTCGCCGTGTCGTCGACGATGGGCGTGGGTGTCCGCGTGGACACGCAGACCATCGCCGCTGCCTGATCCCGGGCAGGAGCGAAGGCAAGAGTAGATTGGCCCGGCCCGGTTCCGCAAGGAACGGGGCAGGGCGAATGTGGTGGGTCGCGGCGGCTTCGGTTGCCGCGGGCCATCCAAGACCGCTGGTGTGCAGGTCGCCTGCACTTAATCACCCGGCCCCCGCCGGGCAGCCAGCGCAGATGGCGATCCCGCTGCAAGGAATTCGAGTTTTCTGACGAATGGGTTCCAAAACAGTTGGTCGCTGCATGAGGCGCGGTCCGAGGTTCATGAAACAACCGAAGACCGCATTGAAAAGGAGTAGACCTTGAGTCTGAATCGCAGTGAGAAAGAAGCGGTCATCGTTGAAGTGACCAGCCTCGCCGCAAAAGCTCAAACGCTCGTGATGGCGGAATACCGTGGCATCACGGTGGCCGACATGACCAAACTGCGCAGCGAAGCTCGCAGCAAGGGTGTGAGCCTGAGTGTTCTGAAGAACACCCTGGCCCGCCGTGCTGTGGCTGGCAGCGCGTTTGAGATCGTCGGCGACCAGATGACCGGTCCGCTGATCTATGGCTTCTCCGAAGACGCTGTGGCCGCCGCGAAGGTGGTGGCCGATTTCGCGAAAACCAACGACAAGCTGGTGATTCGCGGCGGCGCATTCGGTGGCAAGGCCCTGGACGTCGACGGCGTGAAGCAACTGGCCAACATCCCTTCCAAGGAAGTGCTGCTGGCGCAACTGCTGGGCTTGATGCAATCGCCGATCTCTCGTACCGCCCGCGTGCTCGCGGCGCTGGCCGAGAAGCGCGGTGGTGGCGAAGCTGCACCCGCCGACGAAGCACCGGCAGAAGCGCAGGCGGCTTGATAGCCAAGCCTTGCGTTTGAAAAATTCAACCCAATTGTTAGGAAACCAAAATGGCATTCGATAAAGACGCATTTCTGACCGCGCTGGACAGCATGACGGTCCTCGAACTCAACGACCTGGTCAAGGCCATCGAAGAGAAGTTCGGCGTGAGCGCCGCTGCGATGTCGGCTCCGGCCCAAGGTGGTGGCGCAGCCGCTGCCGTGGTCGAAGAGAAGACCGAATTCAACGTCGTGCTGGCCGATGTCGGCGCGAACAAGGTGTCGGTCATCAAGGCCGTGCGCGAAATCACCGGCCTGGGCCTCAAGGAAGCCAAGGACCTGGTGGAAGCCGCTCCCAAGGCCGTCAAGGAAGGCCTGTCGAAGGCTGACGCCGACGCTGCCAAGAAGAAGCTGGAAGAAGCCGGCGCCAAGGTGGAACTGAAGTAATTCAGACCCCCTCGAGGGCTGGAGGTGCCTGAAAAAGGCCCTCCAGCCTTTGCCGCTTTCAGAGCGCACTCAAAAGTCGGCTTGATGCCGGCTTTCCCGGAGGCCCGAAGGACTCCGGAAAAGCCTCACCGAGGCTTTCCCGGAGACCAAGAGGTCCAGGGAAATGCCAAATCAAGACGTTTTTTGAGTGTCTTCTGACCCCGACTGCAGAAGACCCCTTGGTTCGGGCGATGTGCAACGCATCGCTGTCCGCCAACGGCTGGTAGTGGCCAGCCGCCAAGCAGTGGTGCCGTTCGTCCCGGCATTGCTGACAAGTCGCTGAAGATCTCAAGCACCGGAGCTCTCATGGCCCAATCGTCCGCGTACAGTTACACCGAACGCAAGCGCATCCGAAAAAGTTTCGGCAGCCGCGACAGCGTCGTCGAAATTCCCTACCTGCTGCAGATGCAGAAGGACGCCTACACGGCGTTCCTGCAAGCGGGCATCGCTCCCCAGAAACGCACCGTCGAAGGCCTGCAGGCCGCGTTCGACGCCGCCTTCCCGATCGTCTCGCACAATGGTTTCGTCGAGATGAAGTTCCTCGAGTACAACCTGGCGAAGCCGGCGTTCGATGTGCGCGAGTGCCAGACCCGTGGTCTGACCTTCGCCTCGGCGGTGCGCGCCAAGGTCCAGCTCATCATCTATGACCGCGAGTCGTCGACCTCGCAGTCGAAGGTGGTCAAGGAAGTGAAGGAGCAAGAGGTCTACATGGGCGAAGTGCCGCTCATGACCGAGAAGGGCTCGTTCATCATCAACGGCACGGAACGCGTGATCGTTTCGCAGCTGCACCGTTCGCCGGGCGTGTTCTTCGAACACGACAAGGGCAAGACGCACAGCTCGGGCAAGCTGCTGTTCTCGGCCCGCGTGATTCCCTACCGCGGCTCGTGGCTCGACTTCGAGTTCGACCCGAAGGACATGCTGTACTTCCGCGTCGACCGTCGCCGCAAGATGCCGGTCACGATCCTGCTGAAGGCCATCGGCCTGAACCCGGAATCGATCCTGGCGAACTTCTTCGTCAACGACAACTTCCGCCTGATGGACAGCGGCGCGCAGATGGAGTTCGTCTCCGAGCGCCTGCGCGGCGAAGTCGCGCGCTTCGACATCACCGACAAGTCGGGCAAGGTCGTGGTCGCCAAGGACAAGCGGGTCACCGCGCGCCACACGCGCGAACTCGAGCAGTCGGGCACCACGCACATCAGCGTGCCGGAAGACTTCCTGATCGGCCGCGTGATCGCACGCAACATCGTCGATGCCGACTCGGGCGAGATCCTGTCGAAGGCCAACGACGAGCTGACCGAAGCGCTGCTGAAGAAGCTGCGCGGCGCCGGCGTGCAGGACATCCAGGTCATCTACACCAACGAACTCGACCAGGGCGCGTACATCTCGCAGACCCTGCGCATCGACGAAACGGTGGACGAGTTCGCCGCGCGCGTGGCGATCTACCGCATGATGCGCCCCGGCGAGCCGCCGACGGAAGACGCGGTGCAGGCCCTGTTCCAGCGCCTGTTCTACAACCCGGACACGTACGACCTGTCGCGCGTCGGCCGCATGAAGTTCAACGCCAAGGTCGGCCGCGACGAATCGACCGGCCCGATGGTGCTGACCAACGAGGACATCCTGGCCGTCGTCAAGATCCTCGTCGACCTGCGCAACGGCAACGGCGAAGTCGACGACATCGACCACCTCGGCAACCGCCGCGTGCGTTGCGTCGGCGAACTGGCCGAGAACCAGTACCGCACCGGCCTGGCCCGTATCGAGAAGGCCGTGAAGGAACGTCTGGGTCAGGCGGAGCAAGAGCCGCTGATGCCGCACGACCTGATCAACAGCAAGCCGATCTCGGCCGCGCTGAAGGAATTCTTCGGCGCCTCGCAGCTGTCGCAGTTCATGGACCAGACGAACCCGCTGTCCGAAATCACCCACAAGCGCCGCGTGTCGGCCCTTGGCCCGGGCGGTCTGACGCGTGAACGTGCCGGCTTCGAAGTGCGCGACGTGCACGTGACCCACTACGGTCGCGTGTGCCCGATCGAAACGCCCGAAGGCCCGAACATCGGCCTGATCAACTCGCTGGCCCTGTACGCCCGCCTGAACGAATACGGCTTCATCGAGACGCCGTATCGCCGCGTGGTCGACAGCAAGGTCACGAACGAGATCGACTACCTGTCGGCCATCGAGGAAGGCAAGTACGTCATCGCCCAGGCCAACGCGGCCCTGGACAAGGACGGCGTGCTGACCGGCGACCTGGTCTCGGCGCGTGAAGCCGGCGAATCGATCCTGGTCGGTGCCGAGCGCATCCAGTACATGGACGTGTCGCCCGCGCAGATCGTGTCGGTGGCCGCCTCGCTGGTGCCGTTCCTCGAGCACGACGACGCGAACCGCGCGCTGATGGGCGCCAACATGCAGCGTCAGGCCGTGCCCGTGCTGCGCCCCGAGAAGCCGATGGTCGGCACCGGCATCGAGCGCGTCTCCGCGGTCGACTCCGGCACCGTGGTCACGGCCACCCGCGGCGGTATCGTCGACTACGTCGACGCGACCCGTGTCGTGGTGCGCGTGAACGACGACGAGGCCGCGGCCGGCGAAGTCGGCGTGGACATCTACAACCTGATCAAGTATCAGCGTTCGAACCAGAACACCAACATCCACCAGCGTCCGATCGTCAAGCGCGGCGACAAGATCGCCAAGGGCGACGTGGTGGCCGACGGTGCATCGACCGACCTCGGCGAACTGGCCCTGGGCCAGAACATGCTGATCGCGTTCATGCCCTGGAACGGCTACAACTTCGAAGATTCGATCCTGATCTCCGAACGCATCGTGGCCGACGACCGCTACACCTCGATCCACATCGAGGAACTGGTGGTGATGGCCCGCGACACCAAGCTCGGTGCCGAGGAAATCACGCGCGACATCCCGAACCTGGCCGAACAGCAGCTCAACCGCCTCGACGAGTCCGGCATCATCTACGTGGGTGCCGAAGTCATGCCCGGCGACACGCTGGTGGGCAAGGTCACGCCGAAGGGCGAGACCACGCTGACGCCGGAAGAGAAGCTGCTGCGCGCCATCTTCGGCGAGAAGGCTTCGGACGTGAAGGACACCTCGCTGCGCGTGGACCAGGGCTCGCAAGGCACCGTGATCGACGTGCAGGTGTTCACCCGCGAAGGCATCCAGCGCGACAAGCGCGCCCAGCAGATCATCGACGACGAGCTCAAGCGCTTCCGTCTCGACCTGAACGACCAGCTTCGCATCGTCGAGGCCGACGCGTTCGACCGGATCGAGAAGCTGCTGATCGGCAAGGCCGCCAACGGCGGCCCGAACAAGCTCGCCAAGGGCACCAAGCTCGACAAGGCCTACCTGTCGTCGGTCGAGAAGTTCCACTGGTTCGACATCCGTCCGGCCGACGAGGAAGTGGCCTCGCAGCTCGAATCGATCAAGAACTCGCTCGAGCAGACGCGCCACAGCTTCGACCTCGCGTTCGAAGAAAAGCGCAAGAAGCTCACGCAGGGCGACGAGCTGCCCGCGGGCGTGCTCAAGATGGTCAAGGTCTACCTGGCCGTCAAGCGCCGCCTGCAACCCGGCGACAAGATGGCCGGCCGCCACGGCAACAAGGGTGTGGTGTCGAAGATCGTTCCGATCGAGGACATGCCGCACATGGCCGACGGCACGCCGTGCGACATCTGCCTGAACCCGCTGGGCGTGCCCTCGCGGATGAACGTGGGGCAGGTGCTCGAGGTGCATCTGGGCTGGGCCGGCAAGGGCATCGGCCAGCGCATCGGCGACCTGCTGCAGCAGGAGGCCAAGGCGGCCGAGCTGCGCAAGTTCATGGAGCAGCTGTACAACGGCTCGGGCCGCGAAGAGAACATCGCCTCGCTGAGCGACGGCGAAGTGCTCGAGATGGCGGCGAACCTGCAGAACGGCGCGACCTTCGCGACGCCCGTGTTCGACGGTGCCTCGGAAGAGGAAATCCGCGGCATGCTGAAGCTGGCCTACCCGGACGACATCGCGAAGGCCAAGGGCCTGACCGACACGCGCACGCAGGCCTACCTGTTCGACGGCCGCACCGGCGACCAGTTCGAGCGTCCCGTCACCGTCGGCTACATGCACTTCCTGAAGCTGCATCACCTGGTGGACGACAAGATGCACGCCCGCTCGACCGGCCCGTACTCGCTGGTCACGCAACAGCCGCTGGGCGGCAAGGCGCAATTCGGCGGCCAGCGTTTCGGGGAAATGGAAGTGTGGGCGCTCGAAGCGTACGGCGCTGCCTACGTCCTGCAGGAAATGCTGACCGTGAAGTCCGACGACGTGCAGGGCCGTACCAAGGTCTACGAAAGCATCGTCAAGGGCGAGCATTCGATCGAAGCCGGCATGCCGGAATCGTTCAACGTGCTGGTCAAGGAAATCCGTTCGCTGGGTCTCGACATCGAGCTCGAGCGTTCGTAAACGAAGGGGATAGAGTCTTATGAAATCGCTACTCGACCTGTTCAAGCAGTTCACCCCGGATGAGCATTTCGATGCCATCAAGATCGGCATGGCTTCGCCCGAAAAGATCCGCTCGTGGTCTTTCGGCGAGGTGAAGAAGCCCGAGACGATCAACTACCGCACGTTCAAGCCCGAACGCGACGGCCTGTTCTGCGCCAAGATCTTCGGCCCGATCAAGGACTACGAGTGCCTGTGCGGCAAGTACAAGCGCCTCAAGCACCGCGGCGTGATCTGCGAGAAGTGCGGCGTCGAAGTCACGCAGACCAAGGTCCGCCGCGAGCGCATGGGTCACATCGACCTGGCCGCTCCCTGCGCGCACATCTGGTTCCTGAAGTCGCTGCCGTCGCGCCTGGGCCTCGTGCTCGACATGACGCTGCGCGACATCGAACGCGTGCTGTACTTCGAAGCCTACGTGGTGACCGACCCCGGCATGACCCCGCTGAAGAAGTTCAGCATCATGTCCGAGGACGACTACGACACGAAGCGCAAGGAATACGGTGACGAGTTCATCGCCAAGATGGGCGCCGAAGGCATCAAGGACCTGCTGGAGGGCATCGAGCTCGACAGCGAGATCGAGAAGCTGCGCGGCGACCTGACCGGTTCCGAAGTCAAGGTCAAGAAGAACTCCAAGCGCCTGAAGGTGCTCGAGGCCTTCCGCAAGTCGGGCATCAAGCCCAACTGGATGGTGCTCGACGTGCTGCCCGTGCTGCCGCCGGACCTGCGTCCGCTGGTGCCGCTGGACGGCGGCCGCTTCGCGACCTCCGACCTGAACGACCTGTACCGCCGCGTCATCAACCGCAACTCGCGTCTGCGCCGCCTGCTGGAGCTCAAGGCTCCGGAAATCATCGCGCGCAACGAGAAGCGGATGCTGCAGGAAGCCGTCGACTCGCTGCTCGACAACGGCCGCCGCGGCAAGGCCATGACGGGCGCCAACAAGCGCGCGCTCAAGTCGCTGGCCGACATGATCAAGGGCAAGAGCGGTCGCTTCCGCCAGAACCTGCTGGGCAAGCGCGTCGACTACTCGGGCCGTTCGGTCATCGTGGTGGGCCCGACGCTCAAGCTGCACCAGTGCGGCCTGCCGAAGCTGATGGCGCTCGAGCTGTTCAAGCCCTTCATCTTCTCGCGCCTCGAAGCCATGGGCATCGCGACCACGATCAAGGCTGCCAAGAAGGAAGTCGAATCGGGCACGCCGGTGGTCTGGGACATCCTGGAAGAGGTCATCAAGGAGCACCCGGTCATGCTGAACCGCGCTCCGACGCTGCACCGTCTGGGCATCCAGGCCTTCGAGCCGATCCTGATCGAAGGCAAGGCGATCCAGCTGCACCCGCTGGTCTGCGCGGCCTTCAACGCCGACTTCGACGGCGACCAGATGGCCGTCCACGTGCCGCTGTCGGTGGAAGCGCAGATGGAAGCCCGCACGCTGATGCTGGCCTCCAACAACGTGCTGTTCCCGGCTTCGGGCGAACCGTCGATCGTTCCCTCGCAGGACGTGGTGCTGGGTCTGTACTACACGACCCGCGACCGCATCAACGGCAAGGGCGAAGGCCTGATGTTCTCGGACATCGGTGAAGTGCAGCGCGCGCTCGACGCCAACGTGGTCGAGCTGACCGCGAAGGTCGCCGTGCGCATCACGGAGTACACCAAGAACAAGGAAAGCGGCGAATTCGAGCCGTCGACCTCGCTCGTGGACACCACCGTGGGCCGTGCCCTGCTGTCCGAGATCCTGCCCAAGGGCCTGCCGTTCTCGAACATCAACAAGGCGCTGAAGAAGAAGGAAATCTCCAAGCTCATCAACGTGAGCTTCCGCAAGTGCGGCCTGAAGGAGACCGTGGTCTTCGCCGACAAGCTGCTGCAGAACGGTTTCCGTCTCGCGACCAAGGCCGGCATCTCGATCGCCATCGACGACATGCTGGTGCCGGCCGAGAAGCACGGCATCATCGACCGCTCGGCCAAGGAAGTGAAGGAGATCGAACAGCAGTACGTCTCCGGTCTCGTGACCTCCGGCGAGCGCTACAACAAGGTGGTGGACATCTGGGGCAAGGCCGGCGACGAAGTGTCGAAGGTGATGATGGCCAAGCTGTCGAAGCAGAAGGTCGTCGATCGCCACGGCAAGGAAGTCGAGCAGGAGTCCTTCAACTCGATCTACATGATGGCCGACTCGGGCGCCCGCGGTTCCGCGGCCCAGATCCGCCAGGTGGCCGGCATGCGTGGCCTGATGGCCAAGCCCGACGGCTCGATCATCGAGACGCCCATCACCGCGAACTTCCGCGAAGGCCTGAACGTGCTGGAGTACTTCATCTCCACCCACGGTGCCCGCAAGGGTCTGGCCGACACGGCGCTGAAGACGGCGAACTCGGGTTACCTGACCCGTCGTCTGGTCGACGTGACGCAGGATCTGGTGGTGATCGAGCAGGACTGCGGCACGCACGACGGCGCGCTGATGCGCGCGATCGTGGAGGGCGGCGAAGTCATCGAATCGCTGCGCGACCGTATCCTCGGCCGCAGCGTGGCCGAGGACGTGCTGCACCCCGAGACGCGTGCCGTGCTGGTCAAGGCCGGCGACATGCTCGACGAGGACACGATCGATGCCATCGAAGCCGACGGCGTGGACGAAGTCAAGGTCCGCACCGCGCTGACCTGCGCCACGCGCTTCGGCATCTGCGCCAAGTGCTACGGCCGCGACCTCGGCCGCGGCGGCCTGGTGAACAACGGCGAAGCGGTCGGCGTGATCGCGGCGCAGTCGATCGGCGAACCGGGCACGCAGCTCACGATGCGTACCTTCCACATCGGTGGTGCGGCTTCGCGCGCGGCTGTCGCTTCGAGCGTCGAGGCCAAGTCCAACGGCGTGATCGGCTTCAATGCCACGATGCGCTACGTGACCAACAGCAAGAACGAGCTGGTGGTGATCGCACGTTCGGGCGAGATCGTCATCCATGACGAGCACGGCCGCGAGCGCGAACGCCACAAGGTGCCGTACGGCGCGACGCTGACGGTCAAGGCCGACCAGCAGATCAAGGCCGGCCACGTGCTCGCCAACTGGGACCCGCTGACGCGCCCGATCATCACGGAATTCGCCGGCAAGACCCAGTTCGAGAACGTCGAGGAAGGCCTCACGGTCGCCAAGCAGGTGGACGAAGTGACCGGTCTGTCGACCCTGGTCGTGATCGACCCGAAGCGCCGCGGCGCCGCCAAGGTCGTGCGTCCGCAGGTCAAGCTGATCGACGCCTCGGGCGCCGAGGTGAAGATCCCCGGCACCGACCACTCGGTGACGATCGGCTTCCCGATCGGCGCGCTGATCCAGGTGCGCGACGGCCAGGACGTGGGCCCCGGCGAAGTGCTGGCGCGTATTCCGGTCGAAGGCCAGAAGACCCGCGACATCACCGGCGGTCTGCCGCGCGTGGCCGAGCTGTTCGAAGCCCGTTCGCCGAAGGACAAGGGCATGCTGGCCGAGATGACCGGCACCGTTTCGTTCGGCAAGGAAACGAAGGGCAAGATCCGCCTGCAGATCACCGACCCGGAAGGCAAGGTCTGGGAAGAACTCGTGCCGAAGGAAAAGAACATCCTGGTGCACGAAGGCCAGGTGGTGAACAAGGGCGAAAGCGTGGTCGACGGTCCGGCGGACCCGCAGGACATCCTGCGCCTGCTGGGTTCGGAAGAACTCGCGCGCTACATCGTGGACGAGGTGCAGGACGTGTACCGCCTGCAGGGCGTGAAGATCAACGACAAGCACATCGAGGTGATCGTTCGCCAGATGCTGCGTCGCGTCGTGGTCGACAACGTCGGCGACACCAACTACATCTCGGGTGAACAGGTCGAACGCAGCGAAATGCTCAACACCAACGACGCCCTGCGCGCCGAAGGCAAGATCCCCGCGACGTACACCAACCTGCTGCTCGGTATCACGAAGGCCTCGCTGTCGACGGACTCGTTCATCTCCGCCGCTTCGTTCCAGGAAACGACGCGCGTGCTGACCGAAGCCGCGATCATGGGCAAGCGCGACGAGCTGCGTGGCCTGAAGGAAAACGTCATCGTCGGCCGCCTGATCCCCGCGGGCACCGGCATGGCGTACCACCAGGCACGCAAGGCCAAGGACGAGATGGACGAGGCCGAGCGCCGCGCCATCGCCGAGTCCGAAGCCGCCGAGCTCGCCGGTTCGTCCAGCGATGCCACCACCACGGTCGACGCCAGCGAAGGCGCCGCGACCGAATAACTGGTTAGCATCGCCCGGCCATGACCGGTCGTGAACGCCTCCCGGCCCTGGCGGTCGGGAGGCGTTTTTCATGGGGGCGGCGGTTTTCCGCCGGCCCTTTCCGTCTTCCTTTTCAGCCTTTCATGGAGTGCCGTCGATGAGCGTGTTGCCCGATTCGCTGGCTGGCTGGATCGTCGTGGCCGTGCTGCTGTTCTGGTTCGTCGGCGCCTACAACCGGCTGGTGCGCCTGCGCGCGGCGGTCCTGCAGGCCTATGCCACGCTGGACGCCGCGCTGGCGCGCCAGCTCGACTTCGTGCAGGCCAGCCTGAGCGCGCCGTCGGTGGCCGAGGAATCGACCGAGCCCGCGGTGGGCGCCTCCTCGCTGCAGGCCGCGACCACGCAGATGGCGACCTTGCTCGGCGCGACCCGCCAGCGCCCGCTCGAGGCCGGCAGCATGTCGGCGCTCGCGACCGCGCTGCAGGTGCTGCTGACCGCCTGGCAGCGCCGGCATCCCGATGCGGTGACTGCCTTCCATCCCGACGGCACGCTGTCGCGTCCCGCGGGGCAGGCCGCGACGGCGAACGCGCTGGTGCCGGTCACGGCCACCGGCGCGATCGCGGCCGAGCCCATGGCCTGGCCCGAGCCCTCGGCCGCCGCCGAGATCGCGCGCACCCAGTTCAACCTCGCGGTCGCCAGCTACAACGCGGCGATCGCGCAGTTTCCGGCGCTGCTGGTGGCATGGGCCGTGCGTCTGAGGCCCGCGGCGCCGCTGCACTGACTGAACTTCGGCCGCCAATTCCATTCATGACATTGCCCGGGTGGCGGACATCCGGGCCCTTTAACATCGCCCGCATTGCCTGCTCTTCCATCTGACCCCTCGCACGGCGGCAACCCGCCGCTGCAACCGCCGCTCTGGCGCCAACTGCAATTGACCGCGGGGGCGCTGGCGTCGATCCGCGCCGGCACCTCGGGCTCGGTCGCCTTCGAGGCCGTCGAACCGGCGCTGCGCCCCGGCGTCCAGGCGCTGGGCTTCCAGGTGCTGCGCTGGCTGGGCCGCGCCGAGGCCCTGCGCCGCCACCTCGCCAAGCGCACGCCGCCGCCGCTGCCCGATGCGCTGCTGTGCACCGCGCTCGCGCTGGCCTGGGATGCGGGGCAGTCGCCCTACGAGCCCTTCACGCTGGTCGACCAGACCGTGGAGGCCGCCAAGCGCAACCCCGCCACGCGCGCGCAGGCCAGCTTCATCAACGCCTGCCTGCGGCGCTTCCTGCGCGAGCGCGACGAGCTCGTGGCGGCGACCGATGCCGAACCGGTGGCGCACTGGAACCATCCGCGCTGGTGGATCGAGAAGCTCAAGCGCGACCATCCGCGCGACTGGCAGCGCGTGCTGCAGGCCGACAACTCCCAGGCGCCGATGACCTTGCGCGTGAACCTGCGCAAGACCGCCGCCGGCCCTTACCGCAACGAACTTGCGGCACTCGACATGCCTGCCACGCCGGTCGCTCTCGGCGGGCTGCAGCTCGCGCGCGCGCGGCCGGTGCAGCAGCTGCCCGGCTTTGCCGACGGCGCCTGCTCGGTGCAGGACGCCGCGGCCCAGCTGGCCGCGCCGCTGCTGCTCGACGGGCTCGCGGCGCCGTCGGGCCGGCGGCTGCGCGTGCTCGACGCCTGCGCCGCGCCCGGCGGCAAGACCGCCCACCTGCTCGAGTTCGCGGGTCCCGATGCGCTCGAACTGACCGCGCTCGAGGTCGACGCCGTGCGCAGCCGCCGCATCGACGAGACCCTGGCCCGCCTCGACCTGCGGGCCAAGGTGGTGGTGGCCGACGCGGCCCGGCCCGCCGACTGGTGGGACCGCACGCCTTTCGACGCCATCCTGCTCGACGCCCCCTGCACCGCCTCGGGCATCGTGCGCCGCCATCCCGACGTGCGCTGGCTGCGCCGCGAGAGCGACACCGCCCAGCTGGCGCTGCAGCAGGCCGCGCTGCTGGCGGCGCTCTGGCCCCTGGTCCGGCCCGGCGGACGGCTGCTTTACTGCACCTGTTCGGTGTTTCGGGAAGAGGGTTCGCAACAGATCGATGCGTTTCTTGCACACAACACCGACGCCCGATTGCTGCCATCGCCGGGGCATTTGCTGCCTCAAAGCGGGGCGAATGCCCGTGGCGTCCCGGACAATCCCCTGGGTGACCACGACGGCTTTTTCTACGCCCTGCTTGAAAAGCACCCGGGTTGAACCGCGCAAGCCCCGGTGGCTCGTGCTGCTGGCGCTGTTGGTCGTGCTGCTGCTGACGGTGCTGGCGCCGCCCGTGCTGGCCCAGTCGCGCAACGCCGCCGCCGTCACCCAGATGCGGCTCGAGCAATCCGACGATGCCGTCTACCTCAATGCCGCCGTGCAGTTCGAACTGCCCACGCTGGTCGAGGACGTGCTCGACAAGGGCATCGCGATCTATTTCGTGGCCGAGGCCGAGATGTTCCAGGAGCGCTGGTACTGGACCGACCGCAAGGTCGCGCAGGCCACGCGCCACATGCGGCTGGCCTACCAGCCGCTGACCCGCCGCTGGCGACTCAACGTCTCGCCGCTGCCGCTGTCGGGCTCGGCCAGCTTCAGCCTGTCGCTGAACCAGAACTTCGACAGCCTCGCCGACGCGCTCGAGGCCGTGCGGCGCGTGGGCCGGCTGCGCATGGGCGATCCGGCCGAGATCGGCGACGACCCGCTGCACCAGGTCACCTTCCGCTTCCGGCTCGACACCTCGCAGCTGCCGCGGCCGTTCCAGATCGGTGTGGCCGGCCAGGCCGACTGGAACATCTCCGCCGAGCGCAGCGCGCGCCTGGCGGTGGAGAAGCAGCGGTGAGTTCGAAGCCGCGCAGCGGTGCCGCGGCCACGCCCGCCGCGCGCCGCTCGCGCGCGATGCGCTGGGCCGTGGGTGTCGGCGCCGCGCTGGTCACCGCCATCGGCCTGGTGCTGATGTTCCTGCTGGCCCAGGCCACCAACAACCGCGAGCTCTACGAGCGCTACTACGTGCGCCTGTTCGGCATCAACGTCGTGGTGGCGGTGGTGCTGGTGCTGGTGATCGGCTGGGTCGCGTTCCGGCTGCTGCGCCGGCTGCGGCAGGGCAAGTTCGGCAGCCGGCTGCTGATCAAGCTCGCCGCCATCTTCGCGCTGGTGGGCGTGGTGCCGGGCGCGCTGGTCTACGTCGTGTCCTACCAGTTCGTCGAGCGCTCGATCGAGAGCTGGTTCGACGTCAAGGTCGAGGGCGCGCTGAACTCGGGCCTGAACCTCGGGCGCGCCACGCTCGATGCGCTGTCCGACGACCTCGCGGCCAAGACGCGCGCGGCCGGCGGCCAGCTCGCGCAGGTCTCCGATGCCAGCGCGGGCCTCGCGCTCGAACGCATCCGCGACCAGCTCGAGGCCACCGACGTGGTGCTGTGGACCAACGCGGGCCAGCTCATCGCCACCGCGGGCGCCTCGCGCTTCCAGCTCAATCCCGAGCGGCCCACGCCGCAGCAGCTGCGCCAGGTGCGCGCCGACCGCGCGATCGCCCACATCGAGGGACTCGACGAACCGCCGCCGGGCATCCTGCTGCCGCCGGCCACCGTGCGCGCGCTCGCGATGGTGCAGCGCCCGGGCTTCGACCTCGATGCCGCGCCGCGCTTCCTGCAGGTCACGCGGCCGCTGCCGCCCAACGTGGTGGCCAACGCGCTCGCGGTCGACAAGGCCAATCGCGAATACCAGGAGCGCGCGCTCGGGCGCGTGGGCCTGCGCCGCATGTACATCGGCACGCTCACGCTGAGCCTGTTCCTCGCGGTGTTCGGTGCCGTGCTGCTCGCGGTGCTGTTCGGCAACCAGCTCGCGCGGCCGCTGCTGGTGCTGGCCGACGGCGTGCGCCAGGTGGCCGCCGGCGACCTGCGGCCCACGGCCGTGTCGCAGGGCAAGGACGAGCTCGGCGGCCTCACGCGTTCGTTCGCCGTCATGACGCAGCAGCTGGCCGAGGCGCGCACCGCGGTCGAGAAGACCATGGGCCAGCTCGATGCCGCGCGCGCCAACCTGCAGACCATCCTCGACAACCTGACCTCGGGCGTGATCGTGCTCGATGCCGCCGGCACCGTGCTGTCGACCAACCCCGGCGCCACGCGCGTGCTGCGCGCGCCGCTGGCCGCCTACGAAGGCCAGCCGCTCACCGAGGTGCCGGGCCTGGCCGACTTCGGCGCCGCCGTGCAGCAGCAGTTCGAGGACTTCCTCGTCGAGCGCATGCAGCATGGCCTCGACCACTGGCAGCATGCCTTCGAGCTGCACGCCACCGGCACCGACCTGCCGCAGCAGGAGGGCGCCATCAACATCGTGGCGCGCGGTGCCGAGCTGCCCGGGGCCGCGCGGCTGCTGGTGTTCGACGACATCTCCGAGATCGTCTCGGCGCAGCGCGCGCAGGCCTGGGGCGAAGTCGCGCGGCGTCTCGCGCACGAGATCAAGAATCCGCTCACGCCGATCCAGCTCTCGGCCGAGCGGCTCGAGATGAAGCTCTCGGGCAAGGTCGCCGCGCCCGAGCAGGCGGTGCTGGTCAAGTCGGTGAAGACCATCGTCGACCAGGTCGATGCGATGAAGCGGCTGGTCAACGAATTCCGCGACTACGCGCGCCTGCCGGCGGCCGACCTCAAGCCCGTCGACCTCAATGCGCTGCTGGTCGACGTGCTCCATCTCTACAACGCCGAGGCCATGCCGATCGCGTTGCGCTTCGAGCCCGACGAGCGCTGCCGCCCGATCCGCGGCGACGCGCAGCAACTGCGCCAGGTCATCCACAACCTGCTGCAGAACGCGCAGGACGCCGCCGAGGCCGCGGCCGGTGCCACCGGTCGGCGCGGCGAGGTCGTCATCCGCACGCGGCTCGGCGATTCGGGACAGCGCGTGCGGCTCACCGTGCAGGACAGCGGACCGGGTTTCGCCGAGAACATCCTCAAGCGCGCGTTCGAGCCCTACGTCACGACGAAAACAAAAGGTACAGGTTTGGGGCTCGCGGTCGTGAAGAAGATCGCCGACGAGCACGGCGCGCGCATCGAGCTGTCCAACCGCGTCGTCGACGGGGCTATAGCGGGGGCGCAAGTCTCGCTATCATTCGCGCTGGCAGGCGAGCCGCAGGCAGCGGCCGCTCACACCGAAGATTCGAAGTAAATCTTCCGCCGCGCGGCGCGACCGAAAGAGGCCGTCGCACCAACACACCAGCGCACACAACAAGCAGCACTCATGGCAAACATTCTCGTGGTCGATGACGAGCTGGGCATCAGGGACCTGCTCTTCGAAATTCTCAATGACGAGGGCCACAACGTCGAACTCGCGGAGAACGCGGCCGAGGCACGTGCCGCGCGCCAGCGTGCGCGTCCCGACCTCGTGCTGCTCGACATCTGGATGCCCGACACCGATGGCGTGACCTTGCTCAAGGAGTGGTCCACCGCGGGCCTGCTCACGATGCCCGTCATCATGATGAGCGGCCACGCCACCATCGACACCGCCGTCGATGCCACGCGCATCGGTGCCTTCGCCTTCCTCGAGAAGCCCATCACCCTGCAGAAGTTGCTGAAGGCCGTCGAGCAGGGCCTCGCGCGCGAGAGCGCGCGCCGCGCCGCGGCCGGTGTCGTGCCCACGCCCACCGGCCATGGCCAGCCCAGCGCCATCACCACCACGGGCGACAGCCTGCTGATGGCGTCGCTCGCATCGGTGCCCGTGCCCGACCAGGGCCCGCAGTCCACCCAGAGCTTCGATCTCGACCGTCCGCTGCGCGATGCGCGCGACGGTTTCGAGAAGGCCTACTTCGAGTTCCACCTCGCGATGGAGAACGGTTCGATGACGCGCGTGGCCGAAAAGACCGGCCTCGAGCGCACCCATCTGTACCGAAAGCTCAAACAACTTGGTGTGGATCTTTCGCGAGGCCGCAGAAGCGCTGTATAATCGCAGGCTCCACACTGCAACACAGTGGTTGAACAGGCTCCAAAGCCGGTTTTCCCCCCAGTGAATCGGTGAGGTGCCATACCAGGCCCGGTAGCTCAGTTGGTAGAGCAGCGGATTGAAAATCCGCGTGTCGGTGGTTCGATTCCGCCCCAGGCCACCAAATTGCAAGGCGCTGCAACTTTCCGAGTTGCAGCGCCTTTTGCTTTGGGCGTTCGCCCGCGCGGGCCCCGCTCAGCGATAGGCGACCAGCAACAGAAGGATCAGCGTGATCCCCGCCGCGAGCATGCCGGCCTTGAGCAGCCTGCCGCCCAGCCCCTGCTGCGGCAGAAACTGCCGGTCGGCCAGCGAGCGCAGGTCGAGGGCATCGGGATCGAAGCGCGCCAGGCCGACGCGGCGCCGGGCCTCGGTCTCGAGCAGATGGGCCGTGCCCCTGGCGTGCAGTTCGCCCTCCAGCGCGCGCTTGCGCCAGACGCGTGCCTGCTCCTCGAGTTCTCGGTCCGACAGTCCCTCTACGTTTCGCATGCCTGGATTTTGCCTACGGAATCCGGTTGGCGCTGTCATGCGCGCTTTCACGCTCGCAACGACCAGCGAGCGCGGGCAGAAAAAAGAGCCCGCGCGAGGCGGGCTCAAGGGTCCGTACTCGCGTGGGACCAGGAGGAAGCCCACCCGAGGGAGGAGGAGAGGTGGGCGAAGCGAATTCTGGCGATCGATCTGGGAGACATCTTGTCGACGTGGGGCGGTCGAACTTTCATGCCGGTGACCGATACTGCCGCGCTCCGCCATGAACCCCTCGCAGCAACCCGCCCCCGACCTTCCCGCCGATGAGGGCCACGACACCGCCCGCGCACGCGGCTCGGTGCTCGAGGTCTTCCTCGCCTTCCTCCAGCTCGGCCTGACTTCCTTCGGCGGACCGGTGGCCCATCTCGGCTACTTCCGCGCGGCCTTCGTCGAGCGCCGCGGCTGGCTCGACGACAGGAGCTATTCGGACCTGGTGGCGCTGTGCCAATTCCTGCCCGGCCCCGCGAGCAGCCAGGTGGGCATCGCGCTGGGCCTGGGGCGCGCGGGCTGGGGCGGGGCGATCGCGGCGTGGATCGGGTTCACGCTTCCTTCGGCCGTGGCGCTCGTGCTGTTCGCGGCCGGCGTCGCGCAATGGTCCGCGCTCTCGCAGTCCGGCGCCGTGCATGGGCTCAAGGTGGTCGCGGTGGCCGTGGTCGCGCAAGCCGTCTGGGGCATGGCCAGGACCTTGTGTCCCGATCGCCTGCGCGCGGGCGTGGCCATCGTCGCGGCGCTGCTGGTGCTCGCGGTGCCTTCGGCATGGGGGCAGGTCGCGGCCATCGTCGCGGGCGGCGTGGTGGGACGATGGGCGCTGAAGCTGGTCCCTCTGCCCGCGGCCCGGCATCGCGACTACGGCGTGCGCAAGACGACCGGCGCCGCGTTGCTCGGCCTGTTCGCCGTGCTGCTCGTGGCATTGCCCCTGGAGGCGGCCGCATGGCGCTCGCCGGGGCTTGCCGTCGTCGCGGACTTCTACCGGGCCGGCGCCCTGGTGTTCGGCGGTGGCCACGTCGTGCTTCCGTTGCTGGAGGCCGGGGTGGTGCCGAGCGGACTGGTGTCGAACGATGTCTTCCTCGCGGGCTACGGCGCCGCGCAGGCGGTGCCCGGTCCCTTGTTCACCTTCGCCGCCTTCCTCGGCGCCGTCATGCCCGGCCCCTTCGGTGGCTGGCTCGGTGGATTGGCCTTGCTGCTCGCGATCTTCCTGCCCGCGTTCCTGCTGGTGGCGGGTGCGCTGCCGTTCTGGGAGACGCTGCGCCAGCGCGAGGGCGTGCAGCGCGCGATGGCCGGCGTCAACGCGGCCGTGGTCGGCGTGCTGGTGGCCGCGCTCTACGACCCGGTGTGGACCAGCGCCATCCACACGCGCGCCGATTTCGGATTGGCGCTCGCGGCCTTCGGGCTCTTGGTCTATGCGCGCATGTCGCCGGTGCTGGTGGTCGTGCTGGCGGCCGTCGCCGGCGGGCTGATGGCGCTCTGAATCAGGCGCCGATCAACGCAAGCGTTGCTTCGTCGCGCACCCCGCCGTAGTAGCGCGCGAGCACCTCGCCGAAGCCCGGCTCGCCGCGCGCGGCGACCTCGAACAGCGTCATGCACGAGCACAGCTTGAGATCGTCGGGCGAGCCGAAGATCTGGTGCGCGCTCTTGTCCTGCACGTCGAGCACGAGCTGCGTGCACTGCCTCAGTCGCTGCGAGAGCACCGGATGCGCCCAATAGGCCCGCGCCTCATCGATGCCCTCGAGCCCGAAGAAGCGCGCCGTCGAACTGCGGCCCAGCGCCGCGAGCTGCGGGAACACGAACCAGATCCAGTGGCTGCGCTTGCGCCCCGCGGCGAGTTCGGCGCAGACCTCGGCGTACACCGGGTCCTGCGCGTTCACGAAGCGTTCGAGGTCCCACGCGGTCGATGTCATCTCGCGCTCCTTGCGCCGGGATGCGGCGCGTGCATGTCCGCATCAGACGCAAGCCCGGCGCGCGCGTCAAGCCCGCGCGCCGGGGGGGCGCTCAGGACTTGATGAACGCGAGCAGGTCCGCGTTGAAACGGTCCTTGTGCGTATCGGTCAGGCCGTGCGGCGCGCCCGGGTAGACGATCAGCTTGTTGTTCTTCACGAGCCTGGCCGAGGCCAGGCCGGCGGCGCCGATCGGCACGATCTGGTCGTCGTCGCCGTGCACGATGAGCGTGGGCACGTCGAACTTCTTCAGGTCCTCGGTGAAGTCGGTTTCCGAGAAGGCCTTGATCGAGTCGTAGGTGTTCTTGTGGCCCCCTTGCATGCCCTGCGCCCACCACGAATCGATCAGGCCCTGCGAGGGCTTGGCACCGGGCCGGTTGAAGCCGAAGAAGGGACCCGAGGGCACGTCCTTGTAGAACTGCGAACGGTTCGCGAGCTGCGCCGCGCGCAGGCCGTCGAACACCTCGATCGGCAGGCCGCCGGGGTTGGCGGCCGTCTTGAGCATCAGCGGCGGCACCGCCGAGATCAGCGCGGCCTTGGCCACGCGCTTCGTGCCATGGCGGCCGATGTAGCGCGCGACTTCGCCGCCGCCGGTCGAGAAGCCGACCAGCACCACGTTCTTCAGGTCCAGCGTCTCGATGACGGTGGCGAGGTCGTCGGCATAGGTGTCCATGTCGTTGCCGTTCCACGGCTGGCTCGAGCGGCCATGGCCGCGGCGGTCGTGCGCCACGGCGCGGAAGCCCTGCGAGGCGAGGAACAGCATCTGCGATTCCCAGCTGTCGGAATTCAGCGGCCAGCCATGGCTGAAGACCACGGGCTGCCCGCTGCCCCAGTCCTTGAAATAGAGCTGCGTGCCGTCCTTGGTGACGATGGTGTTGCCCGAGCCGCGTTGGCCCTTGACGGCGCGCGCGGGCGCGGCCTCGGCGTTGCGCGCGAGGCCCGCGCCGACGAGGGCACCGGTCGCGAGCGTGGCGGCGCTGCCGGTCAGCAGGCTGCGGCGCGTGGTGGAGGAAGAGGTGGTCTGGTTCGAGGACATGGTGATTTCCTTTGACTGGAGGGGTGGGAACGGGTGGATGGGAGAACTAGCGCATGAATGAATATCGCATGCGATATAAATGCCTTGAAAAAAGGCAGCCGGCAACGACTGCCTCGCGAGGGAGTGGAGTGCTCATGCGTTCCTGTCGAGGCTGGCGCGCAGCGTCTGCAGTTGTTCGCGCAGGCCGTCGATCTCTTCGCCCGACAGCTCCATCGCCTGCGCGACGCAGGCCGGGATGGCCTTGGCCTTGGTGCGCAGCGCGCGCCCCTCGGCAGTGAGCGACACGATGACCTGCCGTTCGTCGAGCGCCGAACGTGCGCGCGCGATGAGGCCGCGGGCCTCGAGCCGCTTGAGCAGCGGCGTGAGCGTGGTGGTCTCGAGCGAGAGGCGGGTGCAGATCTCGGACACGTTGAGGCCGTCGCGCTCCCACAGCACCAGCATCACGAGGTACTGCAGGTAGGTGAGATCGAGATCGCGCAGCAGGCCGCGGTAGACCTTGTTGAGGCTCAACATGGTCGAGTAGACGGAGAAGCACAGCTGCTCGTCCAGCGTGAGCTTGTCGGCACTGGGGTCGACAGGTCGGGAGGAGGAGCTTCTCTTTGCTGGCATGGGCCGAATATTAGATCGCATGCGATTCAATTGCAAGCGCTTTATTCGACGAGGTGCGATGCGGTCCACGAACAGGCACGCGCGCCTGCGACGGCGCCGCGCGCCTTTCTCCTACGGCATCGCGCCGTCCGGCCGCTATCTTGGTGCTTCGCGGCGCAGGCCTTCGGCCTCTTCGAGCCAGGCGGATCCCCGATCCGCCCGCCGGCGCCATTCCCCCGATCTCCCGATCTCAGCCTTTGCATCCATCATGAAGACTTCTCGCACCCTCTGGCCCCTGGGCCTCGCCGCCGCGCTCGCGCTCGGCGCCTGTTCCACCGGCACGCCCAAGGTCTCGGCCGTCGACAACCAGGCCGAGCCCACCGTGCTGCTCGTGCCGCTGCGCGTCGAGGACCCGGCGCACGGCTCCGGCTGCTGGGCCCAGTTCTATTCGAAGCGCGACTTCCAGGGCGACGTCGTGACGCTGGTCGGTCCCGCCACCCTCCAGACCCTCGACAAGGGCACGGCGCGCCAACTGCAGCGCGACATCGACAGCGTGACGGTGGGCCCGCGCGCCACGCTCGAGGTCTACCAGCGCGCGATGTTCCGCGACCGCACCGTGAGCTTCCCCGCCAACAGCCGCGAAGGCGGGCTGATCAGCCGGCTCGGTTTCGGCGGCCGCATCGAGGCGATGAAGCTCAACTGCAGCTGAGCCGCTCAGGCGGTCCGCAAAAAAAAGAGCCCGGCATGCCGGGCTCTTCGTCATTAAGGGCACCGCGGTCAACGTGCGTCGCGCTCCGCGTTGCGCAGGTCGCGGATCTGATCGTGGTTTCGTTGCGCACCGCGCGCCTGCGTCTCGACGATCTCGCGCACGCCCGCCGGCAGCATCTGCTTGAGCGCCTTGCGGTAGCGCGCCACGGCCGTGTCCTCGCCACGCTCGCACTCCTCGAGGATCGACAGCCTGCTGTTGGCGCCGACCGCGCCCTTCACATGGACCCAGCCGCGGTGCATCGCACCGCTGGCCGTGCCGCCCGCGGCCGGTTGTCCGCCATAGGACTCGACGATGCGCACCAGCTGTGCCGCCGCGTCGGCGCACTCGACGGCACGCGCGGCGAACACGCGCTTGAGCTGCGCGTCGTCGATCTCCTCGGCGCAGACACGGAAGCCGTACTCGCCATCGCGGCTGGTCTCGAGCAGGTCGTTGATCACGTCGACCACGTCATCGTTCGCCAGCGGCAGGCCGTCCACCGCGGGAATCGCGCTGTCCTCGTCGCTGTAGTAGATGCGGTCGGCGCGCTCCCACGCGGCCTGCGACGCGGGACGCGCACGCGTCCAGTCGAGCGTCGAGGCGCCGCGGCGTGCTTCCCACTCGCGCGCGAGCGAGGGCTCGACGGCCGCGAACTCGTCATGGCCCGAGGCGCGTCCGCTCCAGCCCAGCTCATAGGCCGGCGCATAGTCGTCGTAGCTGCGGCCGGCTTCGTAGTAGGGCTCGCGCTCGTAGGCCGAGGCCCAGTGCGCGCGTTCCACGCTCGGGTTCACGCGTTCCGCGACGGCCTTGCCGCCCATGCCGCCGAGCACGGCGCCCGCGATCAGGCCGGCCGCCGCGCCGCGCCGGGGCCGCCCACCGCGCCGACCGCCGCGCCCGCGAGCGCGCCGCCGGTGGCGCCGACACCGGTGCCCACCGGATGCGAGCCGGGCTCGCCGGTGATCGGGTCGCGGTGCAGGTTGTTGTTCGTGTCGAGCAGATGCTTTTCCTTGGCCATGTCTGACTCCTTTCGGTGTGTGCTGTGTGGATGAAGAGGTGAAGAAACTTCATCCTCGGGCCGCACCGGCCGCGCATCGTCGGTGCGCCGCCTGCATCGCTGTAGGCGAGCGCGCGGGTCGCTCAGGCGGGCCCGCTCGTGCGCGCGGTCGCCTTCGACGCGAGCGCCACCGCCGGCGTCGTGCCCGTCGACGCGCCCTCGCAGAAGCTCAGGAATTCGTTGATCTCTTCGGACTTGTCGAACACCGCGTCGGCGCCGAGTTGCAGGCATTGCTCGCGGTTCGCGCGCGTGGCCGCATTGGTCAGCGCGATCACCGTGCGGCCGTTCTTCATCGGCGCGAGCCACGACAGCACGCCCAGGCCGGTGCCCTGCTGCAGGAACAGGTCCACCACGGCGATTCGCCAGGCATCGTCGTGCGCCTGCAGCCACGAGATCGCCTCGGCCTCGCTGTTCGCCGAGCCCACCACCTCGGCGCCGAGGAAGCCGCCGAGCACCACGCGCAGGCTGTCCTGCACCAGCGGCTCGTCCTCCACCATGAAGATGGAGAGCGGGCCGCGCGGCGGGCGCGCGCGGCGGGTCGTGTTGGATGCGGTGGGCATGGCGGGGGCGTGGTGCAGTGTGGTGGCACTGTGCGGCCGCGCCGCCGCCCAACGAGGCACCCTTCGTCGCGACAGCGCGTAGGACCGCGCCGCCGCGCGCGAATCAATCGCCCGGCGCGCCGCGCCACAGCGCGGCCCATGGCAGGCGCGCGAACAGCAGCGCGAGGTCGAGCTCGCGGCCCGATTCGAACGGCGCATCGGTCAGCAGCTCGGTGAAACCGACCCGCGCATCGGGCGTGCCCTCGTCGGACAGCCACACGCGCGTGCCGCGCCAGGCCTCGCCCACCGGCAGCACTGGCGCGGCCTCGTCGATCACGCCGCCGCACAGGCCCGCGAAGAAGCGCGCGGCCACCACCACCAGCGTGCGTCCCTCGTGGCGCCGCTCGAACGCGACCACGTGCCGCGCGAGCGGTCCTTCGACGCGCAGCCCGCGGTAGCCGGCATCGCGAAAGAACGCGTCCTGCGCGCGGCGCAGCGCCAGCAGCCGCCAGGCGAACCAGAGCTTGGCGCGGCCGTCGTGCGGCGCGCGCGCGAACGCGTCCACGCTTTCGGCGGATCGCGCACCGGCCGCGCGCCGCTCGAAGTCCTCGAGCAGGTCTTCGCGGCATGCATAGTCCACGGCGCGCCGGTTGTCGGGGTCTACCAGCGTCAGCGGCATCAGCTCGGTGCCCTGGTAGACGTCGGGCACGCCGGGCGAGGCGAACTTCAAGAGCATCAGCGAGAGGCTGTTCCACGCGCCGAACAGCGCGATGCGCGACGCGAAGGCCTGCAGGTCTGCCCACCACGCGGCCGGCTGCGCCGCATCGAGCGTCAGCTCCACGAAGCGCCGCAGCGCGTCCTCGTAGCCCGCGTCGGGCCGGGTCCACGCGGTGCGCAGCTTGGCCTCGCGCGCGGCCTTGTGCATGTACTGCACGATGCGCTCGCTGTAGTCGGCCAGCGCCTCGCCGTCGAGTTCTTCGACGGGCAGCGTGCCGACCAGCGTCTGGCACAGCAGGTAGAGGTCGGCGCCCGAGGGCGCGTCGGCCGGCGCGCCCTCGGCGGCCATGCGCTCGCGCAGCGGCTGCTGCAGCCGGCGCCAGCGCATCAGCGCGGCGCGCCATTCGCGCGGAATCTCCGACAGCACGTCGATGCGCGTGCGCACGTCCTCCGAGCGCTTGTTGTCGTGGGTCGAGGTCGCGAGCATGGTGTGCGGCCAGCGCGCGGCACGGTCGGCGCTCGCCGCGTGGAAGTCCTCCACGTCGACACCGAACACGTCGGGATCGCCACCCACCTCGTTGAGCGCGGCGAGCGGGAAGTAGCGATAGAAGGCCGTGTCCTCGACGCCCTTGGCCGCCACCGGCGCGCTGAACTGCTGGAAGCGCACCGCGAAGCGCCGCACCCGGTCGCGCAGCGCGGGTCCGGCCGTGGGCACGGCCTCGCCGCTCAAGGTCTGGCGCAGGAACGCGTAGACCGAGGTGTCGCCGTCGCCGAAGTGCCGCTCGGCCTCGGCCACCGCGTGGTCGATGAAGCGGCGGTCCTGCGCCGAGGGCCGGTCGACGATGTAGCTGCGGTAGACCGGCAGGCAGGCCACCACCGCCGCGAGCGCGCGGCGCAGCGTGTTGAGCGTGTGGTCGCGCGTGTCGCGGTCGGCGCGCGCGATGCGCAGCAGCGCGTTCGACAGCACCGAGAGCTCCGAGGCCAGCGCATGGCGCATCACGGCCGCCTTGCCGTCGCGCACGTGGGTCTCGAAGTGCGCGGGCGACTCGGTGAAGCGATGCCACAGCACCGCGAAACGCCCGGCCGCGGCGGTGTCGATCAGCACGCCGTTGGCCACGTTCGCGAAGCGGTAGCCGGTGGTGCCGTGCACATGCCAGTCCTCGGGCACCTCCTCGCCGCGCGCCACGATCTTCTCGGCCACCACGTACAGCGGCCGCGCCGGTCGGCCGCGCGCGTCATTGCCGGTCAGCGGCAGCCCGGCGCGGCGCGCATAGCCCTCCTGCAGCTGCAGGAAGTAGCGCGCCGGATCGTGCAGGCCGTCGGGATGGTCGATGCGCAGCCCGTCGACGATGCCCTGCGAAGCCAGGTCCAGCGCCAGCGACTGCGTGGCCTCGAACACCTCGTCGCGCTCCATGCGCAGCGCCGCGAGGTCGTTGATGTCGAAGAAGCGCCGGTAGTTGATCTCGTCGGCCGCCACGCGCCAGTAGGTCAGGCGCCAGTGCTGGGCCTCGATCAACGCATGCAGCGCGTCGCGCGCGCCGCCGTCGTTGAAGCCGGCCGTGGCCTGTGCCAGCGCCTGCGCCACCTCGGCGTGCGCATCGGCGAGTTCGCCCAGCCGTGCCTTCAGCAATGCATGCTCGCGCGAGCGCGCCTCGCGCACGGCCGGGTCGGCCGCGGGCGCGTCGTCGGCGCTGGCATCGTGCACCGGCCATTGCGCCCAGGCCTCGGCCAGCGCCTGCAGCCGCGCGCGCGGCCCGGCGTCCGACACCGCCTCGACGGCGCGCGCCAGCACGCTGGCGTGGCTGCGCGGCGCGATCGGGAAGCGGTGCTCGTAGTAGCGCAGCGCGAAGCCGGCCTCGCCGCGCGCCGTGCCTTCGCCGCGCTCGAAGTGAAGCACCAGCTCGCCGTTGGAGAGCGCCTCGCCGTAGGGCACGCCGAGCACCGGCAGCAGCACCTTGCCGCGCAGCTCCGGGTTCAGCGGTTCCCAGTCGATGTCGAAGTGCTGCGCATAGACCGAGGCCGGGCCGTGCTCGAGCACGTCCATCCACCAGCCGTTGTCGGCGCCGAACACGCCCATGTGGTTGGGCACCATGTCGAGCAGCAGGCCCAGGCCCTGTTCGCGCAGGGTGCGCGTGAAGCGCTCGAAGCCCTCGGCGCCGCCGAGCTCGGGATTGATCTGGTCGTGCGCGACCACGTCGTAGCCGTGCATGCTGCCGGCGCGCGCGCGCTGGATCGGCGAGCAGTAGACATGGCTGATGCCCAGCCGCGCGAGGTAGGGCACGATCGCCGCCGCGGCATCGAAGCCGAAGTCGCGGTGCAGCTGCAGGCGGTAGGTGGCGCGCGGAATGCGCGCCTCGGGCACGCGCTGCCCGACGTCCTGCGTGGGGCTCGCGCGCGGCCGCTCGGCGGCCAGCCGCGCCGCCACCGCGCGCACCGTCTCGCGCGTGGCCAGGGTCTCGAGCTCGGCCTCGAGCTTGCGGCGCCAGTTGGGCTGCAGCTCGTCGGTGGTGCCCGGCAGGTTCGCCTGGTCGAGCGTGCCCAGCAGGTCCTCGGGCTGCACCATCGCCAGCGCGCAGGGCGTGGCGCCGATGTAGGCATGCACGGCGGCCGTCAGCGCGGCATCGGGCTGCGTGGCCGTGGCGGCCGCGGCCGTCTCTTCGGCCGACAGCAGGCCCTGCCGATGCAGCGCGCGCAACAGGCCCACGCGCTGCGCAGCGCGGTCGGCCTGCTGCTTCTCGAACAGCTCCTGCGAGGGGAACAGCCCGAGCTGCGCGCGCAGCCGCAGATCGTGGCCCGACCACCAGCCGGCCAGGGTCGCGAGGTCGTGCGTGCCGAAGGTCGCGAGCGCCGCGCCCGGGTAGTCGCCGGGCGGCAGGAACTCGCTGCCGCGGGTCTCGAAGACGAGCACGCGGTACGACAGCACGTCGGCCTGCGCCAGCGCCTCGCGCACGCGCGGCGCCACCGTGCCCAGGTCCTCGCCGATCACCATGCAGTGGTGGCGATGGCTCTCGAGCGTGAGGATCCCGAGCATCTCCTCGAGCGGGTACTGCACATAGGCGCCGTCGCGCGGCGAACTGCCCTCGGGAATCCAGAACAGCCGCATCAGCCCCATCACGTGGTCGATGCGCAGCGCGCCGCCATGGCGCATGTTGGCGCGCAGCGTGTCGGCGAACAGCCGGTAGCCGCTCGTGCGCAGCCGGTCGGCGCGCAGCGGCGGCAGGCCCCAGCCCTGGCCCTGGGGATTGAACTCGTCGGGCGGCGCGCCCACGCTCGCGCCGAGCGCGAATACCGACTGGCCGCCCCAGGCGTCCGAGCCCGCGCGGTCGACCGAGATCGCGAGGTCGAGGTACAGGCCCACGCGCATGCCGAGCGCGCGGCAGCGCGCCCCGGCCTCCGCCAGCTGCATCGAGGCCAGCCACTGCAGGTACTGGTGGAAGTGCAGCTCGCTCGCATGCGTGCGCTCGAACTGCGCCACCGCCTCCGAGGCCGGATCGCGGTAGGCCTCGGGCCAGCCGGTCCAGCCATGCACCGAGGCGTCGGCGGCATGGAAATGCGCCTGCAGCGCCTCGAACAGCGCATGGCGGTGCAGCGCCTCGCCGCGGTCGGCCACGAAGGAACGGAAGATGCGCGCGCGATCGCTGCCGGGCTCGGTGTCGGGCCCCAGGTGCGCGCGCTCGAAGTGGGCGAACAGGCAGCGCAGCACCTCGTGCTTGGCCTGCGCCACGCCCGCGCGGTCGACCAGCGGCGCGGCGCGCAGCGCCTTCAGCCGGGTCTGGAACGCGGGCTCGGCGACCATGCGCCGCGCCTCCTCGCACTCGGCGAAGTCGGGCACCGCCTCCACCGCGATGTAGAGCGCGTCGATCTGCTGCCGCGTCGACGGGCTGTAGGGGCTCGCATGCAGCGGGTTGTGCGCGAACAGCGCATGCAGCGGGTTGAGACCGATCGCATCCACGCCCAGCGGCGCCATGCGCGCGGCCAGTTCCGAGAGATCGCCGAAGTCGCCCATGCCCCAGTTGCGCCGCGAGCGCAGCGCGGGCAGCTGCACCGCGAGGCCCCAGGCGCGGCCGCCGCCCTCGGGCGCGAGCGAGGGCGGCCGGTAGCAGCGTCCCGGCGTCGCGATCAGCAGCGTCTCGCCCTCGGCGCCTTCGATCGACAGGCGGTGGTAGCCGGGCTGCAGCTCGACGTCGAAGGCCAGCATGCCGTCGGCGCCGATCCGCGCCTCGCCCGTGCTGGGCTCGCCGTATTCGTCGCGCAGGTGCCAGAGGTGACGGCCGTCGGCCGTGGTCGGCAGGACGGCAGGATCGAGCGTCAGCGACCACGGTGCCTGCTCGGCGCGCACCACGTGCACCGCGGGCAGCACGGCACCGGCCTCGGGCGGCACCGTGGCCGGCGTGTCGTCGTCCTCGCCGCGCCAGGCCACGCCGAAGGTGGCCAGCAGCGCGCGCAAGGTAGCGCGCGGTACCTGGTGCTCGTGGCCGAAGACATCGTGGTAGCGGGTGTCGATGCCGAAGCGCGCGCACAGCGCCTCGATCGTGGGGTGCTCGCGGGATTCACTCGACATCGGACACCTGCAGGCTCAGATGCACCGCGCCGCGCGCGAGGCGCAGCCGTTGCGGATGTCCATCGGGTGCGCTCGCGGCATCGACCGCCTCGCCGAGCGCGCCGGCCGAATGCAGCGTCTCGCCCGGCGGCGCGTCGACCGCATGCTGGTGCTCGCCGAAGCAGGCCAGCAGGTGCAGCACCGCGCCGTCCGACAGCGTCCAGCGCACGCGCAGCAGGTCGTCCTCGACCTCGTAGTCGCCGCCGCGCTGGCGCCCGCCGAAATGCGGCACCAGCCGCTCGCGGCGCAAGCGCAGCAGCTGCCGCACGCCCTCGAGGTTCTCGCGGTGCGGCGAGCGCTCGCGCTCGCTCCAGTCGAGCTTGGCCAGCGCGAAGCTCTCGGGCGCGTTGCAGTCGGGGATGGCCGCGCGCGCGGCTTCGTCGGCGAAGGCGGCGAAACGGCCGAACTCGTCGCGCCGGCCCTGCGACACCGCGGCCGCGAGCTCGGGCCCGAAGTCGCAGAAGTAGGGGAAGGGCGTGGCGGCCGCGTACTCCTCGCCCATGAACAGCATCGGCGTGTGCGGCGACAACAGCAGGCAGGCGCGCGCGGCGCGCACCAGCACCGGGTCGGCCAGCGCGTCGATGCGTTCGCCGAAGGCGCGGTTGCCGACCTGGTCGTGCGTCTGCAGGTAGGACACGAAGGCGCCCGAGGGCAGGTTGGCGCTCGGCTCGCCGCGCGTCTCGCCCTCGCGGAACACCGAGGCCTGGCCCTGGTAGACGAAGCCCTCGGCCAGCGCGCGCGCGAACAGCTCGAGCGGCTGCTGCGCATAGTCGGCGTAGTAGCCGTCGCGCTCGCCGGTCAGGAGCACGTGGGCCGCATGGTGCAGGTCGTCGTTCCATTGCGCGGTGGCGATGCGCGGCCGGCCTTCCTCGTCGCGCTCGAGCAGGTGCGCGAGGTTGCGGTCCTCTTCCAGCACCACGTGCACTTCGCGCGTGCGGCCCGGTCCCTCGCGCAGCGCGGCGCAGATGGCCTGCACGATGCCCACCGGCGAGTCGTCGCGGATCGCGTGCACCGCGTCCATGCGCAGGCCGTCGGCATGGAACTCCTCGACCCAGTAGAGCGCGTTGTGGATGAAGAAGTCGCGCACGGTCGCGCTGCCGGGCCCGTCGTAGTTGATCGCGGCGCCCCAGGGCGTGCGGTGCGCGTCGTTGAAGAACTGCGGGCAGCAGGCATGCAGGTAGTTGCCTTCGGGCCCGAAGTGGTTGTAGACCACGTCGACCAGCACCATCATGCCGAGTGCGTGGGCCTCGTCGATCAGCGCCTTGAGCGCCTCGGGCCGGCCGTAGACGGCATCGGGCGCGAAGGGCAGCACGCCGTCGTAGCCCCAGCCGCGCCGGCCCGGGAAGTCCGCCAGCGGCATCAGCTCGATGGCCGTGATACCGAGCGCCGCGAGCTCGGGCAGCCGCGCGCGCGTGGCGTCGAAGGTGCCCTCGGGCGTGAAGCTGCCCACGTGCAACTCGTAGATCACGGCCTCGGACCAGGGCCGGCCGCGCCAGCCGCCGTCGCGCCAGGCGTAGGCGGCCGGGTCGATGACCTCGCTCGGGCCGTGCACGTCCTCGGGATTGAAGCGCGAGGCCGGGTCGGGCACCTGCACCCCGTCGGGCATGCGGAAGCGGTAGCGGTCGCCGGCGCGTGCCTGCGCGAGCCGCAGCCGGTGCCAGCCCTCGGCATCGCGCGCCATGGCATGCGCCGCGGTGCCGAGTTCGAGCAGCACCTGCGGCGCATCGGGCGCCCAGAAGCGGAAGTCGACGCCGCCGGCGGGATTCGGCAAGGCGCCGAAGGGCATCGCGTGCGTGCGTGGCTGCGTGAGGATCGCGTCGTTCATTCGGGGGTTCCCATGTTCTCTCGGCCCAGCAGTACCAGCGAGCGGCTGGGCAGCGCATAGGCCGCGCCTTCCAGCTTGCCCGTCTCGCCGGCGCCATCGTCCTTGGTGGTGTCGAGCAGCACGCGCCAGGGCGCGGCGCTCGGCGGCAGTCGAAACGGGATCGCGTCGTGGTGCGCGTTGAGCAGCAGCAGGAAGTCGTCGTCGCGCAGCGTCTCGCCGCGCGGCCCGCGGTCGGGCAGGGCGCTGCCCGAGACCAGCGCCGCGAGGCAGCGCACGTGGTCGGTGTTCCAGTCCTCGGAGCTCATCTCGTCGCCGTCGGGGCGCAGCCAGCAGATGTCCTTGGCCGACTGCCCCTCGGGCACGCGGCCCTCGAAGAAGCTGCGGCGGCGGAACGCCGGGTGCCGGCGCCGCAGCGCGATGGCGCGCTGCACGAAGCGCGTGAGCGCGGCGCGCTCGGGCGTGTCGCTCCAGTCGATCCAGCTCAGCGCGTTGTCCTGGCAGTAGGCGTTGTTGTTGCCGTTCTGGCTGTGGCTGCGCTCGTCGCCCGCCAGCAGCATCGGCACGCCCTGCGACAGCAGCAGGGTGGCCAGCAGGTTGCGCTTCTGCCGCGCGCGCAGCGCGTTCACCTCGGCATCGTCGGTCGCGCCCTCGGCGCCGCAGTTCCACGACACGTTGTGGTTGCTGCCGTCGCGGTTGTCTTCGCCGTTGGCCTCGTTGTGCTTGTCGTTGTAGGAGACCAGGTCCTCGAGGCAGAAGCCGTCGTGCGCGGTCACGAAGTTGATGCTCGCGAACGGCCGTTTGCCCGACCAGCCGTAGAGGTCCTGCGAGCCCGTGAGCCGCAGCGCCATCTCGCCGGTGACGCCCGCGTCGCCCTTCCAGAAGCCGCGCATGCCGTCGCGGTAGCGGTCGTTCCACTCGGCCCAGCCGAGCGGGAAGTTGCCGACCTGGTAGCCGCCATGGCCCAGGTCCCAGGGCTCGGCGATCAGCTTCACGCGGCTCAGGGTCGGGTCCTGCCGGATCGCGTCGAAGAAGCCGCCGAGGTTCTCGACCCGGCCCGACTCGCGCGCCAGCGCCGAGGCGAGGTCGAAACGGAAGCCGTCGACGTGCATCTCCTCGACCCAGTAGCGCAGCGAGTCCATCACCAGTTGCAGCGCGCGCGGATGCTCGAGGTTGACGGTGTTGCCGCAGCCCGTGAAGTCGTCGTAGTAGCGGCGCTGGTCGGCGTTGAGGATGTAGTAGGAGGCGTTGTCCACGCCGCGCATCGACAGCGTGGGCCCGAGCTGGTTGCCCTCGCAGCTGTGGTTGTAGACCACGTCGAGGATCACCTCGATGCCGGCCGAGTGCAGCGTCTTGACCAGGGTCTTGAACTCCTTCACCTTGCCCGACGCGCTGTAGCGCATCTCGGGCGCGAAGTAGGTCAGCGTGTTGTAGCCCCAGTAGTTCTGCAGGCCGCGCTCGGCCAGGTGGCGATCGTTGAGGAAGCCGTGCACCGGCAAGAGCTCGACCGTGGTCACGCCCAGCCGGCGCAGGTGGTCGATCACCGGCGCGCAGCCCAGGCCCGCGTAGGTGCCGCGCAGCTGCGGCGGCACCTCGGGATGCTGCATCGTGAAGCCGCGCACGTTCAGCTCGTAGATCACCATGTCCTGCCAGGGGATCGACGGCCGGCGGTCCTCGCCCCAGGTGAAGGCGGTCTCGAGCACGCGGCTCTTGGGCATCAGCGGCGCGCTGTCGCGGCGGTCGAAGGACAGGTCCTCGCGCCGGCCGCCCACGGTGTAGCCGTAGAGCGCGTCGCCCCAGCGCAGCGAGCCGACGAGGTCCTTGGCATAGGGGTCGACCAGCAGCTTGTGCGGATTGAAGCGGTGGCCCTCCTCGGGCTTGTAGGGGCCGTGCACGCGGTAGCCGTAGGCCAGGCCGGGGCGCGCCTCGGGCAGGTAGCAGTGCCACACGTCGTCGGTGCGGTCGCGCAGCTCGATGCGCTGCAGCTCGCGCCGGCCGCTCTCGTCGAACAGGCACAGCTCGACCTTGTGCGCATGCTGCGTGAACAGCGCGAAGTTGACGCCCTGGCCGTCCCAGGTCGCGCCGCGCGGATAGGGCTCGCCGGGCCAGACGGCGGAGATGGGGCTGTAGGTGGCCTTCTTCATGAATGGGTCAATGCGAGGGATCGGTCGGGGTCGGGAAACACGAAAAAGGTCAGGGTGCCGATGGCCGCGTTCAGCGCGGTGGCGGCCAGCGCTCGCCGCTGTCGTACGGGCCCGGCGCGTGGTCGCTGCGCGGTGCCACGGGCTGGCGCACGGAAGGCGCTGGAGCGCTCTCGGTGCCGGCGGCGGCGGCAGGCGCCGAGGGCGTGGCGGGCGCGGTGGGCGTCAGCGGCGCGGCCGGCGTCACCGGCGTGCGCACCGGCGCCACCCCAGGCCCGCGCGGGCGTTCGCGCGGCCACCAGTGCTCGATGCGCTCGGCCGCCCAGTCCTTGCCCGCGAGGCCGAAGGCCAGTGCAAGAGCAAGAACGATGCCGGCGAGCATCACGAGGAAGGTTTCGCGCACGATGTCGCCGCCCACCTTGACCTGGTCGAGCGCGATCAGCACCACGAACACCATCACCGCATACTGCGCGGCCTTGCCCAGCAGCTGGCCGTCCTGCATGCCGGCGTTGCGGCAGTAGGTCTGCACCGCGCCGCCGACGAAGCGCGCGAAGTAGGCGCCGAAGGCCAGCACCAGCAGCGCGATGAAGATGTTGGGCACGAACCAGACCGCGCGCCCCAGCAGGTCGGCGATGTAGCTCAGCCCCAGCCCGTTGAAGGCGATCAGCAGCGCGGCCAGGATCACCACCCAATAGAACAGCGCGCCCACGATCGCCGAGGTGTCGCTCATGAGCCCGCCCTGGCGCCAGAAGTTGTCCAGCCCCGAGCGCTCGGTCAGCACGTTGAAGTTGAACGCGCGCAGCGCCTTGATGACCGCGAAGCGCACCACCTTGGCGATCAGCCAGCCCGCGAACACGACCACCAGCGCCACCAGCAGCCGCGGCAGGTAGGCGCCGATCTGGTAGAGGATCGCGCGCAAGGGTTCCAGGTGGAAGCCGAAGTTGTCCATGATGAGTTCCTCCTTCTGTGGACCGTCGCGTCAGCGCGCGGTGGAATGGTTCGGCGCAACGAGGGCGAGCAGGCCGTGCAGCGGCACCTCGACCCAGTCGTTGCGGTTGTTGAGTTCGTAGCGCAGCTCGTAGAGCGCCTTCTCGATCTCGAACAGGCGCAGCAGTCCGGCATCGGCCGGCACCGCCTCGGCCGCGCCGGCCAGCGTGCCGGTGTAGGCCGAGAGGAAGGCGTCGCGCGTGACGCGCTCCCAGTCGCGCACCGCGGCATCGAGGCGCACCGCCTCCTCGGCGTTCTGCGCCACGCGCCGCAGCGCGGTCCAGCGCGCGTAGTTGAACGAGCGCAGCATGCCCGCCACGTCGCGCAGCGGCGAGGCCTTGGCGCGGCGCTCCTCGAAGTCGCGCGCCGGCTCGCCCTCGAAATCGATGATCACGAAGTCGTTGCCGCTCACCAGCACCTGGCCCAGGTGGTAGTCGCCGTGGTAGCGGGTCTTGCGACCGCCGCCCTGCGCGGGCACGCTGGCGGCCACCGCCGCGTGCAGCGCCTCGCGCAGGCCCAGCAGCTGCTGCGCCTGCTCGCGCACCGGGTCGCTCAGCTGGCCCAGCCGCTGCTGCAGCAGCGCCAGCGTGGTGTCGACCTCGGCCTGCGCATGGGTCTGCAACGCGGTGGCGTCGGCCGCGCTGGTGGGTTCGGGATCGAAGGCCGGGTCGCCGGTGGGGCGCGCCAGCGCGAGGTGCAGCTCGGCGGTGCGCTGGCCCAGGGTCGCGGCCAGTGCCATGAAGCCGCCGTGCGCATCGGCCGGCGCCGGCGCGTCGGGCAGGTCGGCCGGCGCGGTGCGCAGTTCCTCGAGGTAGCGCTCGACGTAGTCGCGCGTGAAGGTCCAGCCGTCGCCCTGGTTCGCCATGTACGACTGCACCATCGCGAGCGCCATCACCTGGCCGTCGTTGCCCACGTACTCGAGCGCGCCGAGCACCGGCACGCAGTTCGCGTACTGCACCACGTCGGTCAGGAAGCGGCCCATCTCGAGCTCGGGATTGATGCCCTTGCGCGCGCGGCGGTAGCCCTTGAGGAACAGCGTGTCGTTGAGCGTCACCACCGTGTTGCTGCTCTGCGCGCTCGGCCGGCCCACGGGCATGGCTTCGATGTCCAGGCCCAGCTTCGCGAACGCGGCCGTGGGGCGGAACTGCAGCCGGCCCGCGGCCGTCGGCAGTTCCAGGCCCTGCTGGATGGCGCGCACCAGCGCGCGGCAGAAGGGCTCGTCGTAGAAGGCATCGCCCATCAGCCCGACCTGGGCCTGCTGGCGCACCTTGGCGAGGCCGGCCTGCGCGAGGCGGTTCATGCGTTCCTCCTCGCGCTCTTCCCAGGCCAGCGTCAGCGGCATGAAGTAGGTGGCGCTCTCGCGCGGGCCCTCGAGGTCGAACAGCGGCAGCAGGTAGCGGTCGGCGCCGTCCTCCCACACCGCATGGTCGGCCAGCCGGGCGCGCGCGATGGTCTCGCCCTTGGAGGCGTACCAGCGCTGGATCTCGATGTGGCGCGGCAGCGTGTCGGTCTCGAACTGGGTGCGCATGCGCTCGGCCATGCCGATGCGCCACGGCATCACGCGTTCGCGGAAGAAGCTGTCCCAGCCGTCGAACAGCACCAGCGTCGGCTGCTCCTGCAGCGCCACGCCCTCCTGGTGCCACACCGGCATCTCGGCATCGAGCGTGAGCTTGAACCAGTAGAAGCCGTACGAGGCCAGCGTGAGCAGGTAGGGCAGCTCGCCGATCGGCGGGAAGGGCGCGCGACCGAGCATCTCCACCGGCACTCGGCCCTTGAAGGCCGCGAGGTCGAGCTCGACCGGCTGCGCCGCGCGCGAGAGGTTGAACACCGTCAGGATGATGTCGTCGCCGTACTCGCTGACGTAGGCCAGGATCTTGCGGTTGCCGGGCTTGAGGAAGCGGCGCCGGCCGCGCCCGAAGGCATGGCTGGTCTTGCGCACCGCGAGCATGCGGCGCGTCCAGTTCAGCAGCGAGCTGGCGTCGCGCGCCTGCGCCTCCACGTTGAGCGCCTCGTAGCCGAACATCGGGTCCATGATCGGCTGCAGGTACAGGCGCTGCGGATCGGCGCGCGAGAAGCCGGCGTTGCGGTCGGGGCTCCACTGCATCGGCGTGCGCACGCCGTTGCGGTCGCCCACGAACACGTTGTCGCCCATGCCGATCTCGTCGCCGTAGTAGATGATCGGCGAGCCCGGCATCGACAGCAGCATGCCGTTCATGAGCTTCACGCGGTCGAGGTCGTTCTCCATCAGCGGCGCCAGGCGCCGGCGGATGCCGAGGTTGATGCGCGCGCGCTGGTCGGCCGCGTACATGTTGTACATGTAGTCGCGCTCCTTGCTGGTCACCATCTCGAGCGTGAGCTCGTCGTGGTTGCGCAGGAAGATCGCCCACTGGCAGCCCTCGGGGATGTCGGGCGTCTGCTGCAGGATCTCGACCACCGGATGCCGGTCCTCCTGCGCGATCGCCATGTACATGCGCGGCATCAGCGGGAAGTGGTAGGCCATGTGGCACTCGTCGCCGTCGCCGAAGTACTCGCGCACGTCCTCGGGCCACATGTTGGCCTCGGCCAGCAGGAAGCGGTTCCTGTACTCGGCGTCGATCGCCGCGCGCAGCTTCTTGATCACCGCGTGCGTCTCGGGCAGGTTCTCGTTGCTGGTGCCGTCGCGCTCCACCAGGTAGGGGATGGCGTCGAGCCGGAAGCCGTCCACGCCCATGTCGAGCCAGAAGCGCATGACCTTGAGCACCGCCTCCAGCACCGCCGGGTTGTCGAAGTTCAGGTCGGGCTGGTGGCTGAAGAAGCGGTGCCAGTAGTAGGCCTTGGCCACCGGGTCCCACGACCAGTTCGAGGTCTCGGTGTCGGTGAAGATGATCCGCGTGCCCTGGTAGAGCTGGTCGGTGTCGCTCCAGACGTAGAAGTCGCGCTCGGGCGAACCGGGCGGCGCCTTGCGCGCGGCCTGGAACCACGGGTGCTCGCTCGAGGTGTGGTTGATGACCAGCTCGGTGATCACGCGCAGCCCGCGCTTGTGCGCCTCGTCGAGCATCTCGCGGAAGTCGTCGAGCGTGCCGAACTGCGGGTTCACGTCCTCGTAGGCCGAGATGTCGTAGCCGTCGTCGCGCAGCGGCGAGGGATAGAAGGGCATCAGCCAGATCGTGTTGACGCCCAGCTCCTTCACGTAGTCGAGCTTCGCGGTCACGCCCTTGAAGTCGCCGACGCCATCGTTGTTGGTGTCGAAGAAGGCCTTGACGTTGAGCTGGTAGATCACCGCATCGCGGTACCACAGCGGATCGTCGCTGTTGTCGATCTCGACGGTTTCCAGCGCGATGCGCGAAACGGGTGCATTCATCGCTCTCTCCCTCAGAGGAAGTAATCGAAATCGCGCTCGCTGCGCACGCGCCGGCGCACCACGAGGATGTGGGCGGGCACGCTGTGCGGATCGAGCTTCACGTAGTGGTGATGGCCGCGCCAGGTGTAGCGCTGGTTGGTGAGCAGGTCGTGCACCTGGAAGTCCTCGTCGGGACCGACGCCGATGCTGGCCGGGTCGAGGTGGATCCAGCCCGACTGCGCCTGGTGCGGATCGAGGTTGACCGCGACGATCACCACGTTGGCCTCGAGCGCGTCGTTCTCGGGCGCCGACTCGCGCGCGTAGGCCAGCAGCATGTCGTTCTCGACCGGCAGGAAGCGCACGCCGCGGTGCGTCTGCAGCGCGGGGTTGTCGTGGCGGATGCGGTTCACGCGCGCGATGAAGGGCGCGAGGCTTTCGGGATCGTCGTGGTTCCAGTGCCGCAGCTGGTACTTCTCGGAGTCGAGGTACTCCTCGCTGCCGTGCTCGCGCGGGCGGTGCTCGCGCAGCTCGTAGGCCGGACCGTAGATGCCGTAGCTGCCCGCGAGCGTGGCCGCGAGCACCAGCCGCGCCATGTAGGTCGGCGCGTCGCCGGCCTGCAGCTGCTCGTGCAGGATGTCGGGCGTGTTGGGCCAGGCGTTGGGGCGGAAGTAGTCGGCGCCCGGGCCGCTCGACAGCTCGGTGAAGTACTCGACCAGCTCGGCCTTGCCGGTGCGCCAGGTGAAGTAGGTGTAGGACTGGGTGAAGCCCAGCTTCGCGAGTCGGTGCATCACCTTCGGCCGCGTGAAGGCCTCGGCCAGGAAGATCACGTCGGGGTGCTCGCGGTTGATCTCGCCGATCACCCACTGCCAGAACGCGAAGGACTTGGTGTGCGGGTTGTCGACGCGGAAGATGCGCACGCCCTCGCCGATCCAGTGGTCGAGCACGCTCTTGAGCTCGGCCCACAGCGCGCGCCAGTCATCGCTCTCGAAGTGGAAGGGATAGATGTCCTGGTACTTCTTCGGCGGATTCTCGGCGTACTGCACGCTGCCGTCGGGCCGGCGGCGGAACCACTCGGGGTGGTCCTTCACGTAGGGATGGTCGGGCGCGCACTGGAAGGCGATGTCGAGCGCGATCTCGATGCCCTGCGCGTTCGCGGCCTGCACCAGGTGGCGGAAGTCCTCGGGCGTGCCGAGCGCGGGCAGGATCGACTTGTGGCCGCCTTCCTTCGCGCCGATGGCCCAGGGGCTGCCCACGTCGTCGGGGCCGGCCACCAGCGTGTTGTTCGGGCCCTTGCGCTGCTCGCGGCCGATCGGATGGATCGGCGGCATGTAGAGCACGTCGAAGCCCATCGCGGCAATGGCGGGCAGCCGCGTCTCGACGTCGCGGAAGGTGCCGTGGCGGCCCGGTTCGCTCGAGGCCGAACGCGGAAAGAGCTCGTACCAGGTGCTGAAGCCCGCGCGCGTGCGTTGCGCCCACAGCGGCAGTTCGGCCGAGGTCACGGCGAGGCTGCGGTCGGGATAACGGCGCGCCACCTCGGCCAGCGAGGCGTCGAGCGCCAGCGCCTGCACCGCGCGCAGCTCGGTCGCGCCATCGGCCGCGGCGCGCGCGAGTTCCTCGCCCCAGCGCGCCAGTGCCTCGCGGTCGGCGCCGTCGGCGCGGCCCGCGGCCGCCACGATGTCCTTGGCCGCGGCGAGCGCCGCGATGCGGATGTCCTCGCCCACGCGGCGCGCCATCTCGTGGCGCCACGACTCGAAGGAATCGACCCAGGCGCTGACGCAGTAGAGGTAGCGCCCGATCGCGGGCGGCGCGAACGCGGCTTCCCACACGTCGTTGCCCAGCGCGCGCATCGGCAGCTCGCGCACCGCGTCGCGTGCCTCGTTGCTCGCTTCGGGTCGCCAGCGCAGCATCACGCGCAGCACGTCGTGGCCATCGGTGAAGCAGTGCGCCGTGATCGTCGTGCGCTGGCCCACGATGGCCTTGACCGGGAAGCGGCCCTCGTCGACCGAGGGCAGCACCGCGCCGATCACCGCGCGGATCCGGCCGTCGGAGCCGTCGGCCGGAGCGGGCGCATCGGGTGCGGCGGTTGCCGGCGCGAAGCTCAGCGGCGGCTCGGGCGGCGGCAGCGAGCGCTTGCGCGCGGGGGCCTTGGTCTCGGTGCGGGGGATGGGGGTGCTTTCGCTCGCGGTCTGGGTCTGGGTCTTGCCCTTGGGCGCCTTGGCGCCGATCGGGGTGGTTTCACGCTTCATCGTTGGCCCTCGGATTGCAGGATCACGGTGGACAGCGGCGGCAGCGTGAGGCTCAGCGAGTGGCGCCGGCCGTGCGCGCGCACGGGCGATGCCTCGACCTCGCCGAAGTTGCCCCAGCCCGCGCCGCCGAATTCGGTGGCGTCGGTGTTGAGCACCTCGCGCCAGGTGCCGTCGCACGGCACGCCCACCAGCAAGTTGGTGCGCGGCACCGGTGTCATGTTCACGGCCACCAGCACGGGCGGGCCGTCGTGCGCGGGCTTGCGCAGGAACAGGAACACGCTGCGCTCGGCATCGTCGGCATCGATCCATTCGAAGCCCGCGGGCGTGAAGTCCTGGCTGTGCAGCGCCGGCTGCTCGCGGTAGACGCGGTTGAGCTGGCGCACCATGCGCTGCAGCCCGGCATGGGCCGGCAGGCCGCAGAGCCACCATTCGAGCTCGCCGTCGTGCGTCCATTCGCGGCGCTGGCCGAACTCGGCGCCCATGAACAGCAGCTTCTTGCCCGGATGCGCCCACATGAGGGCCAGCAGCGCGCGCAGGTTGGCGAACTGCTGCCAGTCGTCGCCGGGCATCTTGTTGATCAGCGAACCCTTGCCGTGCACCACCTCGTCGTGCGAGAGCGGCAGCACGAAGTTCTCGTGGAAGGCATAGACCAGCGAGAAGGTCAGCGCGTGGTGGTGGTGGCGGCGATGCACCGGGTCGTGGCGCATGTAGTCCAGCGTGTCGTGCATCCAGCCCATGTTCCACTTGAGGCCGAAGCCCAGCCCGTCCATCTCGATCGGACGCGACACGCGCGGCCAGGCGGTCGATTCCTCGGCCACGGTGAAGGTGTCGGGATGGTCGCGGTAGACCGCGCGGTTGAGCGTGCGCAGGAACTCGATGGCCTCGAGGTTCTCGCGCCCGCCGTGGCGGTTGGGCACCCAGCCGCCGGGGCCGCGTGCGTAGTCGAGGTAGAGCATCGAAGCCACCGCGTCCACGCGCAGGCCGTCGATGTGGTACTTGTCGAGCCAGAACAGCGCCGACGACACCAGGAAGCTGCGCACCTCGGGACGGCCGTAGTTGAAGATCGCCGAATTCCATTCGGGATGGAAGCCCTGGCGCGGATCGGCATGCTCGAACAGGTGCGTGCCGTCGAAGAAGGCGAGGCCATGCGCATCGGTCGGGAAGTGCGAGGGCACCCAGTCCAGCAGCACGCCGATGCCGCGCTGGTGCAGGTGGTCGACGAAGTACATGAAGTCCTCGGGCGTGCCGTAGCGCGCGGTCGGCGCGAAGTAGCCCGTGGTCTGGTAGCCCCAGGAACCGTAGAACGGATGCTCGGTCACGGGCATCAGCTCGACGTGCGTGAAGCCCATGTCGTTCACGTAGTCGGCCAGTGCGTGGGCCAGCGCGCGGTAGCCCATGAACTGGCCGTCCTCGCGCCGCCACGAGCCCAGGTGCACCTCGTACATGGCCATCGGCGCGTCGAGCGCGTTGCGCGCATGGCGCGTCGCCATCCACTCGCCGTCGGCCCAGTCGTGGCCCTCGCCGAGCCGGTGCACGCGCGAGGCGGTGGCCGGCGCGAGCTCCGACGAGAAGGCGAAGGGGTCGGCCTTGTCCTCGACATGGCCGCGCAGGCGCGAGCGGATGCGGTACTTGTAGGTCTGGCCCGGCCGCACGTCCTCGACGTGGCCGCGCCACACGCCGCTGTCGCCGGGCACGGGGCTCAGCGGATCGGCGTCGCCGTTCCAGCCGTTCCAGTCGCCCACCACCGAGACCGACTCGGCATTGGGCGCCCACACCGCGAAGTCGGCGCCGCCGTCCTCATGGGGATGGCAGCCGAGCTTGTCGAACAGGCGGGCGTGGGTTCCTTCGCGAAAAAGATAGGCGTCGGTGTCGTCGAAGACGACGGGGGAATGGACAGCAAGCACGGTATTTCCTTGGAGCGGCGTTCCCGGGCGCGAACCTCTTTGCGAGTCCATGGCCGAAGATCGTTAGGCGGGGAGAAATGCATTTCCCCCGAAGCGCGACGGCTTGCGTCGAAGCGTTCACCGCTTCGATTTGTCGGAGAAGAAGCCGTCCGGAAAAATGAAACACCGGTGCAGTGCGCTCGCGCGGTCGGCGAGCCGGAACGAAAGGAAGAAGGCGTGCCGCGCGGGCCCTTGCGCGGCCAGGCTCAGGCCGCGTCGCGCACCGGGCCCGAGCAGGCGCGCGCGAGCGCGCGGGCCAGGTCGTCGAGCGCATAGGGCTTGCGCAGCCACACGCTGCCGGCCGGCGGCTGCGCGGGCTCGGGTTCGCCCGAGGCGAAGATCACCGGGATGCGTTCGATCGCCATCAGCTTGGCCGCGAGGTCCTTGCCCGAGAGGCCCGGCAGGCCCACGTCGAGCATCAGCAGGTCGAAGGCGCCGCGCATGTAGCGCGTGATCGCCGCCTCCGCGCTGCGCACGCCGGTGGCCCAGTGCCCGATCGCGCGCAGGGCCTCGAGCGAGGTGGCCATCGCGTCCGCGTCGTCCTCGACCACGAGGATGCGCAATCGGTTCGGGTCGGCGGACGGTGATGGATCGGAGGACAAGGAGGAAGGGCGTTCGACGAAGCGGGGTGCGTTCGCGGAGGGTGCCGAAGGTGCTGAGGGCGTGCTGGCGGTGGCGTTCATGTCGGGATGACGGAAGTGCCGTGCACCCGGGGCTTCGGCGCGGGACGTCGACGCGACAGGCGGCAGGGCGTTGCCGAATGAATGTGTGTGGTGGATGAAGGGATTGCATCCCAAGCTAACCACCGTAAGAAGATGCGTCTGTCGGACGGCACCGCGTGCCCGCGCGGGCAAGGCGCCGCGAACCCGACGGCCCCGCGCAGCCGAGCCTGCGTGCCAATGGCCACGGACTTCCGCGCTTGCGACCCTTTTCGAAGCGGGAGGGGGTGCCGTGTCGGCGCAGTCCGTCGTTCCCGCAAGACGCCGTTCCATTCGCGTGCAGGACAAGGGCCCGTGTTGGGGGCGAGGCCTGCCGCGCGGGCCTTTGCTATGGCATCGTTGCGCCCTGCCCGAATTCCGGGCGCCTCATGTGAATGGACCAGGAGAAACGCATCATGATCAAGATCGGAATAGTGGATGACCATGCCGTGGTTCGCGAGGGCCTGAAGGCGCTGTTCTCGGGTTTCGTCGAATTCCGCGTCGCCGGCGAGGCCTCGTCGGGCCGCGAGGCGATCGACCTCGTGCGCACCACCGAACTCGACGTGCTGCTGATGGACCTCTCGATGCCCGGCCAGAGCGGCATCGACGCGCTCGGCATGATCCGCGCGAAGGCGCCCGACCTCGGCATCCTCGTGCTGAGCGCCTACCCCGAGGAGCACTATGCGGTGAACCTGATCCGCCAGGGTGCCTCGGGCTACCTCAACAAGGACTGCGAGCCCGAGGAGATCGCCAACGCGATCCGCACCGTGGCGCTGGGCCGGCGCTACATCACGCCCTCGGTGGCCGAGATCCTCGCCAACCAGCTCGACCGCAAGGACGACGCGCCGCCGCACAAGCACCTGTCGGAGCGCGAGTTCCAGGTCTTCCTGAAGCTCGCCAAGGGCGAATCGGTGGGCAGCATCGGCGATGCGCTGTCGCTGTCGGTCAAGACCGTGAGCACCTACCGCACGCGGCTGCTCGAGAAGCTGCACCTCAACACGAACAGCGACCTCACCTACTACGCGATGAAGGCGCAGCTGATCGACTGAAGCCAACGGCTTCAGCACCAGATGCGCGCCGCGTAGTACGCGCTCATGAAGAGCCCGGCCGCGATCACCGCGCGCCGCACGGCCCGCGCGGGCAGCACCCGCACCAGGTGACCGCCGGCCCAGCCGCCCGGCACCGCGCCGGCCAGCATCGCGAGCGTGGCGCCCCAGTGCACCGCGCCCTGCACCACGAAGATGACGATCGCCGCCAGGCTCACGGCCGTGGCGAGCAGGTTCTTCATCACCTTCACGCGCCGGATGTCGTCGGGGTCCTCGATCGCCAGCAGCGCGCTGAGCATCACGCCCAGTCCCGCGCCGAAGAAGCCGCCATAGACCGAGACGGCGGCGAGCGCGGCCGTGCCCGCGAGCGCGCTCGGCGCCGCGCCTTCGCGCCGCCGCGCGGCCCAGGCCTGGATTCGTGGCGCGAAGGCGAACAGCGCGGTCGCGAGTCCGATCAGCAGCGGCACCGGCTGCAGGAAGGCGGCCTCGGGCAGCGCGAGCAGCAGCAGCGCGCCCGCGATGCCGCCGAGCGTGGCGGCGGCCAGCGAGAGCGCGAGCCGGCGATCGGCCGCGGGCAGCTTCGCGCGATCGGCCACGGCCGCGAGCAGGTGGCCCGGCGAGATCGCGACCGCGTTCGATGCATTGGCCACCACCGGCGGCAGGCCGGCCGCGAGCATGGCCGGAAAGGTGATCAGCGTGGCGCCGCCCGCGATCGCATTGACCACGCCGCCCGCCGCGCCGGCCGCGAACAGCAGCGCCATGACCTTCGGTTCCATCGCCCACTTCCCGTGCAAAAGACGGGATGCTAGGAACGCGCGCGGCTTCGATCTAGGACGTTTGTGAGGGAGGCCGCATGCCGCGCCGGTAGCGGCCCGGCGAGACGCCGAACACGCGGCGGAAGTGGCGCCCCAGGTGGCTCTGGTCGGTGAAGCCCAGCTCGAGCGCGAGCTCCGCCAGCTCGGCATCGCCGCGCAGCCGCTCGCGCGCGACGTTGAGCCGGTCGACCAGCCGCCAGGCATGCGGCGGCAGCCCGGTCTGGGCGGCGAAGCGGCGCGTGAAGGCCTCGCGGCTCAGGCCGAGGCGCCGCGCGATCCTCGACACCGGTTCGTGCCATGCGAGCGCGTCGAGCGCCTGCCCGTCGAGCACGCAGGCCGCGCCCATCCGCTCGGCCGGCGCGTAGACGTTGAGGCAGACCGTGCCCGCGTGCGTGTGCGCGAGGCCGCGATGCGCCACGCCCGCCGGTATGGCGAGGCAGTCGCCCGCCCGCAGTTCGAAGCGCCGGCCGCCGGCCTCGACGACGCGGCTGCCGCGCAACACGAAACTCAGTTGCGTCTGGCGATGGAAGTGCGGCTGCAGCAGCGGCACCTGCGTGCCCTGCCAGTGGGCGAGCTCGACGCCGTCGTGCGGCGCCGGCGCGTAGTGCCAGCAGGGCGGGGCGGCATCGGGCCTGGTCATGGCCCGATTATTGGCTCGACGCTGGGCGCGCTCAGGCGCCCGGCGCGCTCGCCGCGGCCGGATCGTGCTGCAGCCGCGCCGGCAGCCGCTCGTCGAGCCAGTCCATGCGCCAGGCCAGCACCGCGACCGCGCCGACGATGCACGCGGCCGCCACCGCGCCCGTGAGCCCGTGCCGCTCGCGGTAGGGGTCGGGCGTGATCCGGCGCGCGCCCGGCGGCACGTGCGCGGTCTGCGACAGCATGCCGCCGAGCCGCACGTTGACCTTCATGCGGCCGTTGATGGCCCAGCCGCTGGCGTCGAGGATCGGCCCCAGGCTGCGCTGGCGCAGCTTGAGCCAGGCGATCAGCATGCTCGGCCCCGAGATCGCGATCACGATGCCGATCAGCGCCACCGGGATCCATTGCCCCAGGTCGATGAACTTGCCGAAGATGCCGACCAGCACCGCGCTGATGCTGCCGAGCGCCACGCCGATCGCGGCCACCGTGCCGACGTCGACCCGGCTGGTGGCCGGCAGCGGCGGCTTGGCGGCCGCCTTCGCGGGATCGGCGCCCGCGGCCTGGTCGGCGGTCGCGACCTTGCCGGCCAGCGACTGCAGCGCCGTCTGCGAACCGGCCTCGCTCGCGGCCGCGCGCTTGGCCACCTGCTCCTCGATCATGCGCACGAACTTCTTGTAGGGCGCGAAGAAGGCCTGGGCCACGCTGGTCGGGTTCTCGATCAGCTTGGTGATGGTGGCGTCCCAGTCGCGGCCCTGGCGGTCGTAGAACACGCCGTTGCGCCCGACGAACAGGAAGTCCACGTCGCCCGCGGTGAAGGCCGCGACGATGCTCATCTTCTGCCCCTGACGCGTGCAGTCGCAATAGGCCAGGCAGGTCTTCGCGAGGCCCGCGAGGACCGCGTGCTTGGCCGTGTCCTGCACCTGCACCGTGAGCTCGCAGCTGCGCCCGTCGAGGTAGAGCGTGCCGGCCTGGAAGATCGCGCCCTCGCGCCGGTAGAAGGCCTTGAACGAGACGAAGTTGTCGAGCAGCAGCTTGAGGTCGCGCTGCAGCCGCAGCAGCTTCTCGAGATCGACCAGCAGCTTGTTGTGGGTCTCGGCCGCCTCGTCCTCGGCGATCAGCGCGAGCAGCGCCTCGCGCGTGGCGAGCAGCGCCTCGATGCGTTCGTGCGACAGGCTCGCGAGCGCGTTGGCCGGCCGCGACGCGATCCAGCCCTCGCAGGCGCCGAGCTGCTGGCGCAGCGCCTGCCATTCGTCGTCCTCGAGGCTGTCGCGCGCGCCGAGCAGCGGCGCGACCGCGTCGCGCGCGAAGGCCGCGATGGCCTCGGCCCAGGCCGGGTTGAGGCTGGTGCCGCGCAGCGGCAGCGAGCGGTGCGGCGTGATCGGTGCCAGCGGCAGCTCGGCGATCGGGTGCGCGTTGGCATCGAGCGTGTGGCCCGCGAGCGCGTCGTAGGCCTCGGGCGAGGGGTTGAGCGCCGTCACGGCCTGCACGTCGTAGGCGGCCACGCGGCAGCGCGCGAAGAAATCGTCGATCTTGGCCGCCACCTTGCGCATCGCCTCGGCCGCGGCCAGCGTGCGATCGCCGAGCGCCAGCAGCGCGGCGTCGGTGCCCTTGGCGTACCAGTCGCGCATCGCGGCCGCGTCGGCCATGAAGGCCTCGGCGCGCGCGCGGTCGATGCCGGCGGTCTGCTTGTGGCGGTCGGGCGTGCTGCCGTGGCTGCGCATCGCTTCGGCGATGGTGGCGCGCAGCGCCTCGTCCTCGGCGGTCTCGGGCGTCACCACGCCGTCGCCGTTGAAGCGCATCGAGGCCAGCCATTCGCCGCGGTCGGAGATGTCGGCCAGCGTGAGGGTGTTGGTGCCTTCCTTGCCGAGCAGGTCGAGGATGCGCCGGCCCTCCTTCGCGAGTTCGGCGCCGGGTGCCTTCGCGCCGTCGAGGTCGTCGAGCGACAGCGTGCCGCCGCCCGAGAGCAGCACGTCGGCGCTGCGCAGCCGCTCGCAGGCCCACTGGCAGGCCGCGATCACCTCGGGCGGGCGCACGCGAGCGTCACGGTCGGTGTCGATCAGGTCCAGCGTGCGCGGATCGAAGTCGATGCCGCGCGTGGGGCAGGCCAGCGCGACCCAGAGCTTCTGGTCGAGCTCGGCGATGCGCGCGATGTCCTCGCCGCTGCGGAACACCACCTGGTCGACGCCGCCGGCACGCATGAACTGCCAGCGGTGCGGCGTCGCCGCGGGGCCTGCGGAGCCGGGCGTGCCGGCGGCTTGTGCGGTCGTTGCCTCCGTCATCGGTCGTGCTGCCCTCAGACGGCGACCTTCTTGTGCTCGCCGAGGTTCTTCGGCGGCTCGCCGGTGAGGGCGGCCTTGGCCATCTTGTAGAGCTGGACCATCTTGCTGTCGTCGACGTCCCAGTACTCGGCCTCGACCACGTCCACGGCCAGCAGGCCGAGGTTGGGATCGTCCACGCCCTTGGGGAACCAGGCCTCGACCATCTTGCTGAACAGGGCGCGCTTCTTGGCGGCGTCCTCGCGCAGTTCGGCGCGGCCCGAGATCGACACGTAGCTGTCGCTGTCGGTGTTGGCGTAGGCGATGTTCACGACCGGATCGCTCGCGACATGGCGCGCGATGTCGCCATCCTTCGGCACGAAGAAGTAGAGCGTGCCGGCCTCGTCGCCGTCCTTGTTCTGCGTGGTGAGCGGGTGGCTGTGCAGCTGGCTGTCGCCGTGGCGGTGCGTGAGCATGCCGAAGCGCGTGTCCTTGATCAGGTCCCAGAGCTTGCTTTGGTCGGTGGTGGTGGCGGTCATGGAGATCTCCTTGCGAAAGCGAAAAACGTAGGGTGGAAGGGAAGCGGGCAGTTCGACCCTAAGAGGCGTCCGCGCCCCGCCGCGCGGTCACGCGGCGCACGGGCGTGTCATCCGATACCGACAACGCAACGCAGGCCGCGGGCCTGGTGCGCAGCGCGATGTCGGCGTCCATGCCCACGGCATGGCCTACACGCGCGGCCGCGTCCTTCCCACAGCGGGCGCGCGGGGGCCGCCGAAGCATGGTCTTCATTCATCAAGAAGGAGCTTCCCATGGCACTGAGCAAATCCAGGGACGAGATCCCGAGCGACGACACCGGCCTGCCCGACGCGATCGGTCCGCACGGCGACAAGCCGCCCACGCGCGCACGCGTGGAGACCGGTGGCGGTCCCGGCGAGCCGCCGCTCGATTTCGACGACGACGAGATCTATTCGGGTCGCGGCCGCAGCCGCAACGGCGGCACGCAGCAAAGTGGCGCCGACAGTGGCCTGCTGGGCACACCTGCGGAGCAACTGTCGGACCGCAATGGGCCGACCGAACACCGCAACGGCAAGGGCGAGCCCTGAGCGGGCGAGCGCCCCGATGCGCTCAGGCGGGCGCGACGGCCTGCTGTCGTATCTCGCTGTGCAGCGCGCGCTCGCCGCTGGCGAGCGCCACTTCGTAGCTGTCGGCAGGGTCGAAGGCGCTGCGCAGCACGCGGGGATGGCCCCCGCCGTCGTCGGTCTCGAGCAGGCGCCAGACAAAGGATCCGGGTGCCGGCTCGTCCACGATGAGTTCGATCGGATGTGTCATGAATCGACCTAGATCCGATCGGCCCGCCCTGTCTGTAGGCCGTGGGCGACGAAAGTCTTCCTCAGCCGCGCGCCGCGGCGCGGAACTCGCCGGGCGTCATGCCCTTGATGCGCCGAAAGTGGCGGTTGAAGTTCGAGATGTTGTTGAAGCCCACCTCGTAGCAGATGCTGCTCACGTGCTGGCGCGTGGAGGCCAGCAGGCGGCAGGCGCGCGCCACGCGCAGGCCGATCACGAAGTCGGTGAAGGTCTGGCCGGTGGCGCGGCGGAAGCTGCGCGAGAAGGCGTTCTCGCGCATGCCGACGATGGCGCCCACCTCGGCCAGCGACAGCCCCTCGGCATAGTTGTCGCGGATGTGGTCGAGCGCCTTGTGGATGCGCAGCGCGGCGCCATGCTCGCCGAGCGAATCGTCGGTGAAGGCGGCGTCGGCCAGCAGCCGGTACTCGGACCACTGCGAGAGTTCGTTGAGCAGCACGGTGAACTCGGCGAAGCGCGCCAGGCCCTGCAGCATCTCGATGCGCCGCAGCCGCGAGACGATGCCTTCGCCCAGGCCCACGAAGTGCACCCCCTGCCGCGCGCGCGCCAGCAGCGGCGCGGCGTCGCGCAGTTCGGGAAACAGCTCCATGCCGCGGCGCAGCGGCTCGTCGCCGAAGCGCAGCACCAGGCCGCCGGCATTGCCGCCGCCGTGCAGCGGATGGTGCTCGAATGCGAGGCTGTGCGGCAGCCGCGGCCCCAGCAGCACCAGGCTGCCGGGCGCGAAGCGATGGGTTTCCTCGTCGAGGCCCTGGCCCACGCGCAGGCGCGCGGGCGCGGCGCCGATCAGGTGCAGCTCGTGCTCGTGCAGGCAGTTGGTTTCCTGGCCGCGTGCCGACGAGGCGGGCGAGCTTTCGCAGTGAATGGTGACGCGCGTGTCGGCCGGCTCGGGCGTGGCGGCGGCCGCGTTGCGCCGCGCATCGAGCGCACGCGCGCGCGCGCCGCCGCGCGGGCGCGGCGCCACCGCGGGCAGCGGCAGCTTGGGGCGCGGCGCGCTGGGCGTGTGGGGCCGGGAGGCGGAGGCCGGGGGGATCGTGTTCAGCAAGACCGAATCTCCAACGGACGAAGGGGAAGAACGCCTCAGCTGCGGCGCGGCGGCGGCGGGGCGGCCGTCTGCTGCTGGAACGCGGCCAGCAGCCGGTATTCCTCGCCGAGCTTGCGCGGCAGCGAGAGGTACACCGGCAGCAGCTGCCGGTAGAGCGCGGCGTTCTTCGCATTGGGCGTGTGGCGGTGCGTGGCGCCCACCATGCCCGCCACCACGTCGAGCGAATCGACATGGCCCAGCGCATAGAGCCCGAGCACCGCGGCGCCGAGGCAGGAGCTCTCGAAGCTCTCGGGCACCACCACCTCGCGGTCGAACACGTCGGCCATCATCTGGCGCCACATGCCCGAGCGCGCGAAGCCGCCGGTGGCCTTGATGTGGGCGCTGCGGCCCGCGATCGCCTCGACCGCCGGCAGGATGCTGTGCAGGTTGAAGATCACGCCCTCGAGCACCGCGCGGATCATGTGCTCCTTGCGGTGGTGGATGCCCAGGCCGAAGAAGGAGCCGCGCAGGTTGGCGTTCCAGTAGGGCGCGCGCTCGCCGGTGAGGAAGGGATGGAACACCAGCCCCTCGCTGCCGGCCGACACGCGTTCGGCGATGCGCGTGAGCACCTCGTAGGTGTCGATGCCCAGGCGCTTGGCGGTCTCGGCCTCGGCCGCGGCGAACTCGTCGCGCACCCAGCGCAGGATGATGCCGCCGTTGTTCACCGGACCGCCCACCACCCAGCGCCGCTCGGCCAGCGCATAGCAGAAGGTGCGGCCCTCGGGGTCGGTCATCGGATGGTCGACCACGGTGCGCATCGCGCCGCTGGTGCCGATGGTCACGGCCACCTCGCCGGGCGAGACCGCGTTGACGCCGAGGTTCGACAGCACGCCGTCGTTGGCGCCGATCACGAAGGGCGTGTGTTCGGCCAGGCCGAGTTTGGCCGCGACGTCGGCCGCCAGGCCCTCGATGTGCCAGGTGGTGGGCACCGGCCGCGAGAGCTGCTCGGCGCGCACGCCGGCCAGTTCGAGCGCGCCCTCGTCCCAGGCCAGCCGCTCGATGTTGAACAGGCCCGTGGCCGAGGCGATCGAATGGTCGACCTGCCACTGGCCGAACAGCCGGAAGAACACGTACTCCTTGATGCCGACGAAGCGCTCGGCGCGCGCGAACAGCTCGGCGCGCTCGTGGCGCAGCCACACCAGCTTGGCCAGCGGCGACATCGGATGGATCGGCGTGCCGGTGCGGCGGTAGATCGCGAGCCCGTCCCATTCGTCGCGGATGCGCTCGGCCCAGGGCGCGGCGCGCTGGTCGGCCCAGGTGATGCTGGGCGTGAGCGGCGCGCCCGCGCCGTCGACCAGGATCAGGCTGTGCATGGCCGCGCTGAAGGACACGGCGAGCACGTCGGCGGGCGCGGCCTTGCTCTCCTGCACGCAGCCCGCGATGGCCGCGAGCACGGCCTGGAAGATCTGCTCGGGGTCCTGCTCGGCGGCGCCCGCCTCGGGCGCGAGCAGCGGATAGCCGACCGTTTGATGGGCCAGCACGCGCCCCGCGGGCGTGAAGGCCACGGCCTTGGTGCTGGTGGTTCCGATGTCGACGCCGATGACGGTGCGGCCCATGGGTGCTTCCTCCTCAGACCACCATGCTCAGCAGCATGATGAACACGATGCCGACGACCGAGATCAGCGTTTCCATCACGGTCCAGGTCTTGAAGGTCTCGGCCACCGTCATGTTGAAGTACTGCTTGACCAGCCAGAAGCCCGCGTCGTTGACGTGCGACAGGATCAGCGAACCCGCGCCCGTGGCCAGCACCAGCAGCTCGCGGTTCACGCCCGGCACCATGGTGGCCAGCGGCGCGACGATGCCCGCGCCCGTGATGGTGGCGACCGTGGCCGAGCCGGTGGCGATGCGGATCAGGCCCGCGACCAGCCAGGCCAGCAGGATCGGCGAGACCTGCGCGTTCAGCGCCATGTGGCCGATCGCGTTGCCCACGCCGCTGGCCACCAGCATCTGCTTGAAGCCGCCGCCCGCGCCGATGATCAGCACGATGGCCGCCGTGGGCGCCAGGCTGTCGTCGACGAACTTCATGATCTGCTTGCTCGTGAAGCCGCGCGCATAGCCGAAGGTGTAGAGCGACAGCAGGAGCGCCGCCAGCAGCGCGGTGATCGGATGGCCGATGAAGTCCATCCACTGGCGCACGATGTTCTTCTCGTCGAGCGCCACGTCGGCGAAGGTCTTGAGCAGCATCAGCCCCACGGGCAGCAGCACCGTCAAGAGCGTGACGCCGAAGCCCGGCAGCTCGCGCGCCTCGGGCTCGCGCGCCAGCTGCTCGAGCAGCTCGGGCGAGGCCTCGCCGGGCACGTACTTCGAGATGAACTTGCCGAAGATCGGGCCCGCGATCATCGCGGTGGGCAGGCCGACGATCAGGCCGTAGAAGATGGTCTTGCCGATGTCGGCGCCGAACACGCCGATGGCCAGCAGCGGCCCCGGATGCGGCGGCACCAGGCCGTGCACCACCGACAGGCCCGCCAGGAGCGGAATGCCGATGCGGATCAGCGACACGCCGGTGCGCCGCGCCACGATGAACACCAGCGGGATCAGCAGCACGAAGCCGATCTCGAAGAACAGCGGGATGCCGACCAGGAAGGCCGCGAACATCATCGCCCAGTGCACGCGCTCCTTGCCGAAGGCGTCGATCAGCGTGCGCGCGATGCGGTCGGCGCCGCCCGACTCGGCCATCATCTTGCCGAGCATGGTGCCCAGGCCGAGCACGATGCCCACGAAGCCCAGCACGCCGCCGAAGCCGTCCTGGAAGGACTTCATCACCAGGTCCACCGGCATGCCCGAGGTCAGGCCGAGGAAGCCCGCGGCCAGGGTCAGCGCGATGAAGGGGTGCACGCGCCAGCGCGTGATCAGAAGGATGAGCCCGAGGATCGCCACCAGGGCGTCGACGAGCAGGAACACCTCTTTGCTCATTCCGAACATGTCTGTCTCCTGAAGCCGGGCGCTGCAAGGGCGGCCGGCGGGGTTGGGATAGCGCTATCCTGCACAACCCAAAAAAACCAGCCTCTGAAGCATCCTCGGGTTTTTCCGAGGCGGCAAGGGCCGGGACAGCGCTATCCTAGGACAGCGCTGTCCAATCCCGGATCGGTAGTAACCCTAGATTTCGCCATGGCCGATGCCCCCGAGCGCCCGCGCTCCCGTTCTTCCAGCCGCGTGACCCTCGACGACGTGGCGCGCGTCTCGGGCGTGAGCCCGATCACCGTCTCGCGCGCGCTGCGCGGCGCGCGCAACGTGGCGCCCGACCTGAAGGCGCGGGTGCAGGCCGCGGTCGACGAGCTCGGCTACGTGCCCAACGTGGCGGCGCGCGCGCTGGCCTCGGCGCGCAGCTCGCACGTGGCGGTGCTGATCCCGTCGCTGACCAACCAGCTGTTCGTGGAGCTGCTCGAGGCGGTGCAGGACACGCTGGCGCCGCACGGCTTCCAGTCGCTGATCGGCGTGACCCACTACGACCCCGCGCAGGAGGAGGCGCTGCTGCGCAGCTATCTCTCGCAGCGGCCCGCGGGCCTCTTGCTGACCGGCTTCGACCGCAGCACGGGCGCCACGCGCCTGCTCGAGGCCAGCGACGCGCCCTGCGTGCACCTGATGGAGACCTCGGAGGCACCCGGCATCCACAGCGTGGGCTTCTCGCAGCAGGATGCGGGCCGCGCCATCGTCGAGCACCTGCTCGCGCGCGGCCGCCGCCGCATCGCCTATGCCGCGGGCCAGCTCGATCCGCGCGTGCTGCAGCGCCTGGCCGGCTACCGCGAGGCGCTGCGCGCGGCCGGCTGCCACGACCCGGCGCTCGAGCTGCTGACGCCCGGGCCCACCTCGCTCGCGCTCGGCGGGCGCCAGTTCGAGGAACTGCTCGCGCGCCATCCCGACCTCGACGCGATCTTCTATTGCAACGACGACCTGGCCCAGGGCGGGCTGCTGGCCGCGCTGCGCACCGGCGTGCCGGTGCCGCAACGCGTGGCGATCGCGGGCTTCAACGACCTCGGCGGCAGCGACCAGATGCTGCCGCCGCTGACCACCGTGCGCACGCCGCGCCGCGAGATCGGCGAGCGCGCGGCCGGCATGCTGCTCGCGCTGATGCGCGACGAGCCCGTGGCCGACGCGCGTCGCACCGTGGACCTGGGCTTCGAGCTCGTGGTGCGGCAGAGCAGCTGAGCCGCGCCCCGTCGCTCACTGGCGCTCACTGGCCGTAGAGGCCCACCACGCTCTGTCCCATCAGCGTGCGGCCCTTGAGCGCCGCCAGCAGTTCGTCGCGCGTGAGTCCCTCGGGCAGCGAGCCCGGCTCGGCCTCGGTGGCGATTACCGTCAGCACGTAGTGGTGCGGCAGGTCGCCGGCCGGCGGGCACATGCCGCGGTAGGCGAGGGCGCCGGCCACGTTCTTGCCGACGCTGAACTCGGCGTTCGCGGCCTGGCCCTCGCCCTGCCGCAGCTGGCCCCTGGCGGCCGGGATGTTGTAGGCCACCCAGTGCGAGACGCCGAGGCCCTTGCCGCCATCGGGATCGCTCATCAGCACCGCGACCGAGCGCGTGCCCGCGGGCAGGTCGCTCCAGGCCACGGGCGGCGACACGCCCTGGCCGCCGCAGCCCGGTGCGTCGCCGGCGTGGATCTTTGGCATCGTCGCGCCGTCGGCGAAGGCGCTCGACGTGACCTTCATGCCCGCGGCCTGGGCACCGAGCGCGAGGCCGGCCAGCAGGGCCGCGCCGAGGAGTCGTGTCGTGTTCCTCATGGCCTCAGACCACCTTGACCGACAGGTTCGGCAGCCCGTCGATGTGGATCTCGATCAGGTCGCCGCGCACCACCGGGCCCACGTTCTCGGGCGTGCCGGCGTAGATGATGTCGCCGGGCTGCAGCTCGAAGGCCTGCGACAGCCGGCTGATCTGCTCGGCCACCGACCAGATCATGTGCTTGAGCGTGGCGCTCTGCTTCGTCTCGCCGTTGACCTTGAGCCAGATCGCGCCGTCGCTGAAGTGGCCGACCTGCGCCACCGGATGGATCGGGCCCACGGGCGCCGAATGGTCGAAGCTCTTGCCGATCTCCCAGGGCTTCTTCTGGTCGCCCATGCCGCGCTGCAGGTCGCGCCGCGTCATGTCCAGGCCCAGCGAGTAGCCGTAGACCAGGCCCAGCGCATCGTCGATCGAGACGTCGCGCCCGCCCTTGCCGAGCGCCACCACGAGCTCGGCCTCGTGGTGGTAGTTCTTCGTCAGCGTGGGATAGGGGTGGTCGGCCACGGTGCCGGGCAGCACCACCTGCACCGCGTCGGCCGGCTTCTGGAAGAAGAAGGGCGGTTCGCGCGTCGGGTCGGAGCCCATCTCGCGCGCATGCGCGGCGTAGTTGCGGCCGATGCAGTAGATGCGGCGCACCGGGAACACCTGGTCGCTGCCGGCGATCGGGATGGTCGCGGCGGGCACGTCGAACGGCGTCTTCGCATTGCGCGCGGCGCCCGCGGGCAGCGCGCAGCCGGCGATGGCGCCGGTGGCCATGGCGGCGCCGGCCAGCAGGCCGCGGCGGGAGGAATTGCTCATGAGTGGTCTCCTTCGGTAGTAGCGAGACGATTCTGGGAGCCCGGGTGCGCGCGCTTGCGCACGCATCTACGCAAAAGCAGCACGCAGGCAACACCCGGGGCCCGGGCGTACCATCGCGCGATGCCCGCTTCGAGCTCGAGCCATCGCCTCTACGGCATGCAGGAGCGCGCCGACCACCTCGATTTCGACATCCGCTTCGAGGGCGCGCGCGACGTGCTCGCGCGCCCGCACCGCCACGAGTACTTCCAGATCCAGGTCGGCATCGAGGGCGACTCGCGGCAGCTGATCGGCGGCGCCGCGCGGCCTTTCGGCGCGGGCTGCCTGAGCTTCGTGCTGCCGTACCGGCTGCACGTGGTGCCGCATCCGCCGGGCGCGCGCTATGCCATCGTCAACTTCGACCAGTCCTTCCTCTGGCCCGAACTGGCGGTCGAGCCGCTCGATCTCGAGGAGGTGCCGATCGCGCGCCATCCCGAGCTCGCACCCTTCCTGTTCCAGGAGTACGTGGACTTCCATTTCGAGGCCGAGGACTTCGCGCGCATCCTCGGCTGGCTCGAGGAGCTGTCGGCGCTCAATCGCGAAGGGCGCTTCGCGGCCGGCGGCGCGATCCGCGGCATCCTGCTGCAGCTGCTCTCGCTGGCCTGCCGAAGGCACGAGGCGGTGCTGCGCGAGCAGGCGGCGCGCCACCGCGGCCACAGCTCGCGGCGCGATGCGCTGCAGCGCGTGCTGCACTACGTGCGCGAGCACCTGGGCGAGGAGATGTCGCTCAACGACGCGGCCGCGGCCGCGATGCTGTCGCCGAACTACCTCGCGCACCTGCTGAAGAAGCAGACCCAGCGCACCTTCACCGAACTGGTGACCGAAAGGCGGCTGGAACGCGCGCGCGAACTGCTGCTGGCCTCGGACGGCCGCATCGCCGACATCGCGCGGCAGTGCGGCTTCGCCGATGCGGTGTATTTCAGCCGGCGCTTCCGGCAGCACATGGGGCTGACGCCGCGCGAGTTTCGCGCGCAGTCGATGGCCGGGGGCGGCGCTTCGATCCTTCGACCGGCTCAGGACTCGGCGTGAACGGGTGGGGTGGCACCGTACCTCGATCATTTCCAGCCGTTCAGGCTGAGCTTGTCGAAGCCGGGGCACTCCGTATCAGGCGGCCGGCGGCTCGACCGGCAGCGCGCGCTTGTGCGCGCTCTTGCGGTGCGTCGACAGGATGACCTCGCGCGCCGCGGCCGACACCGGCTTGCCCTCGAGGAAATCGTCGATCTGCTCGTAGGTCACGCCGAAGGCGTCCTCGTCGGGCTTGCCCGGCACCAGCGACTCGAGGTCGGCCGTGGGCACCTTGTAGACCAGCGCATCGGGCGCGCCGAGCAACTGCGCCACCGCGCGCACGCGGCGCTTGTTGAGGCCGGTCAGCGGCGTGATGTCGGCCGCGCCGTCGCCGAACTTGGTGAAGAAGCCCATCAGCGCCTCGGCCGCGTGGTCGGTGCCGATCACGATGCCGTTGTGCGCGCCCGCCACCGCGAACTGCGCGATCATGCGCTGGCGCGCCTTGATGTTGCCGAGCACGAAGTCCTCGTGCGCCGCGTCGCGGAAGGCGAGGTCGCCGGCCTTGAGCGCCGCGAGCATCGCGTCGGCCGCGGGCCGCACGTCCACCGTCAGCAGGCGGTCGGGACGGATCACGGCCAGCGAGGCCTGCGCCTCGGCCTCGTCCTTCTGCACGCCGTAGGGCAGCCGCATCGCGATGAAGGTGGCCTCGCGGCCCTCGGCGCGCAGCCGCTCGACCGCGCGCTGCGCGAGGCAGCCGGCGGTCAGCGAATCCACGCCGCCGCTGATGCCCAGCACGTAGGTCGACAGGCCCGTGCGGCGCAGGTAGGCGGCGAGGAACTCGACGCGCCGCTCGAGCTCGGCGGCGGCGTCGAACACGGGCGCGACGGCCAGCGCCGCGATGATCTCGCGCTGGGTGGCGTCGACGGGGGACAGTTCGGTGCTCATGGACAAGGTCTCCGTGGGTTCGCGGACATCAGAAGTCGACCAGGCTCAGGCCGATGCTCAACACCGTGCGCTTGCGGTTGTAGTCCACCAGCGTGTCGCCATAGCCGTAGAACAGCTGCGTGTGGAAGCGCAGGTTGCTCTTGGTCGGATCGCCGATCGCTTTCAGCCATTCGAGCCGCACCGAGCCGCGCCCGCTGTCGCGAAGGTTGTTGCGCACGGTGATGCCCAGCGTGTTGTTGCGGTCGAGGTTCCAGCGGCCGGTGACTTCGGCGCGGCCGATGTAGTCGGCGATGTCGGGGTTGTCGTCCTTGGCCGGGTCCTCCGAGATGCGCTTCCAGATCCGGCCCGTGATGCTGAAGCGGTCGTCGAGCTCGGCGCCGCCCATCAGGTAGACGCGGTTCCAGCTGCGCGACAGCGGCAGGCTCTGGCCGTTCGACTGGTGCACGATGCCCAGCCCGGTGTAGCGCCAGCGCCAGCCGCCCGGCAGCTTGAAGTCGGTCGGGTAGACATACATCAGCTCGGGTTCGTGGTCGGTGGTGCGGAAGGGCCGCGAGATCGCGCCGTTGAACAGCTGCCAGGTCGACTGCTGCGTGTAGGCGAACCACAGCGAGTCCTTCTTGACCGGGTCGTTCTGCGTCAGCAGGCCCTGCGCGAGCTTGGTGCGCACCGACAGGCCGATGCGCATCTCGTTGGCCTGGTAGGCCACCGGCTCGCCGGTGTGGCCGGCCGAGGGCGAGGTGGGCGTGTCGGGCTTGCTGCCCGCGGCCGAGACCGAAACATTGAGCGGCCGGTAGCCGCGAAAGCCGAAGGTGCCGCAGTCGGTGGCGTTCTCGAGTTCCCAGAAGCGCGACAGCGCCGAGTACTGGCGGTCGCGGCAGCCCTCGGTGGTGGCGACCGAGACCACGCGCGTGGCCGGGATCGAGCCGTCGACCGGCGGCGCGGGCTGGGTGTTGGCCAGCACCGGCGGCGCGACCGGCACCGACACCGAGGGCAGCGTCTGCTGCTGCGACCAGCGGTCGTAGCAGGCCAGCCGCGCCGCGTTGTCGGCGCCGAGCGCGGCGCAGCTCTGCCAGGTGAGCTGGTTGTCGGCCAGCGGGCTCTTGGGCTGGTCGACGGCCTGCGCCTGCGCGGCGCCGGTCAGCAGCAGCGCCGCGGTGGCCAGCACCGCGCGCGGGCGGCCTTGCATGGTGGTGTTCATTTCCCTGACCCTTCCTTTTTCGTCAGCACGAAGGGATGCGTGCTCTCATCGGTGGCGTCGCGCCAGGTTCCGCGGAATTCGCGGCCGCAGCCGCCGGGCGCCATCGCGCCGACCCAGACGCCGCTGATGCTGCGGCCGTCGAGCGATTCGTCGATGGCCAGCGTGCCGTCGTCGCCGATGTCGCCCGCCAGTTGCGCCACCGCGGCCGGCCGGCCGGTGACGGCGGGGCGGGCGATGGTGCCGCGCACGCCGGCGTATTCGGGATGGCGGGCCAGCTGCACGACGGCCACGGCCGGCAGGCCGTCGAAGCGCGCCTCCCAGCGGCCGTAGAGCGCCTCGGGCGGCAGGTCCTGCACGCTGTCGGGGCAACTGCTGGCCTGAGCGAGCGCGCCGGCCGAAGCCAGCAGGGCGAGGGTCGCGAGGGCCAGGCCTCGAACGCGGCGCTTCATGGCGCGGCCGACGAAGCCGCCGCGGCGGCCGCGCCCTCCTGGGCCTTGCGCGCGAACTCGGCGCGCAGGGCCTTGAGCTTCTCGCGCGGGTCCTCGCGCGTGGTGCTCTTGTCGAGCGCCATCTCGGCGATGAAGCGGCTCGGTTGCGCGAGCACCATCTCGCGGCCCTTCTTGCGGCGCTTGGTCCAGCTCACCGCGAGGCTGCGCTGCGCGCGCGTGATGCCCACGTACATCAGCCGGCGCTCCTCCTGCAGCCGCTCGAGCGTGCTCTCGCTGACCTGCTGCTGGCGGCCGTCGTCGTCGTCGAGCTTGAAGGGCAGCAGGCCCTCGTTGCAGCCGATCAGCATCACGTGCGGCCACTCGAGGCCCTTGGAGGCGTGCAGCGTCGACAGCGTGACCACGTTTTGGTCCTGCTCGCGCTCGCTGATGGTCGACAGCAGCGAGATCGTCTGCGCCACCTCGAGCAGGCTCTTGGGCTCGCTGGTGTTGTTGACGCCGGCCGCGTCGTCGAGCTCGCCGCCGCAGCGCTGCGCCATCCAGTCGCAGAACTCCATCACGTTGGTCCAGCGCGAGGCCGCGGCCTGCTCGCTGTCCTCGCCGTCGTAGATGTGCTTCTCGTACTCGATCTCCTTGAGCCAGGTGTCGAGGAAGGCGCGCGCGTTCTCGGCGCCCAGGGTCTGGCGCGCGCGGTATTCGAGGTCGTTGATGTAGCGGCCGAACTCGTGCAGGCTTTCGAGCGCGCGCTTGGGCATCACGCTGGGCAGCGAGGAGGAGAACAGCGCCTCGAACAGGCTCAGCTTGTACTGGCTGCCGAAGGTGCCCAGCGCCGCCAGCGTGGTGTGGCCGATGCCGCGCTTGGGCGTGGTGATGGCGCGCAGGAACGCGGGATCGTCGTCGTTGTTGACCCACAGGCGGAACCAGCCGCAGAGGTCCTTGATCTCGGCGCGGTCGAAGAAGCTCTGGCCGCCCGAGACCTTGTAGGGCACCTGCGCGCGCCGCAGCGCCTGCTCGAACACGCGCGCCTGATGGTTGGCGCGGTAGAGGATCGCGAAGTCGCGGAACTCCTTGTGGCTCGAGGTCTCGCGCAGGCTCACGAGGCGCGCCACCGTGCGCTCGGCCTCGTGCATCTCGCTGTCGCAGTCGACCACGCGCACCGGCTCGCCTTCGCCGAGCTCGGAGAACAGCGTCTTCGGGAACAGCTTGGGGTTGGGGCCGATCACGTTGTTGGCCGCGCGCAGGATGGCGCTGGTCGAGCGGTAGTTCTGCTCGAGCTTGATGACCTTGAGCGTGGGGTAGTCGACCGGCAGCTTGCGCAGGTTGTCGAGCGTGGCACCGCGCCAGCCGTAGATCGACTGGTCGTCGTCGCCCACCGCGGTGAAGTGGCCGCGCGTGCCCGACAGCGCCTTGAGCACCTCGTACTGGGTGGCGTTGGTGTCCTGGTATTCGTCGACCAGGATGTGGCCCAGCGTGGACTGCCACTTGCTGCGCACCTCCTCGAAGTCGCGCAGCAGCTTGAGCGGCATGCCGATCAGGTCGTCGAAGTCCACGCTCTGGTAGGCGGTCAGGCGTTCCTCGTAGCGCGCCATGATGGTGGCCGTGATGCGCTCGTTGTCGTCGGCCGCGATGGCCTCGGCCTGGGCCGCGTTCAGGCCCATGTTCTTCCACTTGCTGATGGTCCACTGCCAGATGCGCGCGGTCGCCAGATCGCTGGTGCCGCCCGCGTCCTTGAGGATCTTGGTCACGTCGTCGGCATCGAGGATGCTGAACTGCGACTTCAGGCCCAGCACCGCGCCGTCCTCGCGCATCATGCGCACGCCCAGCGCGTGGAAGGTGCAGATCACCACCTTCTTGGCATCGCGCCCGATCAGCCCCTTGGCGCGCTCGCGCATCTCGGCGGCGGCCTTGTTGGTGAAGGTGATGGCCGCGATCCGCTTGGGCTCGAGCCCGGCCTGGATCAGGCGCGCGATCTTGTGCGTGATCACCCGCGTCTTGCCCGAGCCCGCGCCCGCGAGCACGAGGCAGGGGCCGTGCATGTAGTTGACCGCTTCTTGTTGCGCGAGATTGAGACCGTGGGACATGGAAAGGGGAGGGGAGCCGGCAGGGGCCGCAGGGCGCGGCGGGCGCGAAAGCGGGCAATGATACGGGGGCCGCAGGGGCCGTGGCGTCGGCCGATACCGCGATGTGGGAAGCGCGGTAAACGCACCGTAAAGGGGCATCGGCGGCCTTCGGCGAGGGCCGGGGCCGGCGGCGACAATCGCGCCGTGCTGCCCGTCTTTCTCGTTACCTTTCCCTTCTTCGCGTTGATCGCCGCCGGCTACGGCGCCGCCCGTGCCCGCATCCTCCCGCTCGATGCGATCCCCGGCCTCAACAGCTTCGTCCTCTACTTCGCGCTGCCCTGCATGCTGCTGCGCTTCGGCGCCGGCACGCCGATCGGGCAACTGCTCGACGGCAGCGTCGCGCTGGTCTGGGGCCTGAGCGCGCTGGCGGTGGTGGGCGGCGTGGTGGCGTTCACGCGCAATGCGCGCATCGGCTGGAACGACGCCGCCTTCGGCGCGCTGGTGGCGGCCTTCCCGAACACCGGCTTCATGGGCGTGCCGCTGCTGGTGGCCATCCTCGGCGCGCAGGCGGCCGGGCCGATGATCATCACGATCGCCTTCGACCTCGTGGTCACCTCCTCGCTGTGCATCGCGCTGTCGCGGCTCGACGGCGCAGGCCCGGGTGGCGCGCACCACGGGCCGCGGCAGGCCGCGCGCCAGGCGCTGCGCGGCATCCTCGTCAATCCGATGCCGTGGTCGATCCTGCTCGGCGTGCTGCTGTCGGCCGCGCGCTGGAAGTTGCCGGGCCCGGTGGAGCGCACGGTCGCGATGCTGGCCGACGCCGCCTCGCCGGTGGCTTTGTTCACCATCGGCGCGGTGCTCGCGCGTTCGGCGCTGGTGGCGCGCGAGCATGGCGCGAGCGCGGCCGTGGCCCAGGCCATGGGCAGCGGCGCGCGGCCCCTGCCGAAGGCGCCGCTGGCCGACGTGCTGCCGGTGGTGCTGGTGAAACTGCTCGCGCACCCGCTGCTGGTGTGGGGGCTGGGGCTCGCGGCGATCGCGCTGGGCCTGCCGCTGTCGTGGCCGGCGCTGGTGGCGATCGTGCTGGTGGCGGCGTTGCCGAGCGCGAGCAACGTGTCGATGCTGGCCGAGCGCTTCGGCGCCGACAACGGGCGCATCGCACGCATCATCCTGTGGACGACGGTGGCGGCCTTCTTCAGCTTTCCGCTGGCGGTGGGGCTGCTGAAGTGACGCCGGCTACGGCGTCAGCACGCCGAGCTTGAACGGATCGGCATCGGGCAGGCGCTCGCACTTCGAGAAATCGCGGCCCTGCGTGCCGTCGCAATAGAAGGCGTTGTAGATGCGGCCGAACAGCGAAGGGCTGGCGGTGAACAGCACGCCATGCTCGGGCTGCCAGTGGTCGTTCGCGCCGCGGCCGTCGGCCGAGGCCTCGATCACCTTGGGCGCGCTGGCGCCCGTCGTGAAATCGGCCGGTGTCCTGTGCGCATCGTCGCGCCAGCGCACCGCGAGCTCGGCCGCCGTGGGCCGCGCCGCCACCGGCAGCATCAGGCCGGTGACCTGGAAGCCGTCGCTGAAGCGGTGCGTCTTGCCCGCGAGGAAGGCGTAGGCGCAGGCCGCCATGCACTGGCCGCGCACCTCGGTCTCGACGCCGCTCGCGCGGATCGCGTCGGCGAAGGCGCCGGCCGCCTCGGCGGTGCCGCCGAAGGAGTCCTCCAGCACCACGGTGCGCACCGTGCCGCTGTTGAGATGGTCGATGAAGCTGGCGAGCTCGCTGCCGTCGAGCATGCCCGAGACCAGCAGCAGCCGGCCCTGGCGTTCGATCTCGGCGGCGTGCGCGGTGACGGGTGCGAGCACCAGGAGGCAGGCCCAAGCGGAGGCCGCGACGGACAGAATCCCACTTGCGAAATGGAGCGGTTTCACGAGCGACCTTTGCCTTCAGGAGAGCGGGCTCGATGGGCGCCCGGGGCCCGGAGGAGCGCGTCGTTGCGGACCCCTCCACGGAGTCTTTTGCAGCGGCGCGCGCGCGGCGTCAACTCTTTTTTCAGAGTTTTTCCCGTCCGACATGCCGGCCGTAAGACATAGCTATCCGATACCACTTCGGATGAATGCTTGAGTTCGCATTTGCGCTGCTAAAGTGGGCCGCAGACCGGAAGATGGCATGGGAGCTCGCACGATGATGGCAACACTGTTTCGAATTCTCTTGTGGCTGGCCTGGCTCGCCGGCGCGGCCTGGCTCTGGCAGGCCGGCAAGCTCGGCACCGCCTCGGCGCTGGCGCTCGGCGCGCTGAGCCTGGTGGTGTTCGCCTGGCCCGGCAGCGTCGCGCGGCGGCGCCATGCGGACCGCGAACTGCGCTATGTCGAGATGGGCAAGGAGCCGATGAGCCTGCACTGAGCGCGGGCCCATGGCGACGAGGTTCAGATCCCCTGCGGATCGACGTCGATCAGCCAGCGGATCACGCCCTTGCCCGCGGGCGTGCGCCGCAACGCATGCAGCTGCGGCTGCCACAGCGCGAGCATGCGCTGCAGCGCGGCGCGCGAATGGCTCTCCAGCAGCATTTGCGCGCGCTCCACGTTGGCCACGCGCTGGATCGCCAGCGGCACCGCCGGATAGCGCATCACCTGTGCCGCCCCCTCCAGTCCATCGGCCGCGGCGCTCGCCGCGTTGAGGAAGGCCTGCGCCGCCTCCTGCGTGCGCGCATCGGCGCGCACCAGCGCCTGGTAGGCGAAGGGCGGCATCGCGGCGGCCTGCCGCTCCTCGAGCTGCTGCGCCGCGAAGGCCGGGTAGTCGTGCCGGCGCAGCGCCTGGAACAGCGGATGTTCCGCGTGGTGCGTCTGGATCCACATCTCGGCCGTGCTGCCCTGCGTGGCCAGGTAGGCGGCATCGCGGCCCGCGCGGCCGGCCGACTGCATCAGCAGGCTGAACAGCCGCTCGGGCGCGCGGAAGTCGCTCGAGAACAGCGCGCCGTCGGGGTTCACCGCGGCTACCAGCGTGATGCGGCGGAAGTCGTGGCCCTTGGCGATCATCTGCGTGCCGACCAGAACGTCGACCTCGCCCGCGTGCACGGCCGCGAGCTGCGATTCGAGCGCGCCCTGCTTCTTCGTGCTGTCGGCATCGATGCGCGCGATGCTCACGGCGCTGCCGTCGGGCCGCTTCACGGCCGAGAACAGCTCGGCCAGGTGCTCCTCGAGCCGCTCGGTGCCGCGGCCCACGGGCGCGATGTCGAGGTTGCCGCAGACCGGGCAGGCACGCGGCACGCGTTCGGTGTGGCCGCAGTGGTGGCAGCGCAGCGTGCGGTCGATCTTGTGGAACACGCGGTAGGCGCTGCAGTGCGGGCACTCGCTCTTCCAGCCGCAGTCGCCGCAGGCCAGCACCGGCGCATAGCCGCGCCGGTTGAGGAAGATCATGCTCTGCTCGCCGCGCGCGATGCGCTGGCCGATGGCGTCGAGCAGCTTGGCCGACAGCACGGTCTTCGCGGGCTGCAGCGTCATGTCGACCAGCCGCACCGTGGGCAGCTCGCCCGCGCCGATGCGCGAGGGCATGGCCAGCCGCACGTAGCGCCCGCCGGGGTCGCCGTCGGCCGGCGGGCGGCTCTGGTGCCAGCTCTCGAGCGAGGGCGTGGCCGAGCCCAGGATCACCTTGACCTTCTCGCGGTGGCCGCGCCACACGGCGAGGTCGCGCGCCGAATAGCGCGCGCCTTCCTGCTGCTTGTAGCTCGGGTCGTGCTCCTCGTCGACCACGATCAGCGCCAGGCCCGGCATCGAGGCGAACACCGCCATGCGCGTGCCCAGCACGATGCGCGCGGCGCCCGCGTGCGCCGCCAGCCAGCTCGCGAGGCGCTGCGGGTTGGTCATGCCGCTGTGCAGCGACACCACCGCCTGCGCGCCGAAGCGCGCCTTGAATCGGGCCTCGAGCTGCGGCGTGAGGTTGATCTCGGGCACCATCACCAGCGCCTGGGCCTCGGGCGAGCGCGCGAGCAGCGCGGCCACGCAGCGCAGGTAGACCTCGGTCTTGCCGCTGCCGGTGCTGCCGGCCAGCAGGAACGGGCCGTCCTCGGCCTCGATGCGCGCCAGCGCGGCCGCCTGCTCGGGGCTGGGCTCGACCGGGGAGGGCGTGCCGGTGTCGGCCGCGGCCTCGTCGTCGGCTCCCTTGCGCTTGAGCCGGCGCGCGAGCTGCACCGTGCTCAGGTCGCGCAGCTGCGGCGGCAGCGCCGCCAGCGCGATCTCGCCGATCGAGCGCTGGTAGTAGCGCCCGGCGAAGGCCACGAGGTCGCGCCAGGCCGGGCCCAGCGGCGCGAGCGCGTCGAGCGCGGCGGCCACCGGCTTGAGCGCCAGGTCGGGCGCGGCCAGTTCCTCGGCCGTCCGCGCCTCGGCATGCCAGACCACCCCGAGCACCTCGCGCCGGCCCAGCGGCACCCGCACCAGCGTGCCGGCCGGCAATGGCGCGTCGCCGCCATAGCTCAGCACGTCGCCCAGCGCGCTGTGCGCGGGCGTCTGCACCGCCACGTCGATGCGCCAGGGCAACGCGGCGCCGGACGTGCCCGGACTGCCGTTCGTCGGCTCGCCGAGCAGGTCTTCGCTGGGAATGGGACGGGTTGGGATGGTGTCCTCGTTGGCAGGGTTTGTTAAAGCAGTGTTGAGCAAAGTCACTTAAGTCGTTGATTTTTCAGTGCTTTGCGACCCGTCCAGGGTTTCTGTGGATAACTTTGTTGAAAACCGGGCTGGACTCGCCGCCAAGCCTTGAAAATCAAGGCTCTGGCTGGAATGCCCGCAAAAAGGGCAAAGTTCAAACTCCATATAAATCAACGACTTAGCTTCGCTATTGCTTTGGTAGCGGGGCCGCACCCGCCTAACGCAATCTTGCGCAGTGCAACACGCGTTTTGTGCATAAGTCGGTCGCCGAAGCCCGTTTTGGGCCTTGACAAAGCCGCCGCGCCGCACTCTGGCCATCTTCTTTTCCACATCCGCCATGCGGACGGGCGGCCGCGGCCGGCGGCGCGCGGGCCGTGTCAGGCGGACTGCCGCAACTGGCGCGATTGCGCGTGCACCGCCTGCACCAGCGCCGACACGTGCTCGGGCGGCGTGAACTGGCTGATGCCGTGGCCCAGGTTGAAGATGTGGGTCGGCCCGGCGGTCGCGCGGTCGGCATGCGGCGCGCCGAAGGCCTGCAGCACCTTCGCCACCTCGGCCTCGATGCGCGCGGGCGGCGCGAACAGCACGTTGGGGTCGATGTTGCCCTGCAGCGCCTTGGCCTGACCATCGCTGCCCTCGGCCACGCGGCGGCGCGCGGCGCCGAGGTTCACGGTCCAGTCCACGCCCAGCACCTGGCAGTCGAGCGCGCGCATGTCCTCGAGCCAGAGCCCGCCGCCCTTGGTGAAGACGATGCGCGGCACCGGCTGGCCGTCGGGGCCGTGGCGCTTGAGGCCCGCGAGCACGCGCGCGGTGTAGGCCAGGCTGAATTCCTGGAACGCGCCGTCGGCCAGCACGCCGCCCCAGCTGTCGAACACCATCACGGCCTGCGCGCCGGCGTCGATCTGGGCATTGAGGTAGGCGGCCACGGCGTCGGCATTGATCGCGAGCACGCGGTGCATCAGGTCGGGGCGGCCGTAGAGCATGCCCTTCACGAGCCGGTAGTCGCTCGAGCCCGCGCCCTCGACCATGTAGCAGGCCAGGGTCCATGGGCTGCCCGAGAAGCCGATCAGCGGCACGCGGCCGTCGAGCGCCTTGCGGATCGAGGCCACGGCGTCGAAGACGTAGCGCAGCTTGTCCATGTCGGGCACCTCGAGCGCGGCCACGGCGGCTTCGTCGCGCAGCGGGCGCGCGAAGCGCGGACCCTCGCCGGCCTCGAACGAGAGGCCCAGGCCCATCGCGTCGGGCACGGTGAGGATGTCGGAGAACAGGATCGCCGCGTCGAGCGGATAGCGCGCCAGCGGCTGCAGCGTGACCTCGGTCGCGTAGTCGACGTTGGTGGCCAGTCCCATGAAGCTGCCGGCCTGTGCGCGGGTGGCGACGTACTCGGGCAGGTAGCGGCCGGCCTGGCGCATCAGCCAGACGGGCGTGTGGTCGGTGGCCTGGCGCCAGCAGGCTCGCAGGAAGGTGTCGTTTTGCAGGGGGGCGAAGGGCATCGGGCGATTGTCGCAGGGCCCCCGCCGTGACGGCGTCAGACCGCCGGAACGCGCCGCGCGTCGGCCGGATTCACGTTGCGCCGGTAGAGCACCAGCGTCGCGACCAGCCCGCAGACCGCGGCCGCCGTCATCCACAGGCCCGGCGCGCCCTTGTCGCCGGTCATCTCGATCAGGCCGGTGGCCACGGCCGGCGTGAAGCCGCCGAACAGCGCGGTCGCGAGGCTGTAGGCCAGCGAGAAGCCGGCGGTGCGCACGCTGACCGGCATCACCTCGGTCAGCGCCACCACCATCGCGCCGTTGTAGCTCGCGTAGAGGAACGAGAGCCACAGCTCGACCTCGAGCATGCGCGCGAAGCTCGGCGCGCCGACCAGCCACTTGAGCGAGGGGTAGGCCGTGAGGATGGTCAGCACGGTGAACGCGATCAGCAGGGGCTTGCGGCCCACGCGGTCCGACAGCGCGCCCATGATCGGCAGCCAGATGAAGTTGGAGACCGCCACGCACAGCGTGACGACCAGCGCGTCGGTGGTGCTCAGGTGGAGCACGGCCTTGCCGAAGGTCGGCGTGTAGACCGTGATCAGGTAGAAGGACACGGTGGTCATCGACACCAGCATCATCCCGGCGATGACCAGGCCCCAGTTGGCGACCATCGAGCGGAAGATCTCGCGCGCGTCGGGGCGGTGCTTGCGCGCCATGAATTCCTCGGTCTCCTGCAGCGAGCGGCGGATCACGAACAGCACCGGCACGATCAGGCAGCCGACGAAGAAGGGCACGCGCCAGTAGAAGTCGCCGATCTCCTGCGCGCTGAAAGTCACGTTGAGCCAGTAGCCGAGCGCGGCCGCCACCACGATGGCCACCTGCTGGCTGGCCGACTGCCAGCTCACGTAGAAGCCCTTGCGGGCCGGCGTGGCCATCTCCGACAGGTAGACCGACACGCCGCCGAGCTCCACGCCGGCCGAGAAGCCCTGCAGCAGCCGCCCGATCAGCACCAGCAGCGGCGCGGCGAAGCCGATGGTGGCGTAGGAGGGCACGCAGGCGATCAGCAGCGTGCCCAGCGCCATCAGCGCGAGCGTGACGATCAGGCCCTTGCGGCGGCCCACGCGGTCGACGTAGGCGCCGAGGAAGATCGCGCCCAGCGGCCGCATCAGGAAGCCGGCGCCGAAGGTCATGAAGGTCAGCATCAGCGAGGCGAACTCGTCGCCGGCCGGGAAGAAGGCCTTCGAGATCTGCGTGGCGTAGAAGCCGAACAGGAAGAAGTCGAACATCTCCATGAAGTTGCCGCCGGTCACGCGCAGGACGGTGGCGAACTTGGAACTGGAGGCGGTGGTGGCCGCGCCTTTGGACGCTGTGGTCATGTGTGGAGTCCCCTGGGTTGTGCGTGCGCGATGTGTGCACCCCGAGGGTAGGAAGCCTTGCCCGACGGCAAGCTGACGCGCGTGGTCAGGTACCTGTCAAAGCCGGCCCCAAAGAAAAGAGGCGCCGCGGCGCCTCTTGCTGGATGACGGTCCCGGGGACGGGCTCAGGTCTTGTACTTGATCGAGCAGCCGTAGGGCCGCGTGCTGGCCGCCGTGATCGGCTTGTTGCCGAAGGCCTCGCCGAGCGCCTGGTTCACGTAGTTGACGGCGGTCTTGATGTCGTCCACGCGCGCCGAAGCGATGGAGTCGATGCCGCCCGCGTACACCAGCGTGCCCTTGGGATCGATGATGAAGATGTGCGGTGTGGTGCGTGCGCCGTAGGCCTGGCCGATCATGCCGTCCTCGTCCATCAGCACCGCGGTGGGCGCGGCCGACTGCGACTTCATCCAGTCGGCCAGCGCGGCCGGCTTCAGGTAGTCGCTGGCGGCGCGCTCGGTGGAATTGATGGCCAGCCAGACCACGCCCTTGTCGGTGGCGGCCTTCTGGGTGGCGGGCATGTTGCCGCTGCCGTAGTGCTTGCGCACGAAGGGGCAGCCGGGGTTGGTCCATTCGAGCACCACGAACTTGCCCGCGAAGTCGGACAGCTTGTGCTTGGCACCGCTGGTGTCGACGGCGACGAAGTCGGGCGCCTGCTGGCCCACGGCGGGCGCGGCGACGGCGTTGTTGCTCACGAGGAAGGTGGCGCCCAGCGCGACGGCGGCGGCCATGACGGCACGGCGCGAGGCACGGCTGAGGGCGGCGCGGGCTCGGCGCGCGGCGCGCACCGAGCGCGAGTCGGGGCGCAGCTCGGTGGAGGGGGGAAGGGACATGGGCTGATCGAACTCCATGGGAATATTTCCGAATGACGGCGACAGCTTAGAGCGGTTTTTTCATGTGCCTGTGACAACCCATGCCGCAGCCGTGGTCAAAGTGCCGCGAGCGCCGCGCGGACCTCGTCCTTGCCGAGGATCTCGGTCAGCACCACGGGCGGCTTGCCCGGGGCCTGCAGCACGTAGACCGGCACGCCGCTGCGGCCGAGCGCGGTCAGCGCGGCGGTGATCGCGGGATCGCGGCGGGTCCAGTCGGCGCGCAGCATCGCGACCTTCTTGTCGTCGAAGGCGGCCAAGAGCTCGGTGTCGGACAGCGTGGTCCTCTTGTTGTATTGGCAGGTCACGCACCAGGCGGCGGTGAAATCGATGAACACCGGGCGGCCGTCGCCGGCCAGCTCGGCCACGCGCTCGGCCGACCAGGGCTGCCAGCGGGCTTCCTTCGAGCCCGCGGCGCCCGCGAGCTTCGCGGGCTCGACGGTGGTCAGCACGTTGCGGCCGATGGCGCTGGTGAGCACCACGGTGAAGCCGATCAGCACGGTGGCGATCACCAGCCGCGAGCGGCCGCGCAGCGTGAGCGCCCAGACGATCGCCGACAGGCACACCAGCAGCGCCAGCAGGGTGCCGGCGCCATCGATGCCGGTCTGCTGGCCCAGCACCCAGACCAGCCAGGCGACGGTGGCGAACATCGGGAAGGCCAGCAGCTTGCGCAGCGTGCTCATCCACGGGCCGGGCTTGGGCAGCAGCCAGGCGATGGCCGGCACGAAGCCCGCCACCAGGTAGGGCAGCGCGAGGCCGAAGCCCAGCGCCGCGAACAGCAGCAGCGCCTGGCCGGCCGGCAGGCCGATCGCGAAGCCCAGCGAGGCGCCCATGAACGGCGCGGTGCACGGCGAGGCGATGACCACCGCAAGCACGCCCGAGAGGAAGTCGTTGGCGATCGGGTGCTTGGCCTGCGCGCTGCACACCGACGAGGGCACGGTGCGCATGAACTCGAACACGCCCACCAGGTTCAGGCCGATCAGCGTGAACAGCGCGGCCAGCACCGCCACCACCGCGGGCGACTGCAGCTGGAAGCCCCAGCCAAGGCCGGCACCGGCCGCGCGCAGCGCGAGCATGGCGCCGCCGAGCGCGAGGAAGGACAGGATCACGCCGGCCGTGTAGGCCAGCCCGGCCTGCCGGTGCGCGCTGCGGTTGCCGGCCTGGCGCGCGAAGCCCAGCACCTTGATCGCGAGGATCGGGAACACGCAGGGCATGAGGTTGAGCAGCAGGCCGCCGAGGAAGGCGCCGAGCAGCGCGGCCAGCAGCGTGCCCATGGGCTGGGGCGCGATCTCGTTCGAGGCGGCGGCGGTCTTCACGGCATCGGCCGCGTTGGCGGCCAGCGCCGCCTGCAGCGCGGGCGAAACCTGGGCGTCGGGCGCGGCGGCAGCCGCGGGCCAGCTGCCGCTCACGGGCGGTTCGGCGCGCCAGGCGATCGGCTGGCCGGGCTGGCGGTCGGCCTCGGCCAGCGCCACCACCACCGGCATCGCCGTAGGGCTCGCGCTGCGCTGGTCGGCCAGCGGCAGCGTGGCGGTCCAGGCGCCGCCCTGCCAGGATTGGGTCCAGTCCTTGCCGGAGACGGCCGCGGTGCGGATCACCTCGGGGGTCTCGGGGAAGAAGGCCAGCGTCTTGCCCTGGGCGGCGGCCGGCAGGCCCTCGAGGCGCACCTGCAGGTTGTTGCCCTGCACCTCGATCGCGCCGGGCGCGGCGAGCTGTGCCGGCTGCGCGGCCTGGGCGGCGTCGAACTCGGCCTTGTGCAGCGCGGTCGAGCCCTGCACCGGCAGCGCCAGCGAGAACTCGCCTTCCTCGGGGATGCATTCCTTGCGGCAGACCAGCCACGAGGCCTTGAGCCGCACCTGGAGTTCGGCCGGCCCGCCGGCGCCCGTGAGGGCCAGCGGCGGCTTGAAGGTGCTCGCCACCTCGAGCGGCACCGGCAGCAGCACCGTGTTCTCGTAGCCGTAGTTGGCGAGGTTGCCGACCGGGATCTTCTTCGGCACCGGCCAGGCGATGTCGCCGGCCGCCACGCCGGGCGGCAGGGTCCAGCTGAGCTCGGTGGGCAGGCCGGAGTCGCCGGCGTTCTTCCAGTAGGTGTGCCACTCGGGCTGGTGCGCGATCTGCAGGCCGACCCAGACCGGCGCGCCGGGCGTCACGCCGTCGGGCGCGTGCGCCACCAGTTCGGCGCGCACATGCGGGGTGGTCACGACCGCGCCCGCCTTGGCTGGAGTCAATTGGGCCAGAGCCGGCATCCAGGCTGCGGATGCTGCTATGAGAAGCGTAGCGAATCGGAGGCGCGTGAAGGTCATGCCGACAGTCGGAGCGTTCAGGGGAGGCGAAGTTCCGGGCGGGATCAGGCGGCGGCGGCCCAGCCCAGCACCACGCGCCGGCTGTTGGCGCTCTTCTTCTCGATCTTGGTGACCACCACGGCGCCGATCTCGGCGGTGTTGGCCACGTGCGTGCCGCCGCAGGGCTGGAAATCGATCTGCGCCTCGCCCTCGCCGCCGATGCGGATGGTGCGCACCGTGCCCGTGCCGCGCGGCGGCTGCACGCTCATGCTCTTGACCAGCGCCGGGTTGGCGTCGAGTTCGGCGTCGGTGATGGCGCCGACGGTCAGCGGATGGGCCGCGCCCACCAGCGCCGCGAGTCCCTGGGTCAGCGCTTCCTTGTCGAGCGGGTCGGTCATGTGGAAGTCGAGCCGCGCGTAGTCGGGCGTGATCGAGCAGCCGTTGACCGGCTGCGGCACCAGGTGGCAGAGCAGGTGGGTGGCCGTGTGGAAGCGCATCAGCCGGTGGCGACGCTCCCAGTCGATGGTCGCGGTGACGGCGTCGCCGGGCTTCAGCGCGGCCAGCAGGGCCTCCTGGCCCGGCGCGGGCACGTGCACGATCTCGTCGGTGGCGCGGCCCTCGGCGTCCTTGCCCTTGCGCGTATCGGCGATCGCGATCTCGTCGCCGCCGGCCAGCGCCAGCACGCCGCTGTCTCCGGCCTGTCCGCCGCCCAGCGGGTAGAACACGCTGCGGTCCAGCACGATGCCGGTCTCGTCGATGCGCTCGACGCGCGCTTCGCAGGAGCGCAGATAGGCGTCGGCACGGAACAGGTCGTGGGTCATCCCGGCGATGGTAGCGGCGATGCGCGAACGGGGTGCGCCCACGCCGGAAAGCGCCCACGACCGACAGCCCCGGGGCCGCCGCCCGCTCGAAGATCGCTCGATGCGCGGCGTCCGGCTGCGCCGCAACGCATGAAGGATGGCGCATGAAGACACGGCAGCAAGCACCCACCCCCAAGATGGCCGCGGCCTTGCTGGCGGCGGTCCTGGTCCCGCTGGTGCTGGCGGGCTGCGGCGAGGCGGCCAAGCTCACGCCCGAACTGACCACCGGCCCGCGGCCGCAGCTGGTCGAGCCCAACAAGACCCTGATCCCCACCGTCAACGTCGCGCCCGTGGTCGGCTGGAACGACACCGCCGCGCCCACGCCGGCCGATGGCCTCAAGGTGGCGGCGCTGGCGCGCGGGCTCGACCATCCGCGCTGGGTCTACACCCTGCCCAACGGCGACGTGCTGGTGGCCGAGAGCAACAAGCCGCCCAAGCCCGAGGGCACGACCGACGGCGGCAGCGGCCTGATGGCCAAGGCGCGCAACTTCGTGATGAACAAGCTGATGGCGCGCGCCGGCGCCGGCGTGCCCAGCGCGAACCGCATCACCCTGCTGCGCGATGCCGACGGCGACGGCGCGGCCGAGGTCAAGCAGGTGTTCCTCTCCAACCTCACCTCGCCCTACGGCATGGCGCTGGTGGGCAACGAGCTCTTCATCGCCAACGCCGATGCGCTCGTGAAGGTGCCCTACACCGAGGGCCAGACCTCGATCGATGCCAAGCCCACCGTGGTGACGCCGCTGCCCGCGGGCATCAACCACCACTGGACCAAGAACGTGATCGCCAACGCCGACGGCAGCAAGCTCTACGTGACCGTGGGCTCGAACAGCAACATCGGCGAGAACGGCCTGGCCGCCGAGGAGGGCCGCGCCGCCATCTGGGAGGTCGACACCAAGAGCGGCGAGAAGCGCCTGTTCGCGAGCGGCCTGCGCAACCCCAACGGCCTGGGCTGGGACCCCGACACGCAGGCGCTGTGGACCGTGGTCAACGAGCGCGACGAGATCGGCAGCGACCTCGTGCCCGACTACCTGACCTCGGTGAAGGACGGCGCCTTCTACGGCTGGCCCTGGAGCTATTACGGCGGCGTGGTCGACGTGCGCGTGCAGCCGCAGAACCCCGAGATGGTGGCCAAGTCGATCGCGCCCGACTACGCGCTGGGCTCGCACGTCGCGCCGCTGGGTCTCGCGTTCTCGCGCCCGGGCGGCATGCCCGAGCAGTTCGCCAGCGGCGTCTTCATCGGCGAGCACGGCTCGTGGAACCGCAAGCCCAAGTCGGGCTACAAGGTGGTGTTCGTGCCCTTCATCGGCGGCAAGCCCAGCGGCCCGCCGGTCGACGTGCTCACGGGCTTCCTCGATGCCCAGGAGAAGGCCCAGGGCCGGCCGGTGGGCGTGGCGCTCGACAAGAGCGGCGCGCTGCTGGTGGCCGACGACGTGGGCAACGTCGTGTGGCGGGTGTCGCGCGCCAAGCAGAACTGAAGAAGCTCAGCCGCTGCGCACCGACGAGGGCCGCGCCACCAGCTGCGCGGCCGGGCCCTCGACCCGGTGGCGCGAGACGTCGCCGCGCAGGTGGTCGAACAGCAGCGCGATCGCCTGCTGCGCCACTTCCTCCAGGTGCAGGTCGACCGCGGTAAGCGGCGGCACGCTGGTGCGCGCGCGCAGGCCGTCGTAGCGGGTCGCGACCATCACGTCGTCGGGCACGCGGCGCCCGCTCTGCACGATCGCGGCCAGCGCGCCGGCGGCGAAGGCATCGACCGGCACGCAGAAGGCGTCGATGCCGGGATGGGCCGCGAGCAGCGCCTGCGCGGCCTCGTGGCCGCCGGCCTCGCCCCGCACCTCCTCGACCAGCGACAGCAGCGGCGGCTGGCCGCGCGCGGCCATCGCTTCCTCGTAGGCCGTGCGCGCCTCGAGGTAGGAGTTGCGCTGCGCCGCGCCCAGGATCATCGCGACCTGGCGCGCGCCCTGGCCGTGCAGGTGCTCGAGCAGCAGCCGCGTGGTGCGGCCCGAATGGATGTCGACGTAGGGCGGCATCACCGGCCCCTCGGCCGGCTTGCCGATGGCCACCACCGGCAGGCCGCGGCGCAGCAGGTTCGCGAGGTTGGGGTCGCCGGCCGAAGGCTCGATGACCAGCGCGCCGTCGACGTCGAGCAGCTCCATCGGCACCAGGCCGTTCTCCATCGCGGGCGCCAGCACCAGCGCGAGGCCGCGGTCGAGCGCCGCCGCCGCGGCCACCGCCGCCACCTCCATCAGGAAGCCCAGCCGCGAGGGCCCGCCCGCCACCGCCAGCGGCATCGAGGACAGCAGGGCGATCATGTGCGCCTGCCCGGTGCGCAGCCGCTGCGCATTGCGGTTCGGCCGGTAGCCGAGCTTGGCGGCCGCGCGCTCGACGCGCGCGCGGGTCTCGGCATCGACCTGCCCGCGCGCGTTCAGGGCGTGCGACACGGTGGTCGGCGACACGCCGGCCTCGCGCGCCACGTCCTTGATGTTCGCCCGTGGCGTTCGCTCGGTGTTCATCCCGTATTGACCTTCCACGAAAGCGGTGCTTCAATTCCCAAATCGTTTTGGGCGTCTGCCCGGAATGTACTTCACCCGCTGCGGCGGATTTTTTTGCCAGTGCGCCCAAATCGATTTGGGCGCGGACCGATCCAAGGAAAAACGATCATGTCCCGTGCGAACGAGGTTGCGCCCGTCGATGCCGTGCTGCCCTTTTCCCAATTGCTGCTGTTCGGCCTGCAGCATGTGCTGGTGATGGCCGCGGTGCCGATCACCTCGGTGTTCCTGGTGGCCAAGGCGCTGGGCCTGTCGGCCGCGCTCACGGTCAACCTGATCAGTGCCACCTTCCTGCTGTGCGGGCTCGGCACCCTGCTGCAGTCCTTCGGGCCCTGGAAGTTCGGCGCGCGGCTGCCCTTCGTGATGGTGCCGGGCGGCGCGCCGATCGTGATGTTCGTGACCATCGCCCAGCAGCGCGACCTGCAGACCGCCTCGGGCGCGGTGATCCTCACGGCGCTGTTCTATTTCCTGATCCTGCCGGTGTTCGCGCGCTGCCTGCGCTTCTTCCCGAAGATCGTCATCGGCACGCTGCTGCTGCTGGTGTCGATCAACCTGGTGAAGGTCTACGGCGGCATCATCGCCGGCAAGGCCGGCACGCCGACCTTCGGCGACCCGGTGAACATCGGGCTGGCGCTCGCCACCATCGGCTTCACGCTGCTGTTCGCGCGCCTGTTCAAGGGCATGCTGGGCCAGCTCGCGGTGCTGCTGGGCCTGCTGGCCGGCACGCTCTTGGCGGCCGCCTTCGGGCTGATGGACTTCTCGCCCGTGGCCGCCGGCCCGGTGTGGAGCACCCCGACCCTGCTGCCCTTCGGCCTGCCGCACTTCGACCTCGTGGCCGCGGTGCCGCTCCTGATCTTCAGCGTGATCTCGATGGTCGAGGCCACCGGCCAGACGGTGGCCGTGGCCGAGGTGGTGGGCCGGTCCATCGACCCGCGCGACGCGGTGCCGCGCACCGTGCGCGGCGACGCGCTGGTGTCGCTGCTCGGCGGCCTGTTCGGCACCTCGATGATCATCACCAGCGGCGAGAACATCGGCATCGTGCGCGCCACCAACGTGCGCTCGCGCTACGTGACGGCCATGGCCGGCGCGATCCTGGTGCTGATCGCGCTGTCGGCGCCGCTGGGCCGGCTCGCCAGCGCGATTCCCGTCGCCGTGGTGGGCGGCACCGCGATGGTGGTGTTCGCGATCATCGGCACCATGGGCATCGACATGCTGCGCCGCACCGACCTGCACGAGCGCGGCAACATGTTCGTGCTGGCGGGCGCGCTGACCATGGGCCTGCTGCCGATCCTGGTGCCGGGGCTCTACAGCCGCTTTCCCGACACCCTGCAACTGGTGCTGGGCAACGGCCTCGCGATGGGCTCGATCACCGCGGTGGTGCTCAACCTGCTGTTCAACCGGCCACCGGACGAACGCGCGGCGCCCCTGCCGTCGGCGGTGCCGCCGCCGGTCTCGCCGCAGTGAGCTTCTTCTCTTTCCTTTCTTTCGGATCCAGACATGTCCCCTGACCACGAGGCCGCGCCCTTCGCGGCCCGCGAGCTGCTGCTCGTGCCCGACCACTTGATGCTGCGCGACGGCCCGGCCACCGGCCACGCCGTGCACATCGCCGACGGCCGCTTCGCCGACATCGGCCCCGCCGAGCTGCTGGCCGTGCGCCATCCTCGACTGGTGCCGCAACGCCTGCCCGGCCGGCTGCTGATGCCCGGCATGATCGACGCGCACCACCATCTCACGCAGTCCTTCGGCAAGTCGCTGGCCTACGGCGAGCCGTCCGAGATCTTCCGCCGCGTGTGGGTGCCGCTCGAATCCAGCCTCGACGACGAGTTCGTCTACCTCGCGACCAAGCTCGCGGCGCTCGAGTCGCTGCGCGGCGGCTTCACCACCGTGTGCGACGCCGGCACCCGCGCGCCGGGCGACATCGGCGCGATGGCGCGCGCGCTGCACGAGACCGGCCTGCGCTGCGTGCTCGGGCTGATCTGCAACGACGGCGGCAACGAGAGCGGCGATGCGGAGCGCCGCGCGCTGAAGGCGCAGGCCGAGCGCTTCCTCGCGCGCTGGCAGGGCGATGCGCTGGTGCATCCCTCGCTCGCGATCTCGGTGCCCGAAGCGGCCTCCGACGAGATGCTGACGAGCGTCTCCGCGCTGTGCGCCGAGGCCGGCACCGTGTTCCAGACCCACGTCAACGAGCACCTGGCCTCGGTCGAGCGCTCGGTGGTCGCGCGCGGCCGGCGCCCGCTCGAACTGCTCGCGCAGCTGGGCGCGCTCGGCCCGCAGGTGCTGATCGCGCACGGCACGCTGGTCACGCCGCCGGAGCTCATGCTGCTGCGCGACACCGACACCGCCGTCAGCTACAACCCGGTCGCGAGCCAGTGGAAGGGCAACGCGGTGGCGCCGGCCCATCTGATGGACGCGCTCGGCATCCGCTTCGGCCTGGGCACCGATGCCACGCGCAGCGACGGCTTCCGCCTGATGGATGCGGCCGAGGCCGCGCAGAAGATCGCCTTCGGCCTGGCCGTGGGCGATGCCTCCAGCGGCGGCGGCTGGACCTGGTTCGACCATGCGACGCACGAGGGCGCGCGTGCCGCGGGCCTGGGCGCGCGCACCGGCGAGATCGCCGTCGGCAAGGCCGCCGACTTCCTGCTCGTGGACGTCGACACGCCCGAGATGTGCACCTCGGTCGACCTGACCTGGGACCTGGTGCGACTGGGCAACCGCGACCAGATCGAGGCGGTGTTCGTCGACGGCCGGCTGCGGCTGTGGAAGGGCTGGCCCACCGACTGGGACGCGCGCGCGCTGCAACGGCAGCTCGCGCGCACCGCCCAGGCCGCGATCGCGCGCGCGCCGATCGTGCGGCTGCATCCCACGGCCGCCGAGCACCGGCGGCAGGTCGCCCGATGAGCGCGCAGCACCTCGTGCTGATGTCGCTGGCCGTGCTGGTCGCCGCCTTCGTGCAGGGCGCGACCGGCGTCGGCTTCGCGCTCATCGCCGCGCCGGTGATCGGGCTCGTGCGCCCCGAGCTGCTGCCGGTGTGCGTGCTGGTGCTGATGCTGCCGCTGAACCTCTACGTGGCCTGGCGCGAGCGCGGCGCCATCGACGGCACCGGCGCGCGCTGGATCACCGGCGGGCGCGTCGCGGGCACCGCGGGCGGCCTGTGGGTGCTGGCGGCGCTCAGCGCGGGCCAGCTCTCGCTGTTCGTCGGCGCCTCGACCGTCGTGGCCGCGCTGGTCACCCTGCTGATGCCGGCCTTCTCGCCGGGGCGCGGCGCCTTCGTCGGCGCCGGGCTGGTCACGGGCATCACCGAGACCGCCACCGGCATCGGCGGCCCGCCGCTGGCGCTGGTCTACCAGCACCAGCCGGCGCCCACCATGCGTTCGACCATCGCGCTGTGCTTCCTGCTCGGCGAGCTGGTGTCGCTGGCCGTGCTGCTGGCCACCGGCCGCGTCGGCCTGCCGCAGCTGCAGGCCGCGGCGCTGCTGCTGCCGGCGCTGGTCGTGGGCGCGGTGCTGAGCCGCCTCGTGCATCGCCGCGTGAACGGGCGGCTGCTGCGCATCTTCGTGCAGCTGTTCGCGATCGTCTCGGGGCTGGTGCTGCTGGTGAAGGCCTTCTGACCTCAGGCGCCTCGTTGCGCCTGCCAGGCCGCGCGGTCGAGCCGGTAGAGGCAATGGCGGCGCAGCGGATGGCCCTCGGCCAGCAGCGGATGGTCGAACGCGCCGGACGGGTCCTCGCGCATGCCCAGGCGCTGCATCACCGCGCTCGAGCGCCGGTTGGGCAGCGCGGTGAAGGACACGATCTCGTCCAGCCCGAGCCGCTCGAAGCCCACGGCCAATGAGGCGCGCGCCGCCTCGCTCGCGAGGCCCTGGCCCCACCACTGGCGCGCGAGCCGCCAGCCGATCTCCACGCAGGGCGAGAAGGGCAGGGGATAGGCCGGCGCGTTGAGGCCGGTGAAGCCGATCAGCTCGCCCGACTCCTTGTGCTCGGCGGCCCAGAAGCCCCAGCCGTTCTGTTCGATGCGCTCGACGAAGCGCGCGACCAGCGCGTCGCTCTCCGCGCGCGACAGCGTGGCGGGAAAGAACTCCATCACCTGCGGATCGGCGACCAGCGCGGCGAAGGGCGCGAGGTCGCTCTCGCGCCACTGGCGCAGGCGAAGACGGGGCGTTTCGGGTTCGATGAGCGTGCGGTCCATCGGGCGATTCTGGCGCAGGGGCAAGACGGCCACGATCGGCGATTTATGTCATGAAGTGATATATTTGCGCGCTTTCGCGCCACTGGCTTCCGGCCCCTCCATGTCCACTTCCACCCATCGCCGCGGCGACTTCGCGCTCGACGCGCGCCTGCTGCGCATCGCCACCCTGGCCGCCGTCATCGGCGCCGCGAGCACCGTGGCCGCGCGCGTGCTGCTCGACCTGATCCGCTTCTTCACCAACCTGTTCTTCTTCCAGAGCTTCTCGCTGGCCGACCGCTCGCCGGCCGGCCACACGATGGGCGCCTGGGTGATCGCGGTGCCGGTGGTCGGCGGGCTGGTGATCGGGCTGATCGCGCGCTACGGCTCCGAGAAGATCCGCGGCCACGGCATTCCCGAGGCCATCGAGGCGATCCTGTTCGGCCGCAGCAAGATGTCGCCGAAGGTGGCGGTGCTCAAGCCGCTGTCCTCGGGCATCGCGATCGGCAGCGGCGGGCCTTTCGGCGCCGAGGGGCCGATCATCATGACCGGCGGCGCCATCGGCTCCCTGATCGCGCAGCACTTCCACCTGTCGGCGGCCGAGCGCAAGGCGCTGCTGGTGGCCGGCGCCACCGCGGGCATGACGGCGGTGTTCGGCACGCCGGTGGCCGCGGTGCTGCTGGCGGTCGAGCTGCTGCTGTTCGAGCTGCGCCCGCGCAGCCTGCTGCCGGTGGCGATCGCCTGCGCGGTCGCGGGCTTCACGCGGCCGCTGCTGATGGAGGCCGGGCCGCTGTTCCCGCTGCAGACCGCGGCGCCGGGCCCGCTCGCGCTGCTGTCGTGCGTGGTGGCCGGACTGCTGTGCGGCGCGCTCTCGGCCAGCCTCTCGCTGTCGCTCTACAAGGTCGAGGACCTGTTCGGCAAGCTGCCGCTGCACTGGATGTGGTGGCCGGCGCTCGGCGGCCTCGCGGTGGGCATCGGCGGTTATTTCGAGCCGCGCGCGCTCGGCGTGGGCTACGACGTGATCGGCGACCTGCTGCACAACCAGCTGGCCTGGCAGGCGGTGCTGGCGCTGATCGCGGTCAAGGCGATCATCTGGGTGATCGCGCTCGGCTCGGGCACCTCGGGCGGCGTGCTGGCGCCGCTCCTGATGATGGGCGCGGCGCTCGGCGCGGTGCTCTCGCACCTGCTGCCGGGCGGCGACCCGATGCTGTGGCCGCTGGTCTGCATGGCCGCCACGCTCGGCGGCACCATGCGCGCGCCGCTGATGGCCACCGTGTTCGCCTTCGGGCTCACGCACGACAGCAATGCGCTGCTGCCGCTGCTGGCCACCTCGGCCACCGCCTACGGCTTCACCGTGCTCACCATGCGTCGTTCGATCCTCACCGAGAAGATCGCGCGTCGCGGCCATCACATCTACCGCGAGTACGGCATCGATCCGCTCGAGCGCCAGTTCGTGGAAGAGGTGATGACGCGCGAGGTGCACACCATCGACGCCGCCCTGCCGGTGGCCGAGGCGCTGGCCGTGTACTTCGGCGAGGGCCAGGCGCACCGCGCGTTCCCGGTGCTGCGCGGGCGCGAGGTGATCGGCGTGGCCGACCGCACCGTGCTTGCCGCCTGGAGCAACGGCACCGTCGGCGATGCCGTGGCCGGCACGCCGCCGGTGGTCGCGCTGCCCGGCGAGAACTGCCGCGCGGTCGCCACGCGGCTCGCGCGCCACGGGCTCGAGCGGCTGCCGGTGGTGCGCGATGCCGATTCGCGCCTCTTGGTCGGCATCGTGGCGCGCAGCGACCTCATCAAGCCCTCGCTCGCGCACTTCCACGAGGAAGAGCAGCGCGAGCGGGTGCGCAGCCTGCGCTGGAGACGCTGAGCTTCGTTCAGAACCCGGCCAGCACCACCTTGCCCTGCGCCTTGCCGCTTTCGATCAGCGCATGGGCGCGGCGCAGATTGGCGGCGTTGATGGTGCCGAAGCTCGCGTTCGCGGTGGTGCGCACGCGGCCGGCGTCGACCAGCGCGGCCACCTCGGCCAGCAGCGCGCCCTGCTCGGCGATGTCGGGCGTCTCGAAGCGCGAGCGCGCGAACATCATTTCCCAGTGCAGCGATAGGCTCTTGGTCTTCAGCGGCATCGCGTCGAGCGTCTTCATGTCGTCGATCACCGCGAGCTGGCCCTGGGGCTTGAGGCTCTCGATGATCTGCGCGTAGTGCTGCTCGGTCTGCGTGAGGCTCGCGACCATGTCGACCGCGGCGATGCCGGCGGCCTTGAGCTCGGCCGCGAGCGGCTTCGAATGGTCGATGACGAGGTGCGCGCCCAGTTCCAGGCACCAGGCGCGGGTTTCGGCGCGCGAGGCGGTGGCGACCACGCGCAGCTGCGTGAGCTGGCGCGCGAGCTGGATCAGGATCGAGCCCACGCCGCCGGCGCCGCCGGTGATCAGCAGGGTCTGGCCCGCGCCGCCGCCCTTGGGCACGCGCAGGCGGTCGAACAGCAGTTCGTAGGCGGTGATGGTGGTCAGCGGCAGCGCGGCGGCCTGGGCGTCGTCGAGCGTGCCCGGTGCGATCGCGGCGATGCGCTCGTCGACCGCATGCAGTTCCGAGTTGGCGCCCGGGCGCACGATCGAGCCCGCGTAGTAGACGCGGTCGCCGACCTTGAAGCCCGTCACGCCCGCGCCGATGGCCTCGACCGTGCCGACCGCGTCCCAGCCCAGCACCTTGGCCTGGCCGGCCTCGGGGGCGGCGTTCCTGCGCACCTTGGTGTCGACCGGATTGACCGACACCGCCTTCACGCGCACCAGCAGGTCGCGCGCGCCGGGCTGGGGCGCGGGCAGCTCGATGTCCTGCAGCGCTTCGGGGTTGTCGATGGGGAGGGGCTGGTAGTAGCCGACGGCTTTCATGGCGGTTCCTTTGTGGCGGATCTGGAGATGGATCGAATGTAGGGTGACAATCTCAATTTGATAAGACCGGCTTCGCGAGCAACACTTTCAAATGAAGATTGAAAATATCTCGGACCTGCAGGTGCTGGTGCAGACCGCGCGCGCCGGCACGCTGACGGCCGCGGCCCATGCGCTGGGCATCACGCCGGCGGCCGCGAGCGCCACGCTCAAGCGGCTCGAGACGCAGCTCGGTGCGCGCCTGTTCGAGCGCTCCACGCGCGCCATGCGCCTGACACCGCAGGGCCAGACCCTGCTGGACTACGCGGTGCGCGCCTTCGAGCTCCTGGCCGAGGGCGAATCGCTGGTCACGGCCGACCGCGGCGAGCTGGTCGGCACGCTGCGCGTGGCCGCGCCCTCGGACCTCACGCGCAGCACCCTCTTGCCCTGGTTCGACGAGTTCCTCGCGCTGCACACGGGCGTGCAGCTGTCGCTGTCGGTGGGCGACCGGCCGCTGGACGTGATGCGCGACGAGGTCGACGTGGCGCTGCGCTACGGCGCGCTGGCCGATTCTCGGCTGGTGGCGCGGCCGTTCGCGATGACCAACCCCTTGTTGACCGCCTCGCCGGACTATCTGCGGCGGCATCCGGCGCCGAAGGTGCCGCAGGACCTGGTGCATCACAACTGCCTGATCTTCAATCGCGGGGGGCGGCTGCATCGGGTCTGGCGCTTTGCGCAGAACGGGCAGTGGATGCAGGTGCGGGTCGATGGGAATCGCAGCGTGGACGATGCTTCGCTGGCGCGGGAATGGGCGGTGGCGGGGCATGGGGTGACCTTGAAGTCGGCGCTCGATGTGCGCGGTGACATCGAAGCCGGGCGGCTGGTGCACCTGATGACGGATTGGGAGACGGAGCCTTATCCGTTGCATGCGTTGTTGCCTAGTGGGAGGTTTGTTGCGGCTCGGGTTCGGGCTTTGGTTGATTTCCTGGCTTTGAAGTTTGATTTGTTGGGGCGGGGTGTTTTCTCTGGGTAGGCTGTTGGCCGGGTCTCGCCCCGGCGGGCGAGTCACTTTCTTTTGCTTCGCCAAAAGAAAGTAACCAAAGAAAAGGCGACCCACTGTCTGCGACCCTTCGCTTCGCTACGGGCAACCTGCGGTGCTCGCGTTTCGCGGGGTCTCGCAGAACTCGCTTCGCTCAAACAGCTGCGAGCCCTGATCCGCGAAACGCTGCGCTCCTCGGCGCAGCCAGAGGGGATGGGTCGGGCCTTTGCTTCGCTCGGCCTTGGAATGCCGCTCGGGCCATCGCTTCGCTCGGCCTGGCAATGTCGCGCGGGCCATCGCTTCGCTCGGCCTTGTGTTTGTCTTGTCCCCTCTCCCTCTGGGAGAGGGTTAGGGTGAGGGCACCGGGCCTCACCAAGGGTCTGACGGTATCCACCGCCCAGTGCCCTCACCCCAGCCCTCTCCCAGAGGGAGAGGGGGCAATACCAATGCCGAGCGAAGCGAAGGCCCGAGTGGATGTCGTGTGGCCGAGCGAAGCAAAGGCCCGAACGCCCCCCTCTGGCTGTGCCGAGGAGCGCAGGGGAAAGCGGGATAAGGGCCGCAGCTGTCTGAGCGAAGCGAGTTCTGCGGACCCCCGCTTTCCCCGAGCACCGCAGGTTGCCCGTAGCGAAGCGAAGGGACACAGACAGTGGGGTCGCCTTCTTTTGCTTACTTTTCTTGGCGAGACAAGAAAAGTAAGTCGCCCGCCGGGGCGAGACCCGGTCAACAGCCTCAAGAAGAAGAGCAGAGCCAAGAAAAACCTCAGCCCAAATAAAACGCCACTCAAATCATCGGCGTAACCGCCCCATCCATCGCCACAATCGCCCCCGTCACATAACTAGCCTTCCCCGAAGCCAGAAACAGCACCGTATTCGCCACTTCTTCCGGCGTAGCAATCCGCCCCAGCGGCAGCCGCGCAGTAGCCCGCTTCAGCGCCTCGTCGGTATCGATACCCTGCAACTTCGCATCCGCCTTCATCCCTTCAGCCAGCCGCGCAGTCAGCGTAAGTCCAGGATTCACCGCATTCACGCGCACCCCCTTGGCGGCATAAGCGGCAGCCATCCCCGCACTGACCAGCATCAGCGCCGCATTGGCGGCACCACCGGCCATGTGCACGGGGCTCGCGACCTTGCCGCCCTGCCCGATGACATTGACGATGGCCCCGCTGCCGCGCTGCCCCATGCGCTTGACCACCGGGTCGATCATGTGGATGTAGCTGAAGTACTTCGCGTCCATCGCGTCGTGCCAGGCGGCGGGCGTGAGGTCGTCGGGCGGGGTGCGGCGCGCGGCGCCGGCCGAGTTGACGAGCACGTCGACGGGGCCGAAGGCCTGTTCGGCGGCGTCGAGCGCGGCCAGGGCGGCCGACGGGTCCTTGAGGTCGGCGGCATGCAGCGAGACGCGGCCCTCGGCCTGCGCGTGGGCCGCGAGCAGCTCCTGGCGGCCCTGTTCGAGGTTGGCCGGATCGCGCGACACCAGGCTCACGCGCGCGCCCTCGCGCAGGAAGCCGAGCGCGCAGGCCAGGCCGATGCCCTTGCTGCCGCCGGTGATGAGTACGTGGCGGTCCTGGAGTTCGAGATCCATGAAGGTGTCCTTGGGTTGGTTGGCGAAGTCGCGTGGATTGAATCACCGCTCTAAGATCGCCGGATGAACGCTCCCACGGTATCCCTGCCCCGCTTCTGGTCACAGCTGTCCACGCGCGACTTCGCCGCGCTCGATGTGGCAGCCACGGTGGCGGTGCTGCCGCTGGGCGCCACCGAGCAGCACGGGCCGCACCTGCCCCTCGGGGTCGACACGGTGCTGGCCGACGGCATCGTCGCGGCGGCGCTGCCGCTGCTGCCGGCCGAGCTGCCGGTGCTGTTCCTGCCGACCCAGCAGATCGGCCTGAGCCCCGAGCACGCGCGCTTCGCGGGCACGCTCACGCTGTCGGCCGAGACGCTGATCCGCATGTGGAGCGAGATCGGCGCCGGGGTGGCGCGCGCCGGGGTGAAGAAGCTGGTGCTGTTCAACGCGCATGGCGGCCACGTGGGCGCGATGGACATCGTGGCGCGCGAGCTGCGCGCCGCGCACGGGCTGATCGTCTATTCCGCGAGCTGGTTCAACCTGCCGCTGGGCGAGGCGGGCGCCCGATTCAGCGCGCACGAGCACCGCTTCGGCGTGCATGCGGGCGAGATCGAGACCTCGATGATGCTGGCGCTCGCGCCGCAGCTGGTGCGCATGGACGCGGCACAGGATTTCCGCTCCAGCTCGGAGCAGCGCGCGGCCGACTACGCGATCCTCGGCAACGGCAGGAGCGCGAAGCTGGGCTGGGCGATCGAGGACTACAACGCGCAGGGCGCGGCGGGCAATGCGGCGGCCGCCACGGCGCCGGCGGGCCAGGCGGTCGTCGATGCCGCGGCGGCGCAGCTCGCGCTGCTGCTGGCCGAGGTGTCGCGCCTGCCCTTGAGCACCGCGAACACCGGTCCGCTGCCCTGAAGCGAGCTGCGGCCGCTCAGGCCCTCGCCAGCACCTCGGCGAACATGCCCGAGTCGACGTTGCCGCCCGTCAGGCTGATGCCCACCGTCTTGCCGCGCCAGCGTTCCCGCTGCTGAAGCGCGCCGGCGAGCGCGGCGGCGCCCGCGCCCTCGGCCACGTTGTGGGTGTCGCTGAAGAGGATGCGCATCGCCTCGCCGACCTCCTCGTCGCTGACCGCGATCACGTCTTCGGCCTCGCGCAGCAGCACCTCGAGCGACTCGGGCACCGGCACGCGGCAGGCCATGCCGTCGGCCAGGCGCGTGCTGACCGGCGACTCGACCGGGCTGCGCGCGCGGAACGAATCAAGGTAGGCCGTGGCATGGGCCGACACCACGCCGACGATCTTGGTGGCGACGCCGCAGTGCGCGCGCGCCGCGGCCGCGCCCGCGAAGCCCGAGCCCAGGCCGATGGGCACGAACAGCACGTCGGGCGGCGCGTGCTCGAGCGCCTCGAAGAACTCGACGTAGGCGGTCGACACGCCGCGCACCAGCTCGCGATGGAACGAGGGCACGCGGTGCAAGCCGTCGCGCTCGGCCAGCACGGCCGCATGCTCGGACGCGGCCTGGAAGTCCTCGCCGTGCTCGACCAGCTCGACGCCGAGCGCGCGCATGGCGGCGTTCTTCTCGACCGAGTTGCCATGCGGCACCACGATGGTCGCGGCCAGGCCGTGGCGGCGCGCCGCGAAGCCCAGCGACTGGCCATGGTTGCCGCGCGTGGCGCTGATCACGTGGCGCGCCTCGGGCTGTTCGCGCGCCAGCGTCTCGAAGTAGGTCAGGCCGCCGCGGATCTTGAAGGCGCCGACCGGCGTGTGGTTCTCGTGCTTGGCCCAGAGCTTCGCGCCCAGGCGCCGTTCGAGCAGCGGCCAGGCGTACTGCGGCGTGGGCGGCATCGCCGCGTGCACGGTGGCGAGCGCGGCTTCCATTTCTTCGCGGGTGAATCGCATGGGGGTCACTTTCTTTCGGTCAGCGCCACGCGCACCGCCAGCGCGGCCAGCACGCTGCCCATCACGTAGCGCTGCGCGCGCAGCCAGCCTTCGCTCTTCGACAGCACGGCCGTGATGCTCGCGGCGCCGACGATCATGGTCGTGTTGACCACGGCGCTGCTGGCCATCTGCGCGGCGCCGAGCTGCAGGCTCTGCAGCAGCACCGAGCCGCGCTCGGGATGGATGAACTGCGGAAAGAACGAGAGATAGAACATCGCCACCTTCGGGTTCAGCAGGTTGGTGAGGAAGCCCATGCGGAACAGCTTGCCCGGCGGGTCGGCCGGCAGCGCGCGGGCCTCGAAGGGCGCGGCGCCGCCGGGGCGCACCGCCTGCCATGCGAGCCACATCAGGTAGGCCGCGCCCGCGAAGCGGATCGCGTCGAAGGCCAGCGGCACCGCGAGCAGCAGCGCCGTGAGCCCGAGCGCGGCCGCGCACAGGTGCACCAGGAAGGCCATCAGCACGCCGCCCAGCGAGATCAGCCCGGCGCGGCGGCCCTGGATCAGGGTGCGCGAGACGCAATAGATCATGTTCGGCCCGGGCGTGAGCGCGAGCAGCAGCGAGGCGAGGGCGAACCAGGCGATTTCGGTCAGGGTCAGCATGTCAGAGTCCTCGGGATTCCAGGGTGACGGGGCCGCGCGGCGTGTCGAACACGGCCACGAGGTTCGGTGGGCCGGCATCGACCTGCAGCGCGCGCAGGCCGATGGCCGAGAGCGCGGCCGACAGCGCCGGCGCGCGCGGATGGGTGGCATGCAGCGAGCGCAGCGCGAGGCCCGAGGCCGGCATGGCGTCGACCGGATGCACCGGGCCCCACTGGATCAGCGTGGGCAGCGCGCCGTAGAACAGCCGCTGGCCGTCGTCGCGCACCGCGATCTGCCATTCGAGCCGGCCGGCCGCGGTGTCGCGCGAGGCCTCGAGCAACTGGCCGCGGTCGATCTGCGCATGCTCCTCGCGCGCCAGGGCCTGGATGGCGGCGCGCGCATCGGGCACGCGCGCCACGAAGTGGATCAGCCGCGGGCCGTGCTGCGCGAGCCCGGCCTGCAGTTCGGCATCGTCGAGATCGAACCAGCGGCGCGTGTTCGGGCGCGACGGCGCCTGGCCCGGTTCGATCGCGATGATCTCGGCGTAGGCGCGCGGATAGGCCTCGCTCGCGACGTTCAGCAGCCGGTTGTGCGTGCCCATCAGCGGATGCGCGCCGCCGGGCGCGGGCACCACGCCCAGCGTGGCCTCGCACCAGGCCACGCCCTCGGCCAGCGAGGCGGCGGCGATCACGAGGTGGTCGACTTCGGCATGCATGGCGGTGCCTCCGTTCAGAGCGCGACGCGGCCGTCGACGCAGGTCACGGCATCGCCGCCGACCCAGATCCGGCCCTCGGCATCGCGCTCGATGTGGACGCGGCCCGCGCGGCCCAGGCATTGGCCCTGCGCCGCCAGGTAGCGCGCGGGCATGTGGCCGTCGGCGATCAGCCATTCGGCCAGGCCCGCGTTGAGGCTGCCGGTGACCGGGTCTTCCTGCACGCCGATCGGCTCGGCGAAGGCGCGCACCTCGAGGTCGATCTTCGCGCCGTCGTCCAGCGGCACGGCGGGGCGGTTGCCGAAGGCGCGCGCCTCGCGGTTCGAGCGGCCGATCAGGAGCGAGGTGTCGTGCACCGAGGGCACGCCGGCCACGCCGGCCTTCACGCCCAGTTCCTTCAGCGCGCGATGGTCGGGCGCGAGCGCGAGCACCGCGTCGGCATCCTCGAGCAGCAGGCCGAACCAGACCGGGCCGTTGTCGAGCACCTGCGCGGCGATCACCTGCTGCGCCTTCAGGCCCAGCGCGCCGGCCACCTTGGCCAGCAGCGCGGGGCTCGGCGCGCTGCGCTTGAGCGGCGGCGCCGCGAAGGCCAGCCGCGTGCCCTCGCGCCGCAGCGGCACCAGGCCGGCGCCGCACTGCTGCACCACCTGGCCGGGGGCCTTGGGCTTGCCGCCGGCCTGCAGCCAGGCATGGCAGCTGCCGATGGTGGGATGGCCCGCGAACGGCAGCTCGCCGCCGGGCGTGAAGATGCGCACCCGGTAGTCGGCCGCGGGGTCGGTGGGCGGCAGCAGGAAGGTGGTTTCGGACAGGTTGGTCCACTGCGCGAAGCGCAGCATGGCCGCATCGTCGAGCTCGCTGCCATCGATCACCACGGCCAGCGGGTTGCCGAAGTAGGGATGGGCGGTGAAGACGTCGACTTGCTTGAAAAGCCTGTCCTGAGCTTGTCGAAGGGGGTTTTTCATTGCTTACTCGAGAGGGAGATCGAGCACGCCGCGCGCGCCCGGACGGATGAGCAGGTCGTTGAACCAGCGCTCGACATTCGGCCAGCCGGGCCGGCGGTATTCGGCGGCCGGCAGGTTGAACCAGCGGTGCGCCTCGCAGCCGATCGGGATGTCGGCCATCGTGAAGCGCTCGCCGGCGATGTAGGGATGGCGCGCGAGGTGGGCGTCGAGCAGGCCGAACAGCGCTTCGCTCTCGCGCACCGAGGCCTCGATCAGCACCGGCTGGCGTTCGGCCGGCGGCGTGCGCACCCATTGCACGAAGGCATCGCGGCTCGCGCGGTTGAGCGTGGTCTGCTGCCAGTCCATCCAGCGCTCGGCGTCGAAGCGCGCGGGCAGGTCGGCCGGGTAGAAGGCGCCGTGCGAGTACTTGGCGCAGAGGTAGCGCACGATCACGTTCGATTCCCAGAGCACCACGCGCTCCGCGCCCTCGCCGTCGTCGATGGTGGGCACCATGGCGTTGGGATTCAGTGCCAGGTACTCGTCGGTCTGCACCACGCCGAAGCGGCCACCGGCCTCGGTGCGCTGGAAGTCCAGCCCGAGTTCCTGTGCGCACCACACCACCTTGCGCACGTTGATCGAGCTGATGCGGCCCCAGATGTTGAGCATGTCGTCGTCTTTCCTTGAAGCTTGTGTGTTCGTGTTCGGGTCAGTCCCGCATGATGCGCGCGGTGCCCGAGACGCGGATCGAGCTGCCGGGCGCGGCCGGGATGCCGGCATGCAGGCGCGACAGCATGCCCATGTCCTCGCCCTGCACCACGTCGATCGCGCCGCCGTGCGGCCAGCCGATATCGCGCAGGTAGCCGGCCAGCGCGGCGGTGGCGGCGCCGGTCGCGGGGTCTTCGTAAATGCCGCCGGAGGCGAAGGGATTGCGCGTGTGGAAGCGCTGTGCGCTCTCGGCATGCAGCAGCACGATGGTCGTGAGATCGAAGCGGGCCATCAGCGCGCGGCCGGCCTCGAGCTCGTAGTGCATCGCCGCCAGCGCCGCGCGGCTCTCGAGCGCCAGCACCAGGTGATCGGCGCCCGCATGGGCGACGGCCGGCGGAATGCGCGCATCGAGCGCGGCCGCGTCGAGCCCGAACAGTTCCAGCGCCGCCGACAGCAGGGCCGGCACGGCGGCGGCGCTGCGCGTGGGCGGCGACTGCAGCGCGGCCTCGACGGTGGCGCCGTTGCGGCGGCCCTCGACCGTGATCCGCGCCTGGTTCAGCGTGAGCGGAAACACGCCGTCGCCGTGCTGCAGCGCGAGCGCCGCGCCGAGCGCGATCGTCGCGTGGCCGCAGAACGGCACTTCGGACTGCGGCGCGAAGTAGCGCACGCGCCAGCCGTCGCCGGCGCGCGCGGCGAAGGCGGTTTCCGAGAAGCCCACGTCGGCGGCGATGCGCTGCATCCGGGCCTCGGGCGGCAGGGCCTCGGCGATGACGACGCCGGCGGGATTGCCGCCTTGCTCGCCATCCGAGAAGGCCGCGATCTTCAGGACATTCATGGGGGACCTCTTCAGCGCGGCACGGGCCGGTCGAGGAACAGCAGGCGCACCGCGAGCGCCAGCATCACGGTGGCGAGCAGGCCGCGCTGGAACTTCTCGGCGCCGGGGCGGCGCTGCAGCCAGCGGCCGACCTGTCCGCTGCAGGCACCCAGCAGGGTGTTGAAGCCCAGCGCCGCCAGCGACAGCACGACGCCGAGCTGCACCAGCTGCAGCGGCACGCTGCCGCGCGCGGGATCGACGAACTGCGGCAGGAACACCATGAAGAACAGCAGCGCCTTCGGATTGACCAGGTTGTTCAACAGGGCCATGCGCACGATGCGGCCGAAGCCGGCCGGCCGCGCCTGCGCGCCGAGCCGCAGGCCGCCGCCGCTGCGCAGCGCCTGCACGGCGAGCCACAGCAGGTACAGCGCGCCGGCATAGCGCAGCAGGTCGAAGGACGGCGGCCAGGCGGCCACCAGCGCGGTCACGCCGGTGGCGGCGAACAGCGTGTGCACCAGGTCGGCGGCCGAGATCCCGAGCGCCGCCGCGAAGCCGCCGCGCGGGCCATGGGCCACGCCGTGCGAGAGCACGAAAGCCATGTTCGGGCCCGGCGACAGGAACAGCGCCAGCACCGCGAGCAGGAACAGCGAGAGGGTCGTGAGGCCGATCAAGGCTGGCTCCGGTGGCTGCGCGCGCTCAGATCTGCGCGGCCGCGAGCTGCTTGTCGCCGGCCAGCGCGAGTTCCTCGCGCACCGTCTGCGCCAGCGCGGCGATCGCGGTGTCGATCTCCTCGACGCTCGCGGTCACGAACGACAGCCGCAGCGTGCGCGCGTCGCCTTCGCCGGCATAGAAGGGCGCGCCGGGCACGAAGGCCACGTTGCGCTCGACCGCCTTGGGCAGCAGGGTCACGGTGTCGATGCCCTCGGGCAGGCGCGCCCACAGGAACATGCCGCCCTTGGGCGCGTTGAACTTCACGTCCAGGCCGGCCATCTCGCGCGTGAGTGCCGCGCTCATCGCATCGCGCTGGCGCTTGTAGAGCGCGCGGATGGTGGGCACGTGGCGCTCGAGGAAGTTGTCCTTCATCACGGCCGACACCATGCGCTGCGTGAAGATCGGCGTGTGCAGGTCGACCGCCTGCTTGGCCTGCAGCAGCTTCGGGTAGATGGACTTGGGCGCCACCAGGAAGCCCAGGCGCAGGCCCGGCGCCAGCACCTTCGAGAACGAGCCCAGGTAGATCACGCCCTCGGGGTTGCGCGCGGCCAGCGGCAGCGGCGGGGCTTCGTCGAACCAGAGCTCGCCGTAGGGGTTGTCCTCGACGATCGGCAGGCCGGCCTCGGCGGCGGCGGCCGACACGGCGGCGCGGCGCTCCTCGGTCATGGTGCGGCCGGTGGGGTTCTGGAAATTGGGCAGCAGGTAGATGAAGCGCGCGTCCTTGGCCTTGGCGACCAGGTCCTCGACGATCACACCGTCGTCGTCGCTGGCCACGCCCACGGGGTTGGGCTCCATCGGGCCGAAGGCCTGCAGCGCGCCGAGGTAGGTCGGCGTCTCGACCAGCACCTTGCTGCCCGGGTCGATCAGCACCTTGGCGACCAGGTCGAGGCCCTGCTGCGAGCCGGTGGTGATCAGCACCTGCGAGGGATCGACGTTCCACGGCAGCATGTCGGCCACGGCCTGGCGCAGCGGCGCGAAGCCCTCGCTGGCGGCGTACTGCAGCGCGGCCTGGCCGTCGTTGTGCAGCACCTCGGCGCAGGCGTCGGCGAAGGCCTGGATCGGGAAGGTCTTGGGCGAGGGCAGGCCGCCGGCCAGGCTGATGATGCCGGGGCGCTCGGTGACCTTGAGGATTTCACGCAGCACCGACGGGTTCATCTTGGCGGCGCGGGCGGCGAGTTTCCAGTTCATGGGAGTCTTCTTTCTGACGGTGAGGGGCGATGCGAACGAACGGGGTGCGGATGCGAGGGTAAGACGGTGGGCGCGATCAGTCCACGGCGCCGACCGGCGCGCGCAGGGTCGGTGCGGCGGGCGCCGGCGGCTGCGACAGCCGCTTGCCGACCACCACCGTGGCCACCACCGCGGCCGCGAAGCCCAGCGTGACCACGTCGAGCGGCTCGCCCAAGAGCGGGATCGACACCATGATCGACAGGAAGGGCTGCAGCAGCTGCGTCTGGCTCACGCGCAGCGCGCCGCCGAGGGCCAGGCCGCGGTACCAGGCGAAGAAGCCGATCCACATCGAGAACATGCCGACGTAGACGAAGCCCAGCCAGGAGGCGGTGGCGATCGGCTGCGTGGGCCACAGCACGAGCGTGGCCGGCAGGGTGAGCGGCAGCGCCATCACGCAGACCCAGCAGATCACGCGCTCGGCGCCGAGCGCGGGCGTGACCTGCGCGCCGTAGATGTAGCCGAAGGAGGCGGCGATCACGGCGCCGACCAGCAGCAGGTCGGCCCATTCGAAGCCGAAACCGTGACCGTTCTGGCTCGCGCGCACCAGCGAGAACACCACCACCAGCAGGCTGCCCGCGACGGCGCAGAGCCAGAAGCCGAGCCGCGCGCGCTGGTGCAGCACCCAGGCCGCGACCGCGGCCGTGACCAGCGGCAGCAGCGCCGTCACCACCGCCGCATGGCTGGCCGTGACCACGCGCAGCGCATAGGCCAGCAGCAGCGGAAAGCCGATGCAGTTGCCGAGCACCGCGATACCCAGCGGCCTCCACTGGTGGGGCGCCGGCCGCGGCGAGCGCGTGACCAGCAGGAACACGGCCGACAGCAGGCCCGCGAGCGCGGCCCGGCCGAGCGTGACGAACCACGGCGAGAGCTGCGGCTGCGCCTGCGTGCCGGTGGCCAGCCGCGTCATCGGCAGCGTGACCGCGAACAGCGCCACGCCGATCACGCCGAGCCACATGCCGAGGGTTTCGTCCTTGATCTTCATGGCGGCCCTAGACGCGCAGCATCCACCAGGCGGTGAGCACCAGCACGGCGGCCATCGCGCGGTTGAACCAGGCCAGGCGCTTGCCCTTCGACAGCCAGTCGCGCAGCAGCGCGCCGGCCAGCGCATAGGTGAAGTTGCTCGCGAAGGCGTAGATCAGCATCACCGGCGCGACGATCGCGAAGCGGTGCAGCGGCTCGGCCTGGCCCGCGATCCAGCCGGCGACCAGCGTGAGCGCCAGCAGCCAGGCCTTGATGTTGAGGAACTGCAGCATCACGCCCTGCACGAAGCCGACCGACAGGTTCGCGTCGTCGGCGCGGCCCAGCGTGGTGCTGGTGCCGAGCTTGAACGCAAGGTACAGCAGGTAGGCGATGCCCAGCGCCTTGATCGCCCAGCGCAGCGCGGGCGCCGCCATCACCAGCGCGCCCAGGCCGGCCGCGCACAGCGCGAGCAGCAGCGTCCAGCCCACCGGCACCGCGACCACGAAGCGCATCGCGCGCGGCAGGCCGCCGTTGGCCGCGAGGGTGGTCGACAGCGTGGTGTTGGGGCCGGGCGAGAAGCTCATCGCCGTGGCCAGCACCAGCAGCGCGGTGAATTCTTGCCAGTTCATGACACACACTCTAAACTTTGGACCATTACAGTTCCAGTACAGATGGCCGTACACACAGTCAATCTGTATCGGGCTTGCGTACAACACAGATCGAACGTCGATGCTGACACGAACCTCGTCCCAGTCGCTGACCGCCCAGTTGGCCGATCGCCTGGCCGAACGCATCCGCAACCGGCTGCTGCTGCCGGGCGCGCGCCTGCCCTCGGTGCGCGAATGCGCGCGCCAGCAGGGCGTGAGCCCCTACACCGTGGTGGCGGCCTACGACCAGCTGCTGGCGCTCGGGCTGGTGGAGGCGCGGCGCCAGCGCGGCTTCTTCGTACGCGATTCGGGCCGCGATCCTGCGCGCGACCCGGCCCAGCCGCCCGGCGACCCGCTGCAGGTCAGCGCGATGTCGATGGTCACGCAGATGATGGCCTCGCGCACGCCGGCCGACGCCAGCTCGCTGATCCGCAGCATGTTCCACCGCCCGAGCGACAAGCCGCAGCCCGGCATGGGCGTGTTCCCGCCCGACTGGCTCGATTCCTCGTTCATGCCGACGGCGGTGCGGCGCATGACCAGCACCGCGATGCTGCAGGAACTGTCGCTGCAGTACGGCGAGCCCGCGGGCGACGCGGCGCTGCGGCGCAGCCTGTCGCAGAAGCTGGTGGGCATCAACGTGCCGGCCGCGCCCGACCAGATCGTGACCACCATCGGCGCCACCCATGCGCTGGACATCGTGAGCCGCACCATGCTGCGCGCCGGCGATCCGGTGATGGTCGAGGAGCCCGGCTGGGCCCTGGAGTTCGCGCGGCTCGAGGCGCTGGGCATGCGCATCCTGCCGGTGCCGCGCCGCGCCGACGGGCCCGACCTCGACGTGATGGCGCAGTACTGCGCGCTGCACAGCCCCAAGCTGTTCGTCAGCGTGAGCGTGCTGCACAACCCGACCGGCTACAGCCTGTCGCCCAACAGCGCGCACCGCGTGCTGAAGCTGGCCAACGAGCACGACTTCCACATCGTCGAGGACGACACCTACAGCCATCTCGCGCCCGAGCACGCGACCCGGCTCAGCGCGCTCGACGGGCTGCAGCGCACCATCTACGTCAGCGGCTTCGCGAAGATCCTCGCGCCCAACTGGCGCATCGGCTTCCTGGCCGCCTCGCCCGCGCTCAAGGAGCGGCTGCTCGAGACCAAGCTGCTGGCCACCCTGACCTCGCCCGCGCTGTTCGAGCGGGCGCTCTCGTGGTGCATCGACCAGGGCCAGCTGCGGCGCCATTCGGAGCGCGTGCGCATCCGGCTGGAGGGCGCCCGCGCGCGCGCCGCCAAGCTGGTGCTGGCGCACGGCTGCACCTTCGCGTCCGAGCCCGCGGGGCTGTTCGGCTGGGTCGACACCGGCGTCGACACCGACGTGCTGACCCAGCGCATGCTCGACCAGGGCTACCTGCTGGCGCCGGGCTCGCTGTTCCATGCGCGCCGGCCGCCGACCACGCTGATGCGCATCAACTTCGCGAGCTCGCAGGACGCGAGCTTCTGGAAGGTCTTCGCCAGGACGCGCGACGAGCTTTGAGCCGGGCGAGGCGGGCCCTGCCTTGGAGTAAGCTGGCAGCACAACACCCGCCCGACCGGAGACCGCCGCATGAACAAAGCCAGCCAACCCTTCGATTTCAGCCAGTTCGTACCCGGCTTCGACTTCCTCAAGAACCTCGCGGCCGGCGCGACCGGCGCCGGTTCCGTGCCCGGCATCCCGAGCCTGGCGAGCTGGGTGGCGCCCACCATGAGCGTCGAGGAGGTCGACAAGCGCATCCAGGAACTCAAGACGGTGCAGTACTGGCTCGAGCAGAACGGCCATGCGCTCAAGGCCACGATCCAGGCGCTCGAGGTGCAGAAGATGACGCTGTCCACCCTGCGCGGCATGAACGTGCGCATGGAGGACCTCGCGGGCGCGTTCACGCGGCAGGCGAACGCGGCGGCCGCGGCGGTCAGCCCGGCGCCGGCAGTCGCGCCGGCCGCGGCGCCCGAACCGGAGGTCGAGCTCGAGGACGAAGAGGAGCTCGACGAAGAGGAGGAAGAGGAAGAGGAAGAGGCACCCCCGCCGCGCCGCAAGGCCAGGCCGGCCGCCAAGGCCTCCTCCGATGCCGCCGCCGGCGGCGCGGTCGACCCGCTCAAGTGGTGGGGTTCGCTGACCGAACAGTTCCAGCAGATCGCGAGCACCGCGCTGCAGGACGCGGCCCAGCTCAAGATGCCCGCCGTGACCCAGCCGCTGGCCGACGCCGTCGACAAGGCCATGGGAACCCCGAGCGCCTCGCGCAAGTCCACCCCCCGCAAGGCCTCGACCGCCGCCAAGCGACCGGCGGCGAAGAAGCCGGCCGCGGCGCCCGCGGCCCGCAAGCGAACGGGCGGCCGACGCTGAGCCCCCTTGTCCTGAACATCGAATGAAGCAGGTTGGCACGATGAAGTTGTTTCCCTCCGGTCACGCCACCCATCCGCAATGGCGCATGGCGGCCGGCCTCGTGCTGGCCCAGCTGCGCGCGCAGATGGCGTTGCCCGACTACGCCTCGGCACCCACGCTCGGGCTGCTCTACATCACCGACCACTATGCGGTCGACGCGCGGGAGATCCTCGACCACCTGAGCGCCGAGCTGCCCGAGGTGACCGACTGGGCCGGCACCGTGGGCGTCGGCGTGTCGGCCAACAATGCCGAGTACTTCGACGAGCCCGGCCTGAGCCTGATGCTCTGCGCGCTGCCGAGCGACCAGTACCGCGTGTTCTCGGGCGTGGCGCCGCTCGCCAGCTCCGAGATGAGCGGCTTCGAGGCCCACACGGCGCTGGTGCATGCCGATCCCGCCACCCCCGACCTGACCGAGCTCATCGGCGAGATGGCCGGGCGTACCGACACCGGCTACCTGTTCGGCGGCCTCTCCTCGGGCCGCGGCGGCGCGCTGCAGTTCGCGGTCGGCGGCAACGGCAACATCCGCGGCCAGGGCGCGGCCGGCGGCGTGTTCTCGGGCGGCCTGTCGGGCGTGGTGTTCGGCGAGGGCGTGCGGCTGGTGTCGCGCGTCACGCAGGGCTGCCAGCCGCTGCGCTCGGGCAGCGCGCGCGAGCGCGAGATCACCGAGGCCGACGGCAACCTCGTGCTGCAGCTCGACGGCGAGCCCGCGCTCGACGTGCTGCTGGCCGACCTGCAGGTCTCGCTCGAGCGGCCGCAGGAAGCCATCGAGGCCGTGCGCGCCACCCTGGTGGGCCTGGTCGATGCCGGCAGCGACGGCATCCGCCGCACCGGCGACCTCGGCGCCGACGTGCTGGTGCGCCACATCATCGGCCTCGACCCCACGCGCCGCGGCATCGCGATCGCCGACGTGGCCGAGGCCGGCATGCGCCTGAGCTTCTGCCGCCGCAACGCCCAGGCCGCGCGCGCCGACCTGATGCGCATCTGCGCCGAGATCCGCGAGGAGCTCGAGCCCGAGGAACAGACCCTGGCCACCGCGCGCGCCGTCGCCGCCGGCGAGGCCGAGGCGGCGCCGCATCCCGCGCGGCGCATCGCCGGTGCCGTCTACGTGAGCTGCTCGGGCCGCGGCGGCCCGCATTTCGGCGCACCCGGCGCCGAACTGCAGATCGTGCGCCATGCGCTGGGCGACGTGCCGCTGGTCGGCTTCTTCGCCGCGGGCGAGATCGCAAGGCACCACGTGTATGGCTACACGGGGGTGCTGACGGTGTTCACGGCGGACGACTGAAATCGGGATCGGACAGCCGAACGCGGAAGGAAGACCAAGCAGCGCGGAAGTCGCGAAGAAAACCATCAAGAATTCTTCTTGACGGTTTCTTCCGCGTCCTTCGCGAAACCTTCGCGTCCTCTGCGTGCGGCAGTCCGCTTTCCGGGCCTCAGCTCAACGCGGGCCGTGCCATTCCGGTCACGGGCCTGGGCAGCCCCGTGAACGCGAAATCCACCTCCGGCGCCAGCCCGCTCACGATGCGCGCGATCGACTTGCCCGAGCCGCAGGCATGGGTCCAGCCGAGCGTGCCGTGTCCGGTGTTGAGGTAGAGGTTCGCGAGTTTCGTGCGGCCGATCAGCGGCACGTTGCTCGGCGTGGCCGGGCGCAGGCCGGTCCAGAACTGGGCCTGGGCGGTGTCGCCGGCGCCGGGGAACAACTGCTCGACGCGGCGCACGATGGCTTCGCAGCGCACGCGGTTGAGGTCGCGGTCGTAGCCGTTGAGCTCGGCCGTGCCGGCGATGCGCATGCGGTCGCCCGATTCCGAGGTGTAGCGCGAGAACACCAGCTTGTATTCGTCGTCGGTCAGCGAGACCTGGTAGGCCTTGCTCGCGTCCTTCACCGGCAGCGTGACCGAATAGCCCTTGGCCGGATAGATCGGCAGCCGGATGCCCAGCGGCGCCGCCAGCAGCGGGCTCAGCGAGCCCATCGCCATCACGAAGGCATCGCCGCGGATGCGCTGGAAGCGGCCCTCGGCGTCGGTGGCCTCGACGTGGTCGATCGCGCCGCCCGCCTCGCGCAGCGCGGTGATGGTGTGGCTCATCAGGAACTTCACGCCGGCCTCGGCCGCGCGCTTCGCGAGTTCGCGCGCGAAGCGGTTGGCGTCGCCCGATTCGTCCTCGGCCGTGTAGGTGGCGCCGGCCAGTTGCGGGCGGATGTGGGCCAGCGCGGGCTCGAGCTTCACGGCCTCGTCGGCCGAGATCACCTGGCGCTCGCAGCCCAGCGCGCGCATCTGCTCGGCGGGCGCGAGGGCGCCGTCGAACTCCTTTTGCGTCGTGTAGAAGTGCAGGATGCCCTGCGTGCGCTCGTCGTAGCGGATGCCGGCGTCGCGGCGCAGCTGCTGCAAGGTGTCGCGGCTGTAGGTGCCCAGGCGCACGATCTGCTCGATGTTGTGGCGCGTGCGCGCGGGCGTGCACTCGCGCAGGAACTGCAGGCCCCAGAGCCACTGGCGCATGTCGGCGCGGATGCGGAACAGCAGCGGGGCGTCTTCCTTGCCCAGCCATTGCAGCACCTTGAGCGGCGCGCTGGGATTGGCCCAGGGCTCGGCATGGCTCACCGAGATCTGGCCGCCGTTGGCGAAGCTGGTTTCGGCGGCCGGGGTGGCCTGGCGGTCGATCACGGTCACGTCGTGGCCGAGTTGCTGGAGGTAGTAGGCCGAGGTCACGCCGAGCAGGCCGGCGCCCAATACGATCACGCGCATTTCAAGTACCTTTCGAGGTCGAAGCGCTTGAACGGCGTGAAGGTTGTGCTACTGAAAAGATAGCGCGCAACCGGACGACCGTCCAATTGCCGCTCCCCCTGTCCTCGGTACCTGAGAGTTTCATCCGTTGCACCTCGCAACGGACTTGCTCCTTCGGCGCAGCACGGCCGCGATGGGCGTTTGTGCTGGCTCTCCAGACGGCGTTTCAGTGGTTGCAGTACAGGCCCCGCGCGAAGCGTGGAGCCGACCTGAGCGTTTATGGGAGTTTGCGCCTTCGGTGGGGCTGCCTGCGCGATGCATGCGGCCCGCTCTCCTGCAATGGGTGGCGATTGTAGGCGCGCCGCACACACCCGCCAACCGGAGGATTCGGCCTTGCGCACGGGTGGGATAATTCACGCCCGGCCGCGCCCGCGCGGCTTCGACCCAACAACTCAGCAATCACACAGCACAGGGGACCCCATGATCCTGGTTACCGGCGGCGCCGGCTTCATCGGCGCCAATTTCGTCCTCGACTGGATCGCCCAAGGCGACGAACCGGTCGTCAACCTCGACAAGCTCACCTACGCCGGCAATCTCGAGACCCTGGCCTCGCTCAAGGACGATCCGCGCCACATCTTCGTCCAGGGCGACATCGGCGACAGCGCGCTGCTCGACCGCCTGCTGGCCGAGCACAAGCCGCGCGCGGTGGTCAATTTCGCGGCCGAATCGCACGTGGACCGTTCGATCCACGGCCCCGAGGATTTCGTGCAGACCAACGTGCTCGGCACCTTCCGCCTGCTCGAGTCGGTGCGCGGTCACTGGAACGCCCTGCCTGCCGACCAGAAGGCGGCCTTCCGCTTCCTGCACGTGTCGACCGACGAGGTCTACGGCTCGCTCTCGAAGACCGACCCGGCCTTCACCGAGGAGAACAAGTACGAGCCCAACAGCCCGTACTCGGCCAGCAAGGCCGCCAGCGACCACCTCGTGCGCGCCTGGCACCACACCTACGGCCTGCCGGTGCTCACCACCAACTGCTCGAACAACTACGGCCCCTTCCATTTCCCCGAGAAGCTGATCCCGCTGATGATCGTCAACGCGCTGGCCGGCAAGCCGCTGCCCGTGTATGGCGACGGCATGCAGGTGCGCGACTGGCTCTACGTCAAGGACCACTGCAGCGCCATCCGCCGCGTGCTCGAGGCCGGCCGGCTCGGCGAGACCTACAACGTGGGCGGCTGGAACGAGAAGCCGAACATCGAGATCGTGAAGACCGTCTGCGCGCTGCTCGACGAACTGCGCCCGCGCGCCGACGGCAAGGGCTACGCCGAGCAGATCGCCTACGTGACCGACCGCCCCGGCCACGACCGCCGTTACGCCATCGACGCGCGCAAGCTCGAGCGCGAGCTCGGCTGGAAGCCGGCCGAGACCTTCGACACCGGCATCCGCAAGACGGTCGAGTGGTACCTCGCCAACGGCGACTGGGTGCGCAACGTGCAAAGCGGCGCCTACCGCGCCTGGGTCGAGAAGCAGTACGACGCGAAGGCCCCCGCATGAAGCTGCTGCTGCTGGGCAAGGGCGGACAGGTCGGCTGGGAACTGCAGCGCAGCCTCGCGCCGCTGGGCGAGCTGGTCGCGCTCGATTTCGACAGCACCGATTTCCACGCCGACTTCAGCCGGCCCGAGCAACTGGCCGATACCGTGCGGCAGGTGCGCCCCGACGTGATCGTCAATGCCGCCGCCCACACCGCCGTCGACAAGGCGGAGAGCGAGCCCGAGTTCGCGCGCAAGCTCAACGCCACCTCGCCCGGCGTGGTGGCGCAGGCCGCGCAGGAGATCGGCGCGCTGATGGTCCACTACTCGACCGACTACGTCTTCGACGGCAGCGGCAGCAAGCCCTGGAAGGAAGACGATGCGACCGGGCCGCTGAGCGTTTACGGCAGCACCAAGCTCGAAGGCGAGCGACTGGTGGCGCGGCACTGCGCGAAGCACCTGATCTTTCGCACCAGCTGGGTCTATGCGGCGCGCGGCGGCAACTTCGCCAAGACCATGCTGCGGCTGGCCAAGGAGCGCGACAAGCTGACCGTCATCGACGACCAGTTCGGCGCCCCCACCGGTGCGGAACTGCTGGCGGACGTCACGGCGCATGCGATTCGCGCGACGCTGCAGGATCCGTCGAAGGCCGGGCTCTATCACGCGATCGCGGGTGGCGAGACCAACTGGTACGACTACGCGCGCTATGTGCTCGAACTCGCGCAGCAGGCCGGCGTCGAGCTCAAGGCCGGGCCGCAGCAGGTCGAGGCGGTGCCAACCAGCGCCTTTCCCACGCCGGCCACGCGGCCGCACAACTCGCGCCTCGATACGAGCAAGCTGCAGGCCGCCTTTGGCCTGGTGCTTCCGCCGTGGCGAAACGGCGTCGCGCGCATGCTGCGCGAAATTCTCTGATTCACAGGAAAGCAGAACCCCCCATGACGCAACGCAAAGGCATCATCCTCGCCGGCGGTTCCGGCACCCGGTTGCACCCGGCAACGCTCGCCATGAGCAAGCAACTGCTGCCGGTGTACGACAAGCCGATGATCTATTACCCGCTCAGCACGTTGATGCTCGGTGGCATGCGAGACATTCTCATCATCAGCACGCCGCAGGACACGCCGCGCTTTCAGCAATTGCTGGGCGACGGCAGCCAGTGGGGCATCAACCTGCAGTACGCGGTGCAGCCGAGTCCCGATGGGTTGGCGCAGGCCTTCATCATCGGAGAGAAGTTCCTGGGCAACGCGTCGAGCGCTCTCGTGCTGGGCGACAACATCTTTTACGGGCACGATTTCGCACAGTTGCTTGGAAATGCCGATGCGCATGCGACCGGTGCGACGGTCTTCGCGTACCACGTGCAGGATCCGGAGCGCTATGGCGTGGTCGCATTCGATGCCCAGGGAAAGGCCAGCGACATCGAGGAAAAGCCGGCCAAGCCCAAGAGCAACTACGCGGTCACGGGTCTCTACTTCTACGACAACCAGGTCGTCGACATCGCCAAGGCCGTCAAGCCCAGCGCGCGCGGCGAACTAGAGATCACCGCGGTCAACCAGGCCTACCTCGACCTCGGCCAGCTCAACGTTCAGATCATGCAGCGCGGCTACGCGTGGCTGGACACCGGTACCCACGAAAGCCTGCTTGAGGCGGGACAGTTCATCGCAACGCTCGAGCATCGCCAGGGGCTGAAGATCGCATGTCCCGAAGAGATCTCGTGGCGCCACGGCTTCATCGACGACGAGCAATTGGCAAAGCTGGCAGCGCCGCTGCAGAAGAACGGGTACGGCAAGTATCTCAGTCGCCTGCTGACCGAAGGAGCGCAACCATGAAGGTGACCGAGACGGCCATCAAGGACGTTTTGCTGATCGAGCCGAAGGTGTTCGGCGATGCGCGCGGGTTCTTCTTCGAAAGCTTCAATCAAAAGGCGTTCGACGAGGCTGTAGGCCAGCATGTCGAGTTCGTTCAAGACAATCACTCGCGATCGGCGAAGGGCGTCCTGCGCGGGCTTCACTACCAGGTCCGACAGCCGCAAGGCAAGCTCGTGCGCGTGGTGCGCGGCGCTGTGTTCGATGTCGCTGTCGACATTCGTCGTTCTTCGCCGACATTCGGCCAATGGGTGGGCAGCGTACTTTCGGAAGAAAACCAGACGCAGATGTGGGTGCCTGCGGGCCTCGCGCACGGGTTTCTGGTGTTGAGCGATTCCGCCGATTTTCTCTACAAGACCACCGACTACTACGCGCCGACGCATGAGCGTTGCATTGCATGGAACGATGAAACCCTGGCCATCGGATGGCCCGAGATCGGAATGGCGCCCTTGCTGTCCGCCAAGGATGCGGCGGCGCCCAGTTTTGCCATGGCCGAACTGCCGGGATAGGCGTCGGCAGACGGAGTTTCGATTTTCAGGGGTTGCCGAATCGGGTTCGGCGGCGCACCAGGCATTTCCAATAAAAAAAGCCAAGCAACGATGAGACCACCTATCGACCTTGCGGACTCGGCCGCATGCGCGGGATTGTGTACGGAGATATTCGCAAACGAATTCGGCAGCGTGAAGGCTGCAAAGTCGTGAGAAGCACTTCGACTCAGGAAAAGAAAGCTACTCTGCTTGCGGCCGCCAAGGGGGCCATCCGCAGGCGGATTCCGCGCAAGCGGCCGTCCTTGTCCGAGCTTTTCGACGCCGATTGGTACCGCAAGGGATTTCAAGCGAATGAGGTGATCGGCAACCCCTGGGAGCATTTCCTCGACGGCGGCTTTCTGAAGGGCAATCCCAACCGAATGTTCGATACCAGCTGGTATCTGGACCGCCATCCGGAGCTGCGTGCCACGCGGAGCAATCCGCTGCAGCACTACCTGGAAATCGGAGAACGGGCGGGCGAGTCACCCAGTGAGCGATTCGATCCGCAATGGTATCTGGATGAGTATCCGGACGTGGCTGCCGCCAATTTGAGCCCCTTGTTGCACTACCTGAAATTCGGCGCGACTGAAGGGCGCCTCCCGCAGCGGCTCGCGCATTTCGACTCCGTGATGGCGCTGTCTGGGTTCTTGGCAGGCCTGCCGCCTTCTTTTTTGTCGCGACCCTGCTCCGTGGATCTGCAGGTCAGTTCGGTTTATTCGCTTGCATCGGCGGGAATAGGTGCTGCCCGTATTTTTCACGAGGCGCCTGGAAATTTTTGCGAAGGCGTCGACGGTGCACCCGAGTATCCGAAAAATGCATTCGTCGCCGAAATCGATGATTCGATCGCGATTGCGGGAACGCGTTATCTGATCGGGCCTGGCGAAGATGTGTTGCATGACGAAAACGCGCATTTCCTCGAAAAAGAAGATGCCGCCATCAAATATTCGAAGGCAACGCGATCTCCGGTTCTTGGCCACTTGAATATCGAAATCACTGCGCGTCAGTCGGCATGGGTCGCGTCTGGACTCAATATCATGCATGAATATGAAAACAATTATTTTCATTTCATCGCAGAAACAATTCCGAGGATGATTCTTGCGGAGGAGGCTGGCGTCCCTCCGAATATCCCGTTTCTTTCGACCGACGGCCTTCATCCAAATATCAAGAAGCTGTTCGAGCTTGCCAATGTGGCAGGGCGACCTATCATCGAATTGGAAAAAGGTACCTTGTACCGGGTCAAGCGGATGTATTACCCATCGGACTTGACATCTGTCGTCGATGCGTACAAGGGGGGCTGGATGGCGCGCCAGACCGGGCTGGACGTCGGGCGCATCCGAAAGGGCGTAGATCGCTTGCGGAGCGCCTTTCCTGCCGAAACCTCCGCCGGAAAACGAAAGATCTTCGCGGCCCGTGATGGCAACTACCGCAGGCTGCTGAACCAGGAAAGCATCGAGAAGCGTATCTCGGATATCGGGTTCGAAGTCCTTCGGGCGGAGAAACTGGATGTCGAGTCGCAAATTCGAATATTCCAGGAAGCGGAAATCATCGTGGGACCCACGGGTGCGCAGATGACCAATCTGGTCTGGTGCCGCCCGGGTGTCCACGTCATCGTTCTAGCCTCCGATCATCCGAGTCATCAGCTTTATTTCTGGCAACTGCTCGGCAGGGTTTCCGGCGCTACGGTGACGATTTTGCAAGGCCCGAGGGCCTACGCACGAGACGATCTTTACAGCGTGCACGATGATTATCATGTGGATGAAGATGCGGTCATTGCCGCGGCTTTGAATATGACATAAAAAAACAAAAGGGCCTACCATGAAAGAAGTAATAAACCCTCGGCATTCGTTGAGCAATGCCGTCGAACTGCTTGATCTGGAGCGATTGAGCGACCCTCGAGGCAATCTGACCTTCGTTGAAGGCGGCCGGCACATCCCCTTCGACGTCAAGCGGGTCTATTACCTTTACGACGTACCCGCCGGGGAATCTCGAGGCGGCCACGCCCACCATGAGTTGCAGCAATTGATCATTGCGGTAGCCGGAAGTTTCGACGTCGTCCTGGACAACGGATTTGAAAGAAAGACGATCACCTGCAATCGGCCGTTCCAGGGGATTTTCATGAAATCCCTGGTGTGGCGGGAGTTGGAGAATTTTTCTTCCGGCGCCGTTTGTCTGGTTCTTGCTTCCATGCGATACGAGGAATCGGATTACATCCGAAATTACGAAGATTTTATTTCTGTGGCGCGCAAAGGGTAAATTATGATTCCGTTTTTCGATATTCATGCCGGCCATGCCGAATTGGCGAACGAATTCACCGAGGCTTTTTCGAGGGTCATGACCAGTGGTCACGTCATCATGGGGCCGGAAGTCAGCGCCTTTGAAAAGGAATTTGCCACCTATTGCGGCGCCAAGCATTGCATTGGCGTGGGCAACGGCCTTGACGCGTTGGCGTTGACGCTGCGTGCGCGCGGCATCGGACCCGGCGACGAGGTGCTGGTGCCCTCGCAGACCTTCATCGCCTCGTGGCTGGGCGTCTCCATGGTGGGCGCAACGCCCGTGCCGGTCGAGATCGATCCGGCCACGTACCTGATCGACCCGGCGCGAATCAAGGAAAAGCTGACGAGCAAGACCAAGGCCATCATGCCTGTCCATCTGTACGGCCTTCCCGCCGCGATGGACAAGATCAACGAGATCGCCCGCCCACTGGGCATCTTCGTTCTCGAAGATGCGGCACAGGCGCACGGTGCGACCCATCACGGTAAGCGGACCGGCACGCTGGGAAATGCGGCCGCCTTCAGCTTCTATCCCACCAAGAACCTGGGCGCCATGGGCGATGCGGGCGCGGTGGTGACCGACGACGACCAGTTGGCCGCCGACCTGCGCATGCTGCGCAACTACGGCTCCACCCAGAAGTACATCCATGAAGTCGCCGGCGTGAACTCACGCCTGGACGAACTGCAGGCCGCCTTGTTGCGCACGAAGATCGGGCGGCTCGATGCGTGGAACGACAAGCGCCGAGCCTTGGCCGCGCGATATTCCGAGGGCCTGAAGGGCGTGGGCGACTTGCGCGTCCCCTTCGTGCCCGCGGACAGCACGCACGTGTTCCACCTCTACGTGGTCAGCACCCAGCGTCGCGCCGAGCTGTCGGCCCACCTCACGGCAGCGGGTGTACAGACGCTGGTTCACTATCCCATCGCGCCCCACATGCAGGGCGCTTACGCCGGACTCGGCCTGCCGGCCGACAGCCTGCCGCTGGGCACCGCCGCCGCCAACGAGACCCTGTCGCTTCCCATCTGGCCGCAAATGAAGCCCGAGCAGGTCGATACGGTGGTGGGCCACATCCGCGGCTTCTTCGCCTGAGCCGGGTTCGCTTCATGCCTTCCACGCTGGTCACTGTCGTCATCCCCATCTTCAACCAGGCGGAGTTCGTCGTCGAAACGGTGGGCAGTGCGGTCCGGCAGACCTGCCGAGACCTGCAGATCGTGGTCGTGGACGATGGCTCGACCGATGGGAGCGCCGATCGGCTCGCCGCCGAATTCGGTGATCGCATCGTGCTGCTGCGGCAGAAGAACGGGGGGCCGTCGGCGGCGATCAATGCCGGCATCGCGGCGGCCACCGGATCGTTCATCGCGCTGCTGGGCGGCGACGACGTGTGCGTCGACGACCGCATGGACATCCAGCTGGAGATCATGCGGACGACGTCGCACGACATCGTGTTCTCGAAGCCGCTGCTGATCGACGGTTCCGGCCAACCGCTGGATGACGCCTCGTTCCCGGTGTTCTTCGACGAGCGGCCCGACCAGCCGTTGCTGCGCACCTTGCTGCTCGAAGGCAACTTCCTCTGCGCACCCACCGCGTTCATGCGCCGCGAGGCCGTGCAGATGGTCGGATGGTTCCGCCCCGGCCTGATCCAGCTGCAGGACTACGACTACTGGCTGCGCGCCGCGGCGGCGGGGTTGAGCCTGGCGGAAACCGGTCCACGTGTCGTCAAGTACCGCAGGCACTCGGCCAATCTCTCTTCGCCGCGCGCGAGTTTCGCGTCGACCGCGGAGTCGATCCCGATCTTCAAGTCGGTCCTGGACACCGGCGGTGCCGCCGAATTCCGGCGCGCGTTTCCCTACCTCTTCGAGCCCGTGGCCGATCCCGCCACGCCGTTGACCCGCTTCGACAAGGCGCTGTTCCTCCTGTCCCACCCCCGGGACGAGATGCGCATGATCGGCGTCGAATATCTGGTGGCGCTGTCCGAAGACCCGGCTTTCCTCGCCAAAGCCGAGAGCTTCGGACTCAACCTTCCCCGATTCGTCCAGAACGCCCTGTGAGTCGACCGGCGCGAGCGCCGGCGATCGATCAGGAACAATCCCGTCCCGTGCTGCCCGAAAACACTCAACGATGACCATTCGAACAAGACTGAAGGCGGCTGCACACAGGCTTTTCGGATCTTCGCCCGAGGCGCCCGCGCCGGTGGCCCCGCCGGCGATCGAACCGGCGACCGAGGCCCGCCCGGCCGCGCCCGAGATCGACATCTACGCCGAGAACGCCAGGTGGATGGCATTGGCCGCGGAGCGTCGCTTCGACGAGGCCATCGATCTGTGCCGGGCCACGATCGCATCGCCGGACACGAGCTTCATGGCCTCGCTGTTCCTCGGCTACGCCGCCGCGCAGACGGGCCGGCCGGCCGACGCGCGGCCGCACCTGCGCACGGCGAGGAAGCTGAATCCGAGCGACTACTACGCGAACCTGCTCCTCGCGAACGTGGAAAGCGCGCTGGGCAACCGCCACGAGGCGATCGTGTACTACATGCACTGCTGCGGGCTGCCGGTCGACTCCGTCGTCGAGCCTTTCGAGGCGGCGATGACGCTGGCGAAAGCGCAGGTCGACAGCGCGGACGGCAACGCGCTCTCCGCGCTCTTCGACGAGCTGTCGGCGCGGGACAGGCTTCCCGAGCTGTTGACGCTGAAGTTCTTGTTCTACTGGCGGCGCGATGCCGACCTGGCTCGAAGGCTCGCGCACGCAGCCGATGGCAAGGGAGAGACGAAGCCGTCATTCAGGCGCATCCGTTCCGTGGCGGCCTGGACGCGCGAAGAAGGCCAGCCTTATGTGCGTCTCGGAGAACCGGCCTCGATCCGCCTCGTCGCGCCGACGGAGGACTATGCCGGCGATCCGCAGGAGAAGCACGTGCTGGCAAGCGAGCCTTACATCGCCGAGGTGCGGGACGCGACGATCGTCGGCAACTCGAGCCTCGTCTATCTCGGCGACCACGACATCGTGTCCGACGTGCTCGCGCATCCCCAATACGGCATCCAGGTGAGCCTGGACTACGACAAGACCGTGTTGGCCCAGCGCTCCGATGCCCTGCTACTCGCCCCCTTGCCAGCCCCTGCGCACCTGGCCGAGGGGATCATGCTCTCGGGCCTTGCGAGCAATGCCTACGGGCACTGGTTCGCTGAGTTCCTGCCGAAGCTGCGCCACTTCGAAAAACATCCTCGCTTCGAGGAGCTGCCGATCGTCGTCGACGCCGACATGCCGGCATCCCATTTCGATTTCCTCGCGACGCTCGTGCGCAACCCCGTGCATCGCCTGGAGCGTGGTGCCGCACTGAAGGTCGGCTGCCTTCATCTGGCGCCGACGACCACCTTCTTTCCCGTGGAGCTCTTCAAGGACCACACCGTGCCGCCCGAGGACCAAGCGTCATGGACGGCGGAGGCCATGCGCTACATCAAGGAGGGCGTTGCCAGGAGCCACGCGCTTGCGCCCGAGCGCACGCGCAGGCTGTTCCTGTCGCGCAAGAACAGCGCCTGGCGAATCCTGCGCAACGAAGCCGAGATCATCGACGGCCTGTGGGACCTGGGCTTCGAAACGATCTTCCTGGAGGACTACGACTTCGCTCGCCAGGTGCGCACCTTCGGCGAGGCCGAGTTCATCGTCGCGCCCAACGGGTCCGCGCTCAATAGCCTCATCTTCGCGGCCACCGACGTGAAGACCCTCATTCTTGGCCAGCAGAACAGCTTCAACTGGGGCGGTTGGCTGGGCCCGATGCTGGACCTCGGGTTCGAGCCGCAGTTCATGGAAGGCGAAGCCACCGAGAGCACCAGCTTCAAGCATTCCGACTATGTCGTCCCGGCGGACAGGGTGCGCGCGAAAGTGCTTGCCATGCTGGGCTCGTGAATATCCAGAGAACAATGCCCATGACCAACCCTGTCTACGTGACCCAGCCCTACTTGCCGCCGCTGGACGAGTTCCTGCCTTACCTGCAGCAGATCTGGGACAAGAAGATCCTCACCAACGGCGGTCCTTTCCACCAGCAGTTGGAAAAGGCGCTGTGCGAGTACCTGGGCGTGGAGCACATCGCGCTCTTCACCAACGGCACGATCGCGCTGGTCACCGCACTTCAGTCGATGCGCATCACCGGCGAAGTCATCACCACGCCGTACTCGTTCGTTGCCACGTCGCACTCGCTGCTGTGGAACGGCATCAAACCGGTCTTCGCCGACGTCGATCCGCGCACGCTGAACCTCGATCCGGCGTGCATCGAGGCGCTGATCACGCCGCAGACCACGGCGATCATGCCGGTGCACTGCTACGGTCATCCCTGCGATACCAAGGCCATCCAGACGATCGCCGACACCTACAACCTGCGCGTGATCTACGACGCGGCCCATGCCTTCGGCGTGCAGGACGAGGGCGGCAGCATCCTGCGGCACGGAGACATGTCCGTGCTGAGCTTTCACGCGACGAAGGTCTTCAACACCTTCGAGGGCGGCGCCATCGTCTGCAAGGATGCAACCACCAAGACCCGTATCGACCAGCTGAAGAACTTCGGCCACGTGGGCGAGGTCACCGTGGTGGCGCCCGGCATCAACGGCAAGATGAGCGAGTTCAATGCCGCGCTGGGCCTGCTTCAGCTGAAGCACCTGCACACCGCACTGGATCTGCGCCGAGCCATCGACGTCGCGTACAGGCGCCTGCTCGCGGATGTACCGGGCATCGTGTGCCTGCCCGACGCCGGCGAGTCGGTGGCGAACTTCGCGTACTTCCCGATCCTCGTGGGGCCCGAGTACCGACTGTCGCGCGACGAGCTCTACGCCCACCTGAAGGAGCACGGCGTCCATCCGCGCCGCTACTTCTATCCGCTGATCTCCGAATTCCCGATGTACCGCGGCCTTCCGACGGCGAGCCGCGATCAGCTGCCGAACGCGAGCCGTGCGGCCGATCGCATTCTCTGCCTGCCGATCTATCCGGACCTCGGTCTCGATCAGGTCGAGCGCATCGTCGACCTGATCGCGGCGTTGTGAGCGCATTCATGCAATGGATGGAGACGCGATGAAGGTCGGGATCATGCAGCCGTACTTTCTGCCCTACATCGGCTATTTCCAGTTGATCGCGGCGGTGGATCTCTTCGTGGTGTACGACAACATCAAGTACACGAAGAAGGGCTGGATCAACCGCAACCGGCTGCTGCAGGGCGACACCGACGGTATCTTCTCGCTGCCGCTGAAGAAGGACTCCGATGCGCTGGACGTCGTCGAGCGCGAGCTGGCGGCCGATTTCAACCGGCAGAAGCTGCTGAACCAGTTCATCGGCGCCTACCGCGGGGCGCCGTATTTCGAGCCTTGCATCGAGCTGCTGCGCTCGCTCGTCATGAACGAGGAGGCGAACCTCTTTCGCTACCTCCATGCCTCGATCGTCCAGACCTGCAAGTACCTCGGCATTTCCACGCGCATCGAGATATCTTCCGATGTGCCGGCCGACCATGCGCAAAAGGGCGAAGACCGCGTTCTCTCCATCTGCGCGGCCTGCCAAGCCGACACCTACATCAACACCATCGGCGGCCTGGAGCTCTATTCGCGCGAACGCTTCGCGCGGGAAGGCATCGTGCTGCAGTTCATCCGGTCCTTGCCCGTCGAGTACCGGCAGTTCGGCAAGGCCCCCTTCGTGCCGTGGCTGTCGATGGTCGACGTCATGATGTTCAATCCGGCCGACGAGATCAGGGACTCGTTGCTGACGAAATTCGAATTGGTCTGAACATGTTCAAGTGGAAAAAACTGGGCAAGGTCTTCAACCCCGGCCCGCAACATGGCCGTGAATGGCTCAACGAGTTCGCGCAGGCGCCCGCGACGCTGCTGTTCGACGACTTCGTGCGCGTGTATTTTTCATGCCGGCCCAAGGCCGACGCCAAGGGCCAGTACGTGAGCTATTCGGCCTTTCTCGACCTGGACCGCCGCGACCTTTTCAAGGTGGTGAACATCGGCGCGGACCCGATCCTGCCGCTGGGGCCGTTGGGTGCCTTCGACGAGTTCGGCATCTATCCCGTGTCGGTGGCGCGCGACGGCGCGGACGTTCGCGCGTACTACGCGGGATGGACGCGCTGCGAATCGGTGCCGTTCAACGTGGCCATCGGCAGCGCGATCAGTCACGACAACGGGGAAACCTTCACCAAGCTCGGCCTCGGGCCGGTGATCGGATATTCACCCGACGAGCCGTTCGTGATGAGCGGCCCGAAGATCCGTCGCTTCAACGATCGCTGGTACCTCTGGTACATCGCCGGGCGCAAATGGAAGGTGGTCGACGGGCGCGCCGAGCCGGTCTACAAGATCCGCATGGCCACGTCGGACGACGGCGTCACCTGGCACAAGGAGAACCGCGACCTCGTCGAGAGCCGCATCGAGGAGGACGAGGCGCAGGCCAGTCCCGACGTGTTCTTCGCGAACGGCAAGTACCACATGTTCTTCTGCTACCGCTACAGCGCCGGCTACCGTGGCAAGACCTTCGGCTATCGCATCGGCTATGCCTCCAGCACCGACCTGCTGCACTGGACGCGCGACGACTACAAGGCCGGAATCGATGTCGCCGACGAGGGCTGGGATTCGGAAATGATCAGCTATCCGCACGTCTTCGAGGTGGACGGGCAGGTCTACATGGCCTACCTGGGCAACCAGGTTGGTCGCGAGGGCTTCGGCCTTGCGGTGCTCGACGGAAAGCTGGAGTAAGGACATGGCGATGAAGTGGAAGAGGCTGGGCAAGATATTCGACCCGACGGCGCACGCGCTCCCCAACGGATGCGCGCAGTTCGCGCAGTCGCCGCAGACGCTGGTCTTCGACGACTTTGTGCGGATCTACTTTTCGACGCGCGCCATCGATCCGAAGAACGGCAAGTTCCTGAGCCACATCGCCTTCGTCGACGTCGCCGCCGACATGCGGACCGTGATCCGTGTGGCCGACAAGCCGGTCATCCCGCTGGGCGAACTGGGCTGCTTCGATGAGCACGGCATCTTCCCGATCAACGTGGTGCGCCACGACGGAAAGATCTCGGCCTTCACCTGCGGCTGGAACCGGCGCGTGTCGGTGTCGGTCGATACCGCGGTTGGCCTGGCCGAGAGCCATGACGACGGCCTCACCTTCAACAAGCTGGGCCATGGGCCGGTCATGGGCGCATCGTTGCACGAGCCCTGCCTGGTGGGCGATGCCTTCGTGCTGCCGGTCGATGGCGTGTTTCATATGTGGTACATCTTCGGCACCGGCTGGAAGCAGTACGCCGACGGCGCGGCGCCCGACCGTACCTACAAGATCGGCCACGCGACCTCGACCGACCGGATCCACTGGAGCAAGGAGGAGGCACGGCAGATCGTCTCCGACAGCCTCGGGCCGGACGAGAGCCAGGCGCTGCCCACGGTCGTCAGGATTGGCAGCCGCTTCCACATGTTCTTCTGCTTTCGCCAGTCGTTCGATTTCCGCACGACCAAGGGCCGCGGCTACCGCATCGGCCACGCGTGGTCGGACGACCTCTCCAACTGGATGCGCGACGACGACAACCCGCGGCTGGACATCCCCGAGGCGGACTGGGATTCGGACATGCAGTGCTACCCGCATGCCTTTGCCTTCCGGGACAAGGTCTACCTGCTCTACAACGGCAACGAGTTCGGACGCCACGGCTTCGGGCTGGCCGTGCTCGAGTGATACGGAAAACGATGCAGCCAGAGCGCTTCGAGTTGGCGGTCGACCGGGCCTCGGCCGACCAGATCGCCGGGCACCTGCGGGAGTGCAGCGAGAGCTTCACGCCGCCGCTCGCCGGGCGCGTGGACATCGCCGCCTACGCCGAGAAGATCGCGCGCAGGGCGACGCGTTTCGAGGCCTGGGACGCGGCGTCGGGGCTCGTGGGACTGGTCGCGGTGTATGACAATCCGCAACTCGAGGTCTTCGTGACCAACGTCAGCGTGGCGCCTTCCTGCCGCGGCGCGGGTCTGGCCCGGCGCCTGCTGCAGGGTTGCTTCGATCGGATGGACATTCCTCATGCCAGGCGCTACAGGCTCGAGGTCGATCCGCGCAGCGAGGCGGCGGTCCGCCTGTACACCCGCATGGGCTTCGTCCCGGTATCGCAGGTGGGAGAAATGATCAGCATGGAGCGCCCGGCGACGGGTGGGGACAAGGAATGAGCACAGAACGCAACTACGACCAAGAGATCTCGGACGCGGCGGACCACCAGTACGCGTATGGATTTGACTTCGACGTCATGCATCCGTACATGCTGAGGTCGTTCGAGCCCTTCATCCGGCCGGGAAAGGTGCTGGAGCTGGGCAGCTTCAAGGGCGACTTCACGCGGCGCCTGGTGGAACGGTTCGACGACGTGACCTGCGTCGAGGCCTCCGAGGTGGCGCTGGGCGAAGCGAGGAGGCGGCTGGGCGACAAGGCGCAGTTCATCCATTCGCGCTTCGAGGATGCGACGCTGCCGCACCGCTACGACAACATCGTGCTCACCCATGTGCTCGAACACCTGGACGATCCGGTCAAGGTGCTCAAGCGGATCAACGAGGAGTGGCTGAGCGACGACGGGCGCTTCTTCCTGGTGTGCCCGAACGCGAATGCGCCCTCGCGGCAGATCGCGGTGAAGATGGGCCTGATCACGCACAACGCCGCGGTCACGCCGGCCGAGGCGCAGCACGGGCACCGGTGCACCTACTCGCTGGACACGCTGGAGCGCGATGCGGTGGCGGCGGGGCTGCGGGTGGTGCACCGCAGCGGGATCTTCTTCAAGGCGCTGGCGAACTTCCAGTGGGACCGCCTGTTGAAGACCGACATCATTTCCAAGGAGTACCTGGAAGGCTGCTACCAGCTCGGACAGGTCTATCCGGACCTGTGCTCCAGCATCTTTCTCATGTGCGAACGCGGGCCCGGAAAATGAAGATTTCCTTTGTCGTCGCCGTCTATCAGAACGAGGGCGCGATCTCCAAGACGCACGAGAAGATCGCGGGCGTCTTCGCGGACCGACTCAAGGCGCACGAGTACGAGGTGGTCTTCATCGACGACGGTTCGACCGATGGCTCGCTGGAGGAGATCCGCAGCTTGCGCGCGATCGATCCCAACGTGAAGGGCCTGACCTTCACGCGCAACTTCGGCCAGATGGCCGCGATGCTGGCGGGCTTCAAGGAGGCGACAGGCGACGCCGTCATCAATATCTCGGCGGACCTGCAAGACCCGGTGGACCTGATCCCCGAGATGGTCGACAAGTGGATCGCGGGATCGGAGATCGTCATCTGCCACCGCACGGACCGTGCGGACACCTGGCTGGCCAAGACGTACTCGAGCCTGGCCTACGGCATGCTGCGCATGGCCATTCCGCAGATGCCGTCGGGCGGCTTCGACTTCGTGCTGATGGACCGCAAGGTCATGGACGAATTCAACGCCATCGACGTGCGTCACCGGTTCTTCCAGGGCGACCTGTTGTGGACCGGCTACCGGACCAGCCTGATCCCCTACGAGAGGCAGAAGCGCACCATCGGCAAGTCGCAGTACAACTTCGGCAAGAAGCTGAAGAATTTCCTCGATGCGATGCTGGATGCGTCCTATCTGCCCATCCGTTTCATCTCCCTGGTGGGGTTGCTGACTTCCAGTCTGGGTGTGCTCTACAGCATCAGCATCGTAGTTGCATGGGCACGGGGGGAGACGCCCTTCGACGGCTGGGCGCCGCTCATGATCGCCGTCCTGCTGATCGGCGGACTCATCATGGTGATGCTGGGCGTGGTCGGTGAATACGTGTGGCGTATCAACGAGGAAGTGCGCAAGCGGCCGAACTATATCGTCAGGGACCGCTTCTGAAATCCGGCGCGTGATTCGTCTCAAGTCTCTCGCCGCGCAGTTCTCCAAGTTCACCGTCGTCGGGGGGGTGAACTTCTTTTTCACGCTGGTGCTTTTCTATCTGGCCGTGGTCGTGCTGCGCATCAACCACCTGATCGCGTTGGTGCTGGTCTCGCTGATCGGGATGCTGCTCACCTACACGCTCAACTACTACTGGGTCTTCAAGCCGAGCGAGAAGATCACCTTCGGCTCACGGCTGGCCAAGTACATCGGCGCGGGCCTGGTCTCGGTGGCGCTGAACGTGCTGTTGCTGCATCTGCTCACCTCGAACACGCACATCGCGCCGTTCTATGGGCAACTGCTGCTGATCCCGTTCGTCGTGCTGTTCAATTTTCTTTCCGCGAAGCTCTGGTCGTTGCGGGTCGAGCAGCCCTCGACGCCATGAGATCCGTGGACGAGGGCACGCCCGTCGACGAGGCGGGTGGCAGTGCAACAGCCCCGTGGCGAGCGCTGGAGGCGGCGGTCGCCGCGTTCGTGCTGGTCGCCGCATGCGCGGTGATCGTCTATGCGGTCTGGTCGCGCAACCGCGGCTTCGAGATCACGGACGAGGCCTACTACCTCCTGCTCGCGATCCATCCCGCCGAGACCCGGTTCTATATCAGCGCCCAGCAATGGGCGACGGCGCCGATCTGGCAGCTCACCGGCAGCCTTGCATCGTTCCGAATGGCCGGCCTCGTGCTGCTGGCGGGCAGCGCGGCGGTGCTCGGCATGGGCGCGCTGGCTGCGGCGCGCGGGCTTGCCACGCCTGGCCGGCCGCCGATGTCGGGGCGTGTGGCCGTGATCGGCGGCGCGGTCGTTTGCGCGCTGCTGTATGCGATCACCATCAACGTGTCGCCGAGCTACAACCTGCTGGCTTCCGCGGGTGCCTATCTGGCTCTGGGACTGGTGTTGCTGGCTGGCGGCAAGACATCGACGGTCTCGCGCACCGCGCTTTTCGGCGTGGCCGGCGTCGCGCTTGCGGTGGAGTTCGTCTGCAAGCCATCGTCGGGCGTGGCCACCTTCGTGCTCGTGGCAGTCGCCGTGCTGTGGCTGGACCGGTCGGGCGGTCGCAAGACGGTGGCATTGGCAACCGTGGTCGCCGGCGGATCGCTCGGGCTTGCCGCGCTGCTCTTCTCGCAATCCACGCCAGGCGAAGCCGTGCAGGCCTTCAGTGGCGGCATGGCGCTCTTCAGGATGGTCCAGTCCGAGCCCATCTTCACGCGGCTGGCTCGCTATGCCATCGAGTTCGGGGGCTACGCAGCCGATGCGATGCGCGCGAACGTATTCCTGATCGTCGCGGTGCTCGTGTACCTGATCAGGACAAGTCGGGTGACGATCGCACTTGTGATCGCCGCGGTCGGCCAAACGCTTCTCGCCACTCGGTACTTCGAGTACGGAATGCCGCAATACATCGAGTACATGCAACGGGCACTGGTTTTCCTGGCGCTCATGCTCGCGGTCCTGTGGCAGGCCATGCCTGTGCGCTTCAGAGGGCTCATTTCCGTGCTGGCCCTGTTGCCCTACACCGTGGCCATGGGAACCGGCAACGCGCTCTTCGGGCAGGTGATCATTTCTCTGGCCTCCTGGGGCGCCTTGATGGCGCTCGCCGCCTATGCCAGGCCGTCGGCGAGCAGGGATGCGGCGGTGCCGATGGCCATCCTCGTCGGGTTCGTCGCACTGACGAGCGCCCAGATCCTCGTCTACAAGGCCAAGATCCCCTACAACCTGAACGAGCGCATGGACCGGCAGTCGTTTCCCGCCACGATCGGCCCGTTGGGGCGGGTGAAGGTGGATGCGGAAACCGTGCGGTTCATGCAGCAGGTCGACGCGGCGGTCGCGAAATGCCGCATTGCGCCGGGCGCGCCGTTCCTGGGGCTCTACAACGTTCCTGGCCTCGCGCTGGCGCTGAACGCGGTGCCCATCGATACGCCCTGGCTGAACAACGTCGCCCAGGCCGATGCGGTGCTCTCGTCGAACGAAGCCATTGTCGGCAACGCCGTGCTTGCCATCCGGCTGAACGCCGACGCGAGCCTACCGCCGCTCCCCGTCGCGCTGAAGGGGTTTTCAGCGAATTTCGAGCACTGTGGGGATGCGGTGTTTCCTCACGAGCAGCAGAAGATCCAGATCTGGAGCGGTCTCTCGCGCAGATAAGCTCAACGGGCCGTTCGCCGCTCGATTTCGTCGAGTTCGATGGCCAGCCGATCCGGATCTATCGTGTAGCTGTCCTGAAAGAGGCCGGGGTCTGCAATGGTGAGTTCGTCGCCCGGTCGAAACAGCGGATGACTCCCCGCAAGAACTCTGTAGCGACAGCCTGCGAACAATGCCATGTTGGATTGCGAGCAGAAGAGCTGAGCATAAGGCGATGCAAGCGCGAGCACTTCCGTCTCCGGCTTGCAGAAGATCAGGTTGGTGAAGGCCGCGCCCATCGCTCCGATGATCGTTCTCGCTTCGGAGAACAGGCGTACCTGCTGCTCGAAGGAAAGGGTTCCGGTATCGACGACCTCGTACCCGAACGATGCGACGAGTGCTTCGATCTCCGATGCGTTGGCGATGTTGCGCCCGCTGCGACGCGCCAGGAATACCTTGCGCACTCCCCTGACGGACGGGTCGATGCCGAATTTCGAGAAAACCGTGGTCTGCATATGCTGCAGTGTCTTGAAGCAAACCGCGGAGGTTTTCCACATGGGCTCGCGCAGGTTGTCGGCCAAATTGGTACACGACGACGGCACGTAGAGATTGTCGACATTCAGCAGCGTTGAGTTGTCGAGGCGATATATCGGCCAATCGGGTAGAAGAGCCTGTAGCGATTCGAATTCCTGTTCGAACATGCCGTCGGCCACGAGCAACGGGATTTTTTCCAATTGGGGTTGCCCCGACAACAGGTAGGCCTTCCCCAGATACTCGATCAGCCAATGATAGTAATTGGGGCTGCATCGGCCACCGAGCAAGATGGCTGCCGGAAGCGTGATCGTCTTCTCATGGCGAAACCAGAGGAAAATATCGCGTTTGTGGTTCAGCGATACAACGTATTGCCAGATTCCCGCGACAAAGCCCTCGTGAGGATTTGCCGCCGGTTCGTAAATAACAAATTGATCGCCGGACAATACCTGAAATCCGCCGACGACTTTCGCGTCCTTTATCGACGCGATCCATTGTTCAGGGACTTCGACCGTTCGAGGTGGCCGCTCTGCGGTCGAGTCGACGACCTCCGGCTCTCGAAATGTCATTGGGTAGGACGGTTCGAGGATTTGAATCTCATGGCCTGCGTCGACCAGTTCCGTATATGAAATCGTTTTGAACTTACCCAGCAAAATCTGATTTTCGTGCAGGTTCAATTGGCGAGAGATTTCGTTTGCCACGAAACTCGTGAAAATCCCCTTTTGAGCATCTTCGAAAAGCATGCGCCTGTAACTTTCCAGGACAGCCTCGGTGGGTGGGATTTTCTTGAAGTCCCTGATTTTCAGCTTCAAGAAAAAGGCCCATGTAGCGAGCGTCGCCGAAGCCTCGTTGATCTTCCTGTTTTCCTTGCGCCCAATGCTGGCGTAGTGTTCAGCGGGAGAAAGCCCTTTGCCGGCGACATCCGGGTAGTATTTCAGGTAGAATTTTTCGTCGAGAAAAAACCTGATCAGAAAACTGGTGGTTTTTTCGAAATGCCAAATTGAAAACTTTTCCATCCCGAGGTTGGGGTGCCTTCCCTCGGAAAATCCGTAGTGGAAATAATGATAGTTCGTGTCGAGGCCGGATCTTGCCACGTCACGATATTTATTCTTATAATACTCGTCGTCGACAATCCTGGTCTTGGACAGGATTTTTAATGCCAAGGCGTTGAGTCGGTTCATTTTATGGTGCTGTGTGTTCCGGTAAGGCGAGCAATTGTTCCGCTTTTAAACTTCTTGATTAAATGAATTCTGATAATTCAATATTCATTCACCCTCTGGCGGATGTTCAGGCAACCGAAATCGGAGCGGGAACGAAGATCTGGCAATTCAATGTCGTGGCGGCGGGGGCTCGCATAGGAAAGAATTGCAATATCTCGGCGCATTGTTTCATAGAGGGCGGAGCGGTGGTCGGCGACAACGTCACATTGAAATGCGGTGTCTATCTATGGGATGGAATTACGCTCGAATCCGATGTTTTCGTGGGCCCGGGAGCCTTGTTCACCAACGACATGTTTCCTCGGTCCAAGGTCTATCCTGAGTCCTTTTTGCGAACTACGGTTTGCGAGGGTGCGTCGATCGGTGCGGGAGCCGTCTTGACGCCTGGTATCACCATAGGACGGCATGCCATGATAGCGGCAGGTGCAGTGGTGAAGAGGGATGTCGAACCTTTTTCTCTCGTAAGAGGAGTGCCGGCCCGGCATGTGAGATTCATTGATGTTTGAGTTGAAGATATAAAAATCCCGGGAATCGATTGTTCGAAAGCTCGCATTTTAATCCGGCTCTACATAAATATTTACTTGGATCAATTTGGCGTCCGGTCCGCGTGACTTCGCGCTCTGGCGGGAAGGCCGGTCTGGGGCACCACGGTAAACTTCGTGAACCTAAAGAAATCAGGAGAAGCAGATGATTCATCCCACCGCGCACATCGAAAAGGGCGCACAGCTAGGAGAGGGCGTTTCCATCGGAGCATTCTCGATCGTCCATCGCGAGGCAATCATCGGCGACAGGACTGTCATCGAGAGCCACTGTGAAATCGCGTATCCCTCCAAGTTGGCGAACGGAGAGCTGCTCACGATCGGCCAGGACTCCTTGATTCGCTCGCACAGCGTTTTTTACGCTGGCTCCACCTTCGGGGAGAAATTGGTGACCGGCCACCGCGTTACCGTTCGCGAATTGACAAAAGCTGGGAAGAATTTCCAGATCGGGACATTGGGCGACATACAAGGCCATTGCGAAATTGGCGACTATGTGCGAACCCACAGCAACGTTCACATCGGGCACGCATCGAAGGTCGGAAGCTTCGTATGGATCTTCCCGTATGTCGTCCTGACCAATGATCCTCACCCGCCGAGCGAGACCTGCATTGGCTGCGAGATCGGTGACTATGCCGCCATCGCGACCATGTCGGTGGTGTTGCCAGGCGTCAAGGTTGGCGAACACTCGTTGATTGCGGCACTCAGCTGCGTCGGAAGGGATGTCGAACCGCACACGGTTGTCGGTGGTTCGCCCGCGAAGTTCCTGTGCAAGACCGAGAAGATCAAGCTGCGCGATGGCACTGGCCGTAATGCCTATCCGTGGACCACCCATTTTCACCGCGGGTACCCAGAGGAGGTCGTATCGCAGTGGCTGGCGGAGGCTGCCACCCGAGCCACGGCGTGACGCCGTAGTTCGAGCTCGGCCCTTCGCACCGGGCCACCATTCCTTCAGCCGCGAGAGGCGGGAGGCCTGACTGCTAGCACTCCACGATCCGCCCGTGCTCCAGGCGGATCACGCGGTTGCACTCCTTGGAAATCAGGTCGGGGGAGTGCGACGCCAGCACCAGGATGCCGGACTTGGCCACCACTTCGCGCATGCGCCGCTCGGCCTTTTCGGTGAACTCGGCGTCACCGACCGACAGCCATTCGTCCATGAGCAGGATGTCGGCCTCGATGCTGGTCGAGATCGAGAAGGCCAGGCGCATCAGCATGCCGGTGGAGTAGGTGCGCACGGGCATGTTCACGTACTCGCCCAGGCCGCTGAATTCGCAGATGTCCTGCGTGAGCTGTTCCACCCGCTTGCGGCTCATGCCCATGACCAGGCCGCGCAGCATGATGTTCTCCAGGCCGCTGGCATCGACTTCGATGCCCAGCACCGGGTCGATCAGGCTGGCGACGGTGCCTTGCCGCGTGAAATCGCCCGAGGAGGGCTCGTAGACGCCGGCCAGCGTACGCAGGAGCGTCGACTTGCCGGCGCCGTTGTGGCCGATCAGGCCCAGCCGGTCGCCGCTGTTGAGCTCGATGCTGATGTCGCTGAGCGCCTGCACGACGGTCACGCCCGTCTCCTTGCCGAGCCGTCCGCCCGTCACGGAGGCAGCCAGGGTCTTGCGCAGCGAACTCGCGCCGGCCCCGTAGATGGGGAAGTTGACCGAAACGTTCTTGAGGGAAATCAGAGCCATGGGTCAGAGCCAGTAGACGACGCGGCGGCGGTACTTGATGAACAGCAGGCTGGCGCAGATCACGCTGAAGACGGTCCAGCCTGCGATCGCCAGCCAGTGGTGCAGGTCCGGTATGCCGCCCATCAGCGGCGTGCGCAGCAGGTCGAGCATCTGCGCCAGCGGGTTCCAGAGCACGTAGCGGGCACGTCCCGGCAGGTTCTCGGGCAGCCAGAAGACCGGAGTGAGGAACATCAGCATCTGCATCATGCTCGTGACGATCTGCGTCACGTCGCGAAAACGCGTGCACACCAGCCCGAGCACCAGCCCGACGGCGTGCGCGTTGATGATCAGGAGCATGAACGCCGGCACGAACAGCAGCGCATGCCAGGACAGCGAGATGCCGGCCCACAGCGCGACCGGAACGTAAAGCACGATCTGGTGTGCGAACTGGATGATGTTGCGCGACAGGCCGCGCCAGACGAACAGCGTGATCGGAAAGTAGCCCTGCTTGAGGTAGTGGGCCGAATTCACGAAGGTATGGCACGCATCCGTCACGATGTTGGAGAAAAAGCCCCAGAAGATGACGCCCAGTGCCAGGTGCGGGAAGAAGCGTGAGAGTTCGGTGCCGAACAGGCCGCTGTAGAGCGGCCCCATGCCGCCGATCATGATGCCCATGCTCAGAGTCAGCCACAGCGGGCCGAGCAGGGAGCGGCGATAGCGCAGGACGATGTCGAACCACGCGAGGGTCCACCAGATGTCGGGCCTACGGGTGCCGTCCCACCAGTCGGCCCAGGCGCCACGGTGGAGGTTGGAATGGACTTGGCTCATGTGTGCAGGGAATCGCCGGCCGCTGAGGCGCCGTTGCTTCGGCTTGTTGGGAGGGGGGGCTGGGCAGCGATGGCCGCCAGCTTCTGGTCGCCTATGGTAGTCAAGCGAGATTTCTCTTTCCGTGAATGGCCCGGTCGGCGATCGTCTGTGGCAAACGCAGGCCGGGACGCGAAAGCCGCGTCCCGGGGTCAGGGTCCACTGGGTTGGGAGTGAAGTGGGCGATAATTTTACCGGCGCTGATCAGGCTGTACGCCAGACTCCAGCCGCCGGTGGCTGGCAGAACAAAAAAGCGTCCGCGAATAACGAATCGACGGGCAGCGCTTCGAAGAGCGAGCAACCCATGAGCAATCTCCATCCTATCCAGGTTTCCGTTGCGCTGTGCACGCACAACGGCGCGCGCTTCCTGCGCGAGCAGGTGCGCAGCATCTGCCTGCAGACCGTGCCGCCGGCGGAAATCGTCCTGTCCGACGACGCGTCGAGCGACGGCTCGGTCGAGGTGGTGCGGGCCACGGTCGCCGAATGCGCGGCCGAATCGGGCCGCACGGTGCCATTGCGCGTGTTCGAGAACGCGGTGGCGCTGCGTGTCGTCAAGAACTTCGAACAGGCCATCCGGGCCTGCAGCCACGAGCTGATCGCGCTCAGCGACCAGGACGACGTGTGGATGCCCGACCGGCTGGCCAGGATGGTTCCGCTCTTCGAACAGGACCCGAAGCTGCTGCTGCTGCACACGGACGCGCGGCTGGTGGATGCGCAGCGAAAGGATCTCGGGCAATCGCTGTTCTACGCGCTGGAGGTGACCCCCGCCGAGATCGAGCGCGTGCATGCGGGCGCGGCATTCGACGTGTTCCTGCGGCGCAACCTCGTCACGGGCGCGACGGCCATCTTCCGGCGTTCGCTGGTCGACGCCGCGGTACCGCTTCCCGTGGAATGGGTGCACGACGAGTGGCTGGCGATCGTCGCCTCGGCGATCGGACGGGTCGACCTGCTCCAGGATGCGCTGATCGAGTACCGGCAGCACGAGTCCAACCAGATCGGCGCGCGGCGCGACAGCTTCATGGGCAAGGTGCGCAAGGCGCTGGCCTCGCGCGGCACCATCCACGCGGAGCGCGGCGCCAAGGCCGATCTGCTCCTGGCCAAGCTGCTCGAACTGGGCGGGCGCGTCGATCCGGTCGCCATCGACAAGGTGCGTGGCAAGATCGAACACCAGCGCTTCAGGGCTGCGCTGCCGGCGTCCCGGATCGCGCGCTGCCTGCCGATCCTGCGCGAAGCCATGACGGGCCGCTACGACAAGTTCGGCCGGGGCTTTCGCGGCGTGGTCCGCGACCTCTTCGAATCCGTCTAGATCCGGGTTGAACCGACAACTACAACAGATGACCACCATGAACGCTTCCCTGGTCCCCAATCCTGCCGACCCGAGCGGCATCCCGCCGGATGTCGTGGTGATCATCCCGTTCTACAACGGCGCCGATTTCATCGAGCGTTCCGTGCGCAGCGTGTTCGAGCAATCCATGCCCGCCAGCGAAGTGATCGTGGTCAACGACGGTTCGCGCCCCGAGGAGCGGGCCGCGCTCGATGCCCTGGCGCTCCGGTACCCGTTCCGCATCCTCGACAAGGAAAACGGTGGCCAGGGTTCGGCGCGCAATGCCGGCGTGGCGGCCTCGAGCGCGCCCTTCATCTGCTTCCTCGACCAGGACGACTTCTATCTTCCCAACCACATCGAGACCCTGGTGACCTCGATCCCGGCGGATGACCGGCTGTTCGGCTACATCTATGCCGACCTCTACGAGGCCGACGGCGACGGCAACGTGATCCGCACCGGCGTCATCAAGGAGCACTCGACGCATCCGAAGCGCAGCATCTTCGATCTTCTGCGCAACGACATGTTCGTGCTGCCTTCCGCCGCGCTGGTGAGCCGCAAGGCCTTCGACGCGGTCGGTGGCTTCGATCCCCAGTTCATGGGCTACGAGGACGATGACCTGTTCCTGCGCATCTTCCGCAAGGGCTACAGCAATCACTTCGTCGACAAGGCGGTCACGGTGTGGTGCATCCACACCGCGAGCACCTCGTTCAGCATCCGCATGCTGCGCAGCCGCTTCAAGTACTTCAAGAAGCTGCTGCAGATGTTCCCCGACGAGCATCAGCGCGGCCGCTACTACTTGCGCGAATACCTGATGCCCCGCTTCCAGGTGTTCTTCGTGAACGAGGTGATCGAGGCCATCAAGAAGGACGACCAGTACCGCGACGAGATGAGTGCCGTGCTCGACGAGTACGCGGCGGTCGTGTTCGCGAATCCCTATGTGGGGCGCAAGAAGAAGCTGCGGCTGTGGATCACGGTGTTCCTGCTGCGCCACAGCACGCCGGGAATCATCCGCTTCATCGGCGCGCTCACGCGGCTGCCGATCATTCGCAACCTGCGCAAGGTCTACAAGTCCTGAGCGAGGCCCGCGCGTGCTGCGGCGGGCCTTCGCCGGGAGTCGCAGGCCTCGGCTAACGGGGCGCCGCGACCGGCACGGAGGTCATGGCGGGGTCCATGAAGGTCGCGAACTTGCGCACGTACTCGGCGCGCAGGTGGCCGGCGTCCTTGTAGATCGGCGTGGCGTCGGCGTCGGCGCGCGTGCACCAGTCCTTGTCGCACAGCGTGGGGATCGGGTCGATCACGATGGCGCCGCTGCGCTCGGCGATCTGCCGCATGCGCTCGTGCAGTGCCTTCTGCTTCGCGTCCCACGGCGCCGTTGGCGACATGCGGCCCACCGTCATGTCGCCGAGGCGCCCTCCCTTGACGAACTCCTCGGGGCCGAAACCGTTGCTGGTCGGGTGGTCCAGCACCAGGTAGACCTGCTTGTGCTTGGCGAGATTGGTCAGCACCGTCTCGAGCATCGCGAGCGCCATGTCGACGCCGCCGCCGCCCATGAAGCGGTGCTTGTTCTTTCCATCGAAGAAGTAGTAGCGATCCGCCTTGGCGGTCTTCGCGTCGGGCTTGCCGGTTTCGGTGAAGTAGCAGTTCCAGCAGCCGCCGAAAACCACGGCGTCGAACTTGTCGCTCACCGCGAGGCGCATGCCGCCATCCCTGCGCTCGGCGCACACGCTGTTCCCCTCGTCGACCACATTGGGAATGGGCGGGCAGGCCCCCCAGGTCGCGAACGAGAGCGAGTCCAGCGTGTCCGGCGAGGTCTTCGACAACTCGACGGCGCGCGGCCCGTACTGCTCGATGTGGCTGTCGCCGAAGAGCAGCACCCTGCGCTTGCCGTGGCCGATCTGCATGACCACTTCGCCATCGACCTTGATCGGGTTCAGGCCGTCGGGATAGGCCCAGTCCTTGGCCGCGGCAGCGGTCTTGACGAAGTAGGGATCGCTGTGGCGGCCCACGTAGTAGCGCGTGGTGGCCAGCAGGCCGAGCACCACGAAGCCCACCATCACGGCCGTCAGGGCGGCGGTGACCGCCGGGTTCTCGCTGCGGCGCGCATGGCGCTCGGCGAAGCGATAGGTCAGCCAGGCGAGCACGAACGCGATGGCGAGCATCAGGGCGCGCATGCCTTCGGAGGGCAGGTCGCCCTCGATGATGCGCGCGTAGCTCAGGAGCGGCCAGTGCCAGAGGTACAGCGGATAGCTGATCAGCCCCACCCACACCATCGGCCGCGAGGCCAGCACGTAGCGGTTCAGCACACCGCTCGGACCGGCCGCGATGCAGAAGAAGGCGCCCAGCGTCGGCAGGATCGCCCAGAAGCCCGGGAAGGCCTTGCCCCCGCGGATGAAGCACAGGCCCAGCACGATCAGCGCCACCCCCGCGATGGACTGGGCATGGCGGCCCCAGCCGGGCTTCGGCGCTGGCCGGTGCAGCCGTGCGTAGGCCAGCATGCCGCCGAGCATCAGCTCCCAGAAGCGCGACAGCGGAGAGTAGAACGCCGCGGTGCGGTGGCTGTGGATCGTTCCGACGTTGAGCAGGAACGAGAGGCCCGCCACGATGCCCAGCACGGTCAGCACGCGCCACTTGCGCTTCCACGCCAGGCCCAGCAGCACGGGCCAGAAGATGTAGAACTGTTCTTCGATGGCCAGCGACCACAGGTGCAGCAGCGGCTTGGTTTCGGCGGCATTGTCGAAGTAGCCGGCCTCGCTCCAGAAGGCGAAGTTCGACACGAAACCCGCGCCCGCGGCCACGTGCTTGCCGAGCTGCTCCCATTCGTGCGGCAGCAGCGTGTACCAGCCGAAGGCCAGCGACGCCGCCAGCACCAGCGCGAGCGCCGGAAAGATCCGCTTGACGCGCCGGGCGTAGAACTCGCGATAGCTGAAGCCGTCGCCCTCGAAGCTGCCCAGGATGATCGTGGTGATCAGGAAGCCCGAGATGACGAAGAAGATGTCGACGCCGATGAAGCCGCCCTTGATCCACTGCGGGAACGCGTGGTAGCCCAGGACCGAGAGCACCGCCACGGCGCGCAGCCCGTCGATGTCCGGGCGGTATTTGGGGTGGACCAGGTGGGCGTCGTGGGGCGTGGGGCTCGTCGTTGTCGTCGTCATCGTTGCTGTGAAGGCGCGCTTGCTTTTTTCGTTCCCCATTGTCCCCGCAAACGCTTTTCGCCCCGCTCAGGCGCCGGAGCGACGCAGCCGGCGATAGCGCCAGAACGCGCCCGAGCTCCAGATCTTCAGCAGGCTGGTGACATGCCAGTAGAGGTACTTGCTGCTGCGATGGCTCGCGCGCTGGGCGTCGTGCCGCGCGCGGAGCTGCTCGCCGACCTGCAGCCGCCAGCCGGCCAATCGCACCCGCGCGCAGATGTCGAAGTCCTCGCCGTACATGAAGAAGCGTTCGTCGAAGCCGTGGATGGCGGCATAGGCCTCGGCGCGAAACAGCATGAACAGGCCCGGCACCCAGGCCGGCACGGCCGGGCGCGCATAGCCGGGCTTCTTGCGCGTGAGGATCTCCAGCGGCGTCAGGATGTCGCGGTGCTGCTCGGGCTCGCGCTTGCCGGGCTCCATGATGCGCGGCGTGAGCAGCCCCGCATCGGGCGCGGCCAGGGCGATCAACGGCGCCAGCACGTCGGCATCGAAGCGGATGTCGGGGTTGAGCACCAGGAACCATGGCGTGGCGCAGCGCTCGAAGGCCTGGTTGTGGTTGGCGCCGAAGCCCTTGGGCTGCGCGTTCTCGATGCGTTCGAGCGCGAAGCCCCAGGCGGCGCCGGCCAGTGGGGCGTCGGACTCGGGGATGTTCAGCGTCAGCACCACCTTGGCCACCTGCGCGCGGCTGAAGCGGTCGATCTGGTCGAGCAGCGGTCGCACGAGCTCGAGCTGCCCATGGCTCACGATCGAAATCGTGACGGCGGGGGAGGTCGTAGCGGGGATGGCCATGGTCTAATTTCGCCCGGGGATTCTAGGGGCCCCGTTACCACCCATGATTGCCCTGATCGTCATCAGCTTCTTCGTCGCCGCCTTCGCGGTCCAGATCTTCATGCGCCGCGCCCGCCGCCATGCGCGGCTGTACGGTGCCGACATGCCGCAGCGCTTCCACAAGGGCCACGTGCCGCGGCTGGGGGGCGCGGGCATCATCCTCGGCATGGGCGTGGCCTGGCTCGCGGCCGGCATCACGGGCACCGATCCGTTCAACGTCTCGTGGCCCGTGTCGGCCTCGATGCTGATGCTGGTCTGCATCCTGCCGGCCGTGCTCGGCGGCATCGTCGAGGACGTCACGCAGCGCGTGCAGGTGCGCTGGCGGCTGATGCTCACCCTGGGCGCGGCGCTGCTCGTGTGCTGGGTGCACGGCCTGAGTCTCGCGCGCACCGGCATCCCGCTGCTCGACGGCTGGCTCGCGGCCGTGCCCTATGCCTCGGTGCTGTTCGCCGCGCTCGCCATCGGCGGCCTGCCGCATGCCTTCAACATCATCGACGGCTACAACGGCCTCGCGGGCACGGTGGCGGTCTTAGTCTGCCTCGCCATCTCGCATGTGGCGCTGCAGCTCGGCGACCGCCAGCTCGCGGCCATGATGGTCTGCCTGGTCGGCGCGACCTTCGGTTTCCTGATCTGGAACTATCCGCGCGGCAAGATCTTCGCGGGCGACGGCGGCGCCTACGTCTGGGGCATGGTGATCGCGGTGGCCTGCGTGACGCTGGTGCAGCGCCACCGCGTCGTTTCGCCCTGGTTCCCGATGCTGCTGCTCATCTATCCGGTGTGGGAGACCCTGTTCTCCATCTACCGCAAGCTCGCGCGCGGCCAGTCGCCGGGCACGGCCGACGCGCTGCACTTCCACCAGCTGATCTTCCGCCGCATCGTGCGCGTGGCCTTCGCCGACGACGAGGCGCGCCAGCTGCTCGCGCGCAACAACCGCACCTCGCCCTACCTGTGGATCTTCGCGGCGATGTCGGTGGTGCCCGCGGTGCTGTTCTGGAACAACACCTGGGTGCTGATGTTCTTCTGTCTTCTGTTCGTCACGACCTACGTCGGCGCCTACCTCATGATCGTGCGATTCAAGGTGCCGCGCTGGCTGCGCCCCTGATCGTTTCTCTTTGCGAGAATCCCGTCCCATCGTTCACCGTCCCGGAGCCTGACCGCCCATGACCGATCCCGTCCTCAACATTCCCCCGCGCGACAAGGCCGAGATCCTGGCCCAGGCGCTGCCGTACATCCGCAAGTTCCACGGCAAGACCATCGTCATCAAGTACGGCGGCAACGCCATGACCGACCCGGCGCTGCAGGCCGACTTCGCGGAAGACGTGGTGCTGCTCAAGCTGGTCGGCATGAATCCGGTGGTGGTGCACGGCGGCGGCCCGCAGATCGAGGCCGCGCTCAACCGCCTGGGCAAGAAGGGCAGCTTCATCCAGGGCATGCGCGTGACCGACGCCGAGACCATGGAAGTCGTCGAATGGGTGCTGGCCGGCGAGGTGCAGCAGGACATCGTGGGCCTGATCAACCAGGCCGGCGGCAAGGCCGTGGGCCTGACCGGGCGCGACGGCGGCCTGATCCGCGCGCAGAAGCTCAAGCTGGCCGACCGCGCCGATCCCAGCGTGCACCACGACGTGGGCCAGGTCGGCGACATCGTCTCGATCGACCCGAGCGTGGTCAAGGCGCTGCAGGACGACGCCTTCATCCCGGTCGTGAGCCCGATCGGCTTCGGCGAGGAGAACGAGAGCTACAACATCAACGCCGACGTGGTGGCCGGCAAGCTGGCGACCGTGCTCAAGGCCGAGAAGCTGATGCTGCTGACCAACACCCCCGGCGTGCTCGACAAGAACGGCAAGCTGCTCACCAACCTGAGCGCGCGCGAGATCGACGACCTGTTCGCCGACGGCACGATCTCGGGCGGCATGCTGCCGAAGATCGAGGGCGCGCTCGACGCGGCCAAGAGCGGCGTCAACGCCGTGCACATCATCGACGGCCGCGTGCCGCACGCGATGCTGCTCGAGATCCTGACCGACCAGGCTTACGGCACGATGATCCGCGCGCGCTGAGCGCGTTGGGCTGCGAAGGCCGGTCCCGAGGCGGGCCGGCGGCCAGCGGGCGCGCGGGGAGGCGCGCGCTCACTGCTGTGCGAGAATCAATTGTTTACATCTTCCGCACGCGCCTCCCATGCAAAACGAAGAGACAGTCGTCCCCGGTGCAGAGACCCAGGCCGAGACCGCGCCGGCCGCTCCGGCGCGCAAGCGTCCCAAGCCCGGCGAGCGGCGCGTGCAGATCCTGCAGGCCCTGGCCGCGATGCTCGAGCAGCCCGGCGCCGAGCGCGTGACCACCGCGGCGCTGGCCGCCCGCCTCGAGGTCAGCGAGGCCGCGCTCTACCGCCACTTCGCGAGCAAGGCGCAGATGTTCGAGGGCCTGATCGACTTCATCGAGCAGAGCGTGTTCACCCTGGTCAACCAGATCCTCGAGCGCGAATCCACGGGCAAGGAACAGGCGGCCCGCATCATCGCGATGCTGGTGCAGTTCGCCGAGCGCAACCCCGGCATGACGCGCGTCATGGTCGGCGATGCGCTGGTCTACGAGAACGAGCGGCTGCAGCAGCGCATGAACCAGTTCTTCGACAAGATCGAAGCCAGCATCCGCCAGGCGCTGCGCGAGGACCGCGCCGCCGAAGGCTCGGCCACGCCGAGCGTCGATGCGCAGGTGCGCGCCTCGGCGCTGACCTCGCTGGCGGTCGGCCGCCTGCAGCGCTTCGCGCGCTCGGGCTTTCGCCGCGAGCCTTCCGAACACCTCGACGCACTGCTCGCGCTGGTGCTCTGAGCCGCTGAGGCACGGGGCCGCGCCGCGGCCCCGGCTTATCGCCGGCATAGGCAATCGCAATCGAAACCGGTCATTCGATTGTTGAAAATAAACGGGCTCACACAACCGATAGGAAAAGCCCAATGACCGAATCCCGCACGCTCACCACCGAGAACGGCGCGCCCGTCGAGAACAACCAGCAGTCGCAGACCGCCGGCGTGAACGGCCCCGTGCTGATGCAGGACCACCACCTGATCGAGAAGCTCGCGCGCTTCGACCGCGAACGCATTCCCGAGCGCGTGGTGCATGCGCGCGGCTCGGGTGCCTTCGGCACTTTCGAGGTGACGGCCGACGTCACGAAATGGACCAAGGCGAAGTTCCTCGGCCAGGTCGGCAAGAAGACGGAGGTGCTCGCGCGCTTCTCGACCGTCGCGCTCGAGCTCGGCTCGGCCGACACGGTGCGCGATCCGCGCGGCTTCGCGCTCAAGTTCTACACCGAGGAAGGCAACTACGACCTGGTGGGCAACAACACGCCGATCTTCTTCATCCGCGATCCGCTCAAGTTCCCCGACTTCATCCATTCGCAGAAGCGCGACCCCTACAGCCACGTGCAGGAGCCCGACAACGCCTGGGACTTCTTCTCGCACTCGCCCGAGGCCACGCACCAGTTCACCTGGCTGTTCGGCGACCGCGGCATTCCGAGGAGCTACCGCCACATGGACGGCTTCGGCTCGCACACCTTCCAGTGGGTGAACGCGCAGGGCGAGGCCTTCTGGGTCAAGTACCACTTCAAGACCAACCAGGGCATCGAGACCTTCGTCGCGGAAGAAGCGCAGCGCGTGGGCGGCGAGAACCCGAACCACCACCACCTTGACCTGCTGCACTCGATCGAGCGCGGCGAGTTCCCGAGCTGGCGCGTGCAGGTGCAGATCATGCCGGTGGCCGAGGCGCAGAGCTACCGCTTCAATCCCTTCGACCTGACCAAGGTCTGGTCGCACAAGGACTATCCGAAGATCGACATCGGCATCCTCACGCTGAACCGCAACCCCGACAACTACTTCGCCGAGATCGAGCAGGCCGCGTTCAACCCGGCCAACTTCGTGCCCGGCATCGGCCCCTCGCCCGACAAGATGCTGCAGGGTCGCCTGTTCAGCTACGGCGACACGCAGCGCTACCGCCTGGGCATCAACCACACGCAACTGCCCGTGAACCGGCCGCATGCGACCACGGCACGGAACTACGGCCGCGACGGCGCGATGCGTGGCGACGGCAACGGCGGCCGCGGCCCGAACTACGAGCCCAACAGCTTCAGCGATGCGCCCAAGCAGAGCAACGAGCCGGTCTATGCGCCGCTGCAGATCCACGGCTGGACCGGCAGCCACCAGTGGCAGCAGCACGAGGCCGACACCGACTTCGCGCAGGCCGGCGACCTCTACCGTCTGATGGACGAGGCCGCGAAGGAGCGCCTGGTGAACAACATCGCGGGTGGCCTGGGCGCGGTCCGGCGGCAGGACATCATCGACCGCTCGGTGAGCTATTTCCGCCAGGCCGATGCCGACTACGGCGCGCGGCTCGAGAAGGCGATCAAGGCGGTGCAGGCCAGGATCAAGGGCGACGACAACAGCGTGCAGGTCGGCCAGCCCGCGCACGACGCGAGCAAGAGCTAGCGAACTCAGCCGGCGACCGCGACCCCCACCTTCGCGCCCGCCGCCACGATCTCGCCCCAGGTCGCATCGTCGACCCAGATCCCGTCGCGCCGCCGCGCCGCGCGCGCCTGGCGCTCGGGCTCGCCCGCGATCTGCACCGCGTCGAAACCCTGGCCCGGCGGGCTGCGGCGCAGCCAGTCGACGAACTCGCGCGCCTCCTGATCGAAGCTGGCCTGGGTGCCTAGGCGCTCGGGATCGATCAGCACGGTGAGCATGCCGTTGATCACGCTGCGGCTGGTGTCGGCCGGCCGGTGCCAGGTGCCGCCGCCGGTCAGCGCGCCGCCCAGCAGCTCGCAGGCCAGCGCCATGCCGTAGCCCTTGTGCTCGCCGAAGGTCATGAGCGCGCCGAACAGGCCGTTGCCCTGCGGCACCACCACCACGCCGGGGTCGTCGGTGGGCGCGCCCTTCTCGTCGATGAGGTAGCCCGGCGGCACGCGCTCGCCCTTGTTGTGGGCCACGCGCATCTTGCCCTGCGCCACGCGGCTGGTGGCGTAGTCGAGCACGAAGGGCTCGGCCCCCGCGAGCGGTATGCCGATGCAGCAGGGGTTGGTGCCGAAGCGCCCGTCGCCGCCGCCCCAGGGCGCGACCACCGGGCGCGAGAGCACGTTGACGAAGTGCATCGACACCAGCCCCTGCGAGGTCGCCATCTCGGCGAAGTGGCCGATGCGGCCCAGGTGGTGCGCATGCGCGAGCGTGAGGATGCAGCTGCCATGGCGGCGCGCGCGCTCGATGCCGAGCTCCATCGCCTGCACGCCCACCACCTGCCCGTAGCCGTGCTGGCCGTCGAGCGACAGCATGGTGCCGATGTCGAGGTTGATGCGCACCGCCGCGTTGGGATGCAGGCCGCCTTCGGCCACCGCGTCGATGTAGCGCGGCAGCATGCCCACGCCGTGCGAGTCGTGGCCGCTGAGGTTGGCCATCACGAGGTTGGCTGCGACCTGTTCGGCCTCGGCCTGCTGGCTGCCCGCCGCGCGCAGGATGCTCGCGACGGTGGATTGCAGGCTCTCGGCCTGCAGTGTTCTCGGCATGGTTCAGATTCCTTTGGCGTTCACGGTGATGGCGTAGAGCGAGCTGGTGGCGCAGACGAACAGGCGGTTGCGCTTGGGCCCGCCGAAGCAGACGTTGGCCACGCGCTCGGGCACCAGCAGCTTGCCCAGCAGCGTGCCGTCGGGGTGGTAGACATGCACGCCGTCGGCGGCGCTGGTCCAGATGCGGCCCTCGGTGTCGAGCCGGAAGCCGTCGAACAGGCCCGTGGTGCATTCGGCGAACACCTCGCCGCCACGCAGGCTCTTCTTGTCCGGGTTGACGAGAAAGCGGCGGATGTGCCGCGGCCCGTTCGCATCGTGGCTCGCGCCGGTGTCGGCGATGTAGAGCATGTGCTCGTCGGGCGAGAAGGCCAGCCCGTTGGGCTTCACGAAGTCGTCGGCCACTTGCTCGACCGCGCCACTGGCCGGGTCGATGCGATAGACATGGCAGGTCCCGATCTCGCTGTCGGCGCGCAGGCCCTCGTAGTCCGACAGGATGCCGTAGCTCGGGTCGGTGAACCACACGCCGCCGTCCGAATGCACCACCACGTCGTTCGGCGAGTTGAGCCGCCGGCCCTGCCAATGCGAGGCCAGCACGGTGATCGAGCCGTCGTGCTCGGTGCGCACCACGCGGCGCGCCAGGTGCTCGCAGCTCACGAGCCGGCCCTGGCGGTCGACGGTGTTGCCGTTGGTGTTGTTCGCGGGTTCGCGCAGCACCGCGGCCTGGCCGTTGCGCTCGTCCCAGCGCAGCAGGCGGTCGTTCGGAATGTCGGACCACACCAGCGTGCGCAGCGCGCCGAACCAGGCCGGGCCCTCGCACCAGCGCCCGCCGGTCCACAGCCGCTCGAGCCGCTCGGGCTTGGGCACCAGGCCCGTGAAGCGCGGGTCCAGCGTCTCGAAGCCGGTGCCTTCCAGCGCACCGAAGGGAAGCGTCGTCATCGGCCGCGCGCTCCTACATCACCGCGCCGACCTGCCAGGGCACGAACTCGTTCTGCCCGTAGCCGTGCTGCTCGCTCTTCGAGGGCGTGCCCGAGGCCGTGGCCAGCACCAGCTCGAAGATGCGCTGGCCCATCTCCTGGATCGAGGTCGTGCCGTCGACGATCTCGCCGCAGTTGATGTCCATGTCCTCTTCCTGCCGCTTCCACAGCGCCGAGTTGGTCGCGAGCTTGAGCGAAGGCGAGGGCGCGCAGCCGTAGGCCGAGCCGCGGCCGGTGGTGAAGCAGATCAGGTTGGCGCCGCCGGCCACCTGGCCCGTGGCGCTCACCGGGTCGTAGCCCGGCGTGTCCATGTAGACGAAGCCGTGCGCGGTCACCGGCTCGGCGTATTCGTAGACCGCCTCGAGGTTGCTGGTGCCGCCCTTGGCCACCGCGCCCAGCGACTTCTCGAGAATAGTGGTGAGGCCGCCGGCCTTGTTGCCCGGCGAAGGGTTGTTGTTCATCTCGCCCTCGTTGATGGCCGTGTAGTGCTCCCACCACTTGATGCGGTCCACCAGCTTCTGGCCCACCTCGCGCCGTACCGCGCGCCGCGTCAGCAGGTGCTCGGCGCCGTAGACCTCGGGCGTCTCGCTGAGGATCGCGGTGCCGCCGTGCGCCACCAGCAGGTCGACGGCCACGCCCAGCGCGGGGTTGGCGCTGATGCCCGAGTAGCCGTCGGAGCCGCCGCACTGCAGCCCGATCGTGATGTGGGCCGCGCTGCAGGGTTCGCGCGTCACGGCATTGGCGCGCGGCAGCATCTCCTCGATCAGCGCCACGCCCTTGTCGACCGTCTTGCGCGTGCCGCCCGTGTCCTGGATGTTGAAGACGCGCAGGTTCTCGCCCTCGGCGAGGTTGCCGGTCGCGAGCCAGGCGTTGATCTGGTTGGCCTCGCAGCCCAGGCCCACCACCAGCACGGCCGCGAAGTTGGCGTGCGTGGCATAGCCGGTCAGCGTGCGCTCGAGGATCTGCATGCCCGTGCCCTGCGTGTCCATGCCGCAGCCGGTGCCGTGCGTCAGCGCGATCACGCCGTCGACGTTGGGGTAGGCCGCGAGCGCCGCCGGGTTGGTCTTGCGCGAGAAGTGGTCGGCGATCGCGCGCGCGGCCGTGGCCGAGCAGTTCACGCTGGTCAGCACGCCGATGTAGTTGCGCGTGGCCACGCGGCCGTCGGCGCGCCTGATGCCCATGAAGGTGGCCTCGCGCTTCGCGGGCGCGGGCTTCACGTCGGCGCCGAAGGCGTAGTCGCGTTCGAAGTCGCCCTTGTCGGGCCCCATGTCGAGGTTGTGCACGTGCACGTGCTCGCCGGGCGCGATCGCCTTGCTCGCGAAGCCGATGATCTGGTTGTAGCGGCGCACCGGTTCGCCGGCCGCGATGGCGCGCATCGCGACCTTGTGGCCCGGCGGTATCAGGCCATGGACCTTGACGTTCTCGACGACGGTGCCGCCGAGCAGTTGCGAGCGCGCGATGACGACGTCGTCGGCGGGGTGGAGTCTTATGTAGGGATTCATCGTGTGGGGGCCGGCGCGGGATCGCCGGTCGGGGTCATTGCATGATCTTCGGCAGCCACAGCACCGTGGCGGGCCAGTAGGTGATGATGCCCAGGCTCAGCAGCAACGGCACCAGCCAGGGCAGGATCGCCATCGTCGTGCGCTCGATGCTGAGGTTGGCGATGCGCGCGAGCACGAACAGCACCATCCCCATCGGCGGATGCAGCACGCCGATCATGAGGTTGAGCACCATCACCACGCCGAAGTGCACCGGGTCGATGCCGAGCTGGTTCGAGATCGGCAGCAGGATCGGCACCAGGATCGTGATCGCGGCCGTGGTCTCGAGGAAGCAGCCGACGAACAGCATCAGCAGGTTCGCGAGCAGCAGGAAGACCCAGGCCTCCTTCGTGAAGTTGAGCACCCAGCTCGCGATGTCGGCCGTGACGCCGGTGGCGGTCAGCATCCAGCCGAAGATCGAGGCCGCCGCCACGATGAAGAGCACGGTCGAGGTCGATTCCACCGTCTCGAGGCAGACCTTGACGAACATCTTCCACTTGAGCGTGCGATACCAGAAGAAGCCCAGCACCATCGCCCACACGCAGGCCGCGATCGCGCCCTCGGTGGCGGTGAACAGGCCGGTCGCCATGCCGCCGATCAGCAGCACCGGCGTCATGATCGGCAGCACCGCCTCGAACCGGAAGACCTTGTCGGCCACGAACAGGATCGCCAGCGCGATCAGCACCGCGGGCTGCGCGGGCGCGCCGAACTTGTCGACCGCGAACCACAGCAGCGTGGGCCACAGGCACACCACCAGCAGCTCGACCAGCGCCTTCATGAGCCGCGGCCACTGGAACTTCACGTCCGCGCCCCAGCCGTTCTTGTGCGCGTAGTAGGCCACCGTGAGCATCATCAGCAGGGTCATGATCAGGCCCGGCATCAGGCCCGCGATGAACAGCGCGCCCACCGACACGTTGGCCATCATCCCGTAGATCACGAACGGCAGGCTCGGCGGAATGATCGGGCCCAGCGTGGCCGAGGCCGCGGTCACGCCGACCGCGAACTCGGTCGAGTAGCCGTGTTCCTTCATGGCCTTGATCTCGATCGTGCCCAGGCCGGCCGCGTCCGCGATCGCGGTGCCGCTCATGCCCGAGAAGATCACCGAGCCGAGGATGTTGACGTGGCCCAGCCCGCCCTTGAGCCAGCCCACCAGCGCGAGCGCGAAGTTGTAGATGCGGTTGGTGATGCCGGCGTTGTTCATCAGGTTGCCGGCGAGGATGAAGAAGGGAACGGCCAGGAGCGGGAAACTGTCGACGCCGCTCACCATGCGGTGGATGACGACGAAGCCCGGCAGGTTGCCGCTCCAGAGGATGTAGACCAGCGAGGCGCCGGCCATGGCCACGGCGACCGGGATACCGGCGCTCATGAACAGCAGAAAGACGATCTTCAGCATGTCGTGGGAATGGTTCTGACCTCAGCGGTCGTCGATCGTGGATTCGGGCCGTTCGAGCACGCAGTAGCCGCGGCGCCAGTGCACCACGCTGACCTGCACCGAGCGGACCAGCATGGCGGCGAAGCCCAGCAGGCAGACGCCGTAGACGATGTTCATCGGCAGGTCGACGATGGTCATGCTGGCGTTGTTGCCGATCTTGATCATCATCTGCACCGTCATCACCACCGCGGCCGCGAAGAAGGCGGTGCGCAGCACGTCGACCAGCAGGCCCAGCGCGCGGCCCACCTTGAGCGGCAGGTGGCGGTAGAAGAAGTCGACCTGGATGTGGTTGTTGCGCGCCACGCCGATCGCGGCGCCGACGAACACCGTGCCCACGAGCAGGTAGCGCGCGATCTCCTCGGTCCAGGAGGCCGAGTCGTTCAGCACGTAGCGCGTGATGAACTGGTAGAGGACGGTCAGTCCCAGCACCCAGAACAGGCCCAGCGCGACCCAGCCCTCGATCGTGGTGCCGGACAGGTCGACGGCCTCGTCGGTGACGTGGAACTCGCCGTCGTCGCCCAGCAGCTTTTCATCGCTCATCGTGTCTCCTCGTTGTCGTGCAAGGGCGGCCGGCCATGACGGCCGGCCGCGCGCGGCTTCACTGGATGGCGATGATCCGGTCGTAGTCCTGCTGGCGGTAGCCGTGGTCGGTCGGCTTGGTGTTCTTGAGCACGGCCTCGCGGAACGCGTTCTTGTCGACCACGATCACGTTGTTGCCCTTCTTCTTGAACTCCTCCACCAGCCGGGCCTCGGAGGCGATGATCTCGCGGCCGGTCTTCTCGGCCGCTTCCTGCATCACGTCGCTGAACATCTTCTTCTCGTCGGCGCTGAGCTTGCCCCAGAGCTGGCCCGAGACCACGGTCAGCAGCGAGTCGACGATGTGGCCGGTCAGCGAGATGTTCTTCTGCACCTCGAAGAACTTCTTCGCCTCGATGGTGGGCAGCGGGTTCTCCTGCGCGTCGACCGTGCCGCTCTGCAACGCGAGGTAGACCTCGGCGAAGGCGATCGGCGTGGCATTGGCGCCCAGCGACTTGGGGAAGGCCAGGTAGGCCGGCGCGTCGGGCACGCGGATCTTCAGGCCCTTCATGTCTTCCGGCTTGGCCACCGGCCGCGCCGCGCTCGAGGTCACGTGGCGCGCGCCGTAGTAGTTGAGCGCCGTGATGTGGTTGCCGGTCTTGTCGTCGTAGCCCTTGGCGAGCTCCCTGAACACGTCGCTCTTGGCGTACTTGAGCTGGTGCTCGGCGTCGCGGAAGATGAACGGGAAGTAGGTGATGGCCAGCGGCTTGTAGCTGTTGCCCGCGAAGCTCGCGCCGGTCAGCACGATGTCGACCGTGCCGAGCGTCAGGCCCTGGTTGATGTCGGCTTCCTTGCCGAGGCTGGAGGCCGGGAAGACCTGGATGTCGTACTTGCCGTTGCTGCGCTTCTTGATCTCCTCGGCGGCCCACACCGAGTACTTGTGGAAGGGCTCCGAGGTCTCGTAGACGTGGGCCCACTTGAGCTTGGTCTGGGCCGAGGCGAGGCCCGACACGCCGAGCGCGCCGGCCGCGAGGGCGCAGGCGGCCAGGGCCTTGAGGGCGGTGCGCTTGCTGTTCTTGCTGTCTCTGATCATGTGGCTTGTCTCCGTTGTATTCGTTGGGGCAGTTGGCAGGAATGCTGGCGAGGTGTCAGGAAGGCTTCGCGCGTCGCCAGCTCGCGCTGAATCGCTGATGGGACTTGTCCATGTGCTCGTGCATCGCGGCGCGCGCGGCCTCGGCGTCGCGCGCGGCCACCGCGTCGCGGATCGCCTCGTGCTCGGCGATGGCCGAGCGCCACGAGGACACCGTCTCGAAGTAGCCGCCCAGGCGCGTGAAGATCGGGCCCTTGCGCGAGTCCCAGAAGTTCTGCACCGTCTCGATCAGCACCGCGTTGCCGCTGGCGCCGACGATCGCGAGGTGGAAGGCACGGTCGCCCTCGAGCGGCATCACCGTGCGGTCGGCCAGTTCGCGCATGACCTCGATGGCGCGCGTCATCGCGTCGACGTCCTTGCGCTTGCCCGTCTGCGCCGCGATGGCCGCGGTCTCGCCCTCGATCACGCGGCGCGCGCGGATCAGCTCGAGCGGCCCCCATTCGGTGGGCGCCACCGGCGCGCTCGCGCGGTGCGAGCGGTCGAGCACGTAGACGCCCGAGCCCGTGCGCACCTCGACCCAGCCCTCGACCTCGAGCGCGATCAGCGCCTCGCGCACCGAGGGGCGGCTCACGCCGAGCTGCTTGGCCAGGTCGCGCTCGGCCGGCAGGCGCGCGCCCACGGCGAACTCGCCCTGGCCGATCAGCGCACGCAGCTGGTCGGCGATCTGGCGATAGAGGCGTTGGGGTTCGACGGTCTGCAGCGGCACGGAGACGAGAAGGCGAGTGGGTTTAAGGGTTGTCCTGAATTGGACAAGTGGTAAGGCCAATTCAGAATACGATGCGCGGCCCGTGCCACCCATCGGGCCAAACCCGAATCGGAGACACCATGAGATTGAAGGGAAAGACCGCGCTCGTCACCGCGGCCGGCCAGGGCATCGGCCATGCGAGCGTGCTCGCGCTCGCGGCCGAGGGCGCGCAGGTCTGGGCCACCGACGTCAATGCGCAGCTGCTCGAGCGCTACGCCGGCGTGCCGAACGTCACGGCCGCCAGGCTCGACGTGCTCGACAAGGCCGCCATCGGCGCGCTGGTGTCGACCCTGCCGCCGCTCGACGTGCTGTTCAACTGCGCGGGCGTGGTGCACAACGGCACCATCGAGCAGGCCAGCGACGACGACCTCGCCTTCGCCTTCGCGCTCAACGTGCGCGCCCAGATGTGGACCATCCAGGCCGTGCTGCCCGGCATGCTCGCGGCGGGTCGCGGCAGCATCATCAACATGGCGAGCGTGTGCTCGAGCATGAAGGGCCTGCCCAACCGCTTCGTCTACGGCACCACCAAGGCCGCGGTGCTGGGCCTCACCAAGAGCGTGGCGGCCGACTACGTCACGCGCGGCATCCGCTGCAATGCGGTGTGCCCCGGCACGGTCGACACGCCCTCGCTCGGCGACCGCATCAACGCCAACGCCGACCCCGAGGCCGCGCGCAAGGCCTTCGTCGCGCGCCAGCCCATGGGCCGGCTCGCGCGCGCCGAGGAGATCGCGCCCGTGGTCGTGTTCCTCGCCAGCGACGAATCCATCTTCGCGACCGGCCAGGCCTTCACGGTCGACGGCGGCATCACCATATGAACCAGCTCGACTTCGCCGGCCGCCACGCGGTGGTCACCGGCGGCGCCACCGGGCTGGGCTTCGGCATCGCGCAGCGGCTGGTCGCCTCGGGCGGCACCGTCACGCTGTGGGACCGCGACGAGGCCGCGGCCGCGCGCGCCGCCGAGTCGCTGGGTCCGGGCAAGGCGCGCGCGCTCAAGGTCGACGTCTCGCAGCAGCCCTCGGTGGCCAAGGCGGTGGCGGCCACGCTCGCGCAGGCGCCGCGCATCGATGCGCTGGTCAACAGCGCCGGCATCACCGGCCCCAACGCCAAGCTCTGGGACTACCCGGTGGACGACTGGCGCCAGGTGATGGAGGTCAACGTCAACGGCGTGTTCCTGTGCTGCCGCGAGGTGGTGGCGCAGATGCGCGCGCAGGGCGGGCAAGGGCGCATCGTCAACATCGCCTCGGTGGCCGGCAAGGACGGCAATCCCAACGCCAGCGCCTACAGCGCCAGCAAGGCCGCGGTGATCGGCCTCACCAAGTCGCTCGGCAAGGAGCTCGCCGACACCGGCATCCGCGTCAACTGCGTGACGCCGGCCGCGGTCAAGACCGCGATCTTCGACCAGATGACGCCCGACCACATCGCCTTCATGCTGTCGAAGATCCCGCAGGGCCGCTTCGGCACCGTCGAGGAGGTCGCGGCGCTGGTAGGCTGGCTGTGCACCGACGACTGTTCGTTCTCGACCGGCGCGGTGTTCGACCTCTCGGGCGGCCGCTCGACCTACTGATCGCCCCTTCCCACAGAACCATCCAACCACCCAAGGAAAAGCAAGCATGAAACTCGTCCGCTACGGCAACCCCGGCAAGGAGAAGCCGGGCCTCGTCGACGCCAACGGCCAGCTGCGCGACCTGAGCGCCGTCGTCAAGGACATCGGTCCCGAGCAGCTCGGCGATGCCGCCATCGCCAAGCTGCGCAAGCTCAAGACCGACAAGCTGCCGCTGGTCAGGGGCAAGCCGCGCTACGGCAGCCCCGTGGCCCGCGTCGGCAAGTTCATCGCCATCGGCCTCAACTACGCCGACCATGCGGCCGAGTCCGGCCTGCCGGTGCCCAAGGAACCCGTGGTGTTCATGAAGGCCACGAGCTGCATCCAGGGCCCGAACGATCCCGTGATGCTGCCCAAGGGCTCGGTCAAGAGCGACTGGGAAGTCGAGCTCGGCGTGGTCATCGGCACGCGCGCGCGCTACGTCTCGCAGAAGAGCGCGCTCGATCACGTGGCCGGCTACTGCGTCATCAACGACGTCAGCGAACGCGAGTTCCAGATCGAGCGCGGCGGCACCTGGGACAAGGGCAAGGGCTGCGACACCTTCGGCCCCATCGGTCCCTGGCTGGTGACGCGCGACGAAGTCGAGAACCCGCAGAAGCTCGCGATGTGGCTCGACCTCAACGGCCAGCGCGTGCAGACCGGCAGCACCAAGACCATGATCTTCAGCGTGGCGAAGATCGTGAGCTACGTGAGCCAGTTCATGACGCTGGAACCCGGCGACGTGATCACCACCGGCACCCCGCCCGGCGTGGGCATGGGCATGAAGCCGCCGCTGTTCCTCAAGAAGGGCGACGTGATGGCGCTCGGCATCGAGGGCCTGGGCGAGCAGCGCCAGGAAGTGCTGCCCTTCAAGCTCTGAGTCCGGCGGCAGCCGGGCCTCTCGCTGCCTGCCATCGACGGCCCCTTCGGGGGCCGTTTTCGTTTCCGCGCGCATTCAAATGTCCCATTGACAGAACATTGAAACTGCAAAAACATCGCCTGCATGTCGCAGATGCCCTTGCCCAAGTACCACCAGATCTACCTGGTGCTGCGGGAGCAGTTGCATGAGGGCCGCTTCGCCGCCGACGGGCTGCCGGGCGAGCTCGCGCTCATGCAGCAGTTCGGCGTGGCGCGCGTCACCGTGCGGCGCGCGCTCGAGCAGCTCGCCGCCGAAGGGCTGATCTCGCGCACGCCGGGCCGCCGCACGCGGCCCATCGGCCCGGTCGCGGGCGAGCCGCCGAGCGCGCCGGCCACCGAGCGCGCCAACCTGCGCGGCCTGCTCGAGAACCTCGTGACCATGGGCCTGCACACCTCGGTCAAGGTGCTCGAGGTCGCGACCATCACGGCCTCCTCGCAGGTGGCCGAGGCGCTGCAGTTGCAGCTCGGCGACCCGGTGCAGAAGGCGGTGCGCGTGCGCGCCACGCGCGAAGGCCCGCTCTCGCACATCACCACCTACGTGCCCGACACGATCGCGCGCCGCTTCGGCCGCCGCGAACTCTCGAAGAAGCCGATCCTGGTGCTGCTCGAGGAGTCGGGCGTGAAGGTGGGCCGGGCCCACCAGACCCTCTCCGCGCGCCTGGCCGACAACGTGCTCGCGCAGCACCTCGACGTCTCGGTCGGCTCGGCCCTGCTCGCGGTGCGCCGCCTGATCTACGACGAAGACGAGCGCCCGGTGCAGTGGCTGCACGGCTTCTACCGTCCCGACCGCTACACCTACGAGATGCAACTGTCCCGCGTCGGCAGCATCGACGCCAAGGTCTGGGTCAGCCGGGACGTGTCGGCCAAGTTCAACTGAAGACAAAGAAAAGGAAACGCCCCATGCAGACCCGTCGCCGCTTCGTTTCGCAGTCCGCCACCCTGGCCTCCGCGCTCGCCTTCCCGCTGATCGGCGGGGCCCAACCCAAGCCGCTGAAGGTGGGCGTGCTGCACCCGGTGACGGGCGCGCTCGCCTACTCGGGCCAGCAGTGCCGGCTCGGCGCGCAGCTCGCGATCGAGGACATCAACGCCGCGGGCGGCATCAAGTCGCTCGGCGGCGCGAAGCTCGAGGCCCTGCTGGGCGACGCGCAGTCGCAGCCGCAGGCGGGCGCGGCCGAGGTCGAGAAGATGAACGAGGCCGGCGTCAGCGCCATCGTCGGTGCCTTCGCCTCGGCGATCTGCCTGGCCACCACGCAGGCCGCGGCCAAGTACAACCTGCCGCACGTAGTCGACGTCGGCGTGGCCGACCAGATCGTCGAGCGTGGCCTGAAGAACACCTTCCGCTTCGGCCCCGGCTACCGCAAGTCGACCGAGGTCGCGATGGCCAACCTGCTGGTGCTCAACAAGGCCGCGGGCAACCCGGCCAAGACGGTGATGGTGATCCACGAGGAGTCGCTGTTCGGCGCCGGCACCGCGCAGCTGCTGTCGCGCGAGCTGCCCGGCTACGGCTTCGAGGTGAAGGAGGTGGTGAAGCACGCCAACCCCACGCGCGACTTCAACAACATCGTGCTGCGCATGAAGTCGATCAACCCCGACATCGTGATCCCGGCCAACTACTACAACGAGTACGCGCTGCTGGTGCGCACCATGCAGCAGCAGAAGGTGGTGCCGAAGGCGATCTTCTCGGTGCTCGGCGGCGCGGCCTCGAGCTACAAGTTCGTGAAGGAGTTTCCCGACGCGGCCAACGGCATCATCGACTGCAACCACTGGTTCAACCCCAAGGACAAGCGCGCGCAGGACCTGCGCAAGCGCGTCGAGGCCAAGGGCCAGTTCTTCAGCTACGAGGTCTTCATGACCTATGCCGCGATGTGGCTGCTGGCCGATGCACTGGAGCGTGCCAGGTCGGGCGAGCGCGCCGCGATCGTCGACGCGCTCGAGAAGAGCACCTTCTCGAACCACTTCATGCCCTATGGCCCCACCAAGTTCGTCAACGGCCAGAACGAGGGCGCGCAGCCGCTGATGACGCAGGTGGTGAAGAACGACATCAAGGTCATCATCCCGCGCGACTACCGCGAGGTGGAGCCGCTGTTCCCGCTGAAGGCATGAGCGTGCGACGCACCATGTCACGGTATTCAGGCAGCCGTCGATCAGGCGCGGAGCCCGGCGTGCGGTGTGGGGCGGGCGATCCCCTCTGCGCCGCCGAGGAGCGCAGCGTTTCGCGGATCAGGGCTCGCAGCTGTTTGAGCGAAGCGAGTTCTGCGAGACCCCGCGAAACGCGAGCACCGCAGGGCAGCCGCGAAGCGGCCGGCGCAGTGGGGTCGCTCGACCCGCACCGCATGCCGGGCGGTCTCCACCCCACGCGCGACGACAAAAAATGCTAGACCCCAGCATCCTCTTCCCCTCGGTGCTCAACGGCCTCACGACAGGCGCCGTCTACGCACTGATCGCCTTGGGCCTCACGCTGATCTACGGCGTGCTGCACATCATCAACTTCGCGCACGGCGCCTGCCTGATGGTGGCGCTGTACGCGGTGTACTTCCTCAAGGAGCGGCTGGGCATCGATCCCTACCTCGCGCTGCCCGTGGTGGTGCTCGGCATGTTCGCGCTCGGCTATGCGCTGCAGCGCGTGGTCATCAACCGCGCGGGCCATGGCAAGGACGAGAACATCCTGCTGGCCACGCTCGGCATCGCGATCGTGATGGAGAACCTCGCGCTGCTGTTCTTCAAGTCCGACACGCGCAACATCGACACCGCCTATTCGCTGAGCACCGTGGCCATCGGCCCCGCGATGATCGCCGTGCCCAAGCTGGTGGCCTTCGCGGGCGCGCTCGTGGTCTCGGGCATCCTGTTCTGGATCATGGGCCGCACCGACCTCGGCCGCGCCATCCGCGCCGTTGCCAAGGAGAAGGAGGGCGCCAAGCTCATGGGCATCGACGTCGACCACGTCTACGCCATGAGCTTCGGCATCGGCCTGGCCTGCCTCGGCGCGGCCGCCTGCTTCCTGCTGCCGGCCTACTACGTCAACCCGCAGGTCGGCGGCGGCTTCGTGCTCGTGGCCTTCACCATCGTCGTGCTCGGCGGCATGGGCAGCTTCGTCGGCGCGCTGATCGGCGGCTTCCTGGTCGGCGTGGTGGAGTCGCTCGGCGGCCTCTACCTCGGCGAATCGCTGGGACAGATCGGCATCTTCGCGATCTTCATCGGCGTGGTGCTGTTCCGGCCGCAGGGCATGTTCGGGGCCAAGGCATGAGCGCCGCGAAGCAACTCGCTGGCATCGCGATGTTCGCGGTATTGGTGGCGTGCGTGCCGCTGGTCACGACCTCGGGCGTCACGCTCAACTTCGTGATGATGGCGCTCTACGCCACGCTGATCGCGCAGGCCTGGAACATCCTCGGCGGCTTCGGCGGCCAGTTCTCGTTCGGCCATGCGCTGTTCTTCGGCACCGGTGCCTACATCCAGGCCATCGCGCAGCTGCAGGGCGGCATCAATGCCTGGGTCGCGCTGCCGCTGGCCATCGCCGGTGCGGCGCTGGTGGGCCTGTTCATCGGCGCGCTGAGCTTCCGCTACGGCCTCAAGGGCTCGTACTTCGCGCTGGTCACGCTGGCCTTCGCCGAGGTGTTCCGCATCCTCGCGCTGTCGGTCGACTTCACGGGCGGCGGCGTCGGCCTGATGGTGCCGCTGCGCGAATCGGTCGCCAACCTGCAGTTCGCCACGCGCGCCGGCTACCTGTGGGTGGTACTCGCGATGGTCGTGGTGGCGCTGCTCGTCACCTGCTGGCTGCGCAACGGCCGCTTCGGCGCCTACCTGCAGGCGGTGCGCGACAACGAGGACGCGGCGCGCGCCGTCGGCGTCAACCCCTTCCGCGTCAAGCTCGCGGCCATCGGCCTGTCGGCCGCCTTCATGGGCGCGGCCGGTGCCTTCTACGTGCAGGTGTTCCAGTACATCGATGCCGGCATCGCCTACGGCGCGGGCGTGTCGGTCGAGGCGCTGGTGGCGGCCATCGTCGGCGGCATGGGCACCGTGTGGGGCCCGGTGCTCGGCGCGGTCGTGCTGCACCTGCTGTCGGACTTCACGCGCAACCTGTTCGGCGAGCTGCCGGGCATCAACATGGTGATCTACGGCACCGTGCTCGTGCTGATCGTGATCTTCGTGCCGCGCGGCATCGCGGGCATCGGCCAGTCGGTGCGGCAGCTCTGGAACGCGAAGGGAGGCCGCGATGAGTGAATCGTCCCTGCTGGTGCTCGAGGGCGTCTCGCGTTCCTTCGGCGGGCTCAAGGCCGTGCAGAACGTGAGCCTCGCCGTGCGCGAGGGCAGCCTCAGCGCGCTGATCGGGCCGAACGGCGCGGGCAAGACCACGCTGTTCGCGCTGATGTCGGGCTTCCTCAAGCCCGACGCCGGCAGCGTGCGCTTCGCGGGCCAGGACATCACCGGCCGCGAGCCGCATCGCAATGCCGCGCTCGGCATGACCCGCACCTTCCAGATCGTGAAGCCCTTCGCCGCGCAGACCGTGCGCGAGAACATCGCGGTCGGCGCGCACCTGCACCTGCGCGGCCGCACCGAGGCGCTGCGCGAGGCCGAGGCCGTGGCACAGCGCGTGGGCCTCGCGCCGCAGCTCGACAAGCCCGCTTCCGACCTCACCGTGGCCGGCCGCAAGCGCCTCGAGCTCGCGCGCGCGCTCGCCACCCGGCCGCGCCTGCTGCTGCTCGACGAGGTGCTGGCCGGCCTCAACCCGCAGGAGATCGCCGAGATGATGCCGGTGGTGCGCGGCATCGCCGCGAGCGGCGTGACCGTGCTGATGATCGAACACGTGATGCAGGCCGTGATGAACCTCGCCGAGCACGTCTGGGTGCTGGCGCAGGGCCAGCTGATCGCCGAGGGCAGCCCGGCGCAGGTGACCTCCGACGACAGGGTGGTCGAGGCCTACCTGGGCCATGGCACCGCAGCACGGCTGCGCAAGGCCGCAACGGGAGCCGCGGCATGAGCGCATTGCTTGAAATCGAAGGCCTGCGCGGCGGCTATGGCCGCGTCGAGGTGCTGCGCGGCGTCGACCTGAAGGTGAACGCCGGCGAGATGGTCGCGCTGCTCGGCAGCAACGGCGCGGGCAAGTCCACCCTCAACAAGATGGTCTGCGGCCTCTGCCCGGCCTGGGGCGGCACCGTGCGTTTCGACGGCAAGGACCTGAGCGGCGCGCACTACCGCGACGTCGTCAAGGCCGGCCTGATCCAGGTGCCCGAGGGCCGCAAGGTGTTTCCCAACCTCAGCGTGCGCGAGAACCTCGAGCTCGGCTCGTTCACGCGGGCGCGCGAGCGCCGGGCACGGAACCTCGAGAAATCGTTCGAACTGTTCCCGCGCCTGCGCGAGCGCATGGACCAGCATGCCGGCACCATGAGCGGCGGCGAGCAGCAGATGCTGGCCATCGCGCGCGGCCTCATGGCCGAGCCCGTGCTGCTGATCCTCGACGAGCCCTCGCTGGGCCTCTCGCCGCTGCTGGTCGAGGAGATGTTCACGCTGATCCGCGAACTGCGCGACGGCGGGCTGGCCGTGCTGCTGGTCGAGCAGAACGTCGGCCAGTCGCTCGAGATCGCCGACCGCGCCTACGTGCTCGAGAACGGCAGCGTGCGCTTCTCGGGGCTGCCCGGCGAACTGCTCGTGAGCGACGAACTGCGGCGCGCCTACCTGGGACTCTGAGGCGCTCCTCCCCACGATCTCTTTCGGAGAACAACACATGAAAAGACGCGACATCCTTCTCTCGTCGCTGGCCGCGGCATGGGCCGGCAACAGCCTGGCGCAGATCGGCGGCGCGCCGGTGCGCATCCTGGTCGGCGCACCCGCGGGCGGCTCCACCGACACGCTGGCGCGCTCGCTGGCCGTGAGCATGGGCCCGGCGCTGGGCCGCAACGTCATCGTCGAGAACAAGCCCGGCGCGGGCGGCAACATCGCGGCCGATGCCGTGGCCAAGGCCGCGCCCGACGGCAACACGCTGCTGATGAGCTTCACCAGCCATGCGATCAACGCCACGCTCTATCCGAGCCTGCCCTTCGATCCGGTCAAGGACTTCACCGCGCTCACCTGCGTCGCGACCTCGCCTTCGATCCTGGTCGCCCATCCCTCGGTGCCCGCGAAGGACGTGCGCGAGCTGATCGCGCTCGCCAAGGCCAAGCCGGGCCAGCTCAACTTCGCCATCGGCGCCGTGGGCTCGTCGCTGCACATGGCGGGCGAGGCCTTCAAGATGCAGTCGGGCGTGGACATCGTGAACATCCCCTACAAGGGGACCTCGCCCGCGGTGCAGGACGTGCTCGCGGGCCAGGTGCAGCTGATGTTCGCGGCCGTGGGCAACGTCAAGGCCCACATCCAGGCCGGCAAGCTCAAGGCGCTGGGCGTGACCACGGCCAAGCGGCTGCCGGCCTTCCCCGAGGTGCCGGCCATCGCCGAGGCGCTGCCCGGCTACGAGTCGAGCGCCTGGTTCGGCCTGTTCGGCCCGGCGCGCATGCCCGCCGAGCGCATCAAGCAGATCGGCGATGCCGCACGCCATGCGCTGCAGCAGGCCGACATGCGCCAGCGCCTCGAGATCGAGGGCGCGATCCCCGTCGGCAATTCGAGCGAGCAGTTCTCGGCCTTCGTGCAGAGCGAGATCGTGCGCTGGGCCAAGGTGGTCAAGTTCTCGGGAGCCAAGCCCGAATGACCTCGACGGCTTCAGCACAGACCCTGGCGCAGAAGCTGATCGCGCGCGCCAGCGGCCGCGAGCGGGTGGCGGTGGGCGAGATCGTGACCTGCGGCGTCGACCTCGCGATGTTCCACGACTCCTCGGGACCGCGCCGCCTGCAGCCCATGCTCGAGGAACTGGGCGCGCAGATCTGGGACCGCTCGCGCGTGGTGCTCGTGATGGACCACTACGTGCCCGAGCGCGACGACGACTCGCGCCGCATCGTGCGCATCGCGCGCGACTGGGCGCGCGACCAGAAGCTGCCGCACGTCTACGACAGCCAGGGCATCTGCCACGTGGTGGTGCCGCAGCACGGCCACATCCGCCCCGGCATGCTGTGCGTGGGCGGCGACTCGCACTCGCCCACGGGCGGCGCCTTCGGTGCCTACATGTTCGGCGTCGGCAGCACCGAGATGCTCGGCGTGGTGGTCACGGGCGAGATCTGGCTGCGCGTGCCCGAGACCCTGCGCATGTGGTGGGACGGCGCGCTGCCCGCGGGCGTGACCGCCAAGGACATGATGCTGCACATGATCGGCCGCTTCGGCATGAACGGTGGCCGCTACCAGGCCGTGGAGTTCGCGGGGCCGGCGGTGGTCGCGCTGTCGATGCAGGAGCGCATGACGCTCTCGAACATGAGCGCCGAACTCGGCGCGCAGGCCGGGCTGATCGCACCCGATGCCACCACGGCCGCGTTCCTGGCCGGTGCCGGCGCGCCGCCGGTCGACATGGCGCCGTGGTTCACCGACGCTGATGCGGCGCTCACGGACCACCGCTTCGATGCCGCCACGCTAGAACCCCATGTGGCCGCGCCGCACAGCCCGGCCAATGCGCATGGCGTGAGCCGCTTCGTCGGCACGCCGGTCGACGTCGCCTACATCGGCGCCTGCACCGGCGCCAAGCTCGACGACCTGCGCGCCGCCGCGCAGGTGCTGCGCGGCCACAAGGTCGCGAACGGCATCCGCCTGATCGTGGCGCCCGCGAGCCTGCGCGACCAGGAACAGGCGCGCGAGGAGGGCGTGCTGCAGGTGCTGATGGAGGCCGGCGCCGAGCTGTTCCCCACCGCCTGCGGCGCCTGCTCGGGCTATGGCGATCCGATGGGCGACGACATCACCGTCATCTCGACCACCGCGCGCAACTTCAAGGGCCGCATGGGCTCGCCGACCGCGCAGGTCTACCTGGGCTCGCCCTACACGGTGGCGGCCGCCGCGCTGCGCGGCTGCGTGACCGATCCGCGCGAGGTGCTGGCATGAGCGGTCAGAACCTGCACCGTGTCTGGCGCCTGGGCGCCGACATCGACACCGACGCGCTCGCGCCCGGCCATGCGATGAAGCATGGCATCGACCGCATCGCGCAGCACTGCCTCGAAGCCATCCGCCCCGAGTTCGCGCGCGAGGTTCGCTCGGGCGACGTGATCGTGGCCGGCCCCAACTTCGGCATCGGCTCCTCGCGCGAGCAGGCCGCGGCCGTGCTGGTGCAGCTGGGCGTGGCCGCGGTGATCGCGCCCTCGTACAGCGGGCTCTTCTTCCGCAATGCCTTCAACGTCGGCCTGCTGCTGCTGACCTGCGCCGAGGCCGAGTCGCTGCACGACGGCGAACGCATCGCGCTCGACATCGGCACGCCCGCGCTGCGCGGCGCCGATGGGCGCACGCTGGCCTGCGAGCCCGTGCCGGGCTTCCTGACCGAGATGGTCGAGGCCGGTGGCCTGCTGCCGCTGTTGCGCCGTCGCATGGCGCCGAAGAAGGAAGCCGATGCCGCCTGACATCGATGCGCAACGCGCGGTGCTGCAGGCCGTGGTGGCGCTGCATGCGGCGCAACCGGCCGATGCCGAAGCCGCCTTGCAGGCGCGCCGGCTGCTGGTCGACACCGTCGGCTGCGCGCTCGCGGGCCGGCAGGCGGGCGAGGTGCGCCGGCTCGAGGCCGCGCTCGCCGCCTGCGAACCGGGCGGCTTCGCGTTCCCCACCGGGCAGTCGTTGTCGGTGCAGGCGGCCGCGCAGGTCATCGCCATGGCCGCGACCTGGGACGAGGCCTGCGAAGGCCATGCGCTCGCGCACGGCCGGCCGGGCGTGCCGCTGGTGGCGGCGCTGCTGCCGCTCGCATTGCGGCGCGATGCCAGCCTCGGTGACTTCGTCGATGCCTTCGTGCTCGGCTACGAGGTCGGCGCGCGCTGCGGCGCCTGGCTGCGCATCCGCCCCGGCATGCATGTGGACGCCAACTGGCCCGCGCTCGGCGTGGCGGCGGGCGCGGCGCGGCTGCTGGGCCTGGCGCCCGAGGCCATCGTGCAGGCCATCGACATCGCGGCCTGCCAGCTCGCCACCAGCCTCTACCTGCCGGTGGCGCAGGGCCGCACCGCCCGCAACACCTACCTGGGACACAGCGCCTCGCTGGGGCTGCAGGCGGCCTTCGCGAGCGCGGCCGGCATCAACGCGCCCGAGGGCGCGCTGGCCCACTACGCGGCGAATCATGCGGCGTCCTCCGCGCAGCCTTTGCCCGACGCGTCGACGCTGCTGCTGCGCGACGCCTACCTCAAGCCCTTCGCGGCCGTGCGCCACGTGCACTACGGCGCGACCGCCGCGCGTGCGTTGCGTGAACGGCTGGCCGGCGACACCACGGGCATCCGCCGCATCGTGCTCACGGTCTACGAGGAGGCGATCGTCTATTGCGGCAACCGCGCGCCGCGCACGCCGATCCAGGCGCAGTTCAGCCTGAGCTTCGGCCTCGCGGCGATGCTGCGCTTCGGCGACGTCGATCCCTCGGTCTATGCCGCGCCGCGCTTCGACGACGCCGAGCTGCGCCGGCTCGAGGCGCTGGTCGAGCTCGAGGTCGATGCCGGTCTCACGGCGCGCCGCGAGCGTGGCGCCACGCTTGCGCTGACGCACGACGGCGGCAGGCTCGAAGAGAGCGTGACCACCATCGCGGGCGACGCCCAGAACCCGCTGGACCGCGCGGCCCTGTTCGCCAAGTTCGCGCACTACGCCGCGCAGTCCGTCGCACCCGCGCGCGCCCAGGCCTTCTGCGAGGGCGTGCTCGACGCGCCCGCCGGCACCGCGCTCGGCGCGCTGTGGCAACGGCTCTGACCCGATTCCTCTTCACCACCTTCACGCCCCACCCACCATGAAACTCCTGCGCTACCTCGCCAGCACGCTGCTCGTGTGCCTGCCGCTCGTTGCCGCCGCCCAGGCCGGCGGCTTTCCCGACAAGGCGATCCGCATCGTCGTGCCCTTCCCGCCGGGCGGCGCCACCGATGCCGCGGCGCGGCTGGTCGCGGTGAAGATGAGCGAGCACTGGGGCCAGCCCGTGGTGGTCGACAACCGCGCGGGCGCGGGCGGCAACGTGGGTTCGGACCTCGTGGCCAAGGCGCCGGCCGACGGCTACACGCTGGTGATGGGCGTGACCGGTTCGCACGCCATCAACACCTCGCTCTACAGCCGGATGCCCTACGACCCGGTGGCCGACTTCGTCGCCATCAGCCAGGTGGCCGTGGTGCCCAACGTGCTGGTGGTGCATCCCTCGGTGCCCGCTAAGAACCTGGCCGAGCTGGTCGCGCTCGCGAAGAAGGAGCCCGGCAAGCTCAACTACGCCTCGCTGGGCAATGGCACGGCCGCGCACCTGGGCATGGAGATGCTCAAGGCCGAGGCCGGCGTCGACATCACGCACGTGCCCTACAAGGGCAGCGCGCCCGCGGTGTCCGATCTGCTGGCCGGCCAGGTTCAGATGATGGTCGACGGGCTGCCCTCGGCGCTGCCGCACGTCAAGGCCGGCAAGCTGCGCGCGATCGCGCTCACCAGCCTGCGCCGCTCGCCCTCGCTGCCCGATCTGCCGACCATCGCCGAGAGCTACCCGGGCTTCTATGCCGATGCCTGGTCGGGCCTGTTCGCGCCCAAGGGCACGCCGCAGCCGGTGGTCGACAAGCTCTCGGCCGAGGTGCAGCGCATTCTCAAGCTGCCCGAGGTGCGCGAGAAGCTGGCCGCGCTGGGCGCCGAACCGGTGGGTTCCACGCAGGCGGAATTCGCCGCCCACGTGAAAAAGGAAATCGACAAGTGGGCCAAGGTCGTGAAGACCAGCGGCGCCAAGGTGGATTGAAATGAAACACGAACAGCCGGACGCGGAGGACGCGAAGGTTTCGCGAAGAACGCAAAAGGGATTCAGGAAAACTTTCGAGGTTTTCTTTCGCGACCTTCGCGGAACCTTCGCGTCCTCTGCGTCCGGAAGTCCGATCCCGTTTCGTGCCCATCCGTCGCCTCGTGCGATGCGGGTGGCACTCAGTGCAATGGAAAACTGACATGAACGACACACTCGACCCCGTCACGCTCGCCGTGCTGCGCGGCCGCCTCGAGCAGGTGGCCGACGAGATGGACGCCACGCTCTACCGCAGCGCGTTCAATCCCATCATCGCCGAGGCGCACGACGCCTGCCACGGCCTGTACGACGCGACCAGCGGCGACACGCTGGTGCAGGGCAAGTCGGGCCTGCCGGTGTTCGTCGGTGCCATGGCCTTCGCGGTGCGCGCCACCGTCGCCGCGGCCGCGCCGCGCGGCGGCATGAAGGACGGCGACATCTGGATCAGCAACGATGCCTACGACGGCGGCACGCACGCCAACGACTTCAAGCTGGTCAAGCCCTTCTTCCGCAACGGCAAGCTCTACTGCCACATGGCCTCGGCCGCGCACTGGCACGACGTGGGCGGCGCGGTGCCCGGCAACTACAACCCCGCGGCTACCGAGTGCTGGCAGGAAGCGGTGCAGATCCCGCCGGTGCGCATCGTGCGCGACGGCAAGCTCGATGCCGACGTGCTCGCGATCCTGCAGGCCAACACGCGCCTGCCCGACAGCTTGTGGGGCGACCTCAACGGCCAGCTCGCGGCGCTCGAGCTCGGCGCGAAGCGGCTGAACGGCCTGCTCGACGAGTACGGCGACGACCTGGTGCTGAACGCGCTCGGCGAGCTGCGCGGCCGCGCGCTGCGGCTGATGCGCTCGCACATCGCCTCGCTGCCCGACGGCCGCTACAGCTTCGAGGACCTGCTCGACAACGACGGCATCGTGAACGAGCCGCTGACCATCGCGCTCGACATGACGGTGGCCGGCGACCGGCTGCTGCTCGACTTCTCGCGCACCTCGGCGCAATGCGCGGGACCGGTCAACATCTCGCGCGCCACCGCCGTGGCGGCCTGCTACGTCGCGCTCAAGCACCTGTTCCCCGACGTGCCGGCCAATGCCGGCGTGCTCGACGCGGTGGACTTCGATATCCCCGACCGGCTGGTGATCAGCGCCGAGCGCCCGCGTCCGGTCGGCGGCTACACCGAGACCATCCTGCGCATGATCGACGTGATCTTCAGCGCCGCCGCGCAGGCCGATCCCACGCGCGCCGTCGCGCAGGCCTACGGCACCATCAACGCGCTGTCGATCGCGGGCCACCGCAGCGACAAGGGCCGCGAGGGCCAGCGCTGGGTGATGTTCAGCTTCTTCGGCGGCGGCCATGGCGGTCACTCGGGCGGCGACGGGCTCTCGCACGGCAATGCGCCGATCTCGACCGCGACCATTCCGCCGCTGGAGATCCTCGAGGCGGCCTATCCGGTGCGCTTCACCGAATGGTCGCTGCGCGCCGATTCGGGCGGCGACGGCCGGCACCGCGGCGGCCTCGGCGCCGTCTACGAGATCGAGCTGCTCGAGCAGGACGCCGAGGTCTTCGTGTTCGGCGAGCGCGGCACCTCGCCGCCCAAGGGCATCGCGGGCGGCGGCGCGGGCGCGGTCAACGTGTTCCGCTACGAGAACGCGGGCGAATGGCACGTGCCGCCGATGGTCTCGAAGATGCGCGGCATCCGGCTCGAGCGCGGCGAGCGCGTGCGGCTCGAGACGCCGGGCGGCGGCGGCTGGGGCGAGGCCGCCGAGCGGCCCGCGGCGCAGCGCGCGGCCGACCGCGCGATGGGCTATGTGACGACCGGCAACGACAAGAACGACAAGGACGAGGCATCCGAATGAGCTCCCCTGGCAACCCCCGCAATTCCCTGGTCGTCGGCGTCGACGTCGGCGGCACCTTCACCGACCTGTTCGTGCTCGACGAGGCGAACGGCACGGCGCGCATCGTCAAGGTGCCGTCCACACGCGGCGAGGAAGCGCGCGGCTTCATGAACGGCGTGGCACGCGTGGCCGATTCGGCCGCGGCCATCGCCACCATCGTGCACGGCACCACCGTCGGCACCAACGCGCTGCTCGAGCGCAAGGTGGCGCGCACCGGCATCATCACCACGCGCGGCTTCCGCGACGTGCTCGAGATGCGCCGCCGCGACCGGCCCCAGACCTGGGGCCTGCGCGGCAGCTTCCTGCCCGTGGTGCCGCGCGACCTGCGCCGCGAGGTCGACGAGCGCGTGCTGGCCGACGGCACCCTGCACACCGCGGTCGATCTCGACCAGGTGCGCGCCGAGGCGCGCGCGCTGCTCGAGGCCGGCTGCGAGGCGGTCTGCGTGTTCTTCATCAACACCTACGCCAACCCGGCGAACGAACGGCTCGCGGTCGCGGCAGTGCGCGAGCTCTGGCCGAATCCGCACGTCACATCGGCCAGCGAGGTGCTGCCCGAGATCCGCGAGTTCGAGCGCTGCTCGACCGCCACGCTCAATGCCGCGCTGCAGCCGGTGGTGGGCAGCTACCTCGGCCGGCTCGAGTCGGACCTGCGCGCGCAGGGCTTCGCGGGCGAGCTGCTGGTGGTGCAGAGCAACGGCGGCGTGATGTCGCGCCAGACCGCGAGCGACCTGCCGGTGCGCACCGCGCTGTCGGGCCCGGCCGCCGGCGTGATCGCCTGCGCGGCCATCGCGCGCGCGGCCGGCTTCCCGAACGCGATCACCGGCGACATGGGCGGCACCTCGTTCGACGTCTCGCTGGTGGCCAACGGCGAGGCCGCGCTGGCGGCGCAGACCGCGATCGAGTTCGGCATGGTGATCCGCTCGCCGATGATCCAGATCGAGACCATCGGCGCGGGCGGCGGCTCCATCGCCTCGGTGGATGCGAGCGGCATGCTGCAGGTGGGCCCCGAGTCGGCCGGCAGCGTGCCGGGCCCGGCCTGCTACGGGCGCGGCAACATGCGCCCCACGGTGACCGATGCCAACGTGCTGCTGGGCCGCATCGCGGCGGACCGGCCGCTGGGCGGCGGCCTGCTCGCGGCGCTCGACGGCGAGAAGTCGCGCCAGGCCATCGAGGAGCACGTCGCGCGCCCGCTGGGCCTGGACGTGCATGCGGCCGCCGAGGCCATCCTCACGGTCGCCAACGCACGCATGGCCGGCGCCATTCGCCTGGTGTCGATCGAGCGCGGGCACGACCCGCGCCGCTTCGCCTACATGCCCTTCGGCGGCGGCGGCGCGCTGCACGTGTGCGCGATGATGCGCGAGGTCGGCGTGGCCACCGGCATCGTGCCGCGCTATCCCGGCGTGACCTCGGCGCTGGGCTGCGTGATCGCCGACATGCGTCACGACGCGGTGCAGACCCTCAACAAGCCGCTGGCCGAACTCGACGTGGCGGACGTCCAGCGTCGCATCGACGAGCTGGCCGCGAGCTGCCAGCAGCGCCTCGACTCCTCGGGCGTGCGCTTCGAGGAGGTGCGCGAGGTGATCGCGCTCGACATGCTCTACGCCGGCCAGACGCACACGCTGCCCGTGGTGCTGGGCAGCGCGCCGCTCACGGCCGCGGCCATCCGCGCCGCCTTCGAGGCCAGCTACACGGCCGCCTTCGGCCGCGTGCTCGAGGGCATCGCGATCCGCGTGATGAACCTGCGCTATGCACGCATCGGCGTGCGGCCCAAGTTCGACCTCAAGGTGCTCGCGCCCGAGGGGCAGGGCAGCACCGCGCCGCTGGGCACGCAGCGCGTGTTCCATGACGGCCGCTGGCACGAGGCGCAACGCTATGCGCGCCTCGAGCTGCCGGTGGCCGCGCGCATCGAAGGGCCCGCGATCCTCGAGCAGGCCGACACCACCGTGTGGCTCGAACCTGGCTTCCATGCCGAGGTCGATGCGCACGGCAACCTGCTCGTGAGGCTGTCATGAGCGAAACGAAACACCCGATCGCGGCACGCACCGCGCTGGTCGTCATCGACCTGCAGAACGACTTCCTCGACCCAAGGGGCGCCTATGCGCGCGGCGGCGACGCCAACCCGCCCGCGCTGCTGCTACCGGCGCGCGTGGCCACGGTGGCGCGCGCGCTCAAGGCCGCGGGCGGCATGGTGGTGGCGAGCCAGTTCACGCTGTGGCCCGATGCCGCGGGCGAGCCGATGGTGTCGCCGCACCTGAAGGCGCTGCGCCCCTACCTCGCCAAGGGCGACTTCGCGCCCGGCAGCTGGGGCCAGGCCAACGTCGACGCGCTGGTTGGGCTGGTCGACGTGACCGTGAGCAAGGTCGCGTACTCGGCCTTCTTCAACACCCAGCTCGACTGGGTGCTGCGCCGCGCGGGCATCGACACGGTGGCGGTCTGCGGCATCGTCACCAACGGCGGCGTCGCGAGCACGGTGCGCGATGCGCACATGCGCGACTACCGCACGCTGGTGCTGGCCGACGGCTGCGCGGCCTTCGGCGAGGAGCGCCACCAGACCTCGCTGGCCGACATGCGCAACGTGGCCGAGGTGACGGACTGCGCGGCCTTCGCCGCGTCGCTGCGATGAAGTACAACAACCGGACGCAGAGGACGCGAAGGTTTCGCAAAGAGCGCGAAAAAGAAATTCAAAATTTTTTGCTGTCTTCCTTTGGCGTCCTTCGCGGAACCTTCGCGTCCTCTGCGTCCGGAAGTCCGTTCCCGCCTTCCGACGAATCCACCCCCTCATGGCTGAAATGACCCCCATGCTTTCACGCAGGATCCGTCGCGCGGCCTCGGTCGAGGCCGAGGTGCGCGTGCCGGTGGCGATCGTCGGCGGCGGCGCCTGCGGGCTCACGGCCGCGCTGATGCTGGCCGACGCGGGCGTGGACTGCGTGGTGCTCGAGCGCGATGCGCTGCCGAGTGGATCGACCGCGCTGTCCTCGGGCTTCATCCCCGCGCCCGGCACGCTCGCGCAGCGCGCGCACGGCGTGCTCGACGACAGCGCCGAGCGCTTCGCCGCCGACATCCAGGCCAAGGCCCATGGCCGCGCGGCGCCCGCGCTGGTCGCGGCCTATGCGGGCGCCATCGGCCCGGCGCTCGATGCGCTGCAGGCGCGGCACGGGCTGCGGTGGCTGCTGCTCGATGGCTTCCTCTACCCGGGCCATGGCGTGCATCGCATGCATGCGCTCGAACAGAAGACCGGCGCCGCGCTGATGGCGGCGCTGCAGTCGGCCGCCGAGGCGGCAGGCATTCCGGTGCTGACGCAGGCGCTGGTCGACACGCTGGTGCTCGATGACGGCGACCGCGTGGTCGGCGTCGAGTACGCGCGCCCCGACGGCAGCCGCGAGACGCTGGGCTGCGATGCGCTGCTGCTGGCCTGCAACGGCTTCGGCGGCAATGCGCCGATGGTGCGCGCGCTGCTGCCCGAGATGGCCGAGGCCGCGTTCGGCGGCCATGTGGGCAACGACGGCAGCGCGATCCTCTGGGGCCAGGCGCTGGGCGCGCGACTGCGCGACCTCGGCGGCTACCAGGGCCATGGCTCGTGGGTCACGCCGCAGGGCGCGCTGATGTCCTGGGCCGTGATGATGGAAGGCGGCGTGCAGCTCAACTGCGAGGGCCGGCGCTTCCACGACGAGACCCAGGGCTACTCGGAGGCCGCGGTGCATGTGCTCGCGCAGCCGGGCGGCATCGCCTGGAACGTGTTCGACGCGCCGCTGCTCGCGCTGGCGCGCGGCTTTCCCGACTTTTGCGAGGCCGAGGCGGCGGGTGCCGTGCGGCGCTGCGAGTCGGTGGCCGCGCTCGCCGACTGCATCGGCTGCGAGGCCGCGGTGCTGCAGGCCACGCTCGACGCGATGCGCGCCGGCGAACCCGCACCCGACGGCCGCGCGTTCGCGCGCGGCCTCGACGCTCCGTACTTCGCGGTCAAGGTCACGGGCGCGCTGTTCCACACCCAGGGCGGTCTCGACACCGCGCCCGACATGCGCGTGCTGCGCCACGACGGCACGCCCTTTCACAACCTGCTGGCCGCGGGCGGCGCGGCGGGTGGCGTGTCGGGCGACGCGGTCTGGGGCTATCTCTCCGGCAACGGCCTCCTGAGCGCCGTGGCCGGCGGCTACATCGCGGCGCGCACGCTCGCCGCGCCCATCCCAACCAGGACGAACTCCGCATGACGAATCCCTCCTTCAAGACCCGGCTCGCGCGCAACGACATCGTGCTCGCGCCCGGCGTGTACGACGCGCTCAGCGCACTGGTGGCCGAGCAGGCCGGCTTCGAGGCGCTGTACCTCTCGGGCGCCTCCATCGCCTACACGCGGCTCGGCCGTTCCGACGTCGGCCTCACCACCTTCACCGAGGTGGCCGACACGCTGGCGCGCATCACCGAGCGCGTGCGCGTGCCGGTGATCGTCGATGCCGACACCGGCTTCGGCAACGCGCTCAACACCCAGCGCACCGTGCGCGGCTTCGAGCGCGCGGGCGCGGCCATGGTGCAGATCGAGGACCAGACCTTTCCCAAGCGTTGCGGCCATCTCGACGGCAAGGCCGTGGTGTCCGAGCGCGAGATGGTCGGCAAGCTCAAGGCCGCGCTCGATGCACGCAGCTCGAGCGAGACCCTGATCCTCGCGCGCACCGACGCGGTGGCGGTCGAGGGCATGGAGGCCGCGCTCGACCGCGCCGAGGCCTATCTCGCCTGCGGCGTGGACGCGCTCTTCATCGAGGCGCTGCGTTCGCCGGAGCAGATGGACGCGGCCTGCCGGCGCTTCGGCGACCGCGTGCCGCTGCTGGCCAACATGGTCGAAGGCGGCAAGACGCCGATCGAGGATGCCGATGCATTGCAGCGGCACGGCTTTCGCATCGCGATCTTTCCGGGCGGCACGGCGCGCGCCGTGACGCACACGCTGCAGGGCTACTACGCGAGCCTGCACCGGCACCGCACCACGCAGCCGTGGCGGCCGCAGATGCTCGACTTCGATGCGCTCAACGCGGTGATCGGCACGCCCGAGCTGATGCTCGAAGGACAGAAGTACGAATAGGCTTCAGCGCAGCGCGCGCACGAGCTCGTCGTAGACCAGCCGCACGCGCGCCGGCACCGGCGCGCGCTGCGAGCGGTAGACATGGATCGGCCAGGACTCGGGCGCCTCGGCCTCGAGCACCTCGACCAGCTCGCCCGAGGCGATCAGCGGCTCGGCCAGTGGCCCCGCGAGCTGGCCGAAGCCCAGGCCCGCGCGCACGGCGGTGCACTCGGCCTCCACGTCGTCGCTGATGAAGGCCGGCGCCGCGACCGGCATCTGCCGCCCCTTGCTGAAGAACCAGGACCAGGGCCGGCCCACGCTGCGGTCGAGCAGCGCCGTGAGCGGAAAGCCCGGCAGCGCCTCGATGTTCTCGGGGATGCCGGTGCGCGCGATCAGCGCCGGCGCCGCCACCACGCGCAGCTGCATGCGCCCGACCGTGCGCGCGACGAAGCGCGCATCGCGGATCGGGCCGGCGCGCACGCCGATGTCGATCTGCTCGTCGACCACGTCGGCATGTTCCTCCGACAGCCGCAGGTCGAGCACCAGGCCCGGGTGCGCCGCCAGCATCGGCGCCAGCGCCTCGGGAATCAGCCGCCGGCCGTAGACGTTGGGCGCGGTGACGCGCACCGTGCCCGCGTGCTGCGACAGCGCGCGCCGGTCGGTGCGGTGGAACAGCGCATCGACGCCGCCGACCGCGGTGCGCGCGCGCTGCGCGAGCTGGCGTCCGAAGTCGGTGAGCTGTACGCCGCGCGTGCTGCGGTGAAACAGCGGCTCGCCCAGTTCCTCCTCGAGCTCGCGCACGGCGCGCGTGACCACCTGCGGCGAGACCGCCAGGCGCACCGCGGCATCGCGGAAGTTGGCCGCATCGGCGGCGGCGCAGAACACGCGCAGGGCTTCGAGCCGGTTCGACATGGGTGGGCGGATGGGTGGGTTGACGGGAGAGCTGGGTGTTCCTGAATCAGGAATTCTGAAGTCGTGAGAGTTTCATTTACGGGAACGCCCGGATTTTCCACACTGCAAGCACTTCTTCAAGTTCTTCAACGCCCACCCCAAGGAAAACACCATGACTTCCGTTCAAGACAACATCCGCGGCAAGGTTGCCATCGTCACCGGCGCCAGCAGCGGCCTCGGCGAATCCACCGCCCGCCACCTGGCCGCCCGCGGCGCGAAAGTGGTGCTGGCCGCGCGCCGCACCGACCGCCTCGAGAAGGTCGTCGCCGAGATCCGCGAAGCCGGCGGCGAGGCCATCGCGGTCGCCACCGACGTGGCGAAGCGCGAGGACCTCGAGCGGCTCGCCGCCGCCACGGTCGAGGCCTTCGGCCGCATCGACGTGCTGGTCAACAACGCCGGCGTGATGCCGCTGTCGCCGATCGAGAAGCTCAAGGTCGACGAATGGGACCGCACCATCGACGTCAACATCAAGGGCGTGCTCTACGGCATCGCCGCCGTGTTGCCGCGCATGCAGGCGCAGGGCAGCGGTCACATCGTCAACGTGGCCTCGATCGCCGGCATCAAGGTGTTCACGCCGATCGGCACCGTCTACAGCGCCACCAAGTACGCGGTGCGCGCCATCTCGGAAGGCCTGCGCGTGGAGGTCGGCAACACCGGCATCCGCGTGACCATCGTCTCGCCCGGCGCGGTCGAGTCCGAGCTGAAGTTCGGCACCACCGATGCCGAGACCGCCGCGGGCGTGCAGGCCTTCTACGAGGCCAGCCAGATTCCCTCGGACTCGGTGGCGCGCGCGGTGGTGTACGCGGTGGAGCAGCCGGCGAACGTGGACATCAACGAAGTCGTGCTGCGGCCGGTGGCGCAGGACTTCTGATCAACGGGCCCGGCTTTTCCGCTCCCCTGCAACGCCCCGTGCGCCTCGTGCGCACGGGGCGTTTCGCTTGCGAGGAGTGCCACGCCACTGCCATGCGAGCGGTATAACCTTTGTTAAATCAAGGTCTTTGCCGGCGAAGAATCGAAAGCCCCTGCAAAATAGAACGACCGTTCGTTTTTGTCTGGAACCCCACGATGTCCGTCAATGCCGTTTCCGCCAAGCCGGCCCGCGCCGCCCAGAAGGGCCAGCAGACCAAGGCCGTGATCGTCGACGCCGCATTGGCGCTCGCCGCGCAGATCGGGCTCGAGGGCCTGTCGATCGGCGCCGTGGCCGAGATCACCAAGATGAGCAAGTCGGGCGTGTTCGCCCACTTCGGCTCGCGCGAGGAGCTGCAGATCTCGGTGGTGCGCGAGTACCACGCGCGCTTCGAGCAGGAAGTGTTCTTCCCCGCGATCGAGGCCGATCGCGGCCTGCCGCGGCTGCGCGCGATGTTCGCCAACTGGATGAAGCGCACCTCGACCGAGATCGACTCGGGCTGCATCTACATCAGCGGCGCTTCCGAATTCGACGACCGCCCGGGCCCGGTGCGCGACGCGCTGGTGGAATCGGTCTCGATCTGGCAGGCCGCCGTGCTGCGCGCGATCGTGCAGTCGAAGGAGGAGGGCCACCTCGACGCCGACGCCGACGAGCGCCAGGTCGCATTCGAGATCCACGGCCTGATCCTCGCGCTGCACTACGAGGCCCGCTTCCTGCGCGTGCCCGGTTCCATCGCCCGCGCCAACACCGGCTTCGACAACATCCTCGGCCGCTATGCGGCGGCCGGCACGCCTGCCCCGGCAGCACCCGCCGCGCCCTCGCGCGTGCGCCGCCTCAAGACCGTGCGCTGAGCGCGCGGCACCGTTTTCCTTTTTCTTTTCCCCTTTCATCTTTCAGTTCGACCAGGAGAGTTCCGGATGCCCAGCTACAACCCACCCGTGCGCGACATGCAGTTCGTGCTGCACGAAGTGCTCAACGTCGCCGAGGAACTCAAGGCGCTGCCCGCGCATGCCGAGACCGACGCCGACACCATCAACGCGGTGATCGAGGAGGCCGGCAAGTTCGCGGCCGAAGTCACCTTCCCGCTCAACATCAGCGGCGACGAGGAAGGCTGCGTGCTCGACAAGACCACGCACGAGGTGAAGACGCCCAAGGGCTTCAAGGAGGCCTACGCCAAGTACGTCGAGGGCGGCTGGCCCGCGCTGTCGTGCGACCCGGCCTTCGGCGGCCAGGGCCTGCCCTTCGTGGTCAACCAGTGCCTGTTCGAGATGCTCAACAGCGCGAACCAGGCCTGGACCATGTACCCGGGCCTCTCGCACGGCGCCTACGAGGCGCTGGTGGCGCACGGCACCGACGAGCAGAAGAAGACCTACCTGCCCAAGCTGGTGAGCGGCGAATGGACCGGCACCATGTGCCTGACCGAACCTCATTGCGGCACCGACCTCGGCTTGCTGCGCACCAAGGCCGAACCGCAGGCCGACGGCAGCTACCGCATCACCGGCAACAAGATCTTCATCTCGGCCGGCGAGCACGACATGGCCGGCAACATCATCCACCTGGTGCTGGCCCGCCTGCCCGACGCGCCCAAGGGCAGCAAGGGTATCAGCCTGTTCGTGGTGCCGAAGTTCAAGGTCAAGGCCGACGGTTCGCTCGGCGAGCGCAACCCGATCTTCTGCTCCGGCCTCGAGCACAAGATGGGCATCCACGGCAACGCCACCGCGCAGATCGTGATCGAGGGCGCCACCGGTTCGCTGGTGGGCGAGCCCAACAAGGGCCTGGCCGCAATGTTCGTGATGATGAACGCCGCGCGCCTGGGCGTGGGCAACCAGTCGCTGGGCCTGACCGAGGTGGCGTTCCAGAACGCGCTGGCCTATGCCAAGGACCGCTTGCAGATGCGCTCGCTGTCGGGTGTGAAGGCCAAGGACAAGGAAGCCGATCCGATCATCGTGCACCCCGACGTGCGCAAGATGCTGCTGACCGCCAAGGCCTATGCCGAGGGTGGCCGCGCGCTGCAGGTGTTCTGCACCCTGCTGCTCGACAAGGAGCACCACCATCCCGACGAGAAGGTGCGCAAGGACAGCGGCGAACTGGTCGCGCTGCTCACGCCGATCGTGAAGGCCTTCATCACCGACAACGGCCACATCGCGACCAACGCCTGCATGCAGGTCTTCGGCGGCCATGGCTTCATCAAGGAATGGGGCATGGAGCAGTACGTGCGCGACAACCGCATCAACATGATCTACGAAGGCACGAACACCGTGCAGTCGCTCGACCTGCTGGGCCGCAAGGTGCTGGGCAACAACGGCGCCTCGCTCAAGAAGTTCGGCAAGCTGGTCGCGAAGCTGGTGGAAGAAGAGGGCGTGAACGAGAAGATGGCCGAGTTCATCAACCCGATCGCGGGCCTGGGCGACCAGCTCACCAAGTTCACGACCGAGATCGGCTTCAAGGGCTTCCAGAACCCCGACGAGGTCGGCGCCGCCGCGGTGGACTACCTGCGCGTGGCCGGCCACTTCGTGTTCGGCTACCTGTTCGCCCGCATGGCGCAGGTCGCGCTGCGCGAGATCGCGGCCGGCAACACCGACCCGTTCTACGTCGCCAAGCTGCAGACCGCTCGTTTCTATTTCGCCAAGCTGTTCCCCGAGACCGCGACGCTGATGCGCACGGCCCGTGCCGGCAGCAAGGTGCTGATGGACACCGACGCCGCGCTGGCCTGAGTCCGCGCTTCCCCTCTTCCACCACTTCCCGGAGCCGACCATGAAAGCAAAGCTTGCAGCCCTCGTTCTCGCCGCACTCTCGGCCACGGCCCTGGCCCAGACCACCCCGGTGGGCCTGTGGCGCAACGTCGACGACAAGACCGGCGAGGCCAAGGCCGAGATCCGCATCGGCGAGGCCGGCGGCGCGCTGGTCGGCCGCATCGAGAAGTCGTTGAAGAAGGACGGCAAGCCCGACGCGGTCTGCGACGAATGCTCGGACGACCGCAAGGGCCAGCCGATCGCCGGCCCGGAGATCATCCGCGGCGGAAAGAAGGCCGACGGCAAGGACGTCTGGGAGGGCGGGAAGATCCTCGACCCCGAGAACGGCAAGGAATACCGCGCGAGCTTCACGCCGATCGACGGCGGCAAGAAGCTGGAAGTGCGCGGCTACCTGGGCCCGTTCTGGCGCACCCAAACCTGGAACCGTGTGCAGTAAGCCTGCGCGCAACCTATCCAAGAAATACCAAACATGTCCCGATTTCAAGTGAAGAAGGTCGCCGTGCTCGGCGCCGGCGTGATGGGCGCGCAGATCGCGGCCCACCTCGTCAACGTGCGCGTGCCGGTGGTGCTGTTCGACCTGGCGGCCAAGGAAGGCCCGAAGAACGGCATCGTCACGCGCGCCATCGACAACCTCAAGAAGCTCAAGCCCGCGCCGCTGGGCGACGTGGCCGATGCGGGTCTGATCGAACAGGCCAACTACGACGACAACCTCGACTTGCTCGGCGAGTGCGACCTGGTGATCGAGGCGATCGCCGAGCGCATGGACTGGAAGCTCGATCTTTACAAGAAGATCGCGCCGCACGTCGCCAAGCACGCGATCCTGGCCTCGAACACCTCGGGCCTTTCGATCACCAAGCTCAGTGAAGCGCTCCCCGAAGCACTGAAGCCGCGCTTCTGCGGCATCCACTTCTTCAATCCGCCGCGCTACATGTTCCTGGTGGAGCTGATCAACACGCCCACCACGCAGCCGCAGGTGCTCGACGACCTCGAGGCCTTCGTCACCAGCACGCTCGGCAAGGGCGTGGTGCGCGCGCACGACACGCCCAACTTCATCGCCAACCGCGTCGGCATCGCCGGCATGCTGGCCACGCTGAAGGAAGTCGAGAAGTTCGGCCTCACGCCCGACGTGGTGGACGACCTCACGGGCAAGAAGCTGGGCCGCGCGAGCTCGGGCACCTTCCGCACCGCCGATGTGGTGGGCCTGGACACCATGGCCCACGTGGTGAAGACGCTGCAGGACAACCTGAACGCCGAGACCGATCCCTTCTACGCCAACTTCGCGACGCCGCCGGTGCTCGCCAAGCTGCTGGAACTGAAGAACCTGGGCCAGAAGACCAAGGCCGGCTTCTTCAAGAAGGTGGGCCGCGACATCCTGCGCTTCGACCTCCAGAGCGGCGACTACGTGCCCGCCGGCGCCAAGGCCGACGAGGTCTACGGCCGCATGCTCAAGAAGCCCGCGGGCGAGCGCCTGAAGCTGCTGCGCGAGAGCGAAGGGCCGCAGGGCCAGTTCCTCTGGGCGATCCTGCGCGACGGCTTCCATTACGCGGCCGTGCACCTGGGCGACATCGCCGAGAGCGCGCGCGACATCGACTTCGCGATGCGCTGGGGCTTCGGCATGAAGCAGGGCCCGTTCGAGCTCTGGCAGGAGGCTGGCTGGGCGCAGGTCGCGAAGTGGGTGCAGGAAGACATCGACGCCGGCAAGGCGCTGAGCAGCGCGCCGCTGCCCAAGTGGGTGTTCGAAGGCCCGGTGGCCGAGGCCGGCGGCGTGCACACGCCCGAAGGCTCGTGGAGCGCCTCGCAGAACAAGTTCGTGCCGCAGCGCAAGCTGCCGGTGCACGACCGCCAGCTGTTCCCCGAGAGCGTGCTCGGCGCGAACGCGGCCGATGCCAACACGGCAGGCACCACGATCAGCGATGAAGGCGACGTGCGCGTGTGGACGCTCGACGGGGAAGTGCTGATCGCGAGCATCCACTCGAAGATGCACGCCATCAGCCCCGACGTGGCCGAGGCGCTCGGCGCCGCGGTCGATCTCGCCGAGGCCGAATACAAGGGCCTGGTGATCTGGTCGCCCGACGAGATGTTCTCGGTCGGCGCCGACCTGCAGGCGATGCTGCCGGCCTTCGTGGTCGCTGGCATCGGCGCGGTCGAGGGCGCGGAGGAAGAGCTGCAGAACGTGATGCTCAAGATCCGCTATGCCAACGTGCCGGTGGTCTCGGCCGTGCGCGGCCTGGCGCTGGGCGGCGGCTGCGAACTGGCCGTGTACTCGTCGAAGCGCGTGGCGGCGATGGAAAGCTACATCGGCCTGGTCGAGGTCGGCGTGGGCCTGATCCCCGGCGCCGGCGGCCTGACCTACATCGCGCGCCGCGCGGCCGAGAACGCCTCGGCCTCGACCGGCACCGACCTGCTGCCCTTCCTCACCGAAGGCTTCACGGCCGCGGCGATGGCGAAGGTGGGCACGGGCGCGCTCGATTCGAGGAAGCTCGGCTACCTGCTCGACAGCGACGTGATCGTGCCGAACAAGGACGAACTGCTCTACGTGGCGCTGCAGCAGGCCAAGGCCATGGCCGACGCCGGCTATCGCCCGCCGCTGCGCCGCAGCTTCCGCGTGGCGGGCCGCAGCGGCGCCGCGACGATCAAGGGCCAGCTCGTGAACATGCGCGACGGCGGCTTCATCAGCGCGCACGACTTCCACATCGCGAGCCTGATCGCGAACGTGGTCACCGGCGGCGACGTGGACGCGGGCTCGCTCGTGACCGAGGAATACCTGATGGCGCTGGAACGCAAGGCGTTCTGCTCGCTCATCGTGCATCCCAAGACGCAGGAGCGGATCATGGGGATGCTGAGCACGGGGAAGCCGGTGCGGAATTGATGCGGACCCCTCTTCCTCCTTCCCCCTCTGGGGGAAGGCCGGGATGGGGGCAAGCAGCCCATGCAGAACCAATCCTCTCCCAATGCACAGCGGAACGCCCGCGCCCTGAGGCGCGAGATGACCGACTCGGAGCGCAAGCTCTGGAGCGGCCTGCGTGGCGAGCAATTGGGCGTGAAGTTCCGCCGGCAGCATCCGCTCGGCAGCTACATCGCCGACTTCGCATGCCTCGATCCGAAGCTGATCGTCGAACTCGACGGATCGCAGCATCAGGCGCAAGCAGACTACGACGCTCGGCGCGACGCCTTCCTGCGTGCCCAGGGATTCGATGTGCTGCGTTTCGGATCGAACGATCCATTCGTCAATCTTGAAGGGGTGCTGCAGGCGATCGTCAACCGACTTGCCGAGTTGACGGCCGCGTGCCCCCATCCCGACCTTCCCCCAGAGGGGGAAGGAGCCCAATCCAGGAGCCTTCCATGAAACAAGTCCAAGACGCCTACATCGTCTCCGCCACCCGCACCCCCATTGGCAAGTCCCACCGCGGCTACTTCCGCAACCACCGCCCCGACGACCTGCTCGCGACCACGCTGAAGGCCGCGCTGGCGGCAGTGCCCGGTCTCGATCCGAAGGCCATCGAGGACATCATCTGCGGCTGCGCGATCCCCGAGGCGCAGCAGGGCCTGAACGTCGCGCGCATCGGTGCGGTCCTCGCGGGCCTGCCGACCAGCGTCGGCGGCATCACGGTCAACCGCTTCTGCGCCTCGGGCCTGTCGGCGGTGCAGATGGCGGCCGACCGCATCCGCGTCGGCGAGGCCGACGTGATGATCGCGGCCGGCGTCGAGAGCATGAGCATGGTGCCGATGATGGGCAACTCGCCCTCGCTGTCGCCGTCCATCTTCGAGCGCGATGGCGACGTGGGCATCGCCTACGGCATGGGCCTGACGGCCGAGAAGGTCGCGCAGCAGTGGAAGGTGAGCCGCCAGGCCCAGGACGAATTCGCGCTGGCCTCGCACCAGAAGGCGCTGGCCGCTCAGAAGGCCGGCAAGTTCGCGGACGAGATCACGCCGATCGAGGTGACCGACCGCGCGCCCGATCTCGAGAGCGGCGAAGCGATCGCGACCACGCGCACCGTGAACCTCGACGAAGGCGCGCGCCCCGACACCTCGATCGAAGGCCTCGCCAGGCTGCGCACCGTGTTCGCCGCGCGCGGCACGGTCACGGCCGGCAACAGCTCGCAGACCTCCGACGGCGCGGGCGCGCTGATCCTGGCGAGCGAGAAGGCGGTCAAGCAGTTCGGCCTGACGCCGCTGGCGCGCTTCGTGAGCTTCGCGAGCAAGGGCGTGCCGCCGCACATCATGGGCATCGGCCCGATCGAGGCGATCCCCGCGGCGCTGCGCTATGCCGGCCTGAGCCAGCAGGACATCGACTGGATCGAGCTCAACGAGGCCTTCGCGGCCCAGTCGCTCGCGGTCATCGACACCCTGGGGCTCGACCCGTCGAAGGTCAACCCGATGGGCGGCGCGATCGCGCTGGGCCATCCGCTGGGTGCCACCGGTGCGATCCGCTCGGCCACGGTGGTGCACGCGCTGCAGCGCGAGAAGCTCAAGTACGGCATGGTCACAATGTGCGTGGGCATGGGGCAGGGCGCCGCCGGCATCTTCGAGCGCGTCTGATCGATCACGCGCCAGGCCACGCGACGAGGGCCGGCGCCAGAAGGAGACAAGCCATGCATCAGACGCAGCAGTTGCCGGTCGACGGCGGCGCGCACGAACTGGCGGTGCGCCGCTACGAACCCGCCGGCGCGCCGCGCGCCAGCATCGTGATCGGCGGCGCGATGGGCGTGCGCCAGTCCTTCTACGAGGCCTTCGCGCGCTGGCTCGCGGGCCAGGGGCTGCGCGTCTGGACCTTCGACTACCGCGGCTCGGGCGATTCGCGCGGCGCCGCCTCGCTGCGCGGCTTCGAGGCCGATCTGTTCGACTGGGCGCGCGACTACGAGGCCGTCATCGACGCCGCCCGGGCCGCGCTGCCCGCGCAGCCGCTCTACCTGCTGGGCCACAGCCTCGGCGCGCAGCTGCCGGGCTTCCTGCAGCGCCCCGAGCAGGTCGACGGCCTGGTGAGCATCGCGGCCGGCAGCGGCTACTGGCGCGAGAACGCACCGCGGCTCAAGCGCAGCATCCTCTACTTCTGGTTCGTGCTGGTGCCGCTGGTCACGCGGCTGTGCGGCTACTTCCCGGGCCGCAGGCTCCGAAAGGTGGGCGACCTGCCGCGCGGCGTGATCCTGCAATGGCGGCGCTGGTGCCTGAACCCGCGCTACAGCGTAGGCGCCGAGGGCGAGCTCGCGCAGAAGAGCTACAGCCGCGTGCGCTTCCCGGTGCTCGCGCTGTCGATGACCGACGACGAGCTGATGACGCTGGCCGGCACGCACAGCCTGGTGAGCTTCTACGACCAGGCGCCGCGCGCCATCGAACGCATCGCGCCGGCCGACGTGCAGGCGCGGCGCATCGGCCACTTCGGCTTCTTCCGCGAGCAGTTCAGCCAGAGCCTGTGGCCCGCCACGGTCGACAAGCTGCATCGGCTGGGCGCGCTGACATCGCCGGCCGCGGGCGTCCCGCACACGACTGCCTGAGGCCGCGCGCCGGAGCACACTGCGGCCATGAGCACGAGCACCTCCCACCCCTTCGACAAGGCCATCGCGCTGGAGCACAGCGACCTGCGCGCGGGCCATTTCACGGGCACCACCAGCCCCGACTACTGGAACATGGTCGGTCCCTTCGGCGGCACCACCGCGGCGGTCGCGCTGCAGGCGGTGCTGCGGCATCCGGACCTGCTGGGCACGCCGATCGCGCTGACCGTGAACTACGCGGCCGCGCTCGAGGCCGGTGCCTTCGACGTGCAGGCGACCGCGGTGCGCACCAACCGCTCGACCCAGCACTGGACCGTGCAGATCACGCAGCCCGGCGCGAGCGGCGCGCCGAACATGACGACCACGGCCACCGTGGTGACGGCCGCGCGGCGCGAGACCTGGGGCCGGAGCGACCTCGCCATGCCCGAGGTGCCGAAGCCCGAGGCGGTCGAGCCGATCCGCATCGGCCCGGCCGGCGTGGCCTGGGTGCAGCAGTACGAGATGCGTCCGTTCAGCGGCGGCATTCCCCCGCAGTGGGACGGGAGCCTGCAACGCAGCGAGACCCGCATCTGGGTGCGCGATGCGCAGCCGCGGCCGCTCGACCTGCCTTCGCTCGCGGCGATGAGCGACGTGTTCTATCCGCGCATCTGGCTGCGCCGCGCGAAGCACGTGCCGGCCGGTACGGTGTCGATCACCACCTACTTCCACGCCGACGCGGCGCAGCTGGCCGAGGTCGGCACCGGCTTCCTGCTCGGGCAGGCGACGGGGCAGCAGTTCTTCAACGGCTTCTTCGACCAGACCGCGCAGCTGTGGAGCGAGGCCGGCGTGCTGCTCGCGACCTCGAACCAGATCGTCTACTACAAGGAATAGCCTCCGGTTTCGCAAGGCCCGCGGCCGCCCGGAGAGAATCCAGCCCACCCAGGAGACAACGCCGCATGACGAAGACCGTCGAGTTCTATTTCGATTTCGGCAGCCCCGCCGCCTACCTCGCCGCGACCCAGCTGCCCCACGTGTGCGCCGACACCGGCGCCGAGCTGGTCTGGAAGCCGATGCTGCTGGGCGGCGTGTTCCAGGCCACGGGCAACCACTCGCCGGCCGAGATCGCGCCCAAGGGCCCGTACATGACCGTCGACCTGCAGCGCTTCGCCAGGCGCTATGGCGTGCCCTTCGTGCACAACCCGCACTTCCCGATCAACACGCTGCTGCTGATGCGCGGTGCCACCGCGATCCAGTTGCAGCAGCCGGCGCGCTTCGATGCCTACGTCGATGCGATCTACCACGCGATGTGGGTCGAGCCGCGCAACCTCAACGATGCGGCCGAGGTCGGCGCGGTGCTGCAGGCGGCGGGCTTCGATCCCGCGGCGCTGCTCGCGGCCGCGGGCCAGCAGGAGGTCAAGGACCGCCTGAAGGCCGTCACGCAGGAGGCCGTGGCGCGCGGCGTGTTCGGCGCGCCCACCATGTTCGTGGGCAGCGACATGTTCTGGGGCCAGGACCGGCTCGACTTCGTGCGCGAGGCGCTGGCCGCCTGATCCCCTTTCCCTTTCTTCTTTCCACAGGACACCAGCCATGAGCGACATCCTCGTCCACGCCGAAGCCGGCGTGATGACCATCACCTTCAACCGCGTCGACAAGAAGAACTCGATCACCAGCGCCATGTACGCAGAGCTGGCCGATGCGCTGGCCAGGGCCGAGGGCGACGCGGCCGTGCGCTGCGTGCTGATCCAGGGCGACCCGACCATCTTCAGCGCCGGCAACGACATCGGCGACTTCCTCAATGCGCCGCCCGCGGGCAAGGACTCGCCGGTGTTCCGCTTCCTGCGCGGCATCGCGACCTTCCCGAAGCCGATCGTCGCGGCCGTCTGCGGCCCGGCCGTGGGCATCGGCACCACGATGCTGTTCCATTGCGACCTGGTCTACGCGGGCGACAACGCGGCCTTCTCGATGCCCTTCGTCAACCTCGGCCTGTGCCCCGAGGCGGCCTCGAGCCTGCTGGTGCCGCAGATGCTCGGCTATCACCGTGCGGCCGAGGCGCTGCTGCTGGGCGAACCCTTCATGGCCGAGGCCGCGCTCGAGGTCGGCCTGGTCAACCGCGTGGTGCCGCCGACCGAGGCCAATGCCATCGCCCAGACCCAGGCGCGCAAGCTCGCGGCCAAGCCGCTGAGCGCGCTGGTCGAGACCAAGCGGCTGCTCAAGAAGGCGCAGCTGCCCGCGGTCATCGAGCGCATGGACGAGGAGGGCGCGAGCTTCGGCCGCATGCTGCGCGAGCCCGCGGCGCGCGAGGCCTTCGGTGCGTTCATGGAGAAGCGCAAGCCGGATTTCTCCAAGCTCTGAGCACGGCGCGGGTCCTTACCTACAACCTGCGTTCTACGGGCTTTCCACAGGCCGCCGGGGCCCTCCAGCCGGGGACGCGCGCGTACACTGGTCCGCGTGCCAGTCCTCTCGTCACACACGCCAGCAGCCCGCAGCCAGCGGTCGTTCGGTGCTACTGAAAAGGTAGCATCCCGGCCGACGCGCAGGCAGGCGCTGGGCCTGCTCGGCGCCACCCTGGCGGCGCCTTCGGTGGTGCTCGCGCGCGTGCGGCCGCTGCGCATCGGCGTCATCGGTCCCTGGTCGGGTGCCTACGTGGGCGGCGGGCGGCAGTTCGATGCCGGCATGGCGGTCTGGCTGGCCGCGCACAACCAGCAGATCGCGGGCCGCCCGGTCGAGCTGCTGCGGCGCGACGTGCCCGTGAGCGCGCCCGACATGGCGCGCCGGCTCGCGCTCGACCTGGTGGAGAACGAGCGCGTCGACCTGCTGACCGGCCTGCACTTCAGCTCCAACGCCTACGCGGTGGCGGCCGTCGCCACGCAGGCCAAGGTGCCCACGGTGGTCATGAACGCCGCCTCGTCGGGCATCACCGCGCGCTCGCCCTACACGGTGCGCGTGTCCTTCACCATCGCGCAGGTCACGCTGCCGCTGGCGCGCTGGGCGCTCAAGGAGGGGCTGCGCGAGGTCTGCACCGTGACCGCCGACTACGCCTCGGGCGTCGATGCCGAGACCGCCTTCGTCTCGGGCATCACGGCCGGCGGCGGCAACGTCGGCGCGATGCTGCGCGTGCCGCTGGCCACGCAGGACTACACGGCCTACATGCTGCGGCTGCGCGAGCTCAAGCCGCAGGCGGTGTTCTTCTTCCTGCCCTCGGGCCAGATGCCGGCCGGCTTCCTGCGCGCCTGGCGCGACCGCGGCATGGCCGACACCGGCATCCGGCTGCTGTCGACCGGCGAGGCCACCGACGACCACTACCTGCAGAACATTGGCGAGCTGGCCGAAGGGCTGGTCACCAGCCACCACTACTCGTACGCGCACGAGTCGCCCGAGAACCGCCGCTTCGCCGCGGCCTTCGAGACCGAGTACGGCTCGCACCTGCGGCCCGGCTATTTCGCGGTGGCCGCGCACGATGCCTTCGCGGCGCTCGACCTCGCGATGGCCTCGCCGCTGATGCGCGGCGGCGGCAGCCCCGAGAAACTGATCGACGCCTTCCGCGGCCTCAAGCTCGAGAGCCCGCGCGGCCCGATCGAGATCGACGCCTACACGCGCGACATCGTGCAGACGGTCTACATCCGCCGCACCGAGCGCCGCGACGGGCGCTGGATCAACCGGGAGTTCGAGCGCTTCGAGAAGGTGCGCGATCCGGCGCTGTGAAAAACCACGACCGTTCGGGCTGAGCTTGTCGAAGCCTCGCGCGGCGCTTCGACAGGCTCAGCGTGAACGGTTTTCCCTGTGCGAACCGCTGATTCGACTCAAGCCGCCGGCTGCTCGATCGCCCGCGGCCGCCCGCTGTCGTCGATCGCCACGTAGGTGAAGGTGGCCTGCGTCACCTTGATGTACTCGCCCTGGGCCCGGAAGCGCTCGGCGAAGACCTCCACGGTCACGGTGATCGAGGTGCGGCCGATGCGCACCAGCTTCGAATAGAAGGACAGGATGTCGCCGATGCGCACCGGCTGCTTGAAGATGAATTCGTTGACCGCCACCGTGGCCTGGCGCCCCTTGGCGTAGCGCGCCGGGATCACCGAGCCGGCCAGGTCGCACTGGGCCATGACCCAGCCGCCGAAGATGTCGCCGTTGGCATTGCAGTCCGCCGGCATCGGGATCACCTTGAGCACCAGCTCCATGTCGGTGGGCAGGCTCTTCAGGGTGGCGGCGGCGTCGGCACTGGGGGAATCGGACATGGGCAACAATCAGGGCAGAAAAACGACCACGATTGTCCCTCATGCGCCGCGCCGGCGAAGCCATCCCCACCCCCACCTCCTCCCCACCGCACGCCGGCGGCCACGCGCCAGCGCGCGCCGACCGCTCCGACTGGGCCACGCTGCGGCGTCTCTTTCCCTACCTCTGGGACTACAAATGGCGCGTGCTGTTCGCGCTGGGCTTCATGGTGGCGGCCAAGGTGGCCAACGTCGGCGTGCCGCTGCTGCTGAAGAACCTGGTCGACACCATGACGCCCAAGCCCGACATGGCGCAGGCGCTGCTCGTGGTGCCGATCGCGCTGCTGGTGGCCTATGGGCTGCTGCGCTTCAGCACCTCGCTGTTCAACGAGCTGCGCGAGCTGATCTTCGCCAAGGCCACCGAGGGCGCGGCGCGCCGCATCGCGCTCGAGGTGTTCGGCCACCTGCATTCGCTGAGCCTGCGCTTCCACCTCGAGCGCCAGACCGGCGGCATGACGCGCGACATCGAGCGCGGCACGCGTGGCGTGCATTCGCTGATCTCGATGTCGCTCTACAGCATCGTGCCGACCATCATCGAGCTGGTGCTGGTGCTCGCCATCCTCGGCGTGAAGTTCGATGCGCTGTTCGTCTGGATCACGCTGGCGGCGCTGGTGCTCTACATCGGCTTCACGGTCACGGTGACCGAGTGGCGCACCCAGTTCCGCAAGACCATGAACGAGCTCGACTCGCTGGCGCAGAGCCGCGCGGTCGATTCGCTGCTGAACTACGAGACCGTCAAGTACTTCAACAACGAGGCCTTCGAGGCCAAGCGCTACGACGCCAGCCTCGACCGCTACCGCAAGGCCGCGATCACCAGCCAGCGCACGCTGAGCATGCTCAACGCGGGCCAGCAGGCGCTGATCGCGGTCAGCCTGGTGCTGATGCTGTGGCGCGCCACCTCGGGCGTGGTCGAGGGCCGCATGACCCTGGGCGACCTGGTGATGGTCAACGCCTTCATGATCCAGCTCTACATCCCGCTCAACTTCCTGGGCGTGATCTACCGCGAGATCAAGCAGAGCCTGACCGACCTCGACAAGATGTTCGTGCTGATGGAGAAGGAGCGCGAGGTGCGCGACGCGCCCGATGCCCAGCCGCTGGCCGGTGCCGACGCCACGGTGCGCTTCGAGGACGTGAGCTTCGCCTACGAGGCCGCGCGGCCGATCCTCAGGCACGTGAGCTTCGAGATCCCCGCGGGCAAGACGGTGGCCGTGGTGGGCCCCTCGGGCTCGGGCAAGTCGACCCTGGCGCGACTGCTCTATCGCTTCTACGACGTGCAGCAGGGCCGCATCACCATCGGCGGCGAGGACATCCGCGCGGTGCAGCAGGCCAGCGTGCGCCGCGCGATCGGCATCGTGCCGCAGGACACGGTGCTGTTCAACGACACGGTCGAATACAACATCGCCTACGGCCGCCCGGGCGCCACGCGCGAGGAGGTCGAGGAAGCGGCTCGCGCGGCGCGCATCCACGACTTCATCGCCGCCACGCCGCAGGGCTATGCCACCACGGTGGGCGAGCGCGGCCTGAAGCTGTCGGGTGGCGAGAAGCAGCGCGTGGCGATCGCGCGCACGCTGCTGAAGAACCCGCCGATCGTGATCTTCGACGAGGCCACCTCGGCGCTCGACTCGGCCAACGAGCGCGCGATCCAGGCCGAGCTCAAGAGCGCGGCGCAGGACAAGACCACGCTGGTGATCGCGCACCGCCTGTCGACCGTGGTCGACGCGCACGAGATCCTGGTGCTCGAGGCCGGCGTGATCGTCGAGCGCGGCACCCATGGCGAGCTGCTCGCGAAGCAGGGCCGCTATGCCCAGATGTGGGCTTTGCAGAAGAGCGAGGCGGCGCCGCTGCTCTAGCCCGATCATTGCTTTTTTGTTTTTTCCGAAGACTCCAGGAGTTCAGACGTGTCGACCAAGATTCCCCTGCTGGTGCTCAACAGCCTCTCGAGCGCCCACCAGGCCCAGATTGCCGAGCTCTACGACGTGGCCTATGCGCCGGGCGACGAAGCCCGCGCGGCCGCGATCGCCGCGCGCGGCCATGAATTCCGCGCGGTGCTGACGATCGGCGTGATCGGCATCACGCCGGCCGAGATCGAGGCCATGCCCAAGGTCGAGCTGATCTGCTGCCTGGGCGCGGGCTTCGAGGGCGTGCCGCTCGAGGTGACCCGCGCGCGCGGCATCGTCACCGCCAACGGCGCCGGCACCAACGACGACTGCGTGGCCGACCATGCCTTCGGCCTGCTGATCGCCATCGTGCGCGGCTTCCGCACCCTCGACCGCCAGTGCCGCGAAGGCGTGTGGCGCGAGTCGATCCCGCAGCCGCCGAACGTGTCGGGCAAGAAGCTGGGCATCCTCGGCCTGGGCACCATCGGCCAGAAGATCGCCAAGCGCGCGGCGGGCTTCGACATGGAGATCGGCTATCACAACCGCTCGCCGCGCGAGGGTTCGCCGCACCGCTACTTCGGCGACCTGAAGTCGCTGGCCACCTGGGCCGACGTGCTGATGCTGGCCGCGCCCGGCGGCGCCGCCACGCGCCACCTGGTGAATGCCGAGGTGCTCGACGCGATCGGCCCCCGGGGCTACCTGGTGAACATCGGCCGCGGCAGCGTGGTCGACACCGAGGCGCTGGCCGCGGCGCTGCGCGAGAACCGCATCGCGGGCGCGGCGCTCGACGTCTACGAGAGCGAGCCGAAGCCGCCGCAACAGCTGATCGGCCTCGACAACGTGCTGCTGACGCCGCACCTGGCGGGCTGGTCGCCCGAGGCGACGCAGAAGTCGGTGGACCATTTCATCGCGAATGCGCAAGGGCACTTCGCGGGGCGCGGCGTGCTCACGCCGGTCTGACCGGCTGTTCCTCCTTCCCCACTTCCTTCCCCGTCTTGGGGAAGGCCGGGATGGGGGCACCGGGCGGTGGATGAGCCTGTAGCGGTCGATGCGCCGCGTGCCCCCACCCCAACCCTCCCCCAGCGGGGGAGGGAGTCAGGCCAGTACCGGCGGGCGGCGTGAGCCCCACCCACAGGCCTGGTCGTACGCATGCCCGAGCCGCAGCACCTCGAGGTCCGCATGGATCGGCCCCGCGAGCTGCAGCCCCATCGGCAGGCCCGCTTCGTTGAAGCCCGCGCGCACGTTGAGCGTGGGCAGCCCCGCCAGCGTGAACGGCGTGACGATCTCCATCCAGCGGTGGTAGGTGTCGCTCGGCACGCCGGCCACCTGCGCGGGCCAGTGCAGTTCGGCGTCGAAGGGGAAGACCTGCGCGGTCGGCGCCAGCACGAAGTCGAAGCGCTCGAACAGCGACAGGAAGGCGCGGTAGACGTTCGAGCGCCACACCGAGGCCTGGAACAGCGAGGCGGCATCGAGGTGCCGGCTCTGCTCGATCTCCCAGCGCGCCTCGGGCTTGAGCTGCTCGATCAGCGCGGGCGTGTTCATGTAGGCACCGAGCTTGCCGCCCACCAGCAGCTGGCGCAGCCGCAGCCAGGCGCTCCAGTTGTGGGCGCGCGGCACGTCGAGGGTGCAGGGCTCGACCTCGCAGCCCAGCGCGCGGAAGGTGGCGAGCGCGCTCTCGCCGAGCGCGAGCACGCCGGGCTCGAGCGGCAGGTCGTTCCAGATGCTGCCGAGCCAGCCGATGCGCAGGCCGCGCACCTCGCCCTCGATCCGCAAGTCGTCGGGCGCGGGCAGGGCGTGCGGCGAGGACAGCGGCACGCGGCCGTCGAAGCCGGCCTGCACCGAGAGCAGCCGCGCGGTGTCCTCCACCGTGCGCGCCATCGGGCCTTCGCAACCGAGCTGCTGGAAGAACAGCTCCTCGTCGGGATCGCCGGGCACGCGCCCGCGCGAGGGCCGCATGCCGATCACGTTGTTGAAGGCCGCCGGGTTGCGCAGCGAACCCATCATGTCGCTGCCGTCGGCCACCGGCAGCATGCCGAGCGCCAGGGCCACGGCCGCGCCGCCGCTGCTGCCGCCCGCGCTGCGCTCGGGCGCGTAGGCGTTGCGCGTGGTGCCGAACACCGTGTTGTAGGTGTGCGAGCCGAGGCCGAACTCGGGCGTGTTGGTCTTGCCGATGACGATCGCGCCGGCCGCGCGCATGCGCGCCACGTGCAGGCTGTCGGTGCGCGCGGGCGTGCGCGGCGGCAAGGGCGAGCCCTTCGAGGTCGGCAGGCCGGCCGCGTGGCTCAGGTCCTTCACCGCGAGCGGGAAGCCGTGCATCCAGCCGCGGCGCTCGCCGCGCGCCAGCTCGGCGTCGCGCTGGTCGGCCTCGGCCAGCAGCGCCGCGGGGTCCCGCAGCGAGACGATGGCGTTGAAGCGCGGGTTCAGGGCGTCGATGCGCGCGAGCGTGGCTCGCATGAGCTCGCGGCACGAGAGGCCGCGATCGGCGATACGACGGGAAAGCTCGGTGGCGCTGAGGTCGAGGAAGTCGTCGGTGGGCATGGCATGGAGGGAGGGAAGGGCGAGCCGCCAGTATGTGGCAGCCGGGCGCGGGTTGTCCCCGAGCGCCGCCGGCCGCGGCTTCGCGCGCGGCGGCACATAATCGCCCGCCATGGAAACCAAGTGGCTCGAAGACTTCATCAGCCTGGCCGAGACGCGCAGCTTCAGCCGCTCCGCCCAGTTGCGGCACGTGACCCAGCCGGCGTTCTCGCGGCGCATCCAGGCGCTGGAGGGCTGGGCCGGCACCGACCTCGTCGATCGCAGCTCCTATCCCACGCGGCTCACGCCCGCGGGCCAGACGCTCTACAGCCAGGCGATCGAGATGCTGCAGGCGCTGCAGAGCACGCGCGCCATGCTGCGCGGCCATTCGGCCGCCGGGCAGGACGTGATCGAGTTCGCGATCCCGCACACGCTGGCCTTCACCTTCTTCCCCTCGTGGGTCACCAGCCTGCGCGAGCACTTCGGCCCGATCAAGAGCCGGCTGATCGCGCTCAACGTGCACGACGCCGTGCTGCGGCTGGTCGAGGGCAGCTGCGACCTGCTGATCGCCTACCACCACCCCTCGCAGCCGCTGCAGCTCGACGCCAACAAGTACGAGATGGTGAGCCTGGGCGAGGAGACCGTGGCGCCCTGGGTCAAGGCCGACGCCGAGGGCGCGCCGCGCTACCGGCTGCCGGGCCGTGCCGGCCAGCCGCTGCCCTACCTGGGCTATGCGCCGGGCGCCTACCTGGGGCGCGTGGTCGACCAGCTGCTCAAGGAATCGGGCACCGCGATCCACCTCGACCGGGTCTACGAGACCGACATGGCCGAGGGCCTGAAGGTGATGGCGCTCGAGGGCCATGGCATCGCCTTCCTGCCGCAGAGCGCGGTGCGCAAGGAGGTGCGCATGCGCAAGCTGGTGAGCGCGCTGCCGCCCGAGATCGACCGGCTCGAGGCCACGATGGAGATCCGCGCCTACCGCGAGCGCCCGCAGGCGCCGCTGCAGCCGCGCGCGGGCGGCCGGGCCGCGGCCAAGGCCGCCGGGCTCGAGTCGCTGCAGCCCAAGAGCTCGGCCGACGCGCTGTGGTCGTACCTCGTCGGCACCCAGCCGCCGCGCTGATTCCGGGGCCTCGTAGGGGGCGCGCCACTGGTCGGGCCGGTCGTTTGGGTATAGCCTTTGGCGACGGGTTTGTGCACTGCACAATCTATAAAAGTCAGGCATAAGTGTTCCCGTAAACAGCATTGGCGTCCGTGCCATGACGCCCCTACAGTCCGGGCAGTTTTTCGGCCGCGCGTCGAACGACCGCAACTCCATGGCACGCGTTCTCGCGTGCTTTTTTTCAGCCGAGAGGTGGGTATGGGCTCCAACTTCAGAACCGAACACGACTTTCTCGGCGAGAAGCAGATTCCCGCCGTCGCCTACTGGGGCGTGCACACGGCCCGGGCGGTCGAGAACTTCGCGATCTCCGGCACCCGCGTGTCGGCCATGCCCGACCTGGTGCGCGCGCTGGCCTTCGTGAAGAAGGCCGCCACGCGCGCCAATGCCGACCTCGGCGCGATCGACCGCGACCGCGCGGCCGCGATCATCCTGGCCTGCGACGACCTGATCGAGGGCAAGCTGCTCGACGAGTTCGTGGTCGACGTGATCCAGGGCGGCGCCGGCACCTCGACCAACATGAACGCCAACGAGGTCATCTGCAACCTCGCGCTCGAGAAGCTCGGCCACGAGAAGGGCCGCTACGACGTGCTGCATCCCAACGACCACGTCAACGCCTCGCAGAGCACCAACGACGTCTACCCGACCGCCGTGCGGCTGGCGCTGTGGTTCGCGATCGGCAAGCTGCTCGAGGCCATGGCAGCGCTGCGCCGCAGCTTCGAGGCCAAGGCGCTCGAGTTCAAGGACGTGCTCAAGATCGGCCGCACCCAGCTGCAGGACGCGGTGCCGATGACCCTGGGCCAGGAGTTCCTGACCTACGCCATCATGATCGGCGAGGACGAGGCCCGCCTCGGCGAGGCCCGCGCGCTGATCGAGGAGATCAACCTCGGCGCCACCGCCATCGGCACCGGCATCAACGCGCCGCACGGCTATGCCAACCTGGCCTGCCAGTACCTGGCCGAGCAGACCGGCGTGCCGCTCAAGCAGGCCGCCAACCTGATCGAGGCCACGCAGGACACCGGCGCCTTCGTGCAGCTGTCGGGCGTGCTCAAGCGCGTGGCCACCAAGCTCAGCAAGACCTGCAACGACCTGCGGCTGCTCTCGAGCGGCCCGCAGGCCGGCTTCGGCGAGATCCGGTTGCCCGCGCGGCAGGCCGGCTCGTCGATCATGCCGGGCAAGGTCAACCCGGTGATCCCGGAGGTGATGAACCAGGTGGCCTTCGAGGTGATCGGCAACGACATCACCGTGACCATGGCGTCCGAAGCCGGCCAGCTGCAGCTCAACGCCTTCGAGCCGATCATGGGCTGGAGCCTGTTCAAGAGCATCAAGCACCTGGGCAACGCCTGCAACACCCTGCAGCTCCACTGCGTCGATGGCATCGAGGCCAACCGCGAGTTCCTCGCCAAGCGGGTGCGCGAATCGGTCACGCTGGTCACCGCGCTCAATCCGCTGATCGGCTACGAGAAGGCCGCGCTGATCGCCAAGACCGCGCTGGCCACGGGCGGACCGATCGACCTGGTCGCCGAATCGCTGGGCATCATGACGCGCGCCGAGATGGACGCGCTGCTCGTTCCGGAGAACCTGACCCAGCCCGTGCGGCTGTCCGTGCCGGTGCCGCTGGCCGCGGAACCGTCGGGCACAAAGGCTGCTTTGTGAAAGCCGGACAATGCCAATTCCAGTGTCCGCACCAGCCAGGCGCCTTATGCGCCCGCCCGGTGCGCGGCTCGGGGAAAATGCACCGGGTTGGTCCGGGTATTCCCCCGAGACATCCTGTCTAGAATTTCGTTGTATCTCTCATTTCCGTCACCCTCAGGAGTTTTCCGTATGAAAAAGCAAGTACTGGCATTGGCAATCGCGGCGCTGACCGCCGGCGGCGCGATGGCGCAGGCCAATGACACGCTGGCCAAGATCAAGGCATCGGGCGTCATCACCGAAGGTGTGCGTGAATCCTCGGGTCTGTCGTACACGCTGGGCAACGGCCAATACACCGGCTTCCACTACGACGTCTGCGCCAACATCATCAAGGACCTCGAGAAGGCCGCCGGCAAGAAGCTCGAAGTCAAGTACCAGCCCGTGACCTCGCAGAACCGCATCCCGCTGGTGCAGAACGGCACCGTCGACATCGAGTGCGGCTCCACCACCAACAACGCCACGCGCCAGAAGGACGTGGCCTTCGGCGTGACCACCTACGTCGAGGAAACCAAGATCGTCGTGAAGGCGAACTCGGGCATCAACTCGCTGGCCGACCTGAAGGACAAGACCGTCGCCACCACCACCGGCACCACGCCGCTGCAGACCGTGCGCAAGCAGAAGCGCGCCGAGAACCTGACCTTCAAGGAGGTCTACGGCAAGGACCACTCCGACAGCTTCCTGCTGCTCGAGACCGGCCGTGCCGACGCCTTCGTGATGGACGGCTCGATCCTGGCCGCGCTGGCCGCCAAGTCGAAGTCGCCGAAGGACTACAAGATCCTGAACGACGTGCTCGCCGTCGAGCCCATCGCCATCATGATCCGCAAGGACGACCCCGCTTTCAAGAAGGCCGTGGACGACAGCATCAAGGCCCAGGCCAAGTCGGGCGAACTCGCCAAGCTCTACGACAAGTGGTTCCTGAAGCCGATCCCCCCGGCAAACGTCACCATCAACCTGCCGCTGGGCGAAGCCACCAAGAACGCATGGGCCAACCCGAACGACAAGCCCGCTGAAGAGTACGTGACCAAGGAATAAGCGTCGCGTCGCTGCGTGAATGACGCCCACCTTTCGCGGTGGGCGTTTCTTTTCAGGGACTGATTTTCGGAAGAAGGCGAAGGAGTAAGAAAAATGGGCAACTGGGATTGGCAGGTCTTCCTGCAGGACCCCGGGGGGGAATATCCGACCTATCTGCAATGGATGCTGTCGGCCTGGGGCTGGACGGTGTCCGTGGCACTGTTGGCGTTGATCGTCGCGTTGGTATTGGGTTCGCTGGTCGGCATCGTCCGCACCCTGCCCGACAACCCGTGGCTGGTGCGCCTGGGCAATGCCTGGGTCGAGCTGTTCCGCAACATTCCGCTGCTGGTGCAGATCTTCCTCTGGTACCACGTCATTCCGGCGCTGGTGCCGGTCATGAAGGGCGTGCCGAGCTTCATCCTGGTGGTGCTGGCGCTGGGCTTCTTCACTTCCGCGCGTATCGCCGAGCAGGTGCGCTCGGGCATCCAGGCGCTGCCCAAGGGCCAGCGCTACGCGGGCATGGCGGTGGGCTTCACCACGACGCAGTACTACCGCTACGTGATCCTGCCCATGGCCTATCGCATCATCATCCCGCCGCTCACGAGCGAGACGATGAACATCTTCAAGAACTCGTCGGTCGCGTTCGCCGTGTCGGTCGCCGAACTCACCATGTTCGCCATGCAGGCGCAGGAAGAAACCTCGCGCGGCATCGAGGTCTACCTCGCGGTGACGGCGTGCTACGTGGTGTCGGCCCTGGCGATCAACCGGCTCATGGCCTTCATCGAGAAGAAGACCCGCGTGCCGGGCTTCATCGTCTCGGCCAGCGGCGGCGGAGGACACTGACATGATGAATCTCGACCTGTCCTTCTACAACTGGGACGTCATCAGCAACTTCGTCGTCAAGGGCTTCTACTTCAGCATCATGCTGACGGTGGTGGCCACGATCGGCGGCGTGATCTTCGGCACGATCCTCGCGCTCATGCGCCTGTCGGGCAAGAAGTGGCTCGATGCGCCCGCGGCGCTCTACGTCAACGGCATGCGCAGCATTCCGCTGGTGATGGTGATCCTGTGGTTCTTCCTGCTGGTGCCGGCGTCGTTCTATTCGCTGTTCGGCTCGGTGGGTTCCAACTACCGCTCCGAGATCTCGGCCGTGATCACCTTCGTCGCGTTCGAGGCCGCCTACTTCAGCGAGATCATGCGCGCGGGCATCCAGTCGATCCCGCGCGGCCAGGTGAACGCGGGCCAGGCGGTGGGCATGACCTACGGCCAGAACATGCGTCTCGTGGTGCTGCCGCAGGCCTTCCGCAACATGCTGCCGGTGCTGCTCACGCAGACCATCATCCTGTTCCAGGACACCTCGCTGGTCTACGCCATCGGCGCCTACGACATGCTCAAGGGCTTCGAGACCGCGGGCAAGAACTTCGGCCGCCCGATCGAGGCCTACCTGCTCGCCGCGGTCGTGTACTTCGTGATGTGCTATGCGCTGTCGTACCTGGTGAAGCGCCTGCACAAGAAAATCGCCATCATCCGCTGACAGAGCACTGAACCGGAGAGAAAGAAATGTCCGAAAAAATGATCGAAATCAAGAACGTCTCCAAGTGGTACGGCCCCGTGCAGGTGCTCAACGACTGCTCGGTCAGCATCGCCAAGGGCGACGTGGTCGTGGTCTGCGGCCCCTCGGGCTCGGGCAAGTCCACGCTCATCAAGACCGTGAACGCGCTCGAACCCTTCCAGAAGGGCGAGATCACCGTCAACGGCATCCCGCTGCACGACCCCAAGACCAACCTGCCGAAGCTGCGCTCCAAGGTCGGCATGGTGTTCCAGCACTTCGAGCTGTTCCCGCACCTGTCGGTGACCGAGAACCTCACGATCGCGCAGATCAAGGTGCTGGGCCGCACGCCCGACGAGGCCAAGACCCGCGGCCTCAAGATGCTCGACCGCGTGGGCCTGATGGCGCACAAGGACAAGTTCCCGGGCCAGCTCTCGGGCGGCCAGCAGCAGCGCGTGGCGATCGCCCGCGCGCTGAGCATGGACCCGATCGTGATGCTGTTCGACGAACCCACCTCGGCGCTCGACCCCGAGATGGTCGGCGAAGTGCTCGACGTGATGGTGAGCCTGGCCAAGGAAGGCATGACCATGATGGTGGTCACGCACGAAATGGGCTTCGCCCGCAAGGTCGCGAGCCGCGTGATCTTCATCGACGTCGGCGGCCGCATCCTCGAGGACTGCACCAAGGACGAGTTCTTCGGCCAGCCCGAGAACCGCCAGCCGCGCACCAAGGACTTCCTCAACAAGATCCTGCAGCACTGAGCGCTGCGCCTTGCGGCGAACGACGAGGGCCATGCCGGCGACGGCGTAGCCCTTTTTTCATGGCGCCGAACTCCTGGCCGTCGGGGCTTTCATGCGACCATCTCTCGCTGTTGCCGTATTCGCACGGAGGTGAAAAGAATGGGCGTCCATCCATCCAGATACCGCGCCGCGGCGCTCTGCACGGCGGCTGCTTTGATGACGCTGATGCCGGCGCATGCCGCCGAGAACTGGACCGAGATCGCGTCCACCCCGCGCAAGAAGGTGCTGCTGCAACGCGATTCGATCCGTCCGCATGGCGATGCCGTCGAGGCCTGGACGCTTTACCGCTACGACGAACTGCAGACCGATGTCGGCAAGACACCGTTCCGCACCTCGCGCTACCTCTACGACTACGACTGCAAGGGCGCGCGCGAGAAGATGCGCCGCGTCGTGAGCCACAACGGGCCACTGGAAGCGCACGACATCGACTTGAGCCGGCGCAGCGAATGGAAGGCGGTGGGTGGGCCGACGACGGTGAGCGGGATCGTGTTCGAGAACGTGTGTGCCAAGCGGCGTTGACCGGTGCGTGACGACGCCACGATGGCGCCGTCCTACCTGAGCCCTTCGGCATCGAGCGCCTTGCGAACCGCGGGCCGCGCCCGCACGCGTCGATACCAGTCCCGCAGGTTGTCCAGCCCATCGAAATGGATGTCGGCCCTGTAGACGGACGCCAGCCACGCGGCCTGGCCCCATTGGGTCAGCGCATAGAGGTACGCGTCGGCGGCCGTGAAAGTGTCGCCCATCAGGTAGTCGCGGCCGGCAAGCTGCGCGTCGATCCAGGCATAGCGCTGCTCGAGCTTGGGCTTCGCGGTCTCGACGCCGTACTTTCCGGCGAGCACGGCATAGAGCAGGGGAATGAAGCCCTTGTGGATTTCCGAGGTCAGGAAGCTCAACCACTCCTGCAGGCGATAGCGCTCGAGGCTGCCGTTCTCCGGCGCGAGGCGCGATGCCGGCTTCAGGTCGGCCAGGTACTGGACGATGGCGGGGCCTTCGCGCAGCAACGTGCCGTCGTCGAGCTCGAGCAGCGGGACATAGCCGAAGGGACTGAGTTCGCGGAAGTCGCGGCCGTCCTGCGTCCTGTGCGTCTTGTGGTCGACCTTGACGAGGTCGAAGTCGAGGCCGAGTTCGTTCAGCACGATGTGGGGCGAGAGCGAGCACGCGCCGGGGATGTAGTAGAGCTTCATGGGTTCTTCGATGGGCGGGAGGCATGGCGCTGGGGAGCACCTCGGGCCATGTTAGGAACCGGGCGTGGATTTGGAAGAAGGCACATAAACTGCCTCTAGGTTAAAAAAATATACCTGTGGCCCTCTTCTCACTCGCGTGCTATGAAATCGAACGTCTCGGGTTGTTCCGTCGAGGAAGCCATGCGCCTCCTGGGCGGCCGCTGGCGACTGCTTCTGGTGTCCTATCTGGTCGACGGACCCAAGCGATTCAACGAATTGCGCCGCGACGTGCCCGGCATTTCTCAGCGTTCGCTGACCCTGGACCTGCGCGCGCTGGAGGAGGCCGGGCTCGTGCAGCGAACCGTTCATGCCACGGTGCCGGTCAAGGTCGTGTACCAGCTCACGCCGGACGGCGAGCGCCTGAAGCCCGTCGTCAGCGTGATGATGGAATTCGGGCTGTGGCTGAAGGCCAGGGCCGCGGTCTGAGCCGCGCGTTCGAGCGCTGACCCGGCCCTCTCAAGGCAAGCGCGCGATCCCCCGCGTCAGCAAATCGAAGAACCCCTGCGCATCCCCGTCCGCGATCCAGCGCACGTTCGCCGGCTTCTTCAGCCCCCCATACCAGTCCACCACCGTCTGCCCGAACCCCAGCCCTTCGCGGCTGTCGATCGCCACGTTGACCCAGCGGCCGTCGAACAGCGAGGGCTGTAGCAGGTAGCCGATCACGGTCGCGTCGTGCACCGGCCCGCCGGGCAGGCCGTAGTACTGCATGTCGTGCCGCACATAGGCATCGAGGATGTCGGCCACGATCCGGCCGGCCTCGTTACCGAGGCCGCGCAGCCGCGCGATGCGCTCGGGGGTGGCCAGCACCTTGTGCGTGAGGTCCAGCGGCAGCATGGTGATCGGTACGCCGCTGCCAAGCACGATCTCGGCCGCATGCGGATCGGCGAAGACGTTGAACTCGGCCGTCGGCGTGATGTTGCCGCCGTTGAAATGCGCGCCGGCCATGAGCACCAGCTCGCGCAGGCCGCGCACGATGTCGGGCGCCTGCGCGAGCGCCAGCGCGAGGTTGGTCTGCGGGCCGAGCATCGCGAGCGTCACGCTTTGCGCGGGCGCGGCGCGCAGGGTGTCGATCAGGTAGTCGACCGCATGCCCTTCGGCCAGCGGCTGCGCGGGCTCGTGCACCTGCACGCCGGTGATGCCCTCGCTGCCGTGGATGTCGGCCGCGTAGATCGGTGCGCGCAGCAGCGGTCGCTGCGCGCCGCCGTAGATAGGAACGTCGGGCCGCTGCCCCCACTCGCGCGCCAGCCGCGCGTTGCGCGAGGTCTTGGCGAGCGGCACGTTGCCGGCCACTGTCGTCAGCGCCCGGATCTTCAGGCGCTCGGGCGAGGCCATGGCGAGCAGCAGCGCGATCACGTCGTCGGCACCGGGGTCGGTGTCGATGATCAGCGTGTGGACGGTGGTGTCGTCGGAAAGCGGGGGCGTGTTCGTCGGCATGCGGGCTCCATGCAGGCGCGACGGAGCGCGCGCCTGCGGGCAGCCAGTCTGCCAGAGCTTCAGCCCAGGAGCCGCCTGGCGAAGAAGGCCAGGATCTCGTTGCGCGCGGCGATGGTCGGCTGCCCGGCCTCGTCGATCAGGTGCGCGGTGACCACGCTGTGCGGGCTCGCGACCATTTGGGCGAAGAAGGGCGGCGTGTCGGGATTGGCCGCGCTGTCGGGCAGCACGCGCGCCACGAAGCGGTCGCCCAGCGCCTGCGAGAACGCAGCGAAGCGCTCGGCCTTGCAGAACCTGTCGCCGTCGAAGCGGTAGGCCATCACCGTCAGGTCCTCGCGCTCCAGGCGCTCGCGCACGGCGGCCAGCTCGTCGGCGGCCACGTTGGTACCGGCCGCGTCGTCGAGCGGCAGCGAGGGCTGGCACACCACGGGCGCGAGCACGGCGCGCTCGAGCATCATCGACAGCGCGAAGTTGCCGGTGAAGCACATGCCGATCGCGCCCACGCCGGCGCCGCCGCATTCGGCGTGCGCGAGCCGCGCGAGCGCGCGCAGCCATTGCGTGACGGGGCTCGAGGCGTTCGATGCGAAGGCGCGGAACTCGGCGCTCACGCAAGCGCGCTTGAACACCGCCGCGCCTTCCTCGGCCTGCGGCACGGCCCCGTCGCGGCCGAACAGCGAGGGCATGTAGACGGTGAAGCCCGCATCGCGCACCCAGCGCGCGAAGCGCGCCACCTGCGGGCTGATGCCGGGCATCTCGGTCATCACGATCACGGCGGGGCCGTGGCCCATCAGGTAGACCTTCTTGGCGACGCCGTCGAGTTCGATCTCGCGCGAGGAGAAGTCGTCGAGCGGGTCGTCGCGGTCGAGCGCTCGGGTGGCGGGTGCGTGGGTCATGGCGTGGGCGGTGGGTTGGTCAGCGGGGTGGATGAAGCTTGTATTGGGCCCACCGGCCGTTCAGAATGGCAGTGTCCTGTTTGACTGTTTCAGGGCCAAATCGGACAAAGCTTCACCATGCACGACTTCACGATCCTGGTGCTGCCCGGCGCCTTCGCCTCCAGCGTGGCCGCCACGGCCGACATCCTCGGCGCCGCGCGCTCGGTGGCCGCGCGCGCCGGCGTGGCGCCGCCGCGCTGGCGGCTGTGCTCGCCGGCAGGCGGCATGGTTGCGCTGCGCTCGGGCATGCACATCGACACCGTGCGCCTGCCGACTCGCGCGCGCGACGACCGCTCGACCTGGGTGGTGCCGGGGCTCGGCCTCGACACGCCCGAGCAGATCCGCCACTGCCTCGAGAGCGAGGACGCCGCGCGCGCCATCGACGGGCTCGCGCGCCATGCGCGCGCCGGTGGCCAGGTCGCGGCCTCGTGCTCGGCGGTGTTCCTGCTCAATGCGGCGGGCCTGCTGCAGGGCCGCCGCGCGACCACCTCGTGGTGGTATGCCGCGCTGCTCAAGCGCATGGCGCCCGATTGCACCGTCGACGTCGACCGCATGGTCTGCGCCGACGGCCCGGTGGTCACGGCCGGCGCGGCCTTCGCGCAGACCGACCTGATGCTGCACCTGCTGCGCGAACGCTGCGGCAGCGCGCTCACCGACCTGGTGTCGCGGCTGCTGCTGATCGACGGGCGCCAGGCGCAGGCGCCGTTCATCGTTCCCGAGCTGCTGGCCAACGGCAACGACCTGGTGGCGCGGCTCGCGGCGCGTGTGGAAGCGGCGCTGCCCGCGCCCCCCTCGGTGAGCGAGCTGGCGCGCGAGTTCTGCATGTCGGAGCGCACGCTCGCGCGCCACGTGATGAAGGCCACCGGCAAGAGCACGCAGGCGCTGTTGCAGGGGGTGCGGCTGCGGCGCGCGCGGGCGCTGCTCGAGTCCAGCCGGATGACGGTCGACCAGGTGGCCGGCGCCGTCGGGTATCAGGACGCCACCGCGCTGCGGCGCCTGATGAAGAAGGTGGCGGGCGCGAACCCCAGCCGCTATCGCAACTGAGGCGCGCTGGCCCGCGCGGCGCTTGGCCCTTACTTCTTGCGCGCCGCGATCGCCTTCTCGGCGCGCGTCACGAGGTCGGCACCCACCGTCGGCTTCCACTTCTCGTACACCGGACGCGTGGCCTTCACGAAGGCGTCGCGTTCAGCGGGCGTGAGGCTGGTGACCGTCACGCCCATGGCCGCGATGTCCTTGAGCACGGGCTTGTCGGCTTCCACCAGGCCCTTGCGCGCGATGACGATTTCTTCCTTGCCGGCGTCGATCGCGGCCTGGCGCACGATCGCCTGGTCGGCCGGCGTCCACGAGGCCCAGATCTCCTTGTTGACCACGAACACCAGCGGGTCGGCCACATAGCCCCAGGTGGTCACGAACTTCTGGCCCACGGTGTGCATCTTGAGCACGGTGAACAGGAACAGCGGGTTCTCCTGGCCGTCGACGGCGCCGCTGGCGAGCGCGGGCTGCGCATCGGCCCAGCTCATCTGCGTGGGATTGGCACCCAGCGCGGTCAGCATGTCGGAGTAGATCGGCGAGCCGACGACGCGGATCTTCATGCCCTTGACGTCGGCCGGCGTCTTGATCGGCCGCTTCGAGTTGGTGATCTCGCGGAAGCCGTTCTCGCCCCAGGCCAGCGGTACCACGCCCGCCTTGTCGAGGGTCTTGAAGATCTCCTGGCCGACCTCGCCCTGCGTGAGGGCGTCGATGGCCGCGTAGTCGGGCATCAGGAAGGGCATCGAGAACAGGTTGAGCTGCTTGACCTGCGGCGACCAGTTGATGGTCGAGCCCACGGCCATGTCGATCACGCCCTGGCGCAGCGCGCTGAACTCGCGCGTCTGGTCGCCTTGAATGAGCGACACGCCCGGGTACAGCTTGATGTTGATGCGGCCCTGGGTGCGCTCCTTCACGAGGTCGGCCCAGATCTTTCCGGCCTGGCCCCAGGGCGTGGGCGGGCCCAGCACCAGCGACATCTTGTACTCGGCCTTGTAGGCGGCCTGCGCCATGGCGCCGGTCGTGAATGCTAGAGCGGTGGCGGCCATCGCGAGGCCCAGCAGAGTGCGGCGGAATTTCATCTGATCTATCTCCTCGTTGAAAAAATCGGGCAGCCGGACGCGAAGAACGCGAAGGTTTCGCGAAGGACGCGAAAGGAACATCCTTTTTCTTTTTTGCGTCCTTCGCGAAACCTTCGCGTCCTCTGCGTTCGGCTGTCCGCGTTCAATACCCCAGCTTCCTGGGCAGCCACAGCGCGAGTTCGGGGAAGGCGATCACCAGCACCATCACCACGAACATCGAGAACAGCATCCAGCCGACCCAGCGCACGGTCTCCTCCATGCGCACCTTGGCGATGCGGCACGACACCATCAGGTTGACGGCCAGCGGCGGCGTGAACTGGCCGAGCGCGACCTTGAGCGTGAGGATCACGCCGAACCAGACCGGGTCCCACTTGTAGTACTGAACGATCGGCAGCAAGAGCGGCACGAAGATCAGGAAGATCGAGACACCGTCGAGGAACATGCCGACCGTGATGAGCAGCAGGATCAGCAGCGCGAGCACGCCGTATTCGCCCAGGCCCGAGTTGACGATGGCGCGCGTCACCGGATCGATCACGCCGAGCGTCGACAGCGAGTAGGCGAAGATGCCCGCGAGCGAGACCACCAGCAGGATCACCGCCGACAGTTCGCCCGATTCGCGCAGGATGACGAACAGGTCGCGGACCTTGATGGTGCGGTGGATGCACATGCCGACGAAGAGGCCGTAGAACACGGCGACCACGGCCGCCTCGGTGGGCGTGAACCAGCCCGCGCGCATGCCGCCGAGGATCAGCACCGGCGCCGCCAGGCCCCAGGTGGCTTCGCGGAAGCTCTTCCAGAACGGCGGGCGCGGCAGGGTGGATTCGAGCGCGCCCATCTTGTGCTTGCGCGCCAGCCACACGGCCGGAATCATCAGCGCCAGGCCGGCCAGCACGCCGGGCACCATGCCGGCGGCGAACAGCGCCGGCACCGAGGCGCCGGGCACCAGCACCGAGTAGACGATGAAGGCCACCGAGGGCGGGATCAGGATGTCGGTGGCCGCGGCGGCGCCGACCACGCTGGCCGAGTAGGCGGCCGGATAGCCGGCGCGCGACATCGCGGCGATCATCACCGCGCCCACCGCGGCGGCATTGGCCGGGCCCGAGCCCGAGATGCCGCCGAGGAACATCGCGACCGCGATCGCCACCAGCGGCAGCATGCCCGAGCCGCGGCCCACGATGGCGATGGCGAAGTTCACCAGCCGCAGCGCGACGCCCGAGCGGTCGAAGATCGAGCCGACCAGCACGAACATCGGAATGGCGAGCAGCGGGTACTTGCCGAGGCCGGCGTAGAAGTTCTGCGGCACCGCGAGCAGGCCGAACCACTGGGCGTCGGTGTTGGCGAGCGCGATGCAGGCCGCGCCGGCGAGGCCGAGCGCCGCGCCGATGGGCACGCCCACCAGCATCATCAGCAGGAAGGCGACGAACAGGAGCGTGGCGATCATTCGGCGGCGTCCTGCTGGTCGTTGTTCTTGTGCTTGCGGCCGCGCCGCACGAACAGCCCGATGGCGCGCAGCGCGATGGCCAGCGACACGATCGGCAGCCAGATCGAATACCACCAGGCCGGCACCCCGATGCCCGGCGAGGTCTCCTCGAAGCGGTAGTCGTCCCAGACCATGCGCACGCTGAGCGCGGCGATCAGGCCGAACAGCGCGGCGATCATCAGCGCGCCGAACTGCGCCAGCCGGCGGCGCCGGGCCATCGAGCCGCTCTCGGCGAAGTACTCGATGCGGATGTGGCGGTCGCGCGCGACCGCGGCCGAGCCGGCGACCAGCGCCAGCATGATCATCAGGAACACGGAGAACTCCTCGGTCCAGGCGAAGGAGGAGTCGGTGAAGTAGCGCACCAGGACGTTGGCGAAGGTGATGAGCGCGAGCGCGCCCATGATGAGCACGGTGAGCCAGTCCTCGATGCCCAGGGGCACCTTGGTGGGCTCGTCGGCGGCTTCGATGTCGGGGGGGAGGGGGCTGGCGGCGTCCAGCGTGGGGCCGGACTCAGGAGGAGTGGTCATCGGAGAAAACGGGCAGCTGGGGCAGGCGCCATGTCACCGGGCGGTCGCCGGGACGCGATCCGTACACCTCGACAGGGAAGCAGCCGTCGATTCTGGGGCGTCAATGTCCACTGATATATCGGGGGTTTCCTTAGCTGTTGCCTGGGCTTTGGGGGCGCTGGAAGGGGTAGGTTTTCTGCGTTTTGGCGGCTATGGGCGGTTGCCTGGGGCGTCCGGGGCGTGCACAGGACACCGGGTGCTTCCCTCCGCGAATGTCCCCCGGCCTTCGGCCTCCTCCTTGATTTCGCTGCGGGAAGCACCCGGTGCCCTGTGCATGGTGAGTGCGGGGGTGAGATTGGGATAACTGCTGCGGCGAATTGCAGTTAGAGATGCGTGGGCGCGTTCATGTCAAACGCGGTTATTGCTATCGCTAGGAATGGTCGAGGGAACGCCTCACGTGAACGTTGGTCACGTACCATTTCCAGCAGGAGAGAAGACTATGCACATAGAGACCATCTGGATTCGCAACTTTCGGCGCATCAAGGACACTCGCATCGATCTTGCACCCGACATATCGCTCTTTGTCGGCGCCAACAACAGTGGAAAGACTTCTGCCGCGCACGCCCTGCAGCTGTTCACCTCCGCGTCTAGAGATAGGTTCTCGCTTCACGACTTCAGCTCGGAATGCTGGGACGCCATCAATGCCTACGGTGAGGGCGCCGAGGGCAGCGAGCTTCCGACCATCTCCATCGATATCTGGTTCACCGTGAATCCGGCGGACCTGCACCGCGTAGTGGATCTCCTGCCCAGCCTCGCTTGGCAGGGCAACCAAGTAGGGATCCGTGTCGAGCTAGCCCCGACGGATCCGGTAGCGTTGAGGTCCGCGTTCCAGGAGGCTCGCACGAGGGCCCGGCGCGCACGCGTGCAGCAAGAGGCACCGGACGGCCAAGTTGCTCAGGTCGTGGCCGGATATGACCCGCAGCCGCGCACGCTCAGTGATTACCTAGCGGATGTCGCTGGCGACCGCGTCCGGCGGGACTTCGAGCTGCGCTACTACGTCCTCGACCGCGCTAAGTTCGACGATGTCCTGCAACCGGTCGAGGGGTATACCCCCCTGCGCTTGATGCCCGACAAGGGCCGCAGTGGCAAGGATGTTCTGACGAGCCTCGTTAAGGTGGACTTCCTCCATGCGCAGCGTCATCTGTCAGATGCCAATGGTGGAGCCCGGTCTGAGGACCTATCGCGCTGCCTAAGTCGCTTCTACGAGAGAAACCTCGAGAAACACGAAGAGGACCACGACGCCAGGCATGCGCTCGCACAGTCGGAGTCCTTGCTGAACGAGCATCTTGAGCGCGTCTTCGGCCCGACGCTCGAACGTTTGGCGCACCTCGGCTACCCAGGTGTCAACAATCCGCGCCTCCTGATCAAGACGGCCCTTAACCCGGCCACGATCCTCAGCAGCCATGAAGGTGCGCGTGTCCACTACGCGGTGGGAGCTGTGGGCGCGGAGTTGTCTGCGACCCTGCCGGACCGTTATAACGGCCTTGGCTTCAAGAACCTCATCTACATGGTCGTTGAGCTGCTGGATGTACACGCCAGATGGCTTGACATCGAGGAGAACCGACCGCCGTTGCATCTCATCTTCATCGAGGAGCCGGAAGCGCACTTGCATGCCCAGTTGCAGCAGGTGTTCATCCGCAAGGTCTTGGACATCTTGACGGTCCCCGATGGGGACGCGCCGTACTGCACTAGCCAACTCGTCGTTTCGACGCATTCGCCGCATGTACTGTTTGAACGCGGATTCCGGCCCATTCGTTATTTCCGTCGCACGGCGGACAGGGGCGTGCAGCGTTCCCAAGTGCTCAGCATGGCCAAGTTCTACGAGACGGCCAACGATCCGGCGGATCCCGCCGACCGCACCAGGGATTTTCTGGAGCGGTACTTGAGGCTCACGCACTGCGACATCTTCTTCGCCGACGCCGCCATCCTAGTGGAGGGGAACGTCGAGCGGCTGCTGATGCCGCAGATGATCGCCAAGGTTGCGCCGCGCTTGCAGTCCAATTACGTCAGCATTTTGGAGATCGGCGGGGCGTTCGGGCATCGCTTCAAGGGACTGATTGAGTTCCTCGGCTTAACTTCCCTGATCGTGACGGACATTGACAGTGTTTTGCCACCAGTCGCCGATGTGGCTGGTGACGAAGCGGTGCTGCACGACGAGGACGACGCCGACGCGGATCCGGATGCCGACGAAGATGCCGAGGAGGCGGCTGCGGCGCGGCGCGGGCGTCAGGCTTGCATGGTCCACGAGAACGGGGCACTCACGTCGAACCAGACGCTGGTCAAGTGGCTTCCCGCATGCAGCACCATTGCCGAGTTGCTGGCGGCCACACCAGAACAACGCACCCAAGCACGAGCAGCGCCGGGCGGCGCGCATGTGCGGGTTTCGTACCAGACGCAGGTGGACGTGAGTTGGCGCGGCATGACGGAGGTCAGAGTAGGTCGAACTCTGGAGGAGGCGTTCGCGCTGCAGAACCTCGCTTGGTGCCAGGATGTCGATCGCAAGGATCTTGGTCTACGCATCAAGGGCTGCAACAAGCTGGGCGTCGGGGAACTGGCCGAGAGCCTGTACCGCAAGGTCAAGAAGGCGAGCTTTCACAAGACCGACTTTGCGTTGGCGCTACTGGCACAGGATCCGGCAGCGTGGACGGTACCGCACTACATCCAAGACGGACTGCGCTGGCTTGAGGAACAGGTCGCTCCACCTCCGCCGGCCGCGGCACTCGTACAACTCCCGGACGTTGCAGTATGACGCGTCGCGTTGGACAACCAGATACTCAGGCAGACTTGGAACTGCGCGCGTGCCTCGATGAGCGGCCCCAGAGAAGCTTTGTCATGGTCGCTGGCGCGGGTTCTGGCAAGACGACTTCGCTGGTGAAGGCGCTGGCGCACATTGCGCAGACGCGGCGACGGGATCTTCACACTCGCGGACAGCGCATTGCTTGCATCACATACACCGAGATAGCGGTCAATGAGATCTGGGGTGATGTGGGGAACGATCCGCTGTTCCATGTTTCGACGATTCACAGCTTCCTGTGGACGGTAGTGCGTCCGTTCCAGATTAATCTGAAAGCCTGGGTGATCGCCCGGGTCCAGGAAAAGATTAACGAGGCTCAGGCGCACCATGACAGGCCGAGAACTCGCCAGGCAACACGCGAGCGTTTGGTGGCCGATATCGCCCGGTATCACCAGCAGCTCTTGGATCTAGAACAGCGGGCCCATTTCAGCTATGGAGCGGGCAGTGACTTGGGCAGGGGTGTCCTTGGTCATTCCGACGTCATCACCGCAGCGGTGGACCTGATCGACCAAAGTCAGTTGCTTCGCGATGTCGTCGCGAGCCGGTATCCGGTGGTGTTTATCGACGAAAGCCAAGACACCCGACCCGAGATCGTCGCGGCGTTCCGCAGCATCGCCGAGACCACGCCCGTGCAGTTTTGCCTGGGATTCTTCGGGGACCCGATGCAAAAAATCTACACGGATGGCGCCGGCGCTATCGAGGTGCCGGAGGGTTGGAGGCTCATCGCCAAGCCGGAGAACTTCAGGTGTCCGCAGCGGGTCCTGCGCGTCGTGAATGCGGTCCGCCATCCGGGGGATGGCTTGGTTCAGACGCGCGGTCGGATGGCTTGGGCCGACGACGTGCTGGTTCCGGTTGAAGGCTCGGCCAGAGTTTTCCTGCTTGCGGCCGACCAACTCCGGTCGGCAAAGCTCGGTAAGGTTCGTGAGTGGCTTAGACGCACCAACCAGGATGATCATTGGGTGAGTGAGGATCGCGCGGCCGATGTCCGGGTCTTGGTGGTTGTGCACCGCATGGCGGCAACACGGCTGGGTTTCCCGAACTTGTACTCAGCCTTGAACGACAACGCTCCTTCCAGTATCAAGGAGGGCCTCAAGGACGGAAGCTCTTGGCCGCTTCGGGTATTCCTGACGTACTTGGTTCCCTTGGCTATGGCAGTGGATGAGGACCGCGCGTTCGACGTAATGAGCCTGCTGCGTGGCCAGTGTCCGCTGTTGGCACCCGCACGACTGGGAGGCGAAGGCGCCAACGTGACTCTAGCCACGCTGCAGGCTTCCACCAACGAGCTCGCACGGCGCATGCGTTCAAACGATACATCGCTTCGGGACATACTCCTTTTCGCGGCCGAAGCTGAGATGCTGCAACTCGACGAAGCGTGGTCCAGGCATCTCGCGGCCGAAGGAGGAGAGGCTATAGACGGCGAAGATCCAGAGGCTGTGTCCGTGTCTGCGTTCCTGGACTGCCGCGTTGCCGAGTTGAAGGGCTACCGTCATTACCTGGAAGATCTATCCCCGTTCGCGACCCAGCAGGGTGTGAAAGGCGCTGAGTTCGAGCGCGTGGTGGTCCTGATTGACGACGAGGAGGGGCAAAATCAGCGGCAGTTTTCCTACGGAAAGTATTTCGGTATGGCTCCGTTGTCGGAAACGGACCAAGAGAACATCGCAGCTGGCGAAGACAACGTCATAGACCGCACCCGGCGCCTGTTCTATGTGTGCTGCTCACGCGCAACGCGCGATCTTGCAGTTGTCATGTTCGTGCCCGACGTTGCCGCCGCCCGTGCGCGGGTCGAGGCGGCCGGCATCTTTCCGCCAGAGGACATCATCGATGAGGGGACTCTGGAAGCGATGCTCGCATGAGGTAGGTTGAGCCGCCGGAGTGCCTAGAGAGGCTTGGGGCCATTTTCGTTCTACCCCGCAAACCTCAACCGAACCGAATTCCCTCATCTCGAAGGCTTTAGCCATCGTTCCCCAAAGGGCCTGTCCCTCAAGCGGGCCGCGAACCCCGCAGCCCGCAGACCAGCCCCTACCCGCCAGCCTCAAGCCCCCCATATCGCGTCATCTCGCTCATCTGATACAACTCCCCCGCCTCGCGCGCGAGTCCAGCCGCAAGCCAGAGCAGGTTGTCCAGTTGTCGAGGTCCGTCGCCGCTGCACCAATCGATGTCTTTCCCGTGGCAGACCCACAGAAGCGCTTCGAGCTGGGAGAGGGTGTTTTCGAGGAGATCCGCCGGGCCTTGGGCGTTGTCTCCGGAAGCTACCGGCGTGCGACGCCGGGCTATAGTCTTGGTAGCCATTTTTGTGCGTCCTTTCGAGGGTTGTGCACGAACTTGGTTAGACGGCTGGGGTGCTCGCTACATCCTGGCCGTCGCCTTTTGATACCTCGCATCTGCATCGCTGCTTTCGCACCGACAACCTGCCGCGAGGCAAGCAGCCTTCGAACATCTCAATACTGATTGGGTGTGTCGCGCCTTTCTTCTCCCCTAGTTGGGGTATCGAGTGAGAGGGGCATTCACTCTAGAGAAGAAGCCGGCAGGTTGCCGTGCCGTTCGGCACGAAGTCGAGGCAATCGCGACTAAATGCAGCTTCCGCGATGCGCTGCGCGCGAGCCGCTCGGGACCTGTGTCGTGTCGGCCCGCAGCGGCTCCAACGATCACGTCGATGGGGTGCCTTGCGCAGCGAAATCAAGGAGGAGGCCGCAGGCCGGGGGACATTCGCGGAGCAAGGTGCCCCGTCGGCGTGATCGCCCCCGGACGCGAACGAACAAAAAGACTCAGTCCATCCAGCCCCGAGCCCGGTCCAGATGCTCGCGGCACTCGCGCACCATGCGTTCCAGCAGTTCCGCGCAAGTCGGAATGTCGTCGATCAACCCGATGCACTGGCCAGCCGAGACCACGCCGTCCTGCACCGCGCCCGACTCCAGCGCCGCGCGGCCGCGCGCGCCAGCCACCAGCGGACGGATCTCCTCGAACTCGCAGCCGCCCGGACGGTTCTCCGTGGCCACCACTTCTTCGGAGATCGCGTTGCGGAACACGCGCGCGGTGTTGCGCATGGTGCGGAACATCAGCTTGGTGTCGCGCTCGCTCGCATCGACCAGCGCCTGCTTGATGTTGTCGTGGATCGGCGCTTCCTGGGTCACGCAGAAGCGCGTGCCCATGTTCACGCCCTCGGCGCCCAGCGCGAGCGCGGCCGCCATGCCGCGGCCGTCGGCGATGCCGCCCGAGGCGATGATGGGAATGCGCAGCTTGCGTGCCGCGATCGGCAGCAGGATCAGGCCCGGCACGTCGTCCTCGCCCGGATGGCCCGCGCACTCGAAGCCGTCGACCGACACGGCGTCGACGCCATTGCGTTCGGCCGACAGCGCATGGCGCACCGAGGTGCACTTGTGGACGATCTTCACGTCGTGGCGCTTGAGCGCCTCGATGAAGTCCTTCGGGCTGTTGCCCGCGGTCTCCACGATCTTCACGCCGCTGTCGATGATCGCCTGCACGTACTCGGCATAGGGCGGCGGCTTCACGGCCGGCAGGATGGTGAGGTTCACGCCGAAGGGCTTGTCGGTAAGCGCGCGGGTGCGCTCGACCTCGCGGCGCAGGTCGTCGGGCGTGGGCTGCGTGAGCGCGGTCACGATGCCCAGCCCGCCGGCGTTGGAGACGGCCGCGGCCAGTTCGGCGCGGCCCACCCACTGCATGCCGCCCTGCACGATCGGGTAGCGGATGCCGAGCAGCTCGGTGATGCGGGTCTTCATGCGGGCGCTTCCTCTTACAGCGTCTTCACCAGCTCGGGCACGGCCGTGAACAGGTCGGCCACGAGGCCGTAGTCGGCCACCGAGAAGATCGGCGCTTCCTCGTCCTTGTTGATCGCCACGATCACCTTGGAGTCCTTCATGCCGGCCAGATGCTGGATGGCACCCGAGATGCCCGCGGCGATGTACAGCTGCGGCGCGACGATCTTGCCGGTCTGGCCCACTTGCCAGTCGTTCGGCGCATAGCCCGCGTCGACGGCCGCGCGGCTGGCACCCAGGCCCGCGTTGAGCTTGTCGGCCAGCGGGGCCATCACTTCGGTGAACTTCTCGGCGCTGCCCAGGGCACGGCCACCCGAGACGATGATCTTGGCGGCCGTCAGTTCGGGGCGCTCGCTCTTCGTGACCTCGCGGCCCACGAAGCTGCTCTTGCCGCTGTCGGCCACGCCTTCGGCGGTCTCGACCGTTGCGCTGCCACCGGTGGCGGCCGCGGCGTCGAAGCCGGTGGTGCGAACGGTGATGACCTTGGTCGCATCGCTGCTCTGCACGGTGGCAATGGCGTTGCCGGCGTAGATCGGGCGCTCGAAGGTGTCGGGGCTGTCGACCTTGGTGATGTCGCTGATCTGCGCGACGTCGAGCTTGGCGGCCACGCGCGGCGCGACGTTCTTGCCGTTGGCGGTCGAGGGGAACAGGATGTGGGTGTAGTTGCTGGCGATCGCGAGGACTTGCGCCGCGACGTTCTCGGCCAGGTTCTCGGCGAGGCTTGGGCTGTCGGCGGCGATGACCTTGGTGACACCGGCGATCTGGGCGGCGGCCTTGGCGGCTTCGGCCGCGTTGGCAACGGCCACGAGCACGTGGACGTCGCCACCGCAGGCGAGCGCGGCGGTCACGGTGTTGAGGGTGGCCGGCTTGATGCTGGCGTGGTCGTGTTCGGCAATGACGAGTGCGGTCATGTTCGTTGTCTTCCTCAGATCACTTTGGCTTCGTTCTTCAGCTTGTCCACCAGGGTCGCCACATCGGGCACCTTGATGCCGGCACCGCGCTTCGGCGGTTCCGAGACCTTCAGGGTCTTCAGGCGCGGCTTGACGTCCACGCCGAGGTCCTCGGGCTTGAAGGTGTCGAGCTGCTTCTTCTTGGCCTTCATGATGTTGGGCAGCGTGACGTAGCGCGGCTCGTTGAGGCGCAGGTCGGTCGTGATGACGGCCGGCAGCGTGAGCGAGACGGTCTCGAGGCCGCCGTCGACTTCACGCGTCACGTTGGCCTTGTCGCCGGCGACTTCGACCTTCGAGGCGAAGGTGGCTTGAGGCAGGTCGGCCAGCGCGGCCAGCATCTGGCCGGTCTGGTTGGCATCGTCGTCGATGGCCTGCTTGCCGAGGATGATCAGCTGCGGCTGTTCCTTGTCGACCAGCGCCTTGAGCAGCTTGGCGACGGCCAGCGGCTGCAGCTCTTCCGAGGTCTCGACCAGGATGCCGCGGTCGGCACCGATGGCCATCGCGGTGCGCAGGGTTTCCTGCGACTTGGCATCGCCGCACGAGACGGCGATGACCTCGGTCACCACGCCCTTCTCCTTCAACCGCACGGCCTCTTCGACGGCGATCTCGTCGAAGGGGTTCATGCTCATCTTGACGTTGGCGATGTCCACGCCCGTGCCGTCGCTCTTGACGCGCACCTTCACGTTGTAGTCGAGGACCCGTTTGACGGGCACGAGAATCTTCATGGCTGGTCCTTCAATGAAAACGGAGGGGGTTCACTCGAGCTTCGCGCCCGACTGCTTGATGAGGCGCTCCCAGATCGGCCGCTCGGCCTTCCAGGCGGCGGCGAAGTGTTCGGGCGAGCTGTCCTTGAGCTCGAAGCCCATGGCCGCGATGCGCTCGCGCACGTCGGGCTGCTGCGAGGCCTTGCGCACTTCCTCGGCGATGCGGTCCACGATGGGCTTGGGCGTCTTGGCGGGCACGGCGAAGGCAAGCCAGCCGGTCACGCGGTAGGCCTCGTCCTTCAAGCCCTGCTCGGCCATCGTCGGCACGGTGGGCAGCGCGGCCATGCGGCGTTCGCCGCTCACGCCGATGGCCCGCACCTTGCCCGCGTCGATGTGCGGCTTGGCGACCAGCGCGCTCGCATAGGCCATCTGGATCTGGCCGCCGATCAGGTCCTGCATCATCGGCGCCTCGCCCTTGTAGGCGACGTGGTTCATGTCGGCCTGCTGCGTGAGGCTCATGTGCGCGCCCGCCAGGTGCGGGTAGGCGCCCACGCCGTACGAGCCATAGGCGACCTTGCCCTTGTTCGCGGCCACGTACTTCAGCAGTTCGGGCGCGGTCTTGGCCGGCACGCTGGGATGCACCACCAGCACCAGCGGCCCCATCGCCACCTGGTAGACCAGCGTGAGGTCGCGCTGCGTGTCGTAGGGCAGCTTCTCGTAGAGGAACTCGTTGGTCAGGAGCGAATTGCTCAGCGAGAAGACGATGGTGTAGCCATCGGGCGCTGCCTTGGCGACCATGTCGGTGCCGATGATGCCGGCCGCGCCGGGCTTGTTGTCGATCACCACGGGCTGGCCGAGGCCGGCCGCCATCTTCTGGCCCAGCACGCGCGCGAGCACGTCGGTGGCGCCGCCGGCCTGGAAGGGCACGACCATGCGGATCGGCTTGTTCGGATAAGGCGCCTGGGCCTGGGCCGGCGCATGAGCCAGCGCGAGCAGCGCGGCGGCGCCTGCGGTGGTGGCGCGCAGCAGCGCGCGACGGGTCGGGTGTCGGGTGATGGTCATGGTGTCCCTGATGGTTCTTGGGGTCGGAGAAACGAAAGGCGGCGGGCCGTGCGCTGCGGCCCGCCGTGCGGCGGCTTCAGGCCGTCGCCACGCGGGTCTTGAAAGGCAGCGGCTCGAGCGCCTTGCGCAGCCGCTCGGCGAGCGCCGCGGCCTGCGCGCCGGCGGCGGCGGGGTCGATCGTCACGCGCACCAGGCTCTCGCCCTCGTGCGTCACGCTCGGGCGCGCGGCCTCGGGCAGGCGGAGTTCGGCACACAGCTCGGCCACGGTGGCGGCCACCACGCGGCTCGCGGCCATGGCGCGCAGCTCGGGCTTGTAGATCTTGCCGACGTTGGTCATCGGCAGCGCATCGACCAGCGCCACCCACTTGGGCTTGGCGGGAGCCTCGTCGACGCGCGCGGCGGTGAAGGCCAGCAGCTCGTCTTCGGTGGCGGCGCCGCCGGGCACCAGCGTCGCGAACACCACGGGCAGTTCGCCCGCGTAGGCATCGGGCGCGCCGACCGCGGCGCAGACCTGCACCGCCGGGTGGGCGCTCAGTGCGTCCTCGATCACCTTGGGATCGATGTTGTGGCCGCTTCGGATGATCAGGTCCTTCGAGCGGCCCGTGAGGTTGAGCCGCTCCTCGCTGTCGATCCAGCCCAGGTCGCCGGTCGCGAGCCAGCCGTCGCCCGTGAAGGCCTTGGCGTTGTCGGCCGGATCGACGAAGCCCGAGAACACGTTGGGCGACTTGAACAGCACCATGCCGGTCTCGCCGCGCGCCACTTCGCGATCGCTCGCGTTGCCGTGCTCGTCGAGCGCCACCACGCGCATCTGCATGTAGGGCAGCCGAAAGCCGACGCAGCCCGCGGGGCCGTCGACGCCGGGCGGCGTGATGGTCGAGATGCCGGCCATCTCGGTCATGCCCAGGCTCTCGTGCACGTGCAGGCCGAACAGGCGCTCGAAGCGCGCGGCGAGTTCGGGCGAGAGCACGGCCGCGCCGGTGCGGCAGTAGGTGATCGAGGAGATGTCGGCGCCGTCGAGCGGCACGTTGGCCAGCGCGGCCAGCACCGTGGGCACGGCCGACAGCGAGGTCGGGCGGTACTTCGCGACCAGCTTCCAGTAGTTGGCCAGCACCTGCTTGTTGCGCAGCAGCGAGGGCGTGGGAATCACCACCTCCACGCCGGCCGAGAGCGAGGCCAGCGAGGCCGGCAGCACGCCCGCGACGTGGAACAGCGGATAGCCGTTGATCGAGATGCCGTGCTCGTTCATGCCCGCGACCTGCACGCTGGCCCAGGCGGTGAACACCTGCGCGCCATGGCTGTGGCGCGCGAGCTTGGGCGCGCCGGTGGTGCCGCCGGTGTGAAAGTAGGCGGCGATGTCGCTCGAGGCGATGTCGCGGCCGCTCACGAGGCGGTCATCGGGTTGCGCGGTGCGCAGCGCTTCGAAGTCGGCCACGCCCTCGGGCAGCGCGCCGGCCGCGCCCGGTGCCTCGTCGTGCGGCGCCACGCGCAGCAGGGTGGTCAGGCCCGGCACCTGGCCGCGCAGCCGCAGCGCCTTCGACCACATGCCCGACTCGGCGTCCGAGCCGTAGGCGATCAGCACCTTGGCGCGGGCCGCGGTCATCAGCGCGACCAGCTTCTCGTCGGTGAGCAGCGGATTGAGCGGCTGCACGATGCCGGCCGCCTCGCCGCCCCAGAGCGCGAGGTGGTATTCGAGGCAGCCCGGCAGCAGCACCGCCACCGCGTCGTTCGGGCCCACGCCCAGGCCATGCAGCAGGTTCGCGGTCTGGTGGATGCGCGCGAGCAGCTCGGCATACGACCAGCGGATCGGCGCATCGTCCGGGTTGCCGGTGCGCAGGAAGGTCAGCGCCGTCTTGTCGCCGAAGGCATGGCCCGCGTTGCGGAAGATCTCGTAGGTGCTGCGCACCGTGAGCGCCTGCGCCAGCGGGGTCTGCTCGAGCGCGTGGATGTCGGCGAGGCTGCGCACGGGGCGCGCGGGCCGGAACGGCGCGCCCACGGGCGTCGCGTAGTCGTTGTCGTGCCGTACGTTCCTGTCGGTCATGGCCTGTCTCCTTGTTCCCTTGAAATCGTCGCCGTGTCGGCCCGGCTGTTTTACTGGTTCGTGATGTGGTTGTCGCGGATGACCTTGCCCCAGCGCTCGAAGTCCTGGCGCATGCGCTCGGCGGTCTGGTCGGCGGTGCGGTAGGCGGCGAACGAGCCCACGCCCTGCAGCTTCTCCTGCACTTCCTTGTCGGCCAGCGCCTTCTTGAGTTCGGCGCTCATGCGCTCGACCACGTCCTTGGGCGTGCCGGCCGGTGCCAGCAGGCCGCCCCACGAGGTGGCGTCGAAGCCCGGGAAGCCCTGCTCGGCCACCGTCTTCACGTCGGGCAAGAGGCTCACGCGCTGGCCCGAGCCGACCGCGATGGCGCGCAGCTTGCCCGCGCGGATGTGCGGGATCACGGCCACCAGGTCCGAGAACATCGCGGGCACCTGGCCGCCGATCAGGTCGGTCACGGCCGGCGCGCTGCCGCGGTAGGGCACGTGCTGCATCTCGAACTTGCCGATGTTCTTGAGCTGCTCGGTCGTCAGGTGGCCGAAGCTGCCGGCACCCGCGGTCGTGTAGTTGAGCTTGCCGTTCTCGGCCTTGGCCTTGGCGATCAGGCCCTGCAGGCCGGTCACCTCGGGCAGCGCCTTGGGATTGACCACCAGCACGATCGGCAGGTCGTAGACGCTGCCCACGGGCGTGAAGTTCTTGAAGATGTCGTAGCCGGTCGGGCCGTAGAGGTGCGAGGCCAGCAGCGTGGGCGTGGCCAGCATCACGAAGGTGTAGCCGTCGGCCGGCGCGCGCGCGGCGGCGGCCGCGCCCACGGTGCCCGAGGCGCCGCTGCGGTTGTCGATCACGATGTTCTGGCCGAGCGCGGCCGACATCTTCTGCGCCACGATGCGTGAGGCCACGTCGGTGGGGCCGCCGGGCGGGAAGGGCACGATCAGCGTGATCGGCTTGGCCGGCCAGGCCTGCGCGAAGGCGGCACCGGCGGCGAGGGGAAGGGCGAGCGCGAGGAGTGCACGGCGAAGAGGACTGCGGAGGGTACGGAGAGAGAGGGAGGCCATGACTTCTGCTTCAGGGGAACAAGGAGGCGCCGTCAGACGACGCCGCTGCTTTTCAGCGCTGCCAGCTTTTCATCCGACAGGCCGAGCAAGGACTGGAGCACGTCGTGCGTGCCTTCGCCCAGGGTGGGCGGCGCGCTGCGCACCGGCAGGCGCTCGCCATCGAAACGGTAGGGGGGAGCGAGCACGTCGACCGTGCCCGCGACCGGATGCGGCTGGCGCGTGACCAGGCCGGCGTCGGTGGCGCGCTTCGATTGCAGCGCCTCGAGCAGGCCCAGCACCTCGCCGCAGGGGATGCCGGCGGCGCTCAGTTTGTCGAGCAGCGCGGCGCGCGGGCGCTTCGCGAGTTCGGCATGCAGTTGCGGCAACAGCACCGCGCGGTTGGCCGAGCGCAGGATGTTGGTCTTGAAGCGCTCGTCGGCCGCGAGGTCGGGCCGCTCGATCACCTCGGAGCAGAAGCGCGCGAACTGCGCGTTGTTGCCCACGGTGATGACCAGCGGGCCGTCGGCCGCATCGAACACGCCGTAGGGCACGATCGAGGGATGCGAGTTGCCGTAGCGCGGCGGGTCCTCGCCCAGCAGCAGCGCCTCGAGGCCGTAGTAGGCGGTGATCATCAGGCCGCAGTCGAAGAGGGCCATCTCCACGTGCCGGCCGCGGCCGGTCTTCTCGCGCTGGTAGAGCGCGGCGAGGATGGCCTGCGCCGAGTACATGCCGGTGAACAGGTCGACGGCCGCCACGCCGAACTTCAGCGGCGGCTGGCTGGCCTCGCCGTTGAGCGCCATCAGGCCGGCCTCGCCCTGCACCACGAGGTCGTAGCCGGGGCGCGCGGCCTCGGGGCCGGTGCGGTCGTAGCCCGAGATCGAGCAGTAGATGAGGCCAGGGTGTTCCTGGCTCAGCTGCTCGTAGCCCAGGCCCAGCTTGTCGATGCCGCCGAACTTGAAGTTCTGGATCAGCACGTCGCACTGCTTCGCGAGATCGCGCGCGAGCTGCTGGCCCTCGGGCGTCTGCAGGTCGAGCGTGACCGAGCGCTTGTTGCGATTGACGCTGTTGAAGTAGGCGGTCTCGGTCTTGCCGACGCGCAGGCCCCAGTCGCGCGTGTCGTCGCCGCGGCCCGGGTGCTCGACCTTGATGACCTCGGCGCCCATGTCGGCCAGCACCATGCCGCACCAGGGGCCGGCGAGGATGCGGGAGAGGTCGAGGACGCGCACGCCGGCGAGCGGCAGCGAGGAATTCAGCGAGGGCATGGTGGCTCCAGGAAGACGTGGCACCGGATGGGTTCCGGGGAAGGGGACCTAGACAGATTCAGGTAGATCCAGATCCGTTCACGCTGAGCTTGTCGAAGCGCTGTGCAAGGCTTCGACAGGCTCAGCCCGAACGGTTTGGGGTTTGACTCGGTTACGCGGTTGGACCCGGAGCCGTTCACGCTGAGCTTGTCGAAGCGCCGCGCGAGGCTTCGATCCTTCAGGACTTGTCCTGCCGCCGCAGCGCGGCGAAGTCGGCCTTGCGCTTGCCGAGGAAGGCTCCGATGCCTTCGGCGGCCTCGGCATCGGCCTGCGACTCCACCATGTAGACGGCCTCGGCCTCGAGTTGTTCCTCGAGCGTGGCGCGGTGCGCCTGGCGGCACAGCGACTTGATGCGCGCGCTCGCGCGCTGCGGGCCGTTCGCGACCTTGGCCGCGAGCGCGATCGCCTCGGCCAGTGCCGCGCCCTTGTCGGTCAGGCGGTTGACCGCGCCCAGCGCATGCAGGCGCTCGGCCGGCAGGCGGTCGCCGGTCAGGCACAGCTCGGTCAGCAGCTGGCGCGAGACGAACTCGGACAGGAAGGCGGTGGCGCCGCCATCGGGCGTGAGGCCGACCTTGACGTAGGCCACGGTGTAGAAGGCATCGCGCGCCGACACGAGCATGTCGCAGGCCAGCGCCATCGACAGGCCCGCGCCCGCGGCCCCGCCCTCGACGGCCGCGATCACGGGCTTGCCGCAGTCGCGCAGCGCGCGGATCAGGTTGTGCAGGCCCTCGAGCTTCTCGCGGCGTTCCGAGGCGGGCAGCTCGCGGCGCTTGGCCAGCAGGTTGAGGTCGCCGCCCGAGCAGAAGAAATCGCCGGCGCCGGTGAAGACGATGGCGCCGACCTCGGGGTCGTCCTGCGCATCGGCCAGCGCGGCCGCGAGCTCGGCATACAGCGTGGGCGTGATCGCGTTGCGCGCGCCGGGGTTGCTGTTGGTGAGGATGCGCACGGCACCCTCCTGCGAGATCAGCACGGTCTTGTCGCTGCTCATGCCGCCACCTCCTTGCCGAGCGAGATGTAGCGCTGCAGGTGATGGTCCTCGTCGCCGAGCTGGTGGTCGATCATCACGAGGCGCTTGGCGTAGTGGGGCAGCGGCAGCTCCCAGGTCATGCCGATGCCGCCGTGCATCTGGATGCTTTCCTCCGCCACCAGCGCGCCGATGCGGCCGATGCTGAACTTGGCGGCCGACAGCGCGCGCTCGCGCGCGAGGCGGTCGCCGCCGTCGATGGCGGCCGCGGCATTGATGACGGCCGAGCGCGCCTGTTCGATCTCGAGCAGCAGGTCGGCCATGCGGTGCTGCAGCGCCTGGAAGCTGCCGATCAGCGTGCCGAACTGCTTGCGCGTGCGCAGGTAGTCGAGCGTGGCGGTCTTGGCCGCTTCCATCGCGCCCACGGCCTCGGCGCACAGCGCGAGCACGCCGCGGCCGATGGCACGCTCGAGCGTCGCGGCGCCCTGGCCCTCGGCGCCCAGCAGTGCGTCGGCGCTCAGCTTCAGGCCGTCGAACGAGAGTTCGGCGACACGGCCGCCGTCGATCGACGGGCAGCCGCGCACCGTGAGGCCTGCCGTCTTGGCGGGCACGAGGAACAGCGAGATGCCGGCTTCGTCGTCCACGTTGCCCGAGGTGCGGGCCGAGACCAGGAACAGGTCGGCCTGCTCGCCTTGCGGCACCACCGCCTTGGCGCCGTTGAGCACCCAGCCGTCGCCGCTGCGCTCGGCCTTGGTCTGCACACGCGTGCGTTCGTAATGCGTGTCGGCCTCGTCGTGCGCGAAGGCCGCGACGGTCACGCCGTTGATGATGTCGACCAGCTTCTCCTTCTGCGCATCCGTGCCGGCCGCGCCGAGCGCCTCGCCGACCATCACCGCGCCCAGCAGCGGCTCGACCACGAGGCCGCGGCCCAGGGCCTCGAAGACCACGGCGATGTCGAAGCCGCCGCCGCCGAAGCCGCCATCGGCCTCGCTGAACAGCGCGCCGATCACGCCGAGCTCGGCGAACTGCTGGAAGATCTCCTTGCTGAAGCCGTGCGCCGACTTCGCGATGCGGTCGCGCGCATCGAAGGCGTACTGCTCGCTGATGAAGCGGTTCAGGCTGTCGGCGAGCATGCGCCGGTCTTCGCTGTGTTCGAAGTTCATTGCATCTCTCCTTACAGGCCCAGGATCATCTTGCTGATGATGTTCTTCTGGATCTCGTTCGAGCCGCCGAAGATCGACAGCTTGCGGTTGTTGAAGTAGCGCGAGGCGGCGGCCGAGGCGTAGGCCGGGCCGAAGGTCTCGCCGGTGAAGCCGTCCTTCAGCGCCTCGGCGATGAAGGGGCGGCCATGCACGCCCATCGCGCGGCGCGCCAGCGACGAGATCTCCTGGCGAATCTCGGTGCCGCGGATCTTGAGCATCGAGCTCTCGGCGCCCGGCACCCCGCCGCCGGCCACCGCCGCGATCACGCGCAGGTTGGTGGTCTTCATGTTCTCGAGGTCGATCTCCACGCGCGCCATGCGCGCCGCGAAGGCCGGGTCTTCCGACAGCGGCTTGCCGTTCTTCGTCTGCGTGGCGGCGATGCCCTTGAGCTGCTCGAGCGCGGCCACCGAGAAGCCCACGCCCGCGATGTTGGTGCGCTCGTAGGTCAGCAGGTATTTGGCGCAGGTCCAGCCCTTGTTCTCCTCGCCCACGAGGTTCTCGGCCGGCACGCGCACGTCGGCGAAGAACACCTCGTTGACCTCGTGCTCGCCGTCGAGCGTGATGATCGGGCGCACTTCGACGCCCGGCGACTTCATGTCGATCAGCAGGAAGCTGATGCCTTCCTGCTTCTTCGCCTCGCGGTTGGTGCGCACCAGGCAGAAGATCATGTTGGCGTGCTGGCCCAGCGTGGTCCAGGTCTTCTGGCCGTTCACGATGTAGTGGTCGCCCTGGGCGTCGATGCCGCGCACGGCCGAGGTCTTCACGGCCGCGAGGTCGGAGCCCGCGCCGGGTTCCGAATAGCCCTGGCACCACCAGTCGGCGCCGTTGAGGATGCGCGGCAGCCAGTGACGCTTCTGCGTCTCGTTGCCGTACTTGATCAGCACCGGCCCGAGCATGTTCACGCCGAAGGGCACGATGCGCGGCGCGAAGGCCAGGGCGCATTCGTTCTCGAAGATGAACTTCTCCACCGCCGTCCAGCCCGGGCCGCCGTATTGCTCGGGCCAGTGGTTGGCGAGCCAGCCGCGCGCATCGAGGATGGCATGCCATTCCTCCATGTCGGCCTTCTCGAGGATCTTGCCGCCGCGCACCTTGTCCGACAGCCGCGCGGGCAGCTTGTCGGCCAGGAAGGCGCGCACCTCGCCGCGGAAGGCTTCTTCTTCGGGGGTGAAGTTCAGGTCCATCGCGCGCTCCTCAATAAATTTCGAACAGGCCGGCGGCGCCCATGCCGCCGGCGATGCACATCGTGACCACGGCGTACTTCGCGCCGCGGCGCTTGCCTTCGATCAGCACATGGCCCGCGAGGCGCGCGCCGGTCATGCCGAAGGGATGGCCGATCGAGATCGCGCCGCCGTTGACGTTGAGGCGTTCCGAGGGAATGCCCAGCCGGTCCTGGCAGTAGATCGACTGCGAGGCGAAGGCTTCGTTGAGTTCCCACAGGTCGATGTCCTCGACCTTGAGGCCGTGGCGCGCGAGCAGCTTGGGCACGGCGAACACCGGGCCGATGCCCATCTCGTCGGGCTCGCAGCCCGCGACCGCGAGCCCGCGGAAGGCGCCCAGGGGTTTGATGTTGGCGCGTTCGGCGTCCTTGGCTTCCATCAGCACGCAGGCCGAGGCGCCATCGGAGAGCTGCGAGGCATTGCCCGCGGTGATGAACTTGTCGTCGCCCATCACGGGCTTGAGCTTGGCCAGCGCCTCGTAGGTGGTGCCGCGGCGGTTGCAGTTGTCCTCGGTGGCCGTGACCTCGCGGTGCGTGACCTCCTTGGTCTCCTTGTCGGTCACCGCCATGGTGGTGGTGCAGGCGACGATCTCGTCCTTGTAGCGGCCGGCGAGCTGCGCTTCCTCGGTGCGGCGCTGGCTCTCGGCCGAGAAGCGGTCCTGCGCCTCGCGGCTGATGTTGTAGCGCTGGGCCACGATGTCGGCGGTCTCGATCATGGCCATGTAGAGCGCGGGCTTGTGCTCGACGATCCAGGGGTCCATGCCGTTGTCGCCGCTGTCGGTGGCGCTGCGGCTGCGGATCTGCGAGATGCTTTCCACGCCGCCCGCGATCATGGCCGGCGCGCCGTCCACCACGATGCGGCCCGCGGCCATCGCGATCGCCTGCAGGCCCGAGGCGCAGAAGCGGTTGACGGTGGTGCCGGCGATCGAGATCGGCAGGCCCGCGCGCACGATGGCCTGGCGCGCGATGTTGCGGCCCGTGGTGCCCTCGGGATAGCCGCAGCCGAGGATGGCGTCCTCGATCAGCGCCGGGTCGAGGCCCGAGCGCTCGACCGCGGCCTTGACCGCGAAGGCCGCCAGCGTGGGGCCGGGGGTGATGTTGAATTCGCCGCGGTGCGCCTTGGTGAGCGGGGTGCGGGCGGTGGAAACGATGACGGCTTCACGCATGGGAATGTCTCCTGGAGGCTGGCTCTGTGATTACTCGGATTGGTTGAGGCTCGCGAAGTCGGCGCCGCGCTCGACCAGCTGCACCAGCAGCGGCGACGGCTTCCAGAAGATCGGGTCTTCCTTCGCGAACTCCTGGATGTCGGCCAGCACCTTGGGCAGGCCCACCATGTCGGCGTACTTCATCGGGCCGCCGCGGTGGCGCGGGAAGCCGTAGCCGTAGAGGAAGGTCACGTCGACGTCGAGCGGGCGCAGCGCGATGCGCTGCAGCACGACGTTGGCGCCCTCGTTGATCATCGCGGCCATATAGCGGCGCATGATTTCCTCCTCGGTGAAGGCGCGTGGCTTGACGCCCGCACGTTCGCGCTCGGCGTCGATGATCGTCAGCACCTCGGGGTCGGGCTGGCCGGTGCGCGCGCCTTCGGGATAGAGGTAGTAGCCGCGCTGCGTCTTCTGGCCGAACCAGCCGCGCTCGCAGATGCGGTCGGCCACCTGCACGTAGCGCGCCTGCGGGTCGCGCGTGGCGGCCTTGCGCTTGCGCGTGGCCCAGCCGATGTCGCCGCCCGCGAGGTCCGAGACCTGGAACGGGCCCATCGGGTAGCCGAAGTTGCGCACGGCGGCGTCGATCTCGTAGGGCGAGGCGCCGTCCTCCATCATGTGGTCGGCGGCCTGGCGGTACACGGCCAGGATGCGGTTGCCGATGAAGCCGTCGCACACGCCCGCGCGCACCGGCACCTTCTTGAGCTTCTTCGCGAGCTCGAAGCCGGTGGCGACCACGTCGGCGCGCACCTTGGCGGGCACCACGATCTCGAGCAGCTTCATGATGTTGGCCGGCGAGAAGAAGTGCAGGCCCACCACGTCCTGCGGCCGCGAGATGCTGGCGGCGATCTCGTCGATGTCGAGGTACGAGGTGTTGGTGGCCAGCACCGCGCCCTGCTTGCAGACGCGGTCGAGCTCGGCGAACACGGCCTTCTTCACGCCCATGTCCTCGAACACGGCCTCGACCACGATGTCAACGTCGGCGAGCGCGTCGTACGAGGTGGAGCCCGAGAAGCGCGCCATCACGGCGGCCTTGGCCTCGGGCGTGATGCGGCCCTTGGCGATCAGGCCGTCGTAGACCTTCTCGACGTTGGCGCGGCCGCGCGCGAGCTGGGTGTCGTCGCGCTCGATCATGGTCACGGGCAGGCCGGCGTCGAGCATCGCCACCGCGATGCCCGCGCCCATGGTGCCGCCGCCGACGATGCCGGCCGACGCCAGCGGCCGCGGGCTGGCGGAGCGGGTCTCGGGCGCCTTCAGCACTTCGCGCTCGGCGAAGAAGGCGTGGATCAGGCCCGCGCGCTGCGGGCTGTCGATGCACTGCAGGAACAGCTTGCGCTCGAGCGCCATGCCTTCGTCGAAGGGCAGTGTGAGGGCGCCCTCGATCGCCTCGACGATCTTCATCGGCGAGAACAGGCCGCGGCTCTTCTTGGCGGTGTCGGCGCGCGCGGCCTCGAGGGCGGCGCGGCTGGCTTCCTGGTCGGCCAGCGCGCCGGCCTCGCGCGTGCGGCGCACCGGGGCGTTGGCGGCGATCAGTTCCCTGGCATAGGCCAGGCCTTCGGCGCGCGCGTCGGCGTCGCTGCCGAGGCGGTCGACCAGGCCCAGCGACAGCGCTTCCTTCGCGAGCGCGTGGCGGCCGCTGAGCATCAGCTCGATCGCGGGCTTCACGCCGATCAGGCGCGGCGTGCGCTGCGTGCCGCCCGAGCCGGGCAGCAGGCCCAGCGCGACTTCGGGCAGGCCCAGCTTGGCGGTGGGCGAGGCCAGGCGGTAGTGGGCCGACAGCGCCACCTCGAGGCCGCCGCCGAGCGCGGCGCCATGGATGGCGGCGATCACGGGCTTGCTGCAGTTCTCGATCTTCAGGCAGGCCTCGGGCAGCGAGGGCGGCTGCGGCGCCTTGCCGAACTCGCGGATGTCGGCGCCGGCGATGAAGTTGCGGCCCGCGCCCACGATGAGCACGGCCTTGGCCGCGGCGTCGGCCTCGGCCGCGTCGATGGCGGCCACGAGGCCGCGGCGCACGTCCACGCCCAGGGCGTTGACGGGCGGGTTGTCGATGGTCACGACGAAGACGTCGCCCTGGCGCTCGAAGGCGACGGGACCGGAGGACGTGGAGGGGCTGGAGGTCGGGGTGGCCATGTGCGTGTCGCTTGTCTCGGTGACGCGCCGGAGCGGCGCGAGGCTCTGGGGGTGAACCCCGCATTCTTTGCACCGCTGCCGGTTTTGACAATTGCATAGCCGGTTGACAGACTGTCAAAGGATTTTTGACAAAATCCCGGCCATGGACCTCCAATCGCTGACCCTGCTGGTCGAAATCATCGATGCCGGCAACCTGAGCGCGGCCGCGCGCCGGCTCAAGATGACCCGGGCCAACGTCAGCTACCACCTGAACCAGCTCGAGCGCTCGGTCGGCGCGCAGCTGGTGCGGCGCACCACCCGGCGCGCCGAGCCGACCGAGATCGGTCTGCGCCTGTACCAGCACGGCGTCGCGATCCAGGGCGAGCTGCGTGCGGCGCGCGAATCGGTCACCACGCTGGGCGAGGGGCTGCAGGGCCAGGTGCGGCTGAGCGTGCCCAGCGGCTACGGGCAGCTGGTCATGGCCGACTGGCTGATCGACTTCAAGCGCCGCTACCCGGGCATCGTGCTCGACGTGGTGTTCGAGAACCGCATCGAGGACCTGCTGCGCGACGAGGTCGACATCGCGATCCGCGTGATCCCCGAGCCGCCGCAGAACCTGGTGGCGCGCGCGATGGGCCCGGTGCGCTACGTGGCCTGCGCCTCGCGCGACTACGCGGCGCGGCATCCGCTGCCCGAGCAGCTCGACGGGCTGCATGGCGCGCCGGTGGTCACGGCGGCGGTCATCGGGCGGCAGCTGCGGGTGTCGGCCTACCAGGGCGAGATCCGGCGCGAGGTGGTGCTCGAGCCGACCCTGATCTCGGAGAACTTCCTGTTCCTGCGCCAGGCCATCCTCGCGGGCCTGGGCATCGGCCTGGTGCCCGACTACGTGGTGGCCGAGGACGTGCGCCGCGGCGAGGTGCTGACCACGCTCGACGACTGGCGGCTGTCGATCTTCGGCACCCAGATGTTCATGCTCTACATGCCGAACCGCCAGCACACGCGCGCGATCCGCACCTTCATCGACTACACGCTGGAGCGCGTGCGCGAGGTCAGCCCCGGATCGTGACGTGCGAGTGGAAGCGGTCCGACGGACCGCGCAGGCGCTGGAACTCGAAGGGCCGGTCGGCCTCGTCGTGGCCGATGCGCAGCACGTCGACCAGCGCCGAGGCCATCGGCACGCCGAGCAGCGCGGCCAGCGGCGCGTCGGCCAGCGTGGCGCGCGTGAGCATCTCGATGCGGCCGTAGCGGATGCCCTGGCCCTGCAGCAGCTCGGTCAGCGACAGCCGCGAGAAATCGGCCCGCACGAAGCGCCGGCCCACGTCCTCGATGAGGTGGACGATGCTGTGCAGGATCGGCAGCCGCCCGGTGCTGCGCAGCCGCACCACCTGGAGCACCGGCGTGCCTTCCTCGAGCCGCAGCGCGGTGGCCACGTCGGCGGGCGCGGGCACGAAGCCGAACTCCTTGACCGACGGCTTGCTGCGCGAGCGGCGCTCGGCCATGGTCGCGAGGAACGACTCCATCGGCATCGGCAGCGGCGCCGAGCGCAACGGCGCCGACACGTAGGTGCCGCGGCCGCGCTGGCGCTTGAGCAGGCCGCGCTCCTCCAGCGACTGCAGCGCGCGCCGCACCGTGACGCGCGAGACGCCGTACTTCTCGCGCAGCTCCTCCTCGGTGGGGAGCTGGTCGCCGTCGCGCAGCCGCCCGCTGGCGACCATGTCCTCGATCAGGGTCGAGATCTGGTGATGCAGTGCCACGCCGGGCTGCCTGTTGAGGTCCATGGGCAAATCTTAGCGGTCGATGACGGGGCGGACCGGGGTGTTGGCTAAAAGTATTGATGTCAATACAATAAGACCAACAACGCTCCACGACGGCTCACGCCGACAGACCCCGCATGCCCGGCCGCACGCTCTTCGAGAAGATATGGGACGCCCACGTGGTGTCCGACCTGGGCGGCGGCTTCTCGCTGCTGCACGTCGACCGCCACCTGGTCAGCGATCCCGGCAGCAAGGCGCTCGCGGCGCTGCGCCGGCGCGGGCTGCCGGTGCGCCATCCCGAGCTGACCTTCGCGATGCCCGACCACACGGTGTCGACCGCGCCGGGCCGCGAGGGCCACACGTCCAACGCCATCCGCTACCTGGCCGACCTGCGCCACGAGACGCGGCTGCAGGGCATCCGCCTGTTCGACGTCGGCCAGCCGGGGCAGGGCATCGTGCACGTGGTCGGGCCCGAGCTCGGGCTCACGCTGCCGGGCGCCTCGGTGGTCTGCAGCGACAGCCACACCTGCACCCACGGCGCGCTCGGCGCGCTGGCCTTCGGCATCGGCGCCACCGAGTTCCAGCACGTGGCCGCGACCCAGACCATCGTGCTGCAGCGCCCGCGCCAGATGCGCATCCGCTTCGAGGGCACGCTGCCCGCGGGCACCAGCGCGAAGGACCTGATCCTGCATGCCATCGGCCGGCTCGGCGCCACCGGGGCCTCGGGCTGCGCGGTCGAGTACGCGGGTGCGGCCATCGACGCGCTCGACATCGAGGCGCGCATGACGGTGTGCAACCTGTCGGTGGAGATGGGCGGGCGCTTCGGCATCGTCGCGCCCGACGCGCGCACGCTGGCCTACGTGCGCGGCCGGCCGTTCGCGCCCGGCGGCGCGCAGTGGGACCTGGCCGCGGCGCAATGGGCCACCTTGCGCAGCGACGACGACGCGGTGTTCGACCGCGAGGTGCGCATCGACGTCTCGCAGGTCGTGCCGCAGGTCACCTGGGGCACGAGCCCGCAGGACACCATCGGCATCGACGCGCGCATCCCCGATCCGGCCGCGGCCAGCGATCCGGCGCAGCGCGCCGCGCGGCAGGCCGCGCTCGACTACATGGGCCTGCGCGCCGGCGATGCGATCGCGGGCACGCCGGTGGACTGGGTGTTCATCGGCTCGTGCACCAATGCGCGCATCTCCGACCTGCGGCTCGCGGCCGAGACCGTGCGCGGCCGGCGCGTGGCGCGCGGCGTGCGCGCCTGGATCGTGCCGGGCTCGGAGCTGGTCAAGCGCGAGGCCGAGGCCGAAGGGCTGGCGCAGGTGTTCCTCGACGCCGGCTTCGAATGGCGCGAGTCGGGCTGCTCGCTGTGCGTGGCGGCCAACGGCGAGGCCGTGCCGCCGGGCCTGCGCGTGGTGTCGACCTCGAACCGCAACTTCGTCGGCCGCCAGGGGCCGGGCGCGCGCACCCATCTCGCGAGCCCGCAGCTCGCGGCCGCTTCGGCCATCGCGGGCTGCCTGGTCGATCCGCGTGAAATGAAGGCCCGGCCATGACCCCGTTCGGCGTGCTCACCGCCACCGCCGCGCCGCTCGTGCGCGACAACATCGACACCGACCTGATCGTGCGCGTCGAGCCGCTGTTCGGCGGCGTGCCGCGCGAGGAGCTCGGCCCCCATGCGCTGGCCGCGCTGCGCTTTCGCGCCGACGGCAGCGAGGACCCGGCCTGCGTGCTGAACCAGCCGCGCTACCGCGGCGCGGGCATCCTGCTGGCGGGCGACAACTTCGGCTGCGGCAGCTCGCGCGAAGGCGCGGTGTGGGCGCTGATGGCGCTGGGCATCCGCTGCATCGTCGCGCCGAGCTTCGGCGACATCTTCCAGGGCAACTGCTTCCAGAACGGCCTGCTGCCGGTGCGCCTGCCGCGCGCGCAGGTGGAGGGGCTCGCGCGCGCCGTGGCCGAGGGCGCCGATGCCGTGCTCACGGTCGACCTGCAGGCCTGCACCGTGCGGCGCGCGGGCCTGCCGACGCTGCCCTTCGCCCTGCCGCCGCGGCGCCGCGAGGGGCTGCTGCGCGGCCTCGACGACCTCGAGCTCACGCTCGCGCGCAGCGCCGAGATCGACGCCTTCCAGCGCCGCGACCGGGCGCTGCATCCCTGGCTGCACCTCGACGGCGCGCGGCGCCCGAGCCTCGCCACCGACCTCGCCCCCCATACCCATAAGGAGACACCGTGACGTCCGAACAACCCCCGCGCCTGCCGCCCGTGGCCGCTCGTGCCACCCGCCGCGGCCTGCTGCGCGCCGGCGCCGCCCTCGCCGCGAGCGGCGCATTGCCGCTGCGCGCGCTGGCGCAGGAGCCCGCTTCCGCCTTCCCCTCGCATCCCGTGCGGATGGTGATCCCGCTGCCGCCGGGCGGCGCCACCGACGTCATCGGCCGCCTGCTCGGGCAGAAGCTCGGCGAGCTCTGGCGCCAGAGCGTGATCGTCGACAACAAGCCCGGCGCCGGCACCATCGTCGGCACCCAGGCCATCGCGCGGGCGCCGGCCGACGGCTACACCTTCGGCATCGTCATCAGCGCCTTCACCATCAATCCCTCGCTGCGCAACGACCTGCCGTACGACGCCACCAAGGACTTCACGCCGCTGAGCCTGCTGGGCTTCCCGGTGATCGCGCTGGTCGCCATTCCCTCGTTCCCCGCCAACGACGTGGCCGGGCTGATCGCGAAGGCGCGCGCCAAGCCCGGATCGGTCAGCTATGCCTCGCTGGGCATCGGCACCGCCACCCACCTGGCGGGCGAGATGATGAACGTGCGCGCCGAGACCGGCATGGTCCACATCCCCTACAACGGCAGCGCGCCCGCGTACAACGACCTGCTCAGCGGCCGCGTGCAGGTGGGCTTCGTGCTGCTCGACTCGGCGCTGCCGCACGTGAAGGCCGGCAAGCTCAAGGTGCTGGCCGTGACCAATGCGAAGCGCAGCCGCATCTATCCCGACTACCCGACCGTTGGCGAGACCATTCCCGGCTATTCGCTCGAGAGCCTGTTCGGCTTCGTCGCGCCGCGCGGCCTCCCCGCGCCGATCGCGGCCAGGCTCTCGGGCGACATCGTCAAGGTGATCCAGCTGCCCGAGGTGCGCCAGCGCCTGGCCGAGCTCAGCGTCGAGCCCGTGGGGTCGAGCGCGTCCGAGTTCGAGGCGACGATCCGCAGCGAGATCGTGAAGTGGGCGCCGGTGGTGAAGGCCGCGGGCGTGAAGGCAGACTAGCTAAGGATGCCACTGGCTGCGCGCGCGGCCTTCGAGCGGCTCGTAGCGTGTGGCCGCGAGCGCATCCGACAGCCTGCGCGCGGCTTCCATCAGCGTGGCCGCATGGCGCGCGAGTTCGCCGGCCGCGGCCGCATCGGCCGGCACCGCCACGCTGAGCGCGCCCAGCACCGTGCCGCGCGCGGCGAACACCGGCGCGGCCACGCTCGCGGCGGCCGCGTCGGCCTCGCCCACGGTCAGGTGATGGCCGCGCCGGCGGATGGCGTCGAGCGCGGCGCCCGGCGCGCCCGAGAACGCGAGGATCACCTGGCCGGCCGCGCCGCGCTCGAGCGGCAGCGGCTCGCCGACACGGCTCGGGCTCACGAAGCCGTCGGCGCCGCGCACGCGCAGGAGGCGCACGCGCTGGCCTTCCTCGAGCGCGAAGAAGGAGGCGCTGTGGCCGGTCCGTTCGGCCAGTTGCTGCAGGGCCGGCTCGATCACGTTGCGCAGGTCGAAGGCGCGCTGGTAGCGCGCGCCCAGTCGCGCGGCCGCCGGGCCCAGGCGCCAGGCACCGCCCTCGAGCGCCACCAGGTAGCCGGCCGCGGCCAGCGTGCGCGCGAGCCGCAGCGCGGTGGGCTTGGCGAGCGCGGTGCGGCGCGCGATCTCGGCCAGCGCGAGCTGCGCGTCGGCGGTGCCGAAGGCATCGAGGATGGCGAGCGAACGCGCCACCGCGGTCACGCCGTCGGCACGCGGCTGGGGCTTGCCGGCGCGCGGAGCGGTGCGGGTGGGAGCGCGTGCGGAGGAGGCCATCGTTTCGCGGAGTGGAACGGCATTGTGCGACCGCGATGCGAATCCTAGGCTCGCGGCTTTCCCGGGGCGCTGGGCCCCTTGCTTCCACGTCGCTTCGAACATCCGCAGGAGACTCGCTCATGACATCCACCGCCCCGCTGCGCCGCCGCCTTGGCGCGCTCTTCCTCGCCTGCCTCGCCGCGCCCTCGCTGGCGCTCGCGCAGGCGCCGTATCCGAGCAAGCCGATCCGGCTGGTCGTGCCCTTCGCGGCCGGCGGCGCGGTCGACACCGTGGGCCGCGTGGTCGGCGAGCGGCTGTCGACGCAGATGGGCCAGCCGGTGATCGTCGACAACCGGCCCGGCGCCAATGCCAACATCGGCACCGAGAACGTCGCGCGCTCGGCGCCCGACGGCTACTCGCTGCTGGTGGCGGCCAACGGCGTGGTGACCAACAACACGCTCTATCCCAAGCTGTCGTTCAACGGCCTGCGCGACTTCGTTGCCGTGGCGCGCCTCGGCTATGCGCCGCTGGTGCTGGTGGTGCCGGCCAGCGCGCCCTACAAGAGCGTGCCCGAGCTGCTCGCGGCCGCGCGCGCCAAGCCCGGCGACATGAGCTACGGCTCGGCCGGCAACGGCAGCTCGGGCCACCTGGCCGGCGCGCTGCTGGCCTCGGTCGGCAAGTTCGATGCGCTGCACGTGGCCTACAAGGGCGGCTCGCCCGCGCTGGTCGACCTGATCGCCGGGCGCACCTCGTTCATGCTGCTGAACCCGCTCGAGGTGCTGCCGCACATCCAGTCGGGCCGGCTGCGCGCGCTGGCGGTCAGCGGCGCCCAGCGCGCGCCGATGCTGCCGAACGTGCCCACCATGGCCGAGGCCGGCCTGCCGAATTTCGACGCCAGCGTCTGGTGGACGCTGCTCGCGCCGGCCGGCACCGCGCCCGAGGTGGTCGCCAAGCTCAATGCCGAGACGCGCAAGGCGCTGGCCGATGCCGGCACGCGCGAGAAGCTGGGCGCGCTCGGCGCGGTCATCACGCCCTCGAGCCCGCAGGAGGCCGCGGCCTTCCTCAAGAGCGAATCGGCCAAGTGGGAGCAGGTGATCCGCGCGGCCGACATCAAGGCCGACTGAGCACGGCGTCGACTTCATGATCATCGACTGCCACGGTCACTACACCACCGCGCCGGCCGCGCTCGAGGCCTGGCGCCGGCGCCAGGTCGAGGCCTTCGGCGCGGGGCGGCCCGCGCCGGCCGCGTCCGAGCTGCGCATCGGCGACGACGAGCTGCGCGAATCCATCGAGGGCAACCAGCTGCGGCTGATGGACGAGCGCGGCATCGACCTCACCGTCTTCAGCCCGCGCGCGAGCTTCATGGCGCATCACGTCGGCGACTTCGCCGTGTCCTCGACCTGGGCCGCGATCTGCAACGAGCTGTGCCACCGCGTGAGCGCGATGTTCCCCGAGCGCTTCGCGGGCGCGGCCATGCTGCCGCAGTCGCCGGGCGTGCCGGTCGCCTCGTGCATCGCCGAGCTCGAGCGGTGCGTGCGCGACTACGGTTTCGTCGGCGTCAACCTCAACCCCGACCCCTCGGGCGGTTTCTGGAACAGCCCGCCGCTGACCGACCGCCACTGGTATCCGCTCTACGAGAAGATGGTCGAGCTCGACGTGCCGGCCATGATCCATGTGAGCACCAGCTGCAACGCCTGCTTCCACACCACGGGCGCGCACTACCTCAATGCCGACACCACGGCCGTGATGCAGTGCATCCAGGGCGACCTGTTCGCCGACTTCCCCACCCTGCGCTTCGTGATCCCGCACGGCGGCGGCGCGGCGCCCTACCACTGGGGGCGCTTTCGCGGCCTGGCGCAGGAGATGAAGAAGCCGCCGCTCGCGCAGCACTTGCTGAAGAACCTGTTCTTCGACACCTGCGTCTACCACCAGCCGGGCATCGACCTGCTCGCGCGGGTGATCCCGGTCGAGAACATCCTGTTCGCCTCCGAGATGATCGGCGCCGTGCGCGGCATCGATCCCGAGACCGGCCACTTCTACGACGACACGCGGCGCTACATCGAAGCGGCCGCGCTCAGCGCCGACCAGCGCGCGCAGGTCTACGAAGGCAATGCGCGCCGCGTCTTTCCGCGGCTCGATGCGCAACTGAACGCGCGCGGCCAGCGGTTCGATCCTCCATCACATGCCACCCAAGGAGCCCGCCATGCATGAACTCGGCGTCGTCCATCGCCACATCGAACGCGCCGACGCGCAGGTCGTCGACGCCCTCGCGGCACTGGGCTCGGCCACGGTGCACGAGGCCATGGGCCGGGTCGGCCTGCTCGCGTCGTACATGCGGCCGATCTACCCGGGCGCGCAGGTCAGCGGCAGCGCCGTCACCGTGCTGCTGCATCCGGGCGACAACTGGATGCTGCACGTCGCGGCCGAGCAGATCCGCCCCGGCGACATCGTGGTGGCGGCCGTCACCGCGCCGAGCAGCGACGGCTTCTTCGGCGACCTGCTGGCCACCAGCTTCCAGGCCCGCGGCGCGCGCGCGCTGGTGATCGACGGCGGCGTGCGCGACGTGCGCACGCTGCAGCAGATGGGCTTTGCGGTCTGGAGCAAGGCCATCAGCAGCAAGGGCTGCGTGAAGGCCACGCTGGGCTCGGTCAACATCCCCGTGGTGTGCGCCGGCATGTCGGTGCAGCCCGGCGACGCGATCGTGGCCGACGACGACGGCGTGGTCTGCGTGCCGCGCGCGATGGCCGCGGCCACGCTCGAGAAGGCGCGCCAGCGCGAGGCGCTGGAGACGTCGAAGCGCGAGAAGCTCGCGAGCGGCGTGCTCGGGCTCGACATGTACGACATGCGGCCGGCGCTGGCGGCGGCGGGGCTGCGCTACATCGACTGAAAGGGCGCGGCGGGCAATGCCCGACCCGCGCGCATGGCCGCAGGGCCATCGGGGCGACGGGACGGTTAACATCTGTATAAACATACAGTGTTCTTCGCCCGCCCCATGGACCTCCAGCACAAGCTCGCCATCCTGGCCGATGCCGCCAAGTACGACGCCTCGTGCGCGTCGAGCGGCTCGCAGCCGCGCGACTCGGTGGGCGGGCGCGGCATCGGCTCGACCGAGGGCATGGGCATCTGCCACAGCTATGCGCCCGACGGCCGCTGCATCTCGCTGCTCAAGGTGCTGCTGACCAACCACTGCCAGTACGACTGCCTCTACTGCGTGAACCGTGCCTCGAGCAACGTGCCGCGCGCGCGTTTCCGTGCCGACGAGGTGGTGCAGCTCACGCTCGACTTCTACCGCCGCAACTGCATCGAGGGGCTGTTCCTGTCGAGCGGCATCATCAAGTCGCCTGACCACACGATGGAGCAGGTGGTCGAGGTCGCGCGCTCGCTGCGCGAGGACCACGACTTCCGCGGCTACATCCATCTCAAGACCATTCCCGATGCCAGCGACGAGTTGATCGCGCGCGCCGGCCGCTATGCCGACCGGCTCAGCATCAACGTCGAGATGCCGACCACCGAGGGCCTGCAGGCCCTCGCACCCGAGAAGGACGAGAGCGCGATCCGCCGCTCGATGGCGCGACTGCGTTTGCAGATCGACGACACGCGCGAGGAGGCGCGCCGCGTGGTGCCGATCCGCGCGCTGCCGGGCGCGGCGCCCGTGGCCGCGAAGCCGCCGCCGTTCGCGCCCGCGGGCCAGAGCACGCAGATGATCGTGGGCGCCGACGCCACCGACGACCGCGCCATCCTCGCGACCAGCGCCACGCTCTATGGCGCCTACCGGCTGCGCCGCGTCTACTACTCGGCCTTCAGCCCGATCCCCGACGCGGCGCGCGCGCTGCCGCTGGTCGCGCCGCCGCTGATGCGCGAGCACCGGCTCTACCAGGCCGACTGGCTGATGCGCTTCTACGGCTTCGAGCACGGCGAGATCGTGGCCGAGCGCGACGGCCTGCTGCGGCTCGACGTCGATCCCAAGATGGCCTGGGCGCTCGCGCATTCGGAGCGCTTCCCGGTCGACCTCAACCATGCGCCGCGCGAGCTGCTGCTGCGCGTGCCGGGCCTGGGCGTGAAGGCGGTCGATCGGCTGCTGCAGGCGCGGCGCGTGCGCCGCGTGCGCGCCGACGACCTGCGGCGGCTGCATGTGCCCGCGCGCAAGGTGCTGCCCTTCGTGGTGGCCGACGGGCACCGGCCCGCGGCCGGGGCGATGGCGGCTTCGGCGCGCGTCGAGCCGGCGCGGCAGGCCTCGCTGTTCTGAGCCATCGCCATGCAGGTGCGGCTCGACGACGCGGTCGACCTCGACGGTTTCCGGCGCCGCGCGCGGCAGCTGCTGGCCGATGGCGTGCCGCCCGAGCGGGTCGAGTGGGGCGTGGCACAGCCCGAGGGCGGGGAAGGCCTGTTCGGCGATGCACCCGAGCAGGCCATCGCACCGTCGACCGTGGCGCTGCAGCCCGTGCCCGCGGCCTTCGTCGCGCTGTGCACCGACGTGATCCTGCACCGCGATCCCCAGCGCTTCGCGCTGCTCTACCGCCTGCTCTGGCGCCTCGCGCACGAACCCGCGCTGCGCCACGATCCGCTCGACGCCGACATGATGCGGGCGCAGCGCATGGCAAAGGCGGTGCACCGCGACATTCACAAGATGCGCGCCTTCGTGCGCTTCACGCAGGTCACGGACGAGGACGGGCTCGAGCGCCATGTCGCGTGGTTCGAGCCCGAGCACCGCATCGTCGAGGCCAATGCCGACTTCTTCGCGCGCCGCTTCGCGCAGATGCGCTGGGCCATCCTCACGCCCGAGCGCTGCGTCGAATGGGATGGCCATGCGCTGTCGTTCCGCGCGGGCGCCGACCGCCGCGAGAAGCCGCCGCCCGATGCGGGCGAGCAGCTCTGGCTCACCTACTACGCCCACATCTTCAATCCGGCGCGGCTCAAGTTCGCGACCATGCAGCGCGAGATGCCGCGCCGCTACTGGCACAACCTGCCCGAGGCCGCGCTGATCCAGCCGCTGGCCGACGCGGCCGACGCGCGCAGCCAGTCGATGATCGAGGCGCCGGCCACGCCCGCGCGGCGCATCCGCGCGCCGATGGCGCTGCACCCGCTTCCGGCCGAGGGCGCGATGCATGCCGGCCGACCTCGGCGAACTGCGCGCGGCCGCCCATGCCTGCCGCGCCTGCCCGATCGGCGCGCACGCCACCCAGGCCGTGCGGCGAGGGGCCGCTCGCGCCGCGCCACATGCTGGTCGGCGAGCAGCCCGGCGACCAGGAGGACCTCGCGGGCCGGCCCTTCGTCGGCCCGGCCGGCCAGTTGCTCGAGCGCGCGATGGCGCAGCTCGGCTGGGCGCGCGAGGGCGTCTACCTCGCCAATGCGGTGAAGCACTTCAAGTACGAGCTGCGCGGCAAGCGGCGCATCCACAAGACGCCGGGGCAGCGCGAGGCCGAGGCCTGCGCCCATTGGCTCGATGCCGAGATCGCGCTGGTGCGGCCGCAGTCGCTGGTCGCGCTCGGCGCCACGGCGGCGCGCGCGCTGCTGGGCCGGCCGGTGGCGGTGCAGGCCGAGCGCGGCGCCTGGCTGCACGAACGCGCGGATGGACGGCCGGTGTTCGTCACGCTGCATCCGTCGGCGCTGCTGCGGCTGCCCGACGAGGAGCGCGAGGCGGCCCATGCGCGCTGGCGCGAGGACCTGGCCCGCGCGCGCGACACGGCGCCCGTGGCCTGAACAGGTTCAGGTGCCGGGACCTTCCGCGCGGCGTTCGGCCGGCACCAGCTCGGCCATGGCCTGCATCAGCATGGCCGCGGTCACCGGCTTGAACAGCACCGGCACGCCCGAGGCGCGCACGCGCTGCAGCCGCTCGGGCGCGGTCTCGCCGGTGATCAGCAGCATCGGCGCGTCGAGCCGGAAGCGCTCGCGCAGGCGCAGGCCGAGCTCGAGCCCGTCGACGCCGCTCGACAGCCGGTAGTCGCACAGCAGCAGCGCGACCGGCGGGGCCTGCGCGCCGGGCCCGGTCAGCAGCGCCACCGCCTCGGCCTCGTCGGCCACCGCCGCGACCTCGATGCCGTAGGCGCTCATGAGCTCGGTCATGGCCTTGCGGATCTCCTCCTCGTCGTCGATCAGCAGCACGCGGCCGCGCAGCGCCGGCACCTCGAAGCGCTGGCGCACCGGCAGCTCGAGGTCGAGCGGACTGAAGGCGCCCGCCGAGGCCTCGGACGCTTCGGCCAGCGGCAGCACCACCCGAAAGCGCGTGCCGCGCCCGATGTGGGAGCGCAGCTCGATGCGGTGGCCGAGCAGGCGCGAGAGCCGCTGCACGATCGACAGGCCGATGCCCAGGCCGCGCGAGCGGTCGCGCCCGAGGTTGTCGACCTGGTAGAACTCCTCGAAGATGCGGTCGCGCTGCTCGGGCGCGATGCCGATGCCGGTGTCGCGCACCTCGATCCAGGCCTGGCCGCCGCGCGGGCGCGCGATCACCGTGACGCCGCCCTGCGTCGTGTACTTGAGCGCGTTGTCGACCAGGTTCGACAGCATGCGGTAGAGCAGCTGCGGATCGCTGTGGATCCACAGGCCGCTGGCGCGCACGCGCAGCTGCAGCCGCTTGCGCTCGGCCTGGGCCGAGAAGGTGTGGTGCAGCGGGATCAGCAGGGCATCGAGCGACAGCGCGCGCGGCGCCGCCTGGACCACGCCCGCGTCGAGGCGCGAGATGTCGAGCATGGTGTCGAGCGAGGCGCCCAGCGCGTCGACCGCGCGCATCAGCCGCTCCACGTTCTGGATCTCGGGCCGACGGCGCAGCGTGCTGCCCAGCGCCGCGCCGAACAGCGCGATCGCATGCATGGGCTGGCGCAGGTCGTGGCTGGCGGCGGCCAGGAAGCGGGTCTTCTCGGCGCTCGCGCGCTCGGTGGCCGCGACCTGCTCGCGCAGCTGGGCGGCCAGCGCCTCGTTCTCGAAGCGCAGCATCAGCGAGGCCGTCAGGCGCTCGTTCTGCTTCACGCCTTCGCGCAGCGTGAGCACCAGGTTGAGCAGCGCGAAGCCGGCCAGGAACCAGTTCAGCATGTGGCCGTACCAGACCAGCGCGGCGATCAGCCCGCTCATCATCGGGATGCCGTAGCCGAACATCGCGCCCTTGAGCGGCCAGCGCGCCTGCACCGCGCGGGTCCAGCTGCCCATGATCACGACCGTCACGAAGGTGGTCATCGCGGGGCTCTGCAGCGCCACAAGGAACAGGCTGAACGGCGCGGTCATCGCGCTGACCAGCGTGACGTGGACGGTGTAGCGGCGGGCCCAGCGCGGGCTGTCGGCCAGCGGCACCGCGGGCGTCCAGCGCTTCGACAGCAACACGTACAGGTCCATCAGCACGATGGTCGCGACGATGCCCAGCACCAGCGCGCGGTGCCCGGGCGCCACGTTGAAGTAGCCGAACACGCCGATCGCGAGCGCGAAGACGCCATGCGCCGCAATCGCCGTCGTGTGGCCGGCGTAGACCGAGGCCAGGTGCTCGCGCAGCACGCGCAGCGCGAGCGTGCCGTCCTGCGCCAGCGGCCCCGGCGTGGTGTCGTTCATCGGCCTGTGTCTCCCCGCGAGGTGGTTCCCCGTCCCGGTTTCGCGCACCGGGCGGTTCATCGCCGCATCCTAGGCGGCAGCCCCGCGTCGCCGTAAGTGCCCAAAGTCATGCCCGGCGGGGGCCGCGCGGCCGGTGAGAGGGCGGGTGCGACAATCGCCGCGCCATGACTGACACCCTCACGATCACCCGCCCCGACGACTGGCACCTGCACGTGCGCGATGGCGCCGCCCTCGAAGCCGTCGTGCCCCACAGCGCGCGCCAGTTCGGCCGCGCGCTGATCATGCCGAACCTGCGTCCCCCCGTGACCACCGCCGCCCAGGCCGTGGCCTACCGCGACCGCATCCGCGCCGCCGTACCCGCGGGCAGCGCCTTCGAGCCCGTGATGTCGCTCTACCTGACCGACAAGCTGCCGCCCGAGGAGATCGCGCTGGCGGCCGAGGCCGGCGTGCGCGCGCTCAAGCTCTACCCGGCCGGCGCCACCACCAACAGCGATGCCGGCGTGACCGACATCCGCAAGACCTACAAGACGCTCGAGGCCATGCAGAAGCACGGCCTCCTGCTGCTGGTGCACGGCGAAGTCACCGATCCCGCGATCGACCAGTTCGACCGCGAGGCCGTGTTCGTCGACCGCGTGATGATCCCGCTGCGCCGCGACTTCCCCGAGCTCAAGGTGGTGTTCGAGCACCTGACCACGAAGGAGGGCGCCGACTACGTGCGCGACGCCGACCGCTTCACGGCCGCCACCATCACCGCGCACCACCTGCTGTACAACCGCAACGCCATCTTCACCGGCGGCATCCGCCCGCACTACTACTGCCTGCCGGTGCTCAAGCGCGAGACCCATCGCGTGGCGCTGGTCGAGGCCGCCACCAGCGGCAGCGACCGCTTCTTCCTCGGCACCGACAGCGCGCCGCACCCCGCGCACCTGAAGGAACACGCCCTGGGCTGCGCCGGCTGCTACACCGCGCTGACCGCCATCGAGCTCTATGCCGAGGCCTTCGACAACGCCGGTGCGCTCGACAAGCTCGAAGGCTTCGCGAGCTTCCACGGCCCCGACTTCTACGGCCTGCCGCGCCATGCCGACACCGTCACGCTCAAGCGCGAGAGCTGGACCGTGCCCGAGACCGTGCCTTACGGCGATGCCACGCTCAAGCCGCTGCGCGGCGGCGAAACCCTGAACTGGAAACTTTCATGAGAGCTCCATCACTCGATCGGTTGGCGCGATCCAGTCCAGAAACACCACGGAACCGGCTTTGCCGGGCCGTTGGTGTTGCCCCCGGTGAGGGGGGTGGCGAAGCGACACGAAGTGCGCGTAGCCTGGGGGAGAGCCAATGCGTCGCGTGATGCTGCTGATCGACGCCGACAACGTCTCGGCCGATGTGATCGAGCAGGCCGTGCAGCGCACGATGGACGAGTACGGCGCCATCCACGTGCGCCGCGCCTACTGCAATGCCGAGATGGCCGTGAACCGGCAGGCGCTGTTCAAGCGGCTGTCGGTGCGGCCGATGGTCAACCTCTCGGCCGGCAAGAACAGCACCGACATCGCGCTGTCGGTCGACGCGATCGACCTCGCGATCGCCGAGCGGCCCGACGTGGTGGTGCTGGTGTCCTCCGATTCCGACTTCGCGCCGCTGGTGATCCGGCTGCGCGAGAAGGGCTGCCGCGTCTGCGGGATCGGCCAGCAGGGCAAGACGGGCGAGGAGACGGTCGGCATCTACGACAGCTTCATGGACCTCGCGCACCACGGCGTGGCGCCGGCCGCGCGCACCGTGCCCGCGAAGAAGACGGCGGCGAAGAAGGCCGCCGCGAAGACGGCGCCGGCCAAGAAGGCGCCGGCGAAGAAGGCCGCGGCCAAGACCGCGAGGAAGACCGCGGCCAAGAAGGTGGCGAAGGCCGCGGCGCCCGCGGTCGCGGCCGCCGTGCCGGTGGCTCCCCGCCGCCCGCGCCCGCGCCGGCGCGCGCGCCCGAGATCTCCGAGGCCGCCGAATTCGTGCTGCGGGCCGCGCCCGCGCTGCGCGCCGGCACCGACGTGCCGCTCAACGAGGTGGCGAAGGCGCTGCGCGCGGCGGGCCTGCTCGGCAAGAACGGCAGCTCGCTCAAGCTGTTCGACAAGCTCACGGCCGAGTTCAAGTTCACGCAGCATCCCGACCGCATCCGCTGGACGGGCGCGGACGCCGCCTGATCCTGCCGGCGATGGCGGGCACGGCCGCGATCGACTGGACCCGTCCCTGGCTCGCGCCCTACCGCGCGCAGGGCGAGGCGGCGGCCAGCGCCATGGCGCAAGGCCTGCCGGTGGCGCAGGCGCTGCAGGGCGCGGGGCCGCCGACCTTCGTGCCGCAGCACGCGCTGCCCGCGGGCCGGGCCTACGAGGCCCACGTCTTCGAGACCGGCACCGTGCCCACGCGCGACAACCTGCACGACTTCTTCAACGGCCTCGTGTGGCGCGCCTTTCCGCAGGCCAAGCGCCGCCTCAACGAACTGCAGGCGACCGAGATCGAGCGCGCCGGCGTCGGCGCCACGCGCGGGCCGCTGCGCGACGCGCTCACGCTGTTCGACGAGAACGGCGCGCTGCTCGAGGCGCCGCCCGCGTTGTGGCGCGCGCTGGTCGCACGCGACTGGCCGGCGCTGTTCGGCGCGCGGCGCGGGCTGTGGGCGCAGGCGCGGCTGCGCGTGTTCGGCCATGCGCTGCTCGAGAAGCTGGTGGCGCCGCGCAAGGCCGCCACGGCGCACGTGCTGCTGACCCAAGGTGTCGATGGACTGGACGACGAGGCGCTCGCGCGTCGCCTCGACCCCGCCTGGCTCGCCACCAAGCCCTTCGTGCCGCTGCCGGTGCTCGGCGTACCGGGCTGGTGGGCCGGCAACGAGGCGCCCGATTTCTATGCCGACGCCCAGGTCTTCCGCCCCGCGAGGGCCGCCGCCGAATCCCCCGCAGCGGGGCCCGGATAGCGGGTGGCTAGAACTTTTGCTCCTATCATCTGTCTACCCGCCTGCCGCCGCACGGCCGCGCGCGACGCCTTCTTCCAGAACCAACAACAACCCAGGCAGGGAGGCGGACGCGGCGGCAACGGCTTGAAGCGGGCCGCAAGGCCCTCATCTGGTCGGCAGCGTTCCCCCACGGAGAATTCAACTTGAAACGTATCCTTCTGTTCGTTTTGACCAATGTGATGGTCGTCGCGGTGCTCGGCGTGGTCGCCAGCCTGCTCGGCGTCAATCGCTTCCTCACGGCCAACGGGCTGAACCTCACGGCGCTGCTCGGCTTCGCGCTGATCATGGGCTTCGGCGGCGCGATCATCTCGCTGCTCATCAGCAAGCCCATGGCCAAGTGGACCGCCGGCCTGCAGATGATCGACAACCCCCAGACGCCCGACGAGGCCTGGATCGTCGGCACGGTGCGCAAGTTCGCCGACAAGGCCGGCATCGGCATGCCCGAGGTCGGCATCTTCGAGGGCGAGCCCAATGCCTTCGCGACCGGCGCGTTCAAGAACTCCTCGCTGGTGGCGGTGTCCACCGGCCTGCTGCAGAACATGACGCGCGAGGAGGTCGAGGCCGTGATCGGCCACGAGGTGGCCCACATCGCCAACGGCGACATGGTCACGATGACGCTGATCCAGGGCGTGATGAACACCTTCGTCGTGTTCCTCTCGCGCGTGATCGGCTACGCGGTCGACAGCTTCCTGCGCCGCGGCGACGACCGTTCCTCGGGCCCCGGCATCGGCTACTACGTGAGCACCATCGTGCTCGACATCGTGCTGGGCTTCGCCGCCGCGATCGTGGTGGCCTGGTTCTCGCGCCAGCGCGAGTTCCGCGCCGACGCCGGCGCCGCCGCGCTGATGGGCAACCGCCAGCCGATGGTCAACGCGCTCGCGCGCCTGGGCGGCCTGCCGGCCGGCGAACTGCCGAAGGCGGTCGAGGCCATGGGCATCACCGGCGCCATGGGCAAGCTGTTCGCCACCCATCCGCCGATCGAGGAGCGCATCGCCGCGCTGCAGAACGCGCGCTGAGCACGGTCTCATCCGGACATCGAGCCGCCACCTTCGGGTGGCGGCTTTTTTTTGGGCCCGGGACTTCCGCGCCCAGGCCGGGCGCTCAGTCCGCCGACGGCGCGACTTCGGACGCGGGCGCCGCCGCCTCGGGCGTGGCTTCAGGTGCTGCCACGGTTTCGGCTTCCGCCGCGACCACCGGTGCCGGCGCCGCCACGGGCGCCTCGCGCTCCTTGCGCGCGCGCTGCAGCGTGCGCGTCACCTCGCCGGGCTTCATGCCGTACATGTCGGCGAACTCCTGCTCGCCGCGGCCGCTGGCCTCGAAGGCGCGCAGCAGGGCCTCGCGCTTGGCGGCCTGCGCCGCCAGTTCGGCGAGCGCCTCGTCGACCACGGCATTGGCCTTCTCGTCGCGCGAACGCACGAGCACAGCATAGGCCTCGCGTTCCAGGCCCGAGCTCTCGATCGCGCGCGCGATGCGCGTGACCAGCTGCGGGCGCAGGTCGTCCTCGGTGCGCTGCGAGCGGCGGCGGTGCAGCTCGAGGATGGCGTGGTGCACATGCTCGGGCGCGACCGGGTCGAGCGCGTTGCCGTCGAGGTCGTGGCGCGGATGGCCGGCGGCCACGCTCTCGAGGTAGCGCGTGGAGCGCGCATGCTGGCCCATCGCGACCTTGAGGTCCTCGGTCTTGAAGTCCTCGGGATGGCGCGCGAGCAGGTCCTCGTAGACGCCGAGCTTCAGCGGCACGAAGCGCGCGCCGAACAGCTGCGGGTAGAGCTCGAACAGGCGCTCGAGCACCGGGCTGGCCTTGCGCGGCGGGCGCGCCGGTTGCTGCTGCTGGGCCTGCGGCTGGCCTTGCGGCGCGGCGCCCTGCGGGCCGCGCGGGCCCTGGCCGCGCTGCGGCCGCTGGGGCTTGCGGCGCGGGTTGTTGTCGCGCTGCGCCTGGCCCTCGGGGCGGGCACCGGCCGCGGGCGCGGCTTCGGCGCCGGGCTCCTGCGCGGCGTCGGCACCGCCGCGCAGTTGCTGCAGCTGGGAAGCCAGGTCCGGGCGGGGGCCGCGCGGCTTGTTGCGCGAATTCGTCTTCGGGGCGGTGGTGGGGGCGTCGGTCATTGCTCGGGATTCGGCGCGGGGCGCGAAGTCGGAATTAGGGGTTGGAAGTCGGTGGGGCGGCGCGCGGTGCGCGTCAGCGGGGCCGGAACATCTTGAACAGATTGTCGTGCCGGATCTCGAAATAGTCCGCCGGGCCGCCGCCGCGCAGGATCGGCTGCGCCGCGGCGGTGTCGTAGATGCCTTCGCGCAGCAGGTGGCGCGCGATGTGCACGCCCACCACTTCGCCGAGCACCAGCCAGGTCTCGATGGCGCGGCCGTCGGCGGCCTGCAGCTGCACGATCTGCGTCAGCCGGCATTCGAAGGACACCGGGCTCTCGGCCACGCGCGGCACCGCGATGCGGCGCGAGGGCGCGGGCGTGAGCCCGGCGAGCGCGAATTCGTCGACCTCGGGCGGCACCGCGGCGCAGCTCTGGTTCATCGGCTCGGCCAGCGGGCGGGTGGCGAGGTTCCAGCCGAACTCGCCGGTCTCGCGGATGTTGCGCAGGCTGTCCTTGGCCGTGATGCTCGCAAAGCCGACGATCGGCGGCGTGTAGTTGAAGCCGTTGAAGAAGCTGTAGGGCGCAAGGTTGAGCACGCCCTGCGCATCGTGCGAGGAGATCCAGCCGATGGGCCGCGGGCCGACGATCGCGTTGAACGGATCGTGCGGCAGGCCGTGGCCCAGTGCGGGTTCGTAGAAATGGAAGCGGTCGTCGTCCTGCATGGAATGGGTCCCGGGTTGTTCGGTCAGCGCAGGGCCGGGTGCATCGCCTGGCGGCCGATCAGCAGGCGGAACGGCAGCAGCATGAACACGCCGACCGCCAGCTTCACGCCGAGGTCGCCGAGCGCCCAGGTGAGCCAGGGGCCGTCGGTGCCCGCGAAGGCGATGCCCCAGAACACGATGCTGTCGAGCACCGCCGCGACCACGGTGGCCACCAGCGGCGCGCGCCACCAGAGGCCGCGGCGCAGGCGGTCGAAGACGCGGATGTCGAGCAGCTGCGAGGCGATGAAGGCGCTGCCCGAGGCCAGCGCGATGCGCGCCGGCGCGAGCAGCAGCGACACCACCACAGCCACCGCGAAGCCGATCCAGGCCACGCGGCGCGCCATGCCGGGGCCGAAGCGCCGGTTGACGAGGTCGCTCACGAGGTAGGCGACCGGGTAGGTGAAGGCACCCCAGGTCAGCCAGTCGTTGATCGCGAACTGCACCAGGATGTTGGAGGCGAGCACCACCAGCGCCATCGCGCCGATGGCCAGCGCGAAGGCGCCGGTGCCCGGTCGAGCGAAGGCGAGGGGAGCGCGGTCGTGCGTCGTCGTCATGGCGTTCTCAGACGGCGGCGGTGCGCTGCCGTTCGGCCTCGGCCCGCAGGCCGCGCGCCACGGCTTCCGCGACCTTGATGCCGTCCACGCCGGCCGACAGGATGCCGCCCGCGTAGCTCGCGCCTTCGCCGGCCGGGTACAGGCCGCGCACGTTGAGGCTCTGGAAGTCCTCGCCGCGCGTGATCCGGATCGGCGAGGAGGTGCGCGTCTCGACGCCGGTGAGCACCGCGTCGTGCAGGTCGAAGCCCTTGATCTTGCGGCCGAAGGCCGGGAAGGCCTCGCGCATCGCCTCGATCGCGAAGTCGGGCAGCGCGCGGTGCAGGTCGGTCGGCGTCACGCCCGGCTTGTACGAGGGCATCACCTCGCCGAGCTGGGTGGAGGGCTTGCCGGCGATGAAGTCGCCCACCAGCTGGCCCGGCGCACGGTAGTCGCCGCCGCCGAGCACGAAGGCGTTGGACTCGAGCGCGCGCTGCAGCGCGATGCCGGCCAGCGGGCCCTCGGGATAGTCGCGCGGGTCGATGCCCACCACGATGCCCGCGTTGGCGTTGCGCTCGGCGCGCGAGTACTGGCTCATGCCGTTGGTGACCACGCGGCCCGGCTCGCTGGTGGCCGCGACCACGGTGCCGCCCGGGCACATGCAGAAGCTGTAGACCGAGCGGCCGTTGCTCGCGTGGTGCACCAGCTTGTAGTCGGCCGCGCCCAGCATCGGGTGGCCCGCATGGCGGCCCCAGCGCGCGCGGTCGATCAGGCCCTGCGGATGCTCGACGCGAAAGCCGATCGAGAAGGGCTTGGCCTCGATATGCACGCCGCGCTCGTGCAGCATCGCGAAGGTGTCGCGCGAGCTGTGGCCGAGCGCCATCACGACGTGGTCGGCGCGCAGCTCGTGGCTCTGGCCCGTGGCCTGGTCGAGCACGGTGAGGCCGCGCAGGTGCCCATCCTCGATGCGCACGTCGGTCACGCGCTGCTCGAAGCGGATCTCGCCGCCGAGCGCCACGATCTGCTCGCGGATGTTCTCCACCACCTTCACCAGCTTGAAGGTGCCGATGTGCGGATGCGCGACGTAGAGGATCTCGGGCGGCGCGCCGGCCTTCACGAACTCCTCCATCACCTTGCGGCCGAGGAAGCGCGGGTCCTTGATCTGGCTGTAGAGCTTGCCGTCGGAGAAGGTGCCGGCGCCGCCCTCGCCGAACTGCACGTTCGACTCGGGGTCGAGCACGCTCTTGCGCCACAGGCCCCAGGTGTCCTTGGTGCGCTGGCGCACGGTCTTGCCGCGCTCCAGCACGATCGGGCGCAGGCCCATCTGCGCGAGCAGCAGCGCCGCGAAGATGCCGCAGGGGCCGAAGCCGATCACCACCGGGCGGCTCGCGCCCGCGGGCACGTCCGCCGGCAGCGTGTGGCGCATGTCGGGCGCGCTCTGGATGTGCGGATGGCCGGCGTGCTGCGCGAGCAGCGCGGCCTCGCGCTTCGCGTCGGCGAGCGCCACGTCGCAGATGTAGACCGTCAGCAGCTCGGCCTTGCGCGCATCGAAGCTGCGCTTGTAGACGGTGTGGGAGGCGATCGCCTCGGGCGGGACCTCGAGGGTGCGGGCGATCAGCGCGGCCAGCGCCTCGGGCGCGTGGTCGAGCGGAAGTTTGAGTTCGGAGATTCTCAGCATGTCGTGGGGCTTGTGTTTATCAAGCAGGCCGACGATTTTACGCGTTGGGCCGCTATCAAAGGGATAGCTGACCGCAACGCAGGGGAGCGAGGGGATCAGGCGGGCAGGAAGCCTTCGACCGACAGGTAGCGCTCGCCCGTGTCGTAGTTGAAGCCCAGCACCACCGCGTTCTCGGGCAGCGAGGGCAGCTTCTGCGCGATGGCCGCCAGCGTGGCGCCCGAGGAGATGCCCACCAGCATGCCTTCCTCGGTGGCGCAGCGACGCGCCATCTCGCGCGCGGGTTCGGCATCGACCTGCAGCACGCCGTCGAGCAGCGCGGTGTCGAGGTTCTTCGGGATGAAGCCGGCGCCGATGCCCTGGATCGGGTGCGGCGCGGGCTGGCCGCCCGAGATCACGGGCGAGGCCACGGGCTCGACCGCGAACACCTGCAGCTTCGGCCACTTCTTCTTGAGCACGCGCGCCACGCCGGTGATGTGGCCGCCGGTGCCCACGCCGGTGATCAGCACGTCGATGCCCTCGGGGAAGTCGGCGGCGATCTCCTCGGCCGTGGTGCGCACGTGCACCTCGACGTTGGCCGGGTTGTTGAACTGCTGCGGCATCCAGGCGCCGGGCGTGCCCGCCACGATCTCCTCGGCGCGCGCGATCGAGGCCTTCATGCCGCCCGCGCGCGGCGTCAGGTCGAAGGTGGCGCCGTAGGCCAGCATCAGCCGGCGGCGCTCCACCGACATGCTGTCGGGCATCACCAGGATCAGCTTGTAGCCCTTGACGGCCGCGACCATCGCCAGGCCGATGCCGGTGTTGCCCGAGGTGGGCTCGACGATGGTGCCGCCGGGCTTGAGCGCGCCGCTCTTCTCGGCGTCCTCCACCATCGCCAGCGCGATGCGGTCCTTGATCGAGCCGCCGGGGTTGGCGCGCTCGGCCTTGACCCAGACCTGCTGCTTCGCGTTGCCGAACAGGCGCTGGATGCGCACGTGCGGCGTGTTGCCGATGGTCTGGAGGATGTTCTGGGCCTTCATGGATGGATCTCCTTGGATGCGTTCGGTTCGATGGTTGTCGCAACGACAGCGCGCATTGTGAGACCAGCCCGCGGACCTTTCAGCGCGAAGGTGTTGCAACCGGCAGCAACCGGCCGCGCACCAGCAGCGCCACGGTGCGCGCCACGAGCAGCCCGACGATCGCGTTGGCGGCCACGAACAAGAGCGGCGCGAGCCAGCGCACCGGCCCGGTGGCGCCGGCCGCCACCAGCCGCATCGCGAGCGTCGGCAGCGCGCCCACGCCGAAGCTGAAGGCCCAGTAGCCGGGCGTGAACGACTGGCGCGAGATCCACGGCAGCAGGCGCAGCAGCAGCAGGGCCTGGTAGAGGCCGTAGCCCAGCAGGATCTGCGCGAACAGGTCGGGCACGCCGCCGTTGACCGCGAGCCAGGTGCCGCCGCCGACCACGGCCGGCGCGAGCTGGATGCCCAGCAGCGGGCGCTGCGCCTCGGGCAGCGGCTCCTGCGTGGCGGCGCGGTGCAGGATCAGCGATTCGAGCGCGAGCCACGAGAACAGCCCCGCGCCGAAGAACAGCAGGCCCAGCTGCGGCCAGCCGAAGGCCGCGGCCGCGGTGCCGGCGACGAAGTTCTGCGCCACGGCCGGCAGGTAGATCGCGGGCGTGACCGAGGCCGGCGCGCGGCCGCCCTGCCAGGTGCGGCCATAGAGCCGCAGGCCGAGCGCGAGCTGCGCCGTGACGGCGAGCGCGAACACGGCCAGCGCCACCGGGCGGGCGTAGGGCAGCAGCGCGACCGCCGCCAGCATGCTGGCCACCGGGCCCAGTGCCGCGAACGACGACTGCACCGGGTGCTCGAGCTCGGCGCGCGCCTCGTCGGGATGGCGCAGCCACTTGGCGGCATAGAGCGCCAGCAGCACCAGCCAGACGGCGATGCCGGCCCAGGTCAGGGCCTGCGCGGCCTCGGGTGGCAGGTGCCACAGCGGCGTCGCCACGCGCCAGGCCGCGGCCAGCGCGAGCAGGCCGACGGCGATGCTGAAGAAGGAGACGGGAACGGGGCCGCGGGCCGATGCCGCGGGTGCGGGTGCGGCGGTGGGAGCGGCGGGGACGAGATCGGAAGTCATTCTGTTCACCTCGTGGAAGTCGGTGAATGAACTGTAGGCCTGCGTGCTAGGATTTTGAATGCCGATCCGGCTGGAAAAATTGCTCCAACGTCTCACACCATGGATGCCCTGAGCGAACTCGTCGACTGGCTGGCCCCGCGCGGCCGCATGGACCTGCGCTGCCTGTTCGGCCAGGACTGGGCCGCGCCGCACGAGGCCATCGGCCCGTGGCGCGCGCCCTTCCACATCCTGATGCGCGGGCGCTGCGAGCTGTGGCTGCCGGCCAGCGGCACGCTGCTGCCGCTGGAGGAGGGCAGCCTCGTGATCCTGCCGCACGGCCAGGCGCACGTGCTGCGCACCGCGGGGCTCGCGTCGGAGCCGGGAGAGCCGCAAGAGGACATGCGCCCGATCCGCCTGCGCAAGGGCGAGCTGGTCGACCTCAAGACCAACCTGCCGCGCCCTGCGAAGGCCGACACCGACATCCTCTGCGGCGAGTTCGAGTTCCCGGGCCGGCGCCGCAGCACGCTGCTCGAGGCGCTGCCCGATCCGCTGGTGATCCCCTTCGGCCAGCGGCCCGAGTACGGCTGGCTGCAGGGCCTGGTGCGGCTGATGGCGCACGAGATCGAGCAGCAGAACGCCGGCGCGCAGGCCATCGTGGCGCAGCTCTCGGGCACGCTGTTCACGCTGGCGGTGCGCGCCTGCCTCGACACCCGGCCCGAGCTCTCGGGCGTGCTGGGACTGATGGCCAGCCCGCGGCTGGCGGGCGCGCTCAAGGCCATGCTCGACGCGCCGCAGCACGACTGGACCGTGGCCTCGCTGGCCGAGCGCTGCCACCTCTCGCGCGCCACCTTCGCGCGCGAGTTCGCGCGCCGCACGGGCACCGGCCCGCTCGAGCTGCTGACCAGCCTGCGCATGGAACTCGCGTCGCGCCTGCTCGCGCATGGCGGGCAGGACACGGCCTCGGTCGGCGAGGCCGTCGGCTACCGTTCCGAGGCCGCGTTCAACCGCGCCTTCGCGCGCCACGCGGGCCTTACGCCGGGCCGCTTCCGGCGCGCCGCCGCGGCCGGCTGAACCGCCTCAGGACCCGGCCAGCATCGGGCGCCGCAGCGGCGCCTTCCACAGCTCGGCCAGCAGCACGCCGGCCACCGTCAGCACGCCGCCGACCGCGTGATAGGCCGCGAGCGATTCGCCGATCACCGCCGCCGCGATCAGCGCGGTGAACAGCGGGATCAGGTTGAAGAACATGCTCGCGCGGCTCGGTCCGATGTGGGCCACCGTGTGCATCCACACCAGCGGCGCGAGCATCGAGGCGCCGAGGCCCGCGAAGCCGATCAGCGGCAGGTTGGCGGCCGACAGGCCCATGCGCGGCGTCAGCAGGTACAGCGGCAGCAGCACGATCACCGCGCACACGATCTGCAGGTAGAGCAGCTGCAGCGCGGGCACTTCCTTCATGCCCCAGCGCTTGAGCAGGATCACGTAGACCGCATAGGCCAGCATCGCCAGCAGCATCAGGCCGTCGCCCATGTTGGCGCCGCTCTTGAGCAGCGTGCCGAGGTCGCCCGACGACACCACCACCGCCACGCCCGCGATCGACACCAGCGAGCCCGCCACCGCGCCGGCCGTGAGCCGCTGGCCCAGCAGCAGGATCGACAGCGCCAGCACCATCATCGGCGTGAGCGAGCCGATGATCCCCATGTGCGTGGCCGTGGTCAGGTAGGCCGCGTAGTAGGCGAGGCTCTGGTAGACCACCATGCCCAGCAGGCCGAGCACCGCGATGCGGCCCAGCTGCGGGCGGATCGCGCGCCAGTTGCGCAGCACCGGGCGCAGCGCCAGCGGCGTGAACAGCAGGGCTGCGAGCAGCCAGCGGTAGAAGCTGATCTCGGCCGGCGCGATGGTGCCGGCCGCCATCTTGCTGACGACGGTGTTGCCCGACCAGATGACGACGGCGAGCAGGGGGAAGGCATAGGGCCACATGGAACAGGACTTTCAGGAGGAGGCGGGGCTATCATCGGTGCGTCCGTCCTGCGGCATATAGCTCGATCAGGACAACCGGTCCGGAATTCCGGACGCTCTTTCGAGGAACCGCCCCGCCATGGCCGATCGCGCGCGCTACCTGTCGATCCAGGACGTGGAGCACAAGGCCGGCCCGTTCTATTTCAACTGGGACGAGTTCGGCGCCGACACCCTGGCCGCGCCGCACAGCCACAGCTGGGGCCATCTCAACTACACGGCGCACGGCACCATGCAGATGGAGGCCGAGGGCCTGCGCTTCCTCTCGCCGCCGCAGTACGCGGTGTGGATCCCGCCGCGGGTGGTGCACAGCTGCACGCTGCGCCATGCCGTCGTCTACCGCACCGTCTACATCGTGCCCGCGCTGTGCGCCGAGCTGCCCGCGCAGCCCTGCACCGTGCGCATCAGCCCGATCATCCGCAGCGTGCTGGCCGACTTCGCCGCGCGCGATGTGAACGAGCCCGTCACGCCGGCCGACCTGCGGCTCGCGCAGGTGGTGGTCGACCAGCTCGCGCGCGCCGAGGTGCTGCGCTGCTATCTGCCCGCGGCCGCTTCGCCCGCGCTGGTCGGCGTGCTCGAGGCGCTGCAGGCCGAGCCCGGCGACCACCGCTCGCTGGCCGAGTGGGCCGCGAACGTGTACATGACCGAGCGCACGCTCGCGCGCCAGTGCCAGCGCGAACTCGGCATGTCCTTCGGCGACTGGCGCCAGCGGCTGCGCTTCCTGCGCGCCATCGATGCGCTGGAGGCCGGCCGCACGGTGCAGGAGATCGCCTTCGACCTCGGCTACAGCACGGCCTCGGCCTTCATCGCGATGTTCCAGCGCGAGGCGGGCACGACGCCGGAGCAGTACCGGCGGGAGTTCTGCGGCATCGCTTGAAGGCAAACAGCCGGACGCAGAGGACGCGAAGATTCCGCGAAGGTCGCGAAAGGACTTCCATGAGGATTTTTCGGGGGTTCTTTTGCGTTCTTCGCGAAACCTTCGCGTCCTCTGCGTCCGGTTGTCCGATCCCGCTTTCGGCTCTGGTCGCTTCGTGCAGCGATAATCGGCACCGTGAAGCGTGCCAGACCGCCGCTGGTGCAAGTGCCGAAAGGCCGCACTGGAGGAACGTCCGGACTGCACAGGACAGCGCAGGAGCTAACGGCTCTCCACCGTGAGGTGAGGATCAGAGCAACAGAGACGAGCCGATTCAGTTCGGGTGAAACGGGCAATCTCTGCGCGCAGCAACACCAAGTAGGCCAGTATCGAGGTGGTTCCGCTGAGCTGGCGGGTAGGTGGCATCGAGCCGTCTGGCGACAGACGGCCCAGAGTAATGGCGGTCACGCCGGGCATTTCGCAAGAGATGTCCGGTGCACAGAATCCGGCTTATCGGCGCGCTTCACACTTTTATTTCTTCTTCCCCAACGTTCTTCGTCGGGTCATGCCAGGCGGTGCATGACCCGCCCGTCGGCATGGCCGGCGCGATTTCGGGTAAACCCGTATAATCGATAGCAAGCTAACTAATTGGGAGCCTTGCCATGGCCGAACCGGTCACGCCGCCCGCCGGCCGTAAGAAGAAAAAGGAAGCGCGCGAAGCCGCGCTGATGAAGCTCGGCATGCAGTTCTCGACCCTGCAGCGCGGCTACCGCGCCGCGGCCGACAAGGCGGTCGCGCACGTGGGCCTGTCGCAGACCCTGGCCTGGCCGGTGGTGATGATCGGCCGCATGGAGCAGGGCGTGCGCCAGGGCATGCTGGCCGAGGCGCTGGGCATCGAGGGGCCCTCGCTGGTGCGCTCGCTCGACCAGCTCGTGGAGGCCGGCTATGTCGAGCGCCGCGAGGACCCGGCCGACCGCCGCGCCAAGACCCTGCATCTCACGCCCGCGGGCGAGGCCGCCTGCGAACCCATCGAGGCCGCGCTGAGCCTGATGCGCGCCGCGCTGTTCGAGGGCGTGTCCGACGAGGACCTCGCGGCCTGCCTGCGCGTGTTCGGGGTGCTCGAGGAACGGCTGGGCCGCACGGCACCGGCCGAGGGGCGCCGCTAGATGCCTGCCTTGAGCCTGCCGCGCTTCAGCCGCGCCGAGATCGTCTTCTCCACCAAGAGCTTCGCCGCCGCGATGCTCGCGATGTACCTCGCCAGCCGCGCCGGCCTGCCGCGTCCGTTCTGGGCCCTGATGACCACCTACGTCGTCGCCCATCCGCTGGCCGGTGCGGTGCGCTCCAAGGCGGTCTACCGTTTCTGCGGCACGCTGATCGGCAGTACCGCCACCGTGCTGCTGGTGCCCGCGCTGTCGAACGCGCCCGAGCTGCTGACGCTGGTGCTCGCGCTGTGGGTCGGCCTGTGCCTGTGCATCTCGCTGTTCGACCGCACGCCGCGCTCCTACGTCTTCATGCTCGCGGGCTACACCGCCGCGCTGATCGGCTTTCCCTCGGTGCAGGCGCCCGAGGCGCTGTTCGACACCGCCGTCGCGCGCGTCGAGGAGATCGGCCTGGGCATCTTCTGCGCCACGCTGCTGCACAGCCTGGTGCTGCCGGCCGGCATGGGCCCCACGGTGCTGGGCCTGCTCGACCGCACCCTGCAGGACGCGCGCAAGTGGCTCGGCGACCTGCTGCAGCCGCCCGCGAGCGCCACCGGCACGCCCGCGCGCCGCGCCGATGCCGACCCGAAGCGCCTGGCCGACGACCGGCGTCGCCTCGCGGGCGACATCACGCAGCTGCGCATCCTGTCGACCCACGTGCCCTTCGACACCACGCACCTGCGCTGGACCGCCGGCGCGATCCGCGCGATGCAGGACCGCGTGGCCGCGCTCACGCCCGCGCTGTCGGCGGTCGAAGACCGGCTGCTCGCGCTCGAACAGGCCGAGGGCGCCATCGCACCCGACGTGGCCGCGCTGCTCGCGCAGACCGGGCAGTGGCTGCGCGAGGAGGGCGCCGGGACCTCCGACGATGCGCGCCTGCAGGCCCTGCGCGCGACCCTTGCCGCGCTCGCCGCCACGCGACCCGATGCCGCCATCTCCCCCTGGGGCCGCGCGCTGCGCATCGCGCTCGCGGGCCGGCTCGAGGAGCTGGTCGAAGGCTGGCGCGCCTGCGCGCGGCTGCGCGCCGACATCGACGACGGCCTGAAGGGCGCGGTGCCGCCGCGCCGCATCGCCGCGCTCGGCAACCGCGTGCTGCACCTCGACCGCGGCATGGCGCTGCTGTCGGCGCTCGCGGCCGTGCTCGCCATCTGCCTGTGCGGCGCGTTCTGGATCCTCACCGGCTGGCCGATGGGCTCGGCCGCCACCATGATGGCCGCGGTCTTCTGCTGCTTCTTCGCCACCATGGACGACCCGGTGCCCGCGATCCAGGGCTTCCTCAAGTGGACGCTGTGGTCGATCCCGATCTCCGCGCTCTACGTGCTGGTGCTGCTGCCGCTGGTGCACGACTTCGGCATGCTGGTCGCGGTCTGCGCACCGGTGTTCCTGGCGCTGGGCCTGTACATGGCGCGGCCGGCCTATTTCATGGCCGCGATGGCGCTGCTGTTCGGCGTCTCGGGCACGCTGGCGATGCACGACACCGCCACCGCCGACATCGTGAGCTTCATCAACAGCATGCTGGGCCAGGTCTTCGGCGTGGTGGCCGCGGCCTTCGTCACGCGGCTGGTGCGCTCGGTGGGCGCCGACTGGAGCGCGCGCCGCATCCAGCGCGCCACCTGGCGCGAGCTCGGCGAGATGGCCGGCGCGGCCGCCGCCACGCCCGTGACCCTGTCGCCGTCGGCCCAGCGCCGTGGCGTGCCCGGCGACGCCTACGCGGTGCGCATGCTCGACCGCATCGGCCTGCTGGCACCGCGCATCGCGCAGGCCGGCGGCCGCATCGAGGGCGTGGCCGCCGACGACGCGCTGCGCGACCTGCGCATGGGCGCCGACATCGATGCGCTGCAGCGCGTGCGCGCGCAGCTGCCGCTGGCCTCGGCGAGCGCGCTGCTCGGCGACATCGCGCGCTTCTTCCGCCAGCGCGCCGGTGGCCGCGTGGCCGCGCGGCCCGCGCGCCTCTTGGCGCGCATCGACGAGGCGCTGGCCTCGATGCTCGGCGCTGCGAGCACGTTGAGCGCCGACGCGCGCTCGGCCGTTACCGCGCTGGTGGGGCTGCGCCGCAATCTCTTTCCGGAGGCGCCGCCGATGCGCGCGGCTTCCGCTGTCCCCGTTCCCGTTGCCGCGCAAGGAGTGTCCCGATGATCGGCGAAGCGAGTTTCTACGGCCTCTACGTGCCCTGGCTGATGCTGCTAGCCGGTGCCGCGCTGCTCGCCCTGTGGGGCGTGCGCCGGCTGCTGGCCGCCACCGGCCTCTACCGCTGGGTCTGGCACCCGGCCCTGTTCGACATGGCGCTCTACCTGCTGCTGCTCTATGCGCTGAGCCGCGCCACGACCTCCTTGCAATGACCACACCATGACCGCCAACACATCCAACGACAACAACAAGGCCGGCGCCCGCACCTGGCCCGCCGGCGCGCTGCGCATCCTCGTCACCGCCGCCGTGGTGGCCGCCGCCGTCTGGGCGGGTTTTCGCCTCTGGGACCACTACGAGCTCGCGCCCTGGACGCGCGACGGCCGCGTGCGCGCCAACGTGGTCCAGATCGCGCCCGACGTCTCGGGCCTGGTCACCGCCGTGCCGGTGCAGGACAACCAGTCGGTGGCCGCCGGCACCCTGCTGTTCGAGGTCGACCGCGCGCGCTACGACCTGGCCGTGCGCCAGGCCCAGGCCGCGCTCGCCGCGCAGCGCGCCATGAGCGCGCAGGCCCAGCGCGAGAACACGCGCAACGCGGGGCTCGAGGCGCTGGTCTCGCAGGAGGCGCGCGAACAGACCCGCGCGCGCGTCGAGCAGGCACGCGCCGCCGTCGCGCAGGCCGAGGTCGCGCTCGATTCGGCGCGGCTGAACCTGCAGCGCGCCGAGGTGCGCGCGCCGGCCGACGGCCTGGTCACCAACCTCGACCTGCGGCAGGGCAGCTACGCGGCCGCGGGCCGGCCGGTGCTCGCGCTGGTCGATGCGCGCTCCTTCTACGTCGAGGGCTACTTCGAGGAAACCAAGCTGCCGCGCATCCACCTCGGCGACCGCGTGCACGTCATGCCGATGGGCGGCGGCGCGGTGCTCGGCGGCACCGTCGAGAGCGTCGCCGCCGGCATCGCCGACCGCGACCGTTCGACCAGCGCCAACCTGCTGCCGAGCGTGAATCCCACCTTCAACTGGGTGCGGCTCGCGCAGCGCATCCCGGTGCGCGTGAAGCTCGATCCGCTGCCCGCGGGCGCGCGGCTGGTGGCGGGGCAGACGGTGACGGTGCAGGTGCTCGAGCAGGCCGAGGCGCAGCGCGAGAAGACCGCGGCCGATGCCGATGCCGAGGTCAAGACCGGCGCCAGGAAGGAAGGATGATGGTCAACGCATCCCGCACCGTGCTGCGCATCGCCGCGCTGGCCGCCGCCGCGGCGCTCGCGGCCTGCGGCAGCGTCGGCCCCGACTACCGCCAGCCCGACGAGGCCATCGCGAGCCAGCCCGCGGCCGCCCGGCCCTTCGCCGAAGCCGATCCCGCCGCCGGCCTGCAGGCCGTGCCGCTGCCGCCGCACTGGTGGCGCCTGTACCGCGACCCGCGGCTCGACCGGCTGGTGGAGCAGGCGCTCGCGCACAACACCGACCTGCGCCAGGCGGTCGCCAACCTCGAGCGCGAGCGCGCCATCGAGGCCGAGGTGGCCGGCGGCAAGCGCCCCGTCATCGGCGTGAACGGCGGGCCCTCGTTCGGCCACGTCTCGGGCCTGCAATTGCTGCAGAAGGACTACGAGCCGCCGGACCGCTTCAACTACAGCAGCGGCCTGTCGCTGTCCTACCAGGTCGACCTGTTCGGCCAGATCCGCCGCGCCGCCGAGGCCGCCGAGGCCGGCACCGAGTCGGCCGCCGCCGCGCTCGACCTGGTGCGCGTGAACGTCGCGGCCGGCACCGCGCGCGCCTATGCCGAGGCCTGTTCCACCGGCCTGCGGCTGGAGATCGCGCGGAAGTCGGTGCGGCTGCAGCAGGAGGCGGTCGACGTCACCGCGAAGCTGCACGAGGCCGGCCGCGCCGGTGCGCTCGACACCGGCCGTGCCCGCGCGCAGCTGCAGCAGCTCACGGCCGCGCTGCCGCCGCTCGTGGCCGAGCGCCAGAACGCGCTCTACCGCCTCGCCACGCTCACGGGCGAGCTGCCGCAGGACTTTCCGCGCGAGCTCGCCGACTGCGCCGTGCCGCCGCGCGTGGCCGGCACCGTGCCGGTGGGCGACGGCGCCGCGCTGCTACGCCGCCGGCCCGACATCCGCCAGGCCGAGCGCGGCCTGGCCCAGGCCACCGCGCGCATCGGCGTCGCCACGGCCGACCTCTATCCGAAGATCACGCTGGGCCTGTCGGCCTCGTCGGCCGGCCCGGCCGAGGACTTCGGCCGCAAGGGCACCTTCGGCTGGAGCCTCGGCCCGCTGATCTCGTGGACCGTGCCCAACACCGGCATCGCGCAGGCCCGCATCGCGCAGGCCGAGGCCGGCACGCGCGCGGCGCTCGCGAAGTTCGACGGCACCGTGCTCACCGCGCTGCGCGAGACCGAATCGGCGCTCGGCAACTACGCGCGCGAACTCGACCGCCGCGCCGCGCTGCAGGCCGCGCGCGACGAGAGCGCCACCGTCGCCGCGCAGGCGCGCCAGCTCTACCGCAACGGCCGCACCGCCTACCTCGACACGCTCGACGCCGAGCGCGCGCTGGCCGCGAGCGATGCCGCGCTGGCGGCCAGCGAGGCGCAGCTGTCGGACGACCAGATCGTGCTGTTCATGGCGCTCGGCGGCGGCTGGGAGACCGACGACGGCGACCGCCTCGCGGCCGGCGGCAGCGAGGTGCGCAAGCAGTGAAGTCGAACGCCGTTCCTGCGCCACGCGCCGCGCACGCGCCGCTGTGGCTGCTCGCGCTCGTCACCTTCAGCGGCACGCTGGCCATGCACATCTTCGTGCCCGCGCTACCGATCGCGGCGCGCAGCCTCGGCGCCGGCATCGGCGAGATGCAGATGACGGTGAGCCTCTACATCTTCGGCCTGGCCGTCGGGCAGCTGGTGTACGGGCCGCTGGCCGACCGCTTCGGCCGCCGGCCGGTGCTGCTCGCGGGCCTCGCCCTCTACACCGCCGCCGGACTGGCCGCCGCGCTCGCGCCCGAGGTGCATGCGCTGATCACCGCGCGGCTGTTCCAGGCCATGGGCGGCTGCGCGGGCCTGGTGCTCGGGCGCAGCATCGTGCGCGACACCGCCGAGGCGCAGGAAGCCACGCGCCGCCTCGCGCTGATGAACCTGATGGTGACCGTGGGCCCGAGCATCGCGCCGCTGGTGGGCGGGGCGCTCGCCACCGCGCTGGGCTGGCGCTCGATCTTCTACGGCCTGTTTGCGCTCGGCATCGTCGGCCTGCTGTTCACCTGGCGCCTGCTGCCCGAGACCGGCCGGCCCGGCGCGCCCGTGAGCGCGCCCGCGCTCGCGCGCAACTACGCGCGGCTGTTGCGCTCGCCGGCCTTCCTCGGCTTCTCCATCGGCGGCGGCTGCGCCACCACCTCGATGTATGCCTTCGTCGCCTCGGCGCCGTTCATCTTCGTCGACCAGCTGCACCGGCCCGCTCACGAGGCCGGCATCTACCTCGCCATCCTGGTCTCGGGCGTGTGGCTCGGCAGCTTTCTCACCAGCCACCTGATCGCGCGCGTGCGCGTCGACCGGCTGATGATCCGCTCCAACGCACTCAGCGTGCTCGCGGCCTTCGTGCTGCTGGGCGCCGCGCTCACCGACCGCCTGTCGGTGCCGCTGATCGTCGCGAGCATGTTCCTGTTCACCGTCGGCGTCGGCATGGCCTCGCCGGCCGCGCTCACGCAGGCGATCGGCGTCAATCCACAGATCATCGGCTCGGCCTCGGGCCTCTACGGCTTCACGCAGATGGCGGTGGGCGCGCTGTGCACCGCGCTCGCGGGCATGGGGCACCGCAATCCCGCGCTGGCCTCGGCGCTGGTGCTCGCGGTGGCGGGGATCGTGGCGCAGCTGTCGTTCGCGGTGGCGCTGCGGTCGCAGCGCAGGGCCACTCCCATCCGTTCGGGCTGAGCCTGTCGAAGCCTCGCGCAAGGCTTCGCCCTTCATGAGCCTCAGGACAGGCCAGGGCTCAGTCTGAACGGTGACGGGCTCACTTCGCGAACAACCACCCGCCCTTCGGCTGCCGCATCAACTCGTGGTGCTTGACCGCGCGCTCCTCGCCGTCGTCGCCCACGTACACCACCTCGAAGCGCAGCAGCTTCGGCGACACCATCTTCCAGTTCTGGATCCGCTTGACGGTCACGCAGGCCGTCTTGTCGTGGTACTGCATCTGCGCCATCGGGCCGCCCTGGAAGCCCTGGGCGTCGAACAGCCGGCCCGGTGCCGCGAACGGATTGAGCACCGCGCCGTTGCGCGCGGTGATGCAGCCCTCGGTGCGCAGGAACGATTCGATGGTCGGCGAGGCGCTGCGCACCACGCGGCCCACGGCCGGGGTCGGCGGCTTGGCGGCGATCTGCTCGCGGATGCGCTCGACCTGGTCCTCGGTGATCGGCGCCAGGCCGTCCCTCGAGACGATGGGCGGCGGCGCGGGAGCCGGCGGCGGCGGGGGCGCTGGCATCAGCGGCTCGAACACCGAGCAGCCGCCGAGCGAGGCGAGAGCGAGGGCCGCCACCGTGGCGGGCAGGCGGCGCGGGAAGGGCGCGGCCTCGGTGGCGGGAATCGATCCGGACTTCATGGCTTGGGGTCTCCTGTCGGCGGCACGGGGCCGCTGGCTGAAAAAGCAGGCCGCGAACATGCGGTGCGAGGGTGGAAGCGCGCCGGCTTCCCGTTCTTCTTTCTTCTTCTTCGGGGGCGTCAAAAGCGTTCCTGCGGCGCGAGGTAGCGCCACTGGCCGGGCGCGAGGCCGGCCAGCGGCACGCGTCCGATGCGGATGCGGCGCATCGCGAGGATGCGCAGTTCCATGCGGTCGCACAGGTGCGCGACCTGGCCCGGCTGCGCGCCCTTGAGCGCGAAGCGCAGTCCGGTCTGCTCGGGGGTCTGGCGGCCGATGCTCACGCGCGCGGGCGTGCGCTCGAAGCGCGCGAGCTGCTCGGGCGAGACGGCACCGGCCACGTCGACCATGATCTCGTGCTCGATCACGGAGGCGTCCTCGTGCAGCTTGCGCTCGATGCGGAACTCCTGCGTGAACGCCACCAGGCCGCTGGCGCCGGTCTCCAGCGGCGTCATGCACTGCTGGCCGCGCGCATGCGCGGGCAGGAAGCGCGGCGTGCCGTGCGCGGGCGCGAGGTTGGCCGCCACCAGCAGCGTGTGCGCCTGCTCGATGCGCAGGCCGGCCGGCTTGTGCAGCAGCAGCGTCACCGGCAGCACCGGCTCGGGCCGCGCGCCCGCCTCGATCTCCACCTGCTGGTGCGGCTGCACGCGCGACTGCGGCAGCAGCGCCGGCTGGCCGTCGACGCGCACCGCGCCGTTCTCGATCAGCAGCTCGGCCTCGCGCCGCGAACAGCCCGCGAGCGCGGCCACGCGCTTGGCGAGGCGGATGCCTTCGGCGTCGTGCCTTTGCGGCGCGCTCATGAAGCGACGGCCGCCTGCTGCCGGATGCGCGCCACGTGCGCCGCCAGCGAACGCGCGGCCACCGGCCACAGCCGCTCGGGCACGTCGTCGTAGGCCAGCGGCAGCCATTGCTCGGGCGTGCCTTCGGGCAGCTTGCGCATCGCGGCCGCGATCTTGGCCTCGCGCTTGAGGCGGTGCGCCTTCAGGTAGGCGATGGCCGTGCGCGCGAAGCCGATCACGTGGCCGTGCGCGGGCAGGATGAATTCGACGCCGCCGGCCTCGCAGTTCGCGTCGAGCTTGTCGAGCGAATCGAGGTAGGCCGTCATGTCGCCATCGGGCGGATCGACCACCGTGGTGCTGCCGTTGAGGATGTGGTCGCCCGAGAACAGCAGTCCGTCCTCATCGAGCACCAGGCACAGGTGGTTGGCCGCGTGGCCCGGCGTGTGGATCACGCGCAGCGTGTGGGTGAGCGGCTGGCCATCGGCACCGGTGCCCGAGAGCACCAGCCGTTCGCCGTCGGCCAGCTCGCGCTCGGCCGAGAAGCGCGCGCTCGCGCGCGCCGTGGGCGCCGACGACAACCCCAGGATCGGCGGCTTCGCGGCGCCGGCCAGCGCCTGCAGCGGCGCCGCGCCCGGCGAGTGGTCGGCATGCGAATGCGTGCAGACGATCATGCGGATGTCGCCCCTGGCGGCCTGCCACAGCCGCTCGATGTGGGCGGGATCGTTCGGGCCCGGGTCGATCACGATGTGGCCGGTGGTGGCGTCGCCCACGATGTAGCTGTTGGTGCCCGGGCCGGTCATCGCGCTCGGGTTGGGCGCGGTCAGGCGCTGCACGTTCTTCAGCAGCGCCACCGGCGTATCGCTCTTCCAGTCGAGCGAATGCAGCATCTGGCCGTCGGGGCAGACCAGCGCGAGCTCGCCGAAGGGCGGGTCGTTCTCCATGAAGCGCTCGTCGCGGCCGTTGACGAAGCCGCCGCGCGGGCAGCTGGTCCACAGCGGCTTTTCGCTCGCGCAGGCTGCCAGCACCGCATCGACGCTGGCATACGAGGCCATGCGCTGCAGCGTGCGCACGGTCGGGAAGATCATGAAGAAGCTGCCGGCCGCGTGGCGCGCCAGCGCATCGGCCGGGCGCACCCAGCTCGGCTCGAACTGCTCGCTCTCGTCGGCCGAGGGCTCCTGGCCCTCGGGCATGCGCGCCACCAAGAAGGGCACGTCGAAGCGCTTGGGCAGGTCGCGGTCGGTGATCCAGTGCGCGAAGGTGAACACGCGGTCGGCCTCGAGCACCAGTCCGCGCGCCGCGCACTGCTCGGCGAAGGGCACGGCCGCGTGGCCGTCGCGGTCCATCGCGGCGATGTCGGCGGCGCCGGCCGGGCGGCCGTCGGCATGGTGCGCGAGCAGCACGCCGAGCTCCTCGAAGCATTCGCGGATCGCGGCCACCGCCTGCGTGGCCTGCAGCGGGCTCTGCGTGGGGCGGCGCGCGGCCGTGCGCGCGGCGACCTCGTCGGCCGCGTCGATGTGGCCGCCGGGGAAGACGTAGGCGCCGGGCGCGAAGCTGGCGGTGGCCGAGCGGCGCGTCATCAGCACCTCGATGCCGGACGCGGTATCGCGCAGGAGCAGCACGGTGGCCGCGGCGCGCACCGCCACCGGTTCGCGCTGGGGATGAATGAGTTGTGTGGGACGAACCATGGGGCGATTATGGAGAGCCGGCGCGCCGGCCGTGTGTCGCGCATAAGCACATGCCGAAGCAGGTATGAGCATCGCGCCAGAATCCGGGGCCTGCACCGCTCGAACCGAGGACCACAGCCATGACCCCTTTCCACTTCCCGAGCCGGCGCCTGCGCGCGCTGCTGACGGCCGCTGCATTGTGCGCGTCGATCGCGCCCGTGGCGCATGCGCAGGCCGATTGGCCGCAACAGCCGGTAACGCTGATCATGGGCTTTCCCGCCGGCTCCGGCGTCGACGTGGTGGCCCGCACCATCCAGGACCCGCTGACGCGCCAGCTCGGCAAGCCCGTCGTCATCGACTACCGCTCGGGCGCGGCCGGCAACATCGCGAGCGAGTACGTGGCCCATGCGAAGCCCGACGGCTACACGCTCGCGTTCGGCACCGCCGCCACCCACGGCAGCAATGCCGCGCTCTACAAGAAGCTGCCCTTCGACGTCGAGGCCGACTTCGTGCCGGTGGCGCCGGTGCTCGATGTGTCGAACGTGCTCACCATCAACCCCGACGTCATCAACGTGAAGACGCTCAAGGAGTTCGTCGCGCTGGTCAAGGCCAATCCCGGCAAGTACAACTACGCCTCCACCGGCAATGGCGCCGGCACCCACATGGCCTTCGCCGAGTTCAACGCGCGGCTGGGGCTCGACATGGTCCACGTGCCCTACAAGGGCGGCCCCGAGGCCATCACCTCGGTGGTGCGCGGCGAGACCTGCTGCATCATGAACCAGGTCCAGACCATCCTGCCGCACTACAAGGCCGGCAAGGTGCGGCTGCTGGGCGTGACCACCGCCACGCCGGTGGCCGCGGTGAAGGAGGTGCCCACCATCGCCTCGAGCGGCCTGCCCGGCACCCAGGGCTTCGACAGCTCGATCTGGTTCGGCATCTTCGCGCCCAAGGGCACCGACGCGCGCATCGTCGAGAAGCTCAACGCCGCCGTGAAGACCGTGCTCGAGCAGCCCGAGATCCGCGAGAAGTTCGAGAGCCAGGGCAACACCATCCGCATCGAGACGCCCGCGCAGTTCAGGAAGACGGTGCACGACAATCGCGTGAAGTGGGCGGAGGTCGCGAAGACGGCGAACATCAGCATCGATTGATGCGGGAGGCGGCGCGGCGCCGTGCCCCGCCGAGCGTTCGCGTCGCGCGCCCCCGCCCAGGCACGCCCACCCCCGACTGACGCACCATCCCACCATGTCCCTGCCCGACACCGGCGAGCACGACCGCCGACTGGACGAATCGCTGCTGCGCTCGCTCCACGTGCTGCTGAGCGAGGCCAGCGTGTCGCAGGCCGCGGCCAGGCTCGGCGTGGCGCAGTCCGCGCTGAGCCGCCACCTCAAGGTGCTGCGCCAGCTCACCGGCGACGAGCTGCTGGTGCGCGTGGGCAACCGCATGGTGCTGACCGAGCGCGCGCAGGCGCTGGCCGTGCCCACGCGGCGCATCCTCGCCGACATGTCGCTGCTGACCGCCGAGGCCGGGCCGGTCGAGCCGCGCGAGCTGCGCCAGAGTTTCCGCATCGCGACCTACGACTTCCTGCCGCGCCAGTTCTTCGCCGACATCGCCGAGCGCGTGGCGCGCCAGGCGCCCGAATGCGACGTGGTGATCCGCGGCCTGGGCTCGCGCTTCGAGCACTACCGCCAGCTCGCCGACGGCGAGGTCGACATGGTCATCACCATCTGGCCCGAACTGCCCGGGCACCTGCGCGCCGCCAGCCTGCTGACCGAGCCCATGGTCTGCCTGGTGCGCGAGGGCCATCCGCTGGCCAGGGCGCCGATGACGCTCGACGACTACCGGCGCGCGCGCCACCTGTCCTCGCTCGAGCACGTGCCGGGGCAGGGCACCATCATCGATGCACAGCTGGCCGAGCTCGGCGTGTCGGTCCACACGGCGATGCACACCCAGTTCCTCGGCATGGCGCCGGCCATCCTCGCGCGCACCGATCTCGTCTTCACCACCGGCCGCCTGCTGGCCGAGGACTTCGCGCGCCAGTACCCGCTCGCGATCGTGCCCTTTCCCGCGAAGATCAAACCGCACCGCTACCGCCTCGTGTGGCACGAGCGCACGCACAAGAACCAGGCCATGCGCTGGCTGCGCGGCGAGCTGACGGCGGCCGCGCGCGAGCTGGCGCACCGGCCCAGGTCATGACGGCGCTGTCATAACCTGCTGCACAGCGCTGTGCTGGGCGCGGGCGGTGGGCGTGGCTATCGTCGCCGTCCATGTCCACCCCTTCCTCCTCCGCGCCGGTCCGCCCGGACCTGCTCGCCCGGTTGCCCAAGACCGACCTGCATTTCCACATGGCCGGCACCCTGCGCCCGGCCACGCTGGTCGCACTCGCGCGCCAGTACGAACTGCCGTTGCCGCGCCCGGTCGACACGCTCTACAGCTACCGCGACTTCTACGACTTCATCGACGTGCTGCGCATCGCGGCGCAAGCGGTGCGCAGCAGCGCCGATTTCGAGCGCGTGGCCTACGAGGCCGTGGAGGACGCCGCGCGCAGCAGCAACGCGCGCCATGTCGAGCTGTCGTTCAATCCGCAGTACTTCATGCCCACGGGCGTGCCCTATCGCGTGCAGGTCGAGGGGCTGGTGGCCGGCCTGCGCGCCGCGCGACAGGACTTCGGCTGCTCGGGCCTGCTGATCGCCTCCTTCGACCGCGGCCTGCCGCTCGACAGCGCCGAGCGCGCGATGGACGACATCCTCGGCCTGCGCTCCGACCTCGTCGTCGGCGTGGGCCTCGACGGCCCCGAGCGCGCGGGCCCGCCCGCCAGCTTCGCGGCCCTGTTCGAGCGCGCGGGCCGCGCCGGCCTCCAGCGCACCGCCCATGTCTGCGAGGACAACCAGACGCTCGAGGAGGCGCCGCCTTCCAACGTCGACGACTGCATCCACCTGCTGGGCTGCGACCGGCTCGACCATGGCTACAACCTGCTCGCCAGCGACGACGGCCTGCGGCGCGCGCGCGACCGCGGCGTGCATTTCTGCGTCTGCGGCATCACGAGCGTGGTGCGCAACCAAAGGCGGCGGCTCGACAGCGTGAAACGCATGGTCGACGCGGGCCTGCCGGTCAGCCTCAACACCGACGACCCCGCGATGTTCCACACCGACCTCAGCCACACCTACGCCACCGTGCTCGAGGGCAACGGTTGGGGCTGGGCGCAGGCGCGCGCCTTCAGCCTCGCGGGCGTCGACGCCTGCTGGCTCGACGACGACGCGAAGCGCAACCTGCGCGCCGATTTCGAACGCGAGATCGCCGCGCTCGAGCGCGAGCAGGCTGCTCCCCTGGAAACGAACCGCGACTGAAGGACCCCCCGCCATGCACCTCGACACCGCACGCCGCCGCGCACTGCTCGCCGCCCTGGCCTTCGCCGCCTGCACCACCGCCGCCCTCGCCGAGCCCGCCTGGCCCGCGCGCCCGATCACCCTGATCGTGCCCTACGGTGCCGGCGGCAACGTCGACGTCATGGCGCGCTGGATCGCGCCCGAGCTCGCCACGCGCCTCGGGCAACCGGTGGTGATCGAGAACGTGTCGGGCGCCGGCGGCGTCATCGGCACCGAGAAGGCCGTGCGCGCCAGGCCCGATGGCTACACCCTGCTGCTGTCGGTCGAGAGCACCGTCGTCATCGCGAAGATGGTGACGCCTTCCACCGTGCGCTACGATGGCCTCGCCGACCTCGTGCCCGTCACGCTGCTCGGTGCCCAGCCGCTGGCGCTGGTGGGCAAGCCCGCGCTGCAGCCCAAGACCAGCGAGGCGCTGTATGCCGACCTCAAGGCCGCGCCCGGCAAGTACAGCTACGCGAGCTCTGGCGTCGGTACCTCGCTGCACCTGGGCGGCGAGCTGCTCAAGCAGCGCGGCGGCGTCGACATGGTCCATGTGCCGTACCGCACCGGCGTGCAGATCGTGAGCGACCTCAGCGGCAACCAGCTCGACCTCGCCGTGCTGCCGCTGTCGATGGTCATCCAGCAGGCGCGCGCGGGCAAGCTGCGCGTGTACGGCGTGATGGCGGAGAGCGCCTCGGCCGCCATGCCCGAAGCGCCGCCGCTGGCCAGCGTGCCTGCGTGGCGCGGCGCCGACGTGTCGGTCTGGCAGGGCATCTTCGCGCCCAAGGGAACGCCGCCGCAGATCGTCGCGCAGCTGCATGCCGCGCTGGCGCAGGTGCTCGCGAACCCGGGCGTGCGCAGGAATTTCGAGGAGGGCGGCGTCACGCCGCTGGGCGCAGGGCCGAAGGAGTTCGCGGCGTTCCTGCAGGGCGAGGATGCGAAGTTCGGCGCGATCGTCGCGAAGGGGAACATCAGGGCCGAGTAGCGTGGCGCGCCCTAGCGCTGCGCCGGCGGCACCTGCCGCACCTTCTCGATGAAGGCCTCCAGTTCCGCTCCGCGCTCCCACTTCAAATGCTTGCGCTGCACCGCCGCCGGCTGCTTGCCCAGGAACACCCCGGGCCGCCTTTCGGTCGCCGGCCGGATCGGCCGCGGCGCGAAGCCGCCGCCGCAGTTGGGACAGACGTCGTGCAGCACGTTCTGCGCGCAGTCGGCACAGTAGGTGCATTCGTAGCTGCAGATGCGCGCATCGGTCGCGTTCGGCGGCAGGTCCTTGTCGCAGTACTCGCAGTTGGGCCTGAGTTCGAGCATGGGTTCATCTCCGGAGAAATGGCAGGGGGATGGTGCCGCGCGCGGGCAGCGTCATCGCGATCACGCCGGCCATGATGCACGCAAGCCCGGCCCACGCGGTGGGCGCGAGCCGCTCGCCGAGGAACAGCACGCCGATGGCCACGCCGATCGGCACGCGCAGGTAGGCCTGGGCGGCGGTCGACATCGGGCCCAGGGTGCGGATCAGCCGGAAGTAGATCGTGAAGGCCAGCGCGGTCGAGACCACGGCGAGCGCGAGCACGGCGGCCAATGACGCGGCCGAGGGCGCGAGGGTCCAGGGGCGGTCGATCAGCAGGCTCGCGGGCAGCAGCAGCGCGGCGCCGCTCACGAGCGAGCCTGCGGCCGGCAGCATCGGGTCCAGGCCCTTGAACACGCGGCCGAACATCGCGGCGCAGCCGTAGCAGACCGCGGCCGCGACCAGCGCGAGCTGGGACCAGAGCGACTGGCCGAGGCCGCCGAGCGCCTCCACGCCGACGATCAGGCAGATGCCGGCCAGCCCGGCCGCCACGCCGAACAGCCGCCGCAGCGTGGGCCGCTCGGCGCCGGCCAGGCCCAGGCTCAGCAGGAAGATGAAGATCGGCGAGGTCGAGTTGAGGATGGTCGCGAGGCCGGCGTCGACGCTGCGTTCGGCCCAGGCGATCAAGGTGAAGGGCAGCACGCTGTTGAGGCCGGCCTGCAGCGCGAAGCGGCGCCAGCTGGCCGCGTCGCGCGGCAGCCGCAGGCCGCGCAGCCGCAGCACGGCCAGCAGCAGCACGCCCGCGACCAGCGTGCGCGCCGCGATCAGCGTGACCGGCGGAAGGGTCGCGACGCCGATCTTGATGAAGGTGTAGGAAGCGCCCCAGCAGGTGGCGAGCAGCGCGAGCAGCGCCCATTCGAGGGCGGGGGCCCGGGGTTTGGCTGACGCGGCGAGGGTGGTGGTGGTCGGCATGGCGCGCCGATCATCGCGAAGGCCGCGCGCGGACACTTCGGCCGCGGCCGAAACGTGCCCGTCTCAGTGGCCGTGCCCGTGGTGCGGGTCGTCCGCACCGCCATTGAGCAGCGTCGCGAGGTCGGTCTCCTGCTCGGCCGCCGCGCCCTCGATCACGCGCCGTTCGAGCTCGTCGAGGTGCTCGAGCGCCACGGCCAGCGCCTTGTCGAGCGACTTGCCGGCGGTCAGCGCATCGATGATCTGTTCGTGTTCGCGCGGCGCGCAGCTCGCGGCCTCGGCCGAGTCGTAGAGCGCCTTGTAGAGCTCGGTGTTCGCGATCAGCCGGCCGATGTAGGACAGCAGTTCCTCGCTGCCCGCCATCTGCGCCAGCAGCAGGTGGAAGTCGCCCGCCAGGCGCACCGCGTCTTCGCGCCGCCCTTCCTTGAACGCCTTCTGCTCGGCCTGCACGTGCTTGCGCAGGGTGGCCACCTGCTCGCGCGAGAGCTGGCCGAACAGCGTGCTCACGAGCCCGGCCTCGACGATGCGGCGCGCGCGGTAGGTGCCGCGCATGTCCTCGATCGAGGGGTTGGGCACGAAGGCACCGCGGTTGTGCTCGAGCACCAGCCGCTTCTCGGAACCCAGCCGCGCCAGCACCTTGCGTACCGCGCCGCGCGTGCAGCCCAGCGCCTCGGCCAGCGCGCGCTCGCGCAGCGGCGTGCCGGGCCGCAGCTTGCCGCTGAGCAGCGCCTTGGAGACGGCGGCATAGACGCGTTCATCCACGTTGGCGCCATCGGCGTCGGTGGGCTCGGGGGAGGGTGCGGGCGCGGAAGGCTTGCGGGTGGCGGGCATAGGCAGGCGGATTTTGCCTGCGTCGCGCCACCCCGGGGAAAGCCCCCGGATTGACGCGGCCCGGTCCGCTTCGTACCATTCGCGGAAATTTGGTTAACCAAAATAAAATGATATGGTTGACCAAAAATCCGGATATCCACAACCACACACGACAACGGAGACACACATGAAATCCGCCAAATGGCTGGCCGCGCTGCCGGTCGCCGCCTTCTTCAGCGGGGGCTGGCTGTCCTCCGTCGCGCCCACCTTCGTGCTCGGCATGCCCTTCCTGATGGTGTGGAACGTGCTCTGGCTGGTGCTGACCTCGCTGATCATGGTGGTCATCGACCGCGCCGAGGGCGATCTCGACGCGCCGGCAACGCAGGGGGACGCGCGATGAACGCCGCGCTCGGCGTGATCGCGCTGTTCGTGGTCGGTGCGCTGGCCCTCGCGGTGCTGGCGCGGCGCGGCCGCACCATGAGCCTGGAGCAATGGGCGCTCGGCGGGCGCGGGCTCGGCGCGATCATGGTGTTCCTGCTGATGGCGGGCGAATCCTTCTCCACCTTCACCTTCCTGGGCGCCAGCGGCTGGTCGTACAGCAAGGGCTCGCCGGCCTTCTACATCCTGGCCTATGGCGGGCTGGCCTACCTCATGGCCTTCTGGATGCTGCCGGCCGTGTGGCGCTACGCCAGCGCGCACAAGCTGGTGTCGTTCTCCGACTTCTTCGCCCACAAGTACGACAGCCGCCCGCTCGGCGTGCTGGTGTCGGTGGTGGCGCTCGGCGGCATGGTCGCGCTGCTGACCATCCAGTTGCGCGGACTCGGCATCATCGTCTCGGAGGCCTCGTACGGCTCCATCGCGCCGCCGGTGGCGATCTGGATCGGCACGCTGGTGATGGTCAGCTACATCCTGTTCTCGGGCATCCACGGCTCGGCCAGCATCGCCATCGTGAAGGACGTGCTCATCCTCGCGCTCGCCGTGTTCCTCGGCCTCTACCTGCCGTGGCGCTACTACGGCGGCGTGGCGCCGATGTTCACCGCCATCCACGCGGCCAACCCGGGCTTCTTCGAATTCCCGAAGGAAGGCCTCAACCTCACCTGGTACAACTCGACCATCCTGCTGACGGCGCTGGGCTACTACCTCTACCCGTTCAACCTCACCTCGGTGTACGCTGCGCGCAGCGCGAGCGCGGTGCGCCGCAACACCATCCTGATGCCGCTGTACCAGGTGGTGATCGCCTTCCTGTTCCTGGTCGGCTTCGCGGCCATCCTGCAGGTGCCGGGGCTCAAGGGCTCCGACGTCGACCTGGCCCTGTTCGGCCTCGTCAAGCACAGCTTCGATCCCTGGTTCGTCGGCGTGATCGGCGGCACCGGCGTGCTCACGGCGCTGGTGCCGGGCTCGATGATCCTGCTCACGGCCTCCACCGTGATCGGCAAGAACGTCTACAAGGAAGGCTTCGCGCCGCATGCCACCGACCGCCAGGTGTCGCGCGTGGCGCGCGGTGTGCTGCCGCTGTTCGCGCTGGTGGCGGTTTACTTCGTGCTGCGCGGCGGCACCACCATCGTGGCGGTGGCGATCTTCGCCTCCAGCCTGCTCACGCAGCTGCTGCCCTCGCTGCTGTTCAGCCTCATGAAGAAGCCCTTCGGCAACAAGCACGCGGCCTTCGCGGGCATCGTCGCGGGCGGCGCGGTGCTCGGCTTCCTGATGACCACCGGCGCGAACCTCGCTACGCTGTTTCCCACGGCGCCTCTGGCTTTCAAGTCGCTCAACACCGGGCTGGTGGCGCTCGCGACCAACGCGCTGGTGTTCGTGATCGTGGCGCTGGTCACGCCGGGTCCGGCGCCACGCGCGGCCGCGGCGCAGCCCGCCTGATGCTTCATGCGACAAAGAACAAAGGAATCCCCATGCCATCGCTCCTGATCCGCAACGTTCGCCCGCTGGGTGCCGCGCCGGTCGACGTGCGGGTGCAGGACGGCCGCATCGCCGAGCTCGGCGCCGCGCTCGCCGCGCCCGCCGGTGCCGCCGTCGAGGACGGCCGCGGCGCGCTGCTGCTGCCCGGCCTCGTCGAGGGCCACACCCACCTCGACAAGACGATGTGGGGCCTGGACTGGTACCGCAACGAGGTCGGCACGAACCTCACCGACAAGATCGAGAACGAGCGCGCCTTCCGCCATGCCAGCGGCCACGACGCGGCCGCGCAGTCGCTGGTGCTGGCCAAGGCCTTCCTCGCGCTCGGCACCACGCGGCTGCGCACCCATGTCGACGTCGACACGCAGGCCGGCCTGCGCCACCTCGAAGGCACGCTGCGCACGCGCGAGACCCTGCGCGATCTGCAGCAGATCCAGGTCGTCGCCTTCCCGCAGTCGGGCCTGCTCGCGCGGCCCGGCACGGCCGAGTTGCTCGACCGGTCGCTGGCCGCGGGCGCCGACGTGCTCGGCGGGCTCGACCCCTGCGCCATCGACGGCGATCCCGTGAAGTCGCTCGATGTGCTGTTCGACATCGCCCACCGGCACCAGCGCGCTATCGACATCCACCTGCACGAGCCCGGCGCCATGGGCGCCTTCTCGCTCGACCTGATCCTGCAACGCACCGAGGCGCTGGGCATGCAGGGCCGGGTGGCGATCAGCCATGGCTTCTGCCTCGGCGACGTGAGCGAGCGCGAACGCGATGCGCTGCTCGCGCGCATGGCGAAGCTCGGCGTGGTGCTGATCACCAGCGCGCCGCCCTCGCGCAACGTGCCGCCGCTGCTGGCCTGCCGCCAGGCCGGCGTGACCGTGCTCGGCGGCAACGACGGCATCCGCGACACCTGGTCGCCCTATGGCCGGCCCGACATGCTCGAGCGCGCGATGATCATCGGCCTGCGCTACAACCTGCGCCGCGACGACGAGATCGAGGTCGCGCTCGACACCGTCACGCATTCGGGTGCGCGCGGCTGCGGCTTCGAGGCCTATGGCCTGGGCGTCGGCGACCGCGCCGACCTGGTGCTGGTCGATGCGCAGACCGTGGCGCATGCCGTGGTGGAGCGCCCCGTGCGCCGGCTCGTGGTGGCCGGCGGCCGCATCGTGGCGCGTGACGGCGTGCTGCGGGACGACGTGGCCGCCTTGTGAAGGCGGAGGTCCGCCGCGATGCCGGCACCGCCTTCGCGGCCGTGATCGTGCTGGTGGCGCTGAACCTGCGCGCCTTCCTCACCTCGAGCAGCCCGCTGCTCGGGGCCATTCGCCTCGACACCGGCATCGGCTTCCATGCCGTGGCGCTGCTCACGGTGCTGCCGATGTTCGCGATGGGTGCCACCTCGCTGTGCGGCGCGGCCGTGGGGCAGCGCATCGGCGCGCGCGCCGGCGTCGCGCTGGGTCTCGCGGCCATCGCGCTGGCCTGCGCGAGCCGCTACGGCGCGAACGGCGCGGCGCCGCTGCTCGCCAGCGCGGCACTCGCGGGCGCGGGTGTCGGGCTCGTGCAGGCGCTGATGCCGGGCGTGGTCAAGCAGGCCTATCCGGCGCGCATCGGCGTGATGACCGGGCTCTATTCGGCCGCGATCATGGGCGGCGGCGGCTTCGGCGCGATCGCCAGCCCCTGGGTCGCGCAGGCGCTCGGCGGCGCGCATCCCGACTGGCATGCGGGCCTCGCGATCTGGGCGCTGCCCGCGGTCTTCGCGCTGCTGTACTGGCTCAACATGCGGCGCATGGAATTCACGGCCGAGGCGCCGCGCCGCGGCCCCTCGTGGCTGCGCTGCTTCGCGAGCCCGCGTGCGTGGCTGCTGGCGATCTGCTTCGGCCTCGTCAACGGCGGCTACACCAGTCTCGTGGCCTGGCTGCCGCACTTCTATGCCCAGCAGGGCTGGAGCGCGCAGCAGGGCGGATCGGTGCTCGCGCTGATGACGCTGGCGCAGGTGGTGGGCGCGCTCGCCATGCCCGCCATCGCGCGCAGCCGCGGGCGCGACCTGCGGCCCTGGCTCGCGCTCACGCTGGCCGCGCAGCTCGCGGGCTTCTGCGCGCTCGCGCTGCATGCGCCCGTGCCGGCCCCGGCCATCGCGCTCGTGCTGGGCTTCGGCCTCGGCGGCGCGTTCTCGCTGTGCATGGTGCTCGCGCTCGACCACCTGCCCGATCCCGCGCAGGCCGGCGCGCTCGCGGGCTTCATGCAGGGCCTGGGCTTCATGATCGCGGCGCTCGCGCCCTTCGTCACCGGCTGGGTGCGCGAGCACACGGGCGGCTTCGCGCTCGCCTGGGCCTACCTCGGTGCCGTGGTGCTCGTGCTGCTGCCGCTGATGCTGCGCTTCGATCCGCGCCGCTATGGTGCGGCCACCGCGGAGCTGTTCGCGCCGCGCGCCATGCCATCCTCCTCCCTCGCGCCCGAGGGCGCAGCCACTCGAAAGGTCTGAACACCATGTACCAGGAACGCTTCATGCAACGCGCGCTCGCCTTGTCCGCGCAGGCGCTGCACGAACCCGGCACCGAGCCCTTCGGCGCCGTGGTCGTGAAGGACGGCGCCATCGTCGGCGAGGGCTTCAATCATTCGGTCGCGCACCACGACCCCACCTCGCACGGCGAGGTCGAGGCCATCCGCGACGCCTGCCGCAAGCTCGGCAGCGTCGACCTGTCGGGCTGCGAGCTCTACACCTCGTGCGAGCCCTGCGCCATGTGCGTGGCGGCGATGCACATCGCGGGCATCGCGCAGCTCTACTACGCGGCCTCGCTCGCGCAGTCGGGCGAGGCCTTCGACGGCGTGACCGTGGCCGCGCGCCATCCGATCGACGTGGAGGCGCTGCGCATCGAGTCGGGCGCGACGCTCGCGCAGCGCAGCCTGCCGGCCGAGCAGCGGATGGACGGCGAGGCGGTGCGGATCCTGGCCGAGTGGGCGGCCACGCGGCGCGCGGCTTAGGCCGAAGCCGTCGGCGCGAACGGCGAGGGCAGCGGCTCGGTGGGAAGGTCCGGGATGTCCGGAACGGCGGGTATCTCGGGATACTGCCCCAGCGGATGGACATCGAAGTAGGCGTCGAAGAGGATGGTGTTCGGCGCCAGATTCGCCACCGCGGTCTGCGCGACGAGCGCGTTGCCCGGCCGTTTGGCGATGCCTTCGGTGCTTTCCGGCGCCGAGAGCTGGAAGATCTCGCAGGCACCCAGGTAGTGGCCGTCGTTTCGCACGATGTACTGCACCGAAGGCAGGTACTTGTGACTGTCGGGATCGGCCGTCATGCCGGCGGCGAGCAGGAAGTCGATGATGTAGTTGGTGTCCTCGATCTGCGACATCCGCAGGTATTGCTTCTCGGTGTACGACGCCATGTAGTCGAGGCACACGTCCACGCCGAAGGGCACGCCGCCCAGCGGGTCGTTGTCGAAGCCCTTGTACTGCTTGCCGTCCGCGTAGTAGGCGGCGGTGGTGGTCGACTCCATCAGCACCAGGATATCGAGGTGACCCAGCCGCACCTTCCAGTAGGCCCGGCCGTCCTTCAGGAGTTGCGTGCCCCCGTCCGTGTCGAAGTCGATCCATGACACATTGCGCTTGGGCCACATCGCGATCGGCCGGCTGCCGTCGGGATTGGCCTTGCTGAAGTTGTCGATCACCAGCACGTAGTTGAGCGCTTCGTAGGGCGGGAGGTCCTCGTCTTTCACCGGACCGCCTTGCGGGGCCGGCGCCGCGGGAGGCTCGACCAGTTGCTTCATCAGAACCTGCGAAGTGCCGGGCAGCAGCGCCAGCTTGCCGTACTGGTCCTGCGGGAACAAGGCGATCAGCGCGCGCACGTGCTTCTGAACCTCGATCACGCAGGTGGCCGAGAACGCCTTGATCTCCTCCTCGTTCCTCACCGCATCCCAGTTCACATTCCAGAAAAACTCGGGCACCACAAAGAAGCAGAGGTCGGTGGGCGCGCTCTTCTTTGGGAGGCCCTGTGCCAGCGCATCGCGCAGCAGGTCGAACTTGGCCTGCAGCGCGCGCCGCGTGTAGGTCTCGATGGCTTCGCCCTCCAGTCGCTGGTCGGGGAGTGGCGATGTGGAGGGCGTCTGCAGGTTGAGAACGCGCACGTTCTTCACCGCCTTTTCGACCGGCCTCGGCGGTGGCGGATCGACGGGCGGCGTCGGCACCACCGCGGGCGAGGGTGGTGGTGCCACGGCCACCGGCGCCGGCGTCGGCGAAAAGCCGCCGCTGCTGCTGCCTCCGCCGCCGCATGCGGCCAGCAGCGCGCTGGTGCCGAGGGGAAGGGCCAGGCCGGCCTTCAGGAGGGAACGGCGGCGCGTTCCCCGTGCATGCGTTTGATCCGGATCGGCTTCGCTTTCGTGGGTCATGTGAAAAAGCTCCCTGATGTTGATGTGTGCAGAAACTGCAATCAGGTTGCGCAAAATTTGTGCCCGCGAACGACGCACCATCGCGCCGCATTCGCATGGGAATTCAAGCCAGTCGGTACTTTCCGGCCGCCGCGCTCAGACCCGAAGTGCGAAGCTCCAACGCAACAAGGTGGCGATTGATTCCTCGACGAGTATCACTTCGGGAGGGATGCATTGCACAGCCGTGGATCGAGCCGGTGGGTTCGCGCGCCGTTCCAGGCAACACGCCATCCATGCCGCCGTCGTGCGCGGGCTCGGTCCGGGAAGGGGGCGAGGCTGTAGGGCAGCCCGCCCAGCGATGCGCGGTCGCCGCCGACAGGCCGCGCACGCCGAAGGCATCACCATCGGCTCATCAACAACCTTTGGAGGACCCTTCCCATGATCAACAAGACCCTGCTCGCACTCGCCACCTCGCTGACCCTGCTCGCCGCCGGCACCGCCAACGCGCAGATCGGCAAGGCCGCCTCCGAGGCGACCGATGCGGCCCAGCACAAGATCGATGAGAAGCAGGCCGACAGCAAGGCGAAGAAGAGCGGCCCGGTCGGCAAGGCCGTGAACAACGTGAAGTCGGGCTATCACAAGAACCGCTCGAAGGCTTCGGCCGACAAGGCCAAGCAGTCGCTGAAGAACGCGGGTTGATCGCCGGACAGGTCAGCCGGAACACGACCGTTCGGGCTGAGCCTGTCGAGGCCTCGCGCGGCGCTTCGACAAGCTCAGCGTGAACGGTTGTTTTTTCAAGCGCGCCCGGCTCAGGCCTGACGCACCTGCCCCGCAGCTTCCTTCGCCTGCGCCGCCTCCCGCGCGCGCACGACCGTCGTCGTCTCGCCCGCGTACCCCCAGTCGTCGGTGTCGATCTCGTCGATCACGATATGGGTCAGGTGCGGGTCCTTGCCGAGCACGCGCTGCAGCGTGTCGGTGATCTCCGCGATCACGGTGGCCTTCTGTGCGCGCGTGACGCCGTCGCGCGTGATGCGTACGTTGACGTAGGGCATGGCGTTCTCCCTCAAACGATGTAGTTGCCCGCGCTGCCCGCGCCATCCACCGGCAGCACCGCGCCGCTCGTGAACCCCGCGTTCACCAGGTAGAGCACCGCATCGGCGATCTCGTCGACCGTGCCCAGGCGGCCGGCCGGCTGCAGGGTCTTGAGGAAGCCATGCGTTTCTGGCGCATGCATCGGGCTGTCGATGATCCCGGGCGCCACCGCGTTCACGCGCACACCATGCGGCGCGAGCTCGAGCGCCAGTGCGCGCGTGGCCGCGTTCAATCCACCCTTGAGCAGCACCGCCATGAAGGCCGGCACGTTGCTGCGCGGCTGCAGCGCCACCGAGGCCGTGATGTTGACGATCGCGCCCGCGCCGCGGCCGGTCATGTGGCGCGCCGCGGCCTGCGAGGCGTAGATCGTGCCCTTCACGTTGGTGGCGATCTGCTGCTCGACCTCCGCGGGCGTGAAGTCCACGAAGGGCTTGGCCAGGAAGATGCCCGCGTTGTTGACCAGCGCGTCCACACCGCCGAAGCGCGTGACCGCATGCTCGACCAGCGCGGCGGCGATGCGCGGATCGGCGATGTCGCCGGCCACGCCGGCGAAGCGGTCGCCGGCGCCGAACTGGCGCGCGGCCTCGACCAGCCGCGCGTCGCTGCGCGCATTGCCGACCACGTTCCAGCCTTCGGCCAGCAGGCGGCGCGCGATCGCGAAGCCGATGCCGCTGCTGGCGCCGGTGACGACGGCGGTGCGGGCCTTGCCGCCTTGAAAATCAGGGGTGCTCATGGTGAATGTCCTTCCGGTGTTTGCGCCCCGCAAGATGCGGTGGCGTCGTGGAAGGAAGTGTGGAGTCGCTCGATCGAAGAGAGAATGGCCGCGATTCGGCAATCACTCTTCCGCCGTTCGAGCGAATCAGCCGGCGCGACGCTTGGCGCGCCTGGCCTCGGCCTTGGGCTCGCAGGCCTTGCACCAGTCCGCGAAACCCGCGCGCAGCTTGGGCAGCGCGAAGTCGACGAAGGCCCGCACCTTCGGCACCGACAGCCGGCCGTGCGGCACCACCAGGTGCACCGGCAGCGGCGGCGGCTCGTCCTGCGCGAGGATGATGCGCAGCCGCCCGTCGGCCACGTGGTACGAGAAGGAACGCAGCACGCCGCGCCCCTCGGCCGCCGAGGCCACCGCCGCGCGCAGGCTGTTGACCACGAAGCGCGGCGCGAACTGCACCGTGCGCGGCAGGGTGCCGGGACCGCTGGCGCCATCCGCGGGCGGGAAGCTCCACGAGTCGATGCCGAAGTGCGTCATCGCCACCACCTGGTGCTCGGCGAGGTCGGCCGGCACCGCGATGCGCGGATGCTTCGCGAGATAGCGCGGCGAGGCCGTCGTGACGCGGCGCACCTCGCCCACCGGCAGCGCCACTAGCGTCGAGTCGGCCAGGTGCGCGATGCGCAGCGCCACGTCGATGCCCTCGTCGATCAGGTTGGCCGGGCGGTCCAGCAGGTGCAGCCGCACCGACACCGTGGGGTGCGCGTTCATGAAGGCATCGAGGATCGGCCGCAGCAGCGCCTCGCCCACCGCGACCGCGGCCGTCACCGTGAGCCGGCCGCGCGGCGCCGAGCGTTCGCCGGCCGCCGCGATGTCCGCTTCCTCGAGGTCGGTGAGGATGCGCCGGCAGGCCACCGCATAGCGCTCGCCCGCATCGCTGAGCCGGATCGAGCGCGTCGTGCGGTGCAGCAACTCGGCGCCCACATGGGCCTCGAGGAAGGCGATCGCGCGGCTCACGGCGGCCGGCGACTTGCCGAGCTTGCGGCCGGCACCGGCGAGGCTGCCTTCGGCGAGCGCCGCCACGAACACCTTCATGGCGTCGATGCGATCCATGATTCTTCCTCTTCGCGAAATACTGAATGCCCGAGGATAGGGATTCATTCGCGCACCGGCAATCCGTAGCATCGAATCCATCGATTCGCCGGAGCACATCATGGCCACCCCCCGCAGTGCAGGCGCGCGCACTGCCACCGCATCGCAACCGCGCACCGCCTCCAACTGGCCCGCCATCCTCGCGGGCTTCTGCGCCACGCTCGTGGGCCTGGGCCTCGCACGCTTCGCCTACACGCCGCTGCTGCCCGCCATCATCGACGCGCATTGGTTCGACGCCTCGGCCGCCACCTACCTCGGTGCCGCCAACCTCGTGGGCTACCTCGCGGGCGCGCTGCTCGGCGGCCCGATGTCGGCGCGCTGGCCGGTGCGCGGCGTGCTGCGCGCGATGATGCTCGCCACCGTCGCCTCGCTCGCGGCCTGCGCCTGGCCGCTGGACTTCGCCTGGTTCTTCGGCTGGCGCATCGTCTCGGGCATCTCGGGCGGCGCGCTCATGGTGCTGGCCGCGCCCACTGTGCTCGCGCACATTCCGCCGCGCCAGCGCGGCCTGGCGAGCGGCCTGGTGTTCGCGGGCATCGGCCTGGGCATCGCAGCCTCGGGCACGCTGGTGCCGCTGCTGCTGCGCCAGGGGCTCGGCGCGACCTGGCTCGGCCTCGCGCTGCTGGCCTTGCTGCTCACCGCGCTCGCATGGAACGGCTGGCCCGCCGCCGCACCGGCATCCGTGGCCACCGCGCACACCGCCGCCGCGCGCAAGCCGGCCACCGGCGCGCTGCGCGCGCTCACCGTCTCCTATTCGCTCAATGCCGTGGGTCTCGTGCCGCACATGATCTTTCTGGTCGACTTCGTCGCGCGCGGCCTCGGGCAGGGCCTCGCGGTCGGCGCGCAGTACTGGGTGGTGTTCGGCCTCGGCGCGCTCGTGGGGCCGGTGCTCGGCGGCTGGCTCGCCGACCGCGTCGGTTTCGCCACCGCGTTGCGCATTGCCTTCGTGCTGCAGGCTGCTGCGCTCGCCTTGCCCGCGTTCGGCCTCATCGGCCATGGCGGGCTGATCGTGTCAAGCGCCGTGGTCGGCGCCTTCACGCCGGGCATCGTGCCGCTGGTGCTGGGCCGGGCGCAGGAGCTGCTCGCGCATCACCCCGCGATGCAGAAGCCTGCATGGAGCCGCGCCACCACCGGCTTCGCGGTACTGCAGGCCAGTGGCGCCTACGGAATGTCGTGGCTGCTCGCGCATGCGGGCGGCGGCTACGCCCTGCTGTTTGCCGTGGGTGGCGTGGCGATCGTGCTGGCGCTCGTCACCGACATCGTCGCGCGGAGGCTGCACCCCGCCGCCTGAGCTGGTTTCTCGCGGTGCATCGCTCTTACACTGGGGCGATGAAGCGAGCCCTGGAAGTCGAGCGCACCCTTCAGCCCGTGGTCGAGCTGAAGGGGCAGGGCACTGCCTACGGCTACTCGGTGCGCGCGCCGCGCTCCAAGGGCGTGATCCCGCCGAGCTCCTACCGCGACAGCGGTTTCGCCACGCTGCCCGACTGCCTGCGCGACGTGGCCAAGGCACTGGGTGGCGACTTCAAGCGCATCTACATCCGGCTCGAAGGCCATTGCGTGGGCGAGCGCGACATCGTCGAGCTGCGCGATGCGCCCGATGCGGTGGCCGAGGCGTTGAAGGCGGCTTGCCTCGAGGCCGATGCGGCGGTGAAGCCCGTGGGCGATGCCGGCGGCCAGGGCTGAGGGCCTTCAGCTTCCCCGCAGGTTCGTCGCCGCATAATCGCGCCCCTTTCTTTCGGGGGCTCCATGCAGATCGATATCGCGCAATCGACGCCGACCGCCGCCAGCATTGCGAGGCTCGTGCAGGCCTTCTACGACCTGGGCCAAGTCGTCGCGAGCGAATTCCTGATTGGACGCTTCAACCAGAGCTACCGCCTGGACTTCGCCGATGGCCGGCGCGTGGTGGCGCGGCTGAGTCCCGAGCGCTTTCGTGGCGGGCCCAATATCGCCTTCGAGGCGGCCGCGCTCGCGCACTGGGCCGATGCCGGTTGCGCTGTCGCGCGCTGCCTGCCCGCGGCCAATGGCGAGGCGGCGATCCGCATGCAACTGCCCGAAGGACCGCGCGCGCTGATGCTCTTCGAGCACCTCGAAGGCGAAGCCACCGGCGACAGCGTCGAGCACATCGCGCTGCTCGCGCATGGGCTGGCCGCCTTGCATGCCGCGGGCGAAAGCTACGGCGGTCCGCCCAGCGCCTACACCCTCGATCTCGATCACCTGTTGCACCGTCCGCTCGACGCCCTGTTGCGCGGATCGACCATGACGGCCGAGCTGCGCCCGCAGTACGAGGAGATAGGCCGTCGCCTCGCCGACGACATCCTGGCCTTCGGAGAACTCTCGCGCGTGCTGTGCCATGGCGACACGCATGGCTACAACAACTTCATCGCGGCCGATGCGAAGGGGCAGCGCCGGGCGCTGTTCTTCGACTTCGACGAAGCGGGCCCCGGCTACCTGGCCTACGAACTCGCGGTGTATCCGTGGAGCCTGTATCCGCGCATGCCCGATGGAGTGATGAGCGAGAAGGCCAGGTCCCAATGGCTGGCCTTCATCGGCGCCTATCGCGAAGTGCGGCCGTTCGCCGATATCGACCTCGCCGCGATCCCGCGTTTCATTGCCGTGCGGCAGCTCTGGCTGCTGGGCGAATATGCGGCGCGCATTCCCGACTGGGGATCGCAGTCGATACCGACCGACTACCTGCACAAGCAGACCGCCATGCTGCGCGCATGGCAAACGCTCGAGCTGCCGCTATGACCGGCCGTCGCGCGCCACCGCGATGCACTTGATCTCCACCAGCAGCCCCGCGTGCGCGAGCGAGTGCACGCCTATGCAGGTCCAGGCGCACTGGCCGCGCGGAAAGGTGCGGTCCTTCACCGCGCGGAACACCGGCATGTGCGTCGCCATGTCGACGTGGTAGGTGGTCATCTCGACCACGTCCTCGAAGCCGCAGCCGGCTTCGGCCAGCACCGTGCGCAGGTTGTCCCAGGCCGCGACGAACTGCGCCTCGGGGTCGGCGATGACCTCGAGCTCGGGCGTGCGGCCGACCTGGCCCGCGCAGTAGACCGTGGCGCCGACCTTGACGGCGGGCGCGTAGCCGGCGCGTTCGGCCAGGCGCTGCATCGAGGCGGGGATGATGAGTTGTCGTTCCGTCATGGAGGGGCGTGGAGGAAAGGGTCGAAGCGGCAAGGGGGCCCGTGGGCCGGTCTCTCGTCGCTGTCTTTATCTGGGGCGCAGCGTGACCGTCAATTTCGGCAATGTCTTCTCGTTGCCGTCCAGCGGCAGCTTGTCGATGCGCTGAAGCGCGCCCAGGGCGATCTCGTCCCAGGAGCGGATACCGCTGCTCTTGGCCAACTGCACCGCGGTGACGGAGCCGTCGGCGGCAAGGGTCAATTCGAACTCGGCCGCGGGGTTGCCGGGAATGGCGCGCACGTCCACATCGGCCAGGCGGGCCGCGATGGTTGCGCGCAGCCGGCTGGCGAAGTCTTGCCGGTCACGCTGCCGCTCGCCGTGCGAGTTCCTGGGGGTTGCTATCGCGTTGATCCGCCACGGCGACACGAACACCAGCGCCTGGGCAGGAACCCGGCCGTCGAGCCCGGGGTAGGGCTGCAGCAATCGCAGCGCCACCGCGGCCGCGCGATCCCAGTCCTGGCTGCCGCTGGAAGCGAACATGGACACATCGAGCGCGGTGCCCTGCGGGGAGAGCGTGACGGTGAAGTCGGCCGAGCGGGTGGGCATCGTGCTCCCCGGCGGAAACTGGATCAGGGGACACAGCATGGCGGCTGTCTGCGTGCCCCATGGCGCGGCCGCCGGCATGGGCGGACACGGGGCGGGTGTCGGTGGGCTCGCGGGGGGCGCCGCGCAGCCGACGAGCAGGCCGGCGGCCAACAGCAGGGCCGATGCCATCGCGCCGCGCTGGCGGCTGGAGACTCCCTCAGGGTGCATGGTGTTGTAGTGGTTCTGGCCCGGGGCGCATGGGGCGCCGGCGCGTGCCGCATTCTGCCCAAGCCAGGTGGCAGGGCCGCGGCGCCTCGGCCCGGCGATGCAATTTACTGTGAGCGTTCGCCCCCACGGATACACAGGCATACGCAATCGCGTTCGCGAGGCCCATGCCCCGAAAACAATCACTTCCGTCAGCAGCAACAACCCTCTCTCCAGCCACTGACGACTGTCCGTCTCCTTCTTCTTCTTCTTCTTCAACCTTCCAGAAAGTCCATCATGAAGTCTTCCGTCCTCCTCTCCGTCGCCGTCCTCGCCTCCGTGTTCTCGCTCGGCGCCAGCGCCGAGCAATACCAGGGCGTGCTGCAGTTCCATTCGACCGCGAGCCGCGCCGATGTGCGTGCCCAGGCCGTGGTTGCCGCTCACAGCGAAGACCCGTACAGCGAAGCCGCCCAGGCCGGCGTGCCGCCGGTGTTCCAGAGCCAGGTCGCGCGTTCGGACGCCCGCTCGCAGGCCGTGGCCGCAGCGCGCGCCGGCAACCTCTATGGCGACGTGAGCGGCGATGGCGTGGCCCGCGTCGTGGCCGGCAACGTCGACCGCCAGGCCGTGCGTGCCGAAGCGCGTGCGACGGCCGCGCGTGGCGTCAGCGAAGGTTCTTGATGCGGGCAGCATGCCGCGCCTCGGGCGCAGCAGCTCCAGCGTGCGGGCCGGCCTCCAGGGTGCGGCCCGCCGCGCTTTCCCTTTCTTCTTGTTCCCTCAATCCCACGCCGGCGACAGCCCTGCCGGATCCGTCAGCCGCTCCCCACGGTCGAGCGCCGCGATCTGCGCCATCTCCGCGTCGCTGAGCCGAAGCTGCCGCGCCTTCAGATTGCCCTCGAGGTTCACGCGCTTCGTCGACGACGGAATCACCGCATAGCCCAGCTGCATCGCCCAGGCCAGCACCACCTGCGCCGTGGTCGCGCCATGCGCCTTGGCAATCGCCTCGATCGCGGGATCGTGGATGACCTTGCCGTAGGCCAGCGTCATGTACGAGGTGATGTGGATGCCCTGGCTCTTCGCGAACTCGGCCAGCTTGCGGTTCTGCAGGTAGGGGTGCAGCTCGACCTGGTTGGTCGCGATCTGCGCCGCGCCCACGGCCGCGATCGCTTCCTTCATCAGCGCGACGTTGAAGTTCGACACGCCGATGCGCTGGGTGAGCCCCTGCGCCTTGGCCTCGGCCAGCGCGCCCATGAACTCGGCCACCGGCACCGCGTTGCCGGGCGAGGGCCAGTGGATCAGCGTCAGGTCGACGTGGTCGGTGCGCAGCTTCGCGAGGCTGTCCTTGAGGCTGGGCACCAGCTTGTCCTTGGCGTAGTTGTCGGTCCAGATCTTGGTGGTGACGAACAGCTCGCCGCGCGCCACGCCGCTTTCGGCGATGGCCTGGCCCACCTCGGCTTCGTTGCCGTAGATCTGGGCCGTGTCGATGGTGCGGTAGCCGAGCTCGAGGCCGGTCTTCACCGAGTCGATGACCACCTGGCCCTTGAGGCGGAAGGTGCCGAGGCCGAAGGCGGGGATGGGGGAGGGGGTGTTGTCGTTGCTCATGGTGGGGTCCTTGGTTGAGAAGTACGTGGGTCGAATCGATCGACCGGTGAATGAGTGGATGGATGAAGGCGAAAGAAGGGAGAACACGCCGCGCCCTCGTCGCGCGGCGCAGGCGCGCGACGCGCCTCAGTGTCCGACCGGCACCGGCCCCGAGGCGCGCACCGGGATGCCGCTGCGGCGGTCGAGCACGCCGCTCCACTGCGTGAGCGCCAGCGACACCAGCACCACCAGCGCGCCGATCCAGGGCGTGTGCATCAGGCCGAGGTGCGTGACGATCAGGCCGCCGGCCCAGGCCGCGCCGGCAATGCCGAGGTTGAAGGCCGCGATGTTCAGGCCCGAGGCCACGTCGACCGCCTGCGGCGTGAAGCGTTCGGCCTGCTTCACCACGTAGACCTGCAGGCCCGGCACGTTGCCGAAGGCCACCGCGCCCCACAGCAGCACCGCCACCACGGCAAACCACTTGTGCGGCGCCGCGAAGTTGAACAGCAGCAGCACCGCGGCCAGCAGCGCGAAGATGATCTTCAGCGCCGGGATCGGGCCCAGCCGGTCGGCCAGCTTGCCGCCCCAGATGTTGCCCACCGCCACCGACACGCCGTAGACCAGCATCACCCAGCCCACCGCGCCCGCGCTGAAGCCGGCCACGTCGGTGAGGATCGGCGCGAGAAAGGTGAAGGGAATGAACGAGCCGCCGTAGCCGATGGCCGTCTTGGCATACACGAGCAGCAGGCGCGGCTCGGCCAGCACCTTGGCCTGCTGCGCCAGCGAGGCCGGCGCCGTGTGGCGGATGTCGCTGGGCACGAAGATCCAGCTGCCCACGAAGGCGATCACGCCGAGCGCCGACACCGCGAGGAAGGTTTCACGCCAGCCGAAGTGCTGCCCGATGAAGGTGCCCAGCGGCACGCCCGTGACCAGCGCCACCGTGAGGCCCGTGAACATGATCGCGATTGCGCTGGCCGCCTTTTCCTTGGGCACCAGGCCGGTGGCGATGGTCGAGCCGATCGAGAAGAACACCCCGTGCGCCAGCCCCGTGAGGATGCGCGCGGCCACCAGCGTTTCGTAGCTCGGCGCCTTCCAGGCCAGCAGGTTGCCGACCGTGAACAGCGCCATCAGGCCCAGCAGCAGCGCCTTGCGCGGCAGCTTGCCCGTGAGCGCGGTGAGCACCGGCGCGCCGATGGCCACGCCCAGTGCATAGAGGCTGACCAGCAGGCCGGCGGAGGGAAGGCCGATGCCTAGATCGGCGGCGACCGTGGGGATGAGGCCAACGATGACGAACTCTGTGGTTCCGATGGCGAAGGCGCTGAGGGTTAGCGCTAGTAGGGCGATGGGCATGGGGCACTCCTTCTGGGATGGGAGAAGTGTCTCGGAATCACCTTTGCTGATTAAGTAGGTTATCGGCAGAAGATAGTTGTGCTGGAAGCAAGAGTCTATTTTTAGAGGCGCTTATGTGGAGGTCAGTACGGTCAAGCCACCACAAGAAATCGATGGCTCACGCTCGAAAAATCGAGCGTTTTACAGGTTTCTACGTAGGCATTTCCACTCGAAATGAGCGGGTGACGCGTGATGCCTATTAGCAATAACGCGCATGAAGTGTTTGAGGCAAGAATGGTGAAATACCCCTCGCCCTCTCCGTTGCGAATCCTCCTAAGGCCTCAATGGAGCTAGTAACGCCAAATTTGCCTTAAAACATGTCAAAACTTAAATCGATAAAAATAAAAAGATTTAAACACCTCGACGAGTTTGACCTAGAGGTTGAGGATACAACTTTATTGATTGGTGCCAATAATGCGGGAAAAAGCTCAGCGCTCCAAGCCCTACATTTTGCAGTTGCAGTCGCTCAGACGGCAAAGTTAATTGGCGATGGTGTTAAATGGGGCGGCGATAAGTTCGAACTTTCTTTTAATCCGGCGCAACTGCTTTACTCTCCCGTTGCAGATGTGCTCTCGCTTGCGTATGGCGGAAATTTAATTGAATCTGCTGCGCAGCAAATTGAAATCTCCATCACTCTTGATGATGGGGCAAATTGCTTTTTGACAATCAAAAGAGGTCGAAACAGAAATATTCAAGTCGCACTGCGAGGGCGCACGGTGGGAGAGCGACTGATGGATTTACGACAACCCTTCACCATTTATGCGCCAGGCTTAGCTGGTATTGCCAAAGAAGAACGATACATGTCGCCAGGGGTGGTTCGAAGAGTTGTGGCTCGCGGAGATGCGAATTTGGTTTTGAGGAATGTTCTTTTGATGCTTCAGGCAGAAGATCGGCGCGAGAAAAATGCCCTCACCGCGCGATTGAAAGCGGAGCATCAAAAGGCTCTCGAAGCCTATATTAAAAAACAAGGTCCTGCGCCAAAGCCGTGGTTTTTTGAGGTTCACTCTCACAGAGGGCCTTGGACGCAATTTCTCAGTGATATGCGAAAATTGTTTCCGGGTTTGAATGTGGAAATAAAATTCGATTCAGATCGAGACGAGACAATTAACGTATATTTTCAACAGCCTGGTGGTCTGATACTTCCAATTGATGCGGCGGGAACATCGATTTTACAGTCCAGCCAAATATTGGCTTACATCGCGCTATTCAAACCTCAGGTTTTGATATTGGATGAGCCGGACTCCCATTTGCATCCCAACAATCAACGTGCTCTTTGCAATTTGATTACGCAGCTGGCTGCAACGAGAGGCTTTAGAGCACTTATCAGCACTCACTCTAGGCATGTACTTGACAGCTTGCGCGATCGAGCAAAAGTAATTTGGATGAGTTCGGGGAAAAAGATTGAATATGATGCTGTTACCACTGCGGCAATGCTTTTGGAGTTGGGTGCATTAGATGCGATGGATTATTTTGCAAACGGTCATTTGAAATGTCTTTTTGCAACTGAAGATAGTAAGCCTGAATCTCTTCAGGCTCTGCAGGCACTTTTGTCGGCAAATGGATTTCCTCTAAAAGAAGTTGAAATTAGACCTTATTCGGGGTGCTCGAAGTTGGATGCGGCAAAGGTGTTGCGGAATTTCTTGCGCGATAAAGCTCCAAATGTTCGTTTTGTGCTGCATCGCGATGGGGATTACATGGATGAAGTCGCAGTGCAGAAAATTGAGAAAAGCCTAATCGATATTGATGCGTACCCCTTTGTTACTCGTTGCAGTGATGTGGAAGGATATTTTCTCAACGCCGCACATATTTCCGAGCTTAATCCTGATATTTCTTCGGAGAGGGCGTTGGAGCTGATAGAGCTGGCTACAGGTGCCGCCAAAGATAGATCAATAGAGGCTTTGATAAATATTAGAACCGAGGCGGCAATCAAGAAGAGAAATGGAGGGCCACCGCACAATGCTGGAGAATTGGCCGCCACAGCTTATAAGGATTATGAGGAAAATCCTGAGAAATGGCGGAGAGGTAAGCGAGTTTTGAGTGAGTTAAGGGGGTTGTTGAATAAAGAGCTGAAGTCGCATCCAAAAATCTTAGTGGCCACCAAGCATCTTGCCGTACCTGAATTGCAAAAAATCAAGGCCGCAATCTGGCCTTTAAAAAATTAAAGATAGTTGGCCGAGTTCGGAGAAGGCGTTCGCAGCTATACTTCATCGCCGTGAAAAAATCGCGGCCGGGTTTGGAAGCCCGCTGAAGTTCTGCGACGAAAGCCGCAGTCACCGCACATGGTCTGCGGCTTTTTCGTTCGTCCGTTTTAGGCGGCTCGAACGGGAGGGCGCGAGCCCTGCCGGTTCTCGTCAGAGCTTCCCGGTCTTCCAACCCGTTCGAGCTGCCGCCCTCGTTTGGAAGCGGGTGCGTCGGTTGTTGCAAATCGAAGTTCTGATCTGGGAGGCCACACATGGCTGAAACCGCATCCGAGTCGGCGTCGTCGCGCGCCCGTTTCCCCGTCCCGCACCTGAGCGATCTCGCACTCCAAACCTGCGACGACGCCGACCACCTCAACGAAGTCCTCCGCGCCTACACCGCGCTAGAAAAGCTGGTCGAGCCCGCCCGCCTCCACGACTGCGAAACCCTAGCCCCCACCCGCACCGAGCTCAGCGCCTTGCTGCGCCTGCTCAACCAGGCCCTGATGTTCCGCATCGAAACGATCCACGCCGCGGCCCTCACGCTGCGCGAGGCGATCGAAGACGCGAGCCAGCCCCCAACCCCGGCCATCGCCGCGCCATGAAATGAAAAAAGCCGCCGGCAGAACCGGCGGCTTTCACGCATCAAGCAGTCGCCAGGCGCCGACTCAAGCCGCCATCGGCTCCGGCAACACCGACGTCAACGCGAAGTCGATCAGCCGCAGCCAGGTTTCCTCCAGCCCCATGATGTTGTGGTGGTCGGAGTTCGCCACGGTCTTCACGCTCACGGGCGTGGGCCAGGCGTCGATGAGCTTCTGCGAGCGCTCGTGCAGCACGACGTCGTCGCGCTCGGCCAGCAGCACCTGGGTCTTGGCGGCGACCTCCTTGCTGTGCTCGATCGAGTTGAAGCGATGGCGCAGCAGCAGCGACAGCGGCACGAGCGGAAAGCGCTTCTTCGCGACTTCGAGCATGGAGTCGTAGGGCGTCACGAGCTGCAGGCTCTCGAAGGGCTGGCGCGCCGACAGCTGGATGGCGACGCCGGTGCCGAGGCTGCGGCCGACGACGTGCAGGCGCGCCTGCGGGAAGGCACGGCGCAGGTGGCGCGCGAACTGCTCGGCGTCGGCCACGGAGGCGACCTCCGACGGGCTGCCCTGCGAATCGGCCACGCCGCGGTAGTTGATGGCGGCCATGCCGAAGCCCTCGGGCAGCCAGTGCAGGGCCTGGGCGGTCACGCGCACGTCCTCGCCGCGGCCGGCCAGGTAGATGATGAGATCCTGCACGGCGGCCTCGCCCTGCGGGTGGTAGACGTAGCCGCGCACCATGCCGCCGGGCACGGGGTGCGAGTAGGTGGAGAAGTCTTCCGACAGATGCACCACGGGCCGCTTGCGGGCATTGAAGAGGATGTGGCCCTGGCGCGTTGCCAGCAGGGTCCAATAGGCGGCGAGGCTGCCGATGACGGCGGCCGAGGTCGACAGGGCGAAGCGGGCGATTCTTGCGTTGGTGTTGTGTGAGGGCAAAGGGGCTCCCGAGAAAAAGGCCGGCATGTGTGATGCGGGCCGGAAGGCGATAGTTTCGCCGCGTTGGGAAGACAGCGCGTAGTGGTGTGTATGACGGTGTTCGCCGATGTACGGCGAGGTTGGCTGCGCGATGTGGAATGCAGCGCGGCGTGACGCCGGTTTTTGTCGGCTTGCGCTGACGCCGCTCGCCAGGGCGCTGCAGATAATCCGGCCCCATGACGACCCTTGCCCTCGACTGCTTCTACAGCCTTTCCTCGCCCTGGGCCTACCTCGGTGGCCCGCAGTTGCAGGACATCGTGCGCCGCCACCACGTGCGGCTGGCGCTCAAGCCCTACGACTTCCAGGCGGTGGTGCCGCAGACCGGCGGCATTCCGCTGAGGACGCGGCCCGAGCCGCGCCGCACGTACCACGCGCTCGAGCTGGCGCGCTGGCGCGACTACCTCGGCATGCCGCTGAACCTGGAGCCGGCGCACTACCCGAAGGGCGCGCCGAGCGACCCCAACTGGAACAAGTACGCGGGCTGGATGGTGATCGCGGCGCAGCTGCAGGGGCTCGATGCGCTGCAGCTCTCGCATGCGCTGCTGCGCGCGCTGTGGGCCGAGGAGCGCGACACGTCGGCGGCGGCGGTGCGCATCGCGGTGGCCGACGAGAACGGCTACGACGGCGCGACCCTGCAGGCGATGGAGCAGTCGGCCGAGGTGCTGGCCGTGTACCGCGCCAACAGCGCGGAGGCAGTGGAGCTCGGGGTGTTCGGGGCGCCGACCTTCATCCTCGGCGACGAGCGCTTCTGGGGGCAGGACCGGCTGGGCTTTCTCGACCGGGCGCTCGACAAGCTGCGCGGTGGGGTGATCGGGCCGTGAGGCGGGGTTTCGACAAGCTCAGCCTGAGCGGTTGAGGTTGTTGGGCGGGGCTTCGACAGGCTCAGCCTGAACGGTTTTTCTCAGCCCGAACGGCTTTCTCAATCCAAGCGGTTTTCGTTCGAACACCCCCCACCCGTTCAGGCTGAGCTTGTCGAAGCCCTGCCCGATCTCAACGCCCCTCACTGCACCCACATCGAGCGCGGCAGCAGCGCCGGCACCAGCGCCCGGTTGAGACGCTCGCGCCACCAGCGCAGCGCCTGGCCCTTGGCGCCGGTCTTCCACGCGAGCCAGAAGGCCTCGGGCGGGCGCGGCTCCTCGGTGGGCAGTTCGACCAGGGTGCCGCGCGCGAGCTCGAGCGCGATGCAGGCGCGCGGCAGGTAGCCGTGGCCCAGGCCCTCGAGCTGGCAGGCGATCTTGGCGACCATCGAGGGCACGGTGATGCGCGGCTGCCCGGCCAGCAGGCCGACGGTGCGGTCCGACAGGGTGCGCGCGCTGTCGCCCACCACGATGGCGTTGTGCTCGAGCAGGTCGCCGCGCTGCAGCGGGCGGCCGATGCGCGTGAGCGGATGGGTGGGCGCGACGCAGAAGGCGAACTCGAGGCTGCCGACCTGCGTGGCCTGGTAGCCGCCGCCGGCCGGGCCCTCGCCGGCGGCGATGACGATGTCGGCGCGGCCCTCGCGCAGCGCCTCCCAGGTACCGGTGAGGGCCTCGCAGCCGATGCGCAGCCGGGTGCCGCAGCGCAGGTCCTCGAAGGCGCGCACGTCGCCGATCAGCGCCTGGGTGGGAATCAGCGAGTCGTGCACCAGCCGCAGCTCGGACTCGAAGCCGGTGGCGATCTGGCGCATGCGCGATTCGAGGTCGCTCGCGGCGCTCAGCAGCCAGCGGCCTTCCTTGAGCATCTCCTCGCCCGCGGCGGTGAGGGTGACGCGCGGGCCGTTGCGCTCGAACAGCAGCATGCCGAGCTGCTCCTCGAGCTTGCCCACGGCGTACGAGATGGTCGAGGGCACCTTGTTCAGGCGCGTGGCGGCGGCCGCGAAGGAGCCGTGGCGCGCAATGGCGTCGACGACCTCGATGGCTTCCAGGCTGAGCTTGAGCACGGGCGTGTTCCTGTGGATGAGTACGAAGGTTGAACGATCGAAATAGATGATCGAAAACTTCGATCATAGAGGCTGAAAAGTTTCGCCGATGACCGGGTTTCGGCCCGCGATGATTGATCCATGCCTAGGGGATGAGCCCCGAAAGCGATTGTGAATCACATCGATCAAAACTGTCATCGAAAGGTCATCAACCATGTTGGAACTTCGCGCCGCCACCGACCGTGGAACCGCCGATTTCGGCTGGCTCCAGTCGCGCCACACCTTCTCCTTCGGCCACTACCACGACGCACGGCAGCAGGGCTTCTCCGACCTGCTGGTGATCAACGACGACCGCGTGACGCCGGGCCGCGGCTTCGGCACCCATCCGCACCGCGACATGGAGATCTTTTCGTACGTGCTCGAAGGCGCGCTCGAACACAAGGACTCGATGGGCACGGGTTCGGTGATCCATCCGGGCGACGTGCAGATGATGAGCGCCGGCACCGGCGTGCGGCACAGCGAGTTCAACGCCTCGGCCGTGGACCCGGTGCATTTCCTGCAGATCTGGATCGTGCCCGGTGCGCGCGGCGTGGCGCCGCGCTACCAGCAGGTGCACTTCGACGCCGAGCAAAAGCGCGGCCGGCTGCGGCTGATCATTTCGCCCGACGGCGACCAGGGCTCGCTCGCGGTGCACCAGGACGCCCGCGTCTACGCCGGCCTGTTCGACGGCGCCGAGACCGCCTCGCTGCAACTGGCCGCCGACCGCTATGCCTATGTGCACGTGGCCCGCGGCAGCGTGGAAGTCAACGGCCAGCGCATGGCCGAGGGCGACGGCGCCCGCATCCGCCTCGCGCAGCAGCTCGACTTTGCCAACGGCGACGACGCCGAGGTGCTGATGTTCGACCTGCGGCCGAACGAGCTGCCGGCGCTCTGATTTCCTTTCTCCCCCTCTGTCTTTTTTCAACCTCGTTTTTTCAGGAGTCTTCCCATGTCCATCAAAGCCACCCCCACCGCCGGCGCCACCCTGCTGACCCCCACCGACCACACGCTGGTGATGATCGACTTCCAGTCGCAGATGGCCTTCGCCACGCATTCGATCGACGCGGTGAACCTGCGCAACAACGCCGCGCTGGTGGCGCAGGCAGGGGCAGGATTCGGCGTGTCGACCATCCTCACGACCGTGGCCGAGAAGAGCTTCTCGGGCCCGATGTTCGACGAGATCACGGCGGCCTTCCCCGGGCAGAGGATGCTGGACCGCACCTCGATGAACACCTGGGAGGACGCGGCCGTGATCGAGCGCGTGAACGAGATCGGCAAGCCGCGCATCGTGCTCGCGGGCCTGTGGACCAGCGTGTGCATCGTGGGCCCGGCGCTGTCGGCGCTGGACCAGGGCTTCGAGGTGTACGTGATCGCCGACGCCTGCGGCGACGTGTCGGCCGAGGCGCACGAGCGCGCGATGCAGCGCATGGTGCAGGCCGGCGCGCGGCCGATGACCTCGCTGCAGTACCTGCTCGAGCTGCAGCGCGACTGGGCGCGCGGCGACACCTACGAGCTCTCGACCGGCATCGCGAAGAAGGTGGGCGGCGCCTACGGCATCGGCATCAACTACGCCAAGAGCATGTTCGGCGCGCACGAAGGCTGAGCCCCGGCAACGAACGCAACAACGAACAGAGAGCGCCGGCCATGAAGCCCTATGTCGTCTCCCTTGCGCTGGGCCTGCTGGTCGGCGTGATCTACGCGCTGTTCCAGGTGCGCTCGCCGGCACCGCCGGTGATCGCGCTGGTCGGCCTGCTCGGCATCCTGCTCGGTGAGCAGCTCCCGCCGCTGGTGCGGCAGGTGTTCGAGCGGCCCGCGGCTACCTCGTGGCTGCATCACCAAGTCAAGCCGCACGTGTTCGGCGAACTGCCGAAGTGCGTGCAGCCCGAAGCGGCGAAGACCGCCGCCACCCGACCCACCGACAGGAACGACGCATGAGCACCCCCGACCCGCAACGCCGCCAGCTCCTGGGCGCCCTCGGCGCCTTCGCCGCCACCTCCCTCGCATCCACCCCGACCATGGCCAACAACCAGACCCCCGACCTCATCCTGCGCAACGGCCGCTTCACCACGCTGGACCGCGCCAACCCCACGGCCGACGCCGTGGCCATCAAGGACGGCCGCTACACCCGCGTGGGCCGCGCCGAAGACGTGCTGCCGCTGGCCGGCGCGAACACCAGCGTGATCGACCTGCAAGGCCAGCGCGTGCTGCCGGGGCTGATCGACAACCACCTGCACATCATCCGCGGCGGCCTCAACTACAACATGGAGCTGCGCTGGGACGGCGTGAGGAGCCTGGCCGACGCGATGGGCATGCTCAAGCGCCAGGTGGCGATCACGCCGGCGCCGCAATGGGTGCGCGTGGTGGGCGGCTTCACCGAGCACCAGTTCGTGGAGAAGCGGCTGCCGACCATCGCCGAACTCAACGCGGTGGCGCCCGACACGCCGGTGTTCATCCTGCACCTGTACGACCGCGCGCTGCTCAACGGCGCCGCGCTGCGCGCCGTTGGCTACACCAGGGACACGCCGGCGCCGCACGGCGGCGAGATCGTGCGCGATGCCGCCGGCAACCCGACCGGCCTGCTGCTGGCCAAGCCCAATGCCGCGATCCTCTACGCCACGCTGGCCAAGGGCCCGAAGCTGCCCTTCGACTACCAGCTCAATTCCACGCGCCACTTCATGCGCGAGCTCAACCGCCTGGGCGTGACCGGCGCGCTCGACGCGGGCGGCGGCTTCCAGAACTATCCCGACGACTACGCCGTGATCCGGAAGCTGGCCGACGACGGGCAGCTCACGATCCGCCTGGCCTACAACCTGTTCACGCAGAAGGCCAAGGAGGAGAAGGCCGACTTCCTGAACTGGACCAGGACCTCCAAGTACAAGCAGGGCGACGACTACTTCCGCCACAACGGCGCGGGCGAGATGCTGGTGTTCTCGGCCGCCGACTTCGAGGACTTCCGCGAGCCGCGGCCCGAGATGGGCCCCGAGATGGAGGGCGAGCTCGAGGAGGTGGTGCGCATCCTGGCGCAGAACCGCTGGCCCTGGCGCATGCATGCGACCTACGACGAGACCATCAGCCGCTCGCTCGACGTGTTCGAGAAGGTGAACAAGGACACGCCGCTGGCCGGCCTGAACTGGTTCTTCGACCATGCCGAGACGATCTCCGAGGAGTCGATGGACCGCATCGCCGCGCTCGGTGGTGGCGTGGCGGTGCAGCACCGCATGGCCTACCAGGGCGAGTACTTCGTCGAGCGCTACGGCGCGGGCGCGGCCGAGGCCACGCCGCCGGTCAAGAAGATGCTGGAGCGCGGCCTCAAGGTCTCGGCCGGCACCGACGCGACGCGCGTGGCTTCCTACAACCCGTGGGTGTCGCTGTCGTGGCTGGTCACGGGCAAGACGGTGGGCGGCATGCAGCTCTATCCGCAGCGCAACTGCCTCGACCGCGAGGGCGCGCTGCGCTTGTGGACCGAGAACGTCACCTGGTTCTCGAACGAGGAGGGCAAGAAGGGCCGCATCCAGGCCGGCCGGCTCGCCGACCTGGTGGTGCCCGACCGCGACTACTTCGGCTGCGCCGAATCGGAGATCGCCGACATCACGGCGCTGCTGACGATGGTGGGCGGCAAGGTGGTCTATGGCGCGGGCCGCTTCGCGTCGCTCGACGAGGGCGCGCCGCCGCCCGCGATGCCCGACTGGTCGCCGGCGCGCACCTTCGGCGGTTATGCCGGTTGGGCCGACACGAAGGGCGTGCACGGTGCCGAAGGCGCGCCGATGCAGAAGGTCATGCGCAACGCGGCTGCATCCTGCGGCTGCGCCAACGACTGCAACGTGCATGGCCACAGCCACGCGACGGCCTGGAGCAGCAAGCTGCCGATCGCCGACCTCAAGAGCTTCTGGGGCGCGCTGGGCTGCGCCTGCTGGGCGGTGTGATGGCGATGCGCTGGACCACCTCTTCGGCCGTGCGCTGGATCGCCTTGCTGCTGTTGTGCGCGGCCTACCTGCAGGGCGGGCTCAACAAGGCGATGGACTTCGACGCGGCGATCGCCGAGATGAACCACTTCGGCCTGTCGCCGGCCGGCCCGCTGGCCGCGGCGGTGATCGTGCTCGAGCTCGGCGCTGCGGCGCTGATCCTCGCGGGCTTCTGGCGCTGGCTCGGCGCGCTCGCGCTGGCGGGCTTCACGCTGATGGCGACCTTCGTCGCGCTGCGTTTCTGGGAGATGCCGCTGGGGCATGAGCGCTTCATGGCCGCCAACTCCTTCTTCGAACACCTGGGACTGGTCGGCGGCTTCGTGCTCGTGGCCTGGCTCGACCTCAAGGAACGCCGCGATGACTGAAGCCCTCAAGACCGCCAAGCCCGGCGCCTTCGCCCCGCTGCGCCAGCCGGTGTTCGCGGTGCTGTGGGCCGCCACGGTGCTCGGCAACATCGGCAGCTTCATGCGCGACGTGGCGAGCTCGTGGCTGGTGACCGACCTGTCGGCCAGCCCGACCGCGGTGGCGCTGATCCAGACCGCGGCCACCTTGCCGGTGTTCCTGCTGGCGATCCCGGCCGGCGTGCTGTCGGACATCCTCGACCGGCGCCGCTTCCTGATCTTCGTGCAGCTGGTGCTGGCGGCGGTCAGCGGCAGCCTGCTGGTGCTCTCGCACACCGGCGCGCTGACGGTCGAGTACCTGATCGCGCTGACCTTCGTGGGCGGCATCGGCGCGGCGCTGATGGGGCCGACCTGGCAGTCGATCGTGCCCGAGCTGGTGCCGCGTTCGGACCTCAAGGGCGCGGTGGCGCTGAACTCGCTGGGCATCAACATCGCGCGCTCGATCGGCCCGGCCGCGGGCGGGCTGATCCTCGCGAGCTTCGGCGCGGCAGTGACCTACGGCGTGGACGTGCTGAGCTACGTGTTCGTGATCGCGGCGCTGCTGTGGTGGAAGCGGCCGGCGGCCGTCGACAGCGGGCTGTCGGAGAACTTCCTCGGTGCCTTCCGCGCCGGCCTGCGCTACACGCGCTCCAGCAAGGAACTGCACGTGGTGCTGCTGCGCGCGGCGGTGTTCTTCCTGTTCGCGAGTTCGGTGTGGGCGCTGCTGCCGCTGGTGGCGCGCCAGATGCTCGGCGGCAGCGCCGGCTTCTACGGCGTGCTGCTGGGCGCGGTGGGCGCGGGCGCCATCGGCGGCGCGCTGCTGATGCCGCGGATGCGCGAGCGGCTCGATGCCGACGGCATGCTGCTGCTGGCCTCGGTGCTGACGGCGGCGGTGATGGGCGCGCTGGTGCTGGCGCCGCCGAAGTGGCTGGCCGTGGCGCTGCTGCTGGTGCTGGGCCTGGGCTGGATCGTGGCGCTGACCACGCTCAACGGCGTGGCGCAGTCGATCCTGCCGAACTGGGTGCGCGGACGCGGCCTGGCGGTCTACCTCACGGTGTTCAACGGCGCGATGGCCGCGGGCAGCCTGGGCTGGGGCCTGGTGGCGCAGCAGATCGGCGTGCCGTTCACGCTGGTGGCGGGCGCCGTGGGGCTGGTGGTGGCGGGGTTGATCTTCCACCGCGTGAAGCTGCCGGCGGGCGAAGCCGACCTGCAGGCCTCGAACCACTGGCCCGAGCCGCTGGTGGCCGAGCCCGTGGCGCACGACCGCGGGCCCGTGATGATCCAGGTCGAGTACCGCATCCGCAAGGACGACCAGCCCGCCTTCATGGCCGCGATGAAGCGCCTGTCGCTCGAACGCCGCCGCGATGGCGCCTATGCCTGGGGCCTGCACGAGCACACGGCCGACCCGGAACGGATCATGGAATGGTTCCTCGTCGAATCCTGGGCCGAGCACCTGCGCCAGCACCACCGCGTGTCGCAGGCCGATGCGGACCTGCAGGGCGAGGCGCTGCGCTTCCATGCGGGGCCGGGCAAGCCGGAGGTGCATCACTTCCTGTCGCTCTGAGCCTTTCTCCCGTCGACCTCCCGTTTCTTTCAAACCACTCACCAAGGAAAAACCATGACCACACTGACCCTTCGCGACGGCACCGAGCTCTATTACAAGGACTGGGGCAGCGGCCAGCCGATCCTGTTCAGCCACGGCTGGCCCCTGAGCGCCGACATGTGGGACAGCCAGATGCAGTTCTTCGCCGAACGCGGCTACCGCGCCATCGCCTTCGACCGCCGCGGCTTCGGCCGCTCGAGCCAGCCCTGGACCGGCTTCGACTACGACACCTTCGCCGACGATATCGCCGAGCTGATCGAGAAGCTCGACCTGAAGAACGTGGTGCTCGCGGGCTTCTCGATGGGCGGCGGCGACGTCACGCGTTACATCGCGCGCCACGGCTCGGCGCGGGTGGCGAAGCTGGCGCTGATCAGCGCGGTGACGCCGCTGTTCATGAAGACGGCCGACCACCCGGTGGGCCCCGAGAAGTCGCTGTTCGACAGCATCCGCGCGGGCCTCGCGGCCGACCGGGCGCAGTTCCTCGACGACTTCAGCACCATCTTCTACGGCACCAACCGGCCGGGCGCGGCGGTGTCGCAGGGCGTGTTCAAGCAGACGCTGCAGATCGCGCTGCAGGCCTCGCTGAAGGCGACGATCGATTGCGTGACCGCGTTCTCCGAGACCGACTTCCGCCCCGACATGGCGAAGATCGACGTGCCCACGCTGGTGATCCACGGCGACGACGACCAGGTCGTGCCCTTCGAGGCCACGGGCAAGCTGGCGCATGATCTGATCGCGGGCAGCCGGCTCGAGGTGTACGCGGGCGCGCCGCATGCGACATGCACCACGCACCGCGACCGCGTGAACGCGGACCTGCTGGGCTTCGTGCAGGGCTGAGCGGGGGGCGAGCGGGCGCGGCGGCGGCGCCCGGCCGCGTTTCCTTTGGGCCCGCTGGCGCCAGGGCCGGTGCCGCTGGCGATAATCCGTCGATGCGAATCCGCTTTACCAAGATGCAGGGGGCCGGCAACGATTTCGTCGTGCTCGACGAAACGCGCGGCACGCTGGGCCTCACGGCCGCGCAGTACCGCTTCCTGGCCGACCGCCACTTCGGCGTCGGCGCCGACCAGATCCTCACGGTGCGGCCCGCGCGCGCCGCGGGCACCGACTTCCAGTACGTGATCCACAACGCCGACGGCGGCGAGGTCGAGCAGTGCGGCAACGGTGCGCGCTGCTTCATGCGCTTCGTGCGCGAGCACGGCCTCACCGACAAGGACACGGTGCGCGTCGAAACCCTGGCCGGCGTGATCGAGCCGCGCATGGGCGACGACGGCCGCGTGACGGTCGACATGGGCGCGCCGATCTTCGAACCCGAGCGCGTGCCCTTCGACACCGCCGGCCTCGATCCGCAGCCCGAGGGCGGCTGGCACACCTGGCACCTGGCGCTGGGCACGCGAGCCGGCAGCGCTATCGTTTCGGTAGCGGTGCTGTCGATGGGCAATCCGCACGCGGTGCAGATCGTCGACGACGTCGAGACCGCGCCCGTGGCCGAGCAGGGCCCGCAGGTCGAGCACCATCCGCGCTTTCCGCAGCGGGTGAACGCCGGTTTCATGCAGGTCGTGAGCCGCACGCAGGTGAAGCTGCGCGTGTTCGAGCGCGGCGCGGGCGAAACCCTGGCCTGCGGCACCGGCGCCTGCGCGGCGGTGGTGGCGGGCATTCGCCTCGGGCTGCTGGACCGCCGGGTCGACGTGCAGACGCACGGCGGCATGCTCACGATCGAATGGCAGGGCGAGGGCCGGCCGGTGCTGATGACGGGCCCGGCCACCACGGTGTTCGAGGGCGACATCGAGGTGCCGGAGCTGCCATGACCCTTCCCACGAACAACCAAGACGCGAACGCCATGAACCCGATCACCGAAGACGACATCGCGAACTACCTGGCGAACACGCCCGACTTCTTCGAGCGCCATGCGCAGCTGCTGGCGCAGGTGCAGCTCACCAGCCCGCACGGCAACCGCGCCGTGAGCCTGCAGGAGCGCCAGGCCGAGATGCTGCGCGAGAAGATCAAGGCGCTCGAGCACCGCGTGATGGACATGGTGCGCCACGGCACCGAGAACGTGGTGATCGCCGACCGGCTGCAGCGCTGGACCGCGGGCCTCCTGACCACGCGCGACCCGCGCAGCCTGCCCTACCGCATCGCGGTCGACCTGCAGTCGCTGTTCCTGGTGCCGCAGACGGCCATCAAGGTCTGGGACTGCGGCACCGAATACCTCAACGAGGCCTATGCGCAGTGGGTCAGCGACGACGTGAAGGCGCTCGCGACCTCGCTGACCGCGCCGTACTGCGGCCTCAACGCGGGCTTCGAGGCGGCCAACTGGCTGCCCGAGCCGAATGCCGCGGCCTCGATCTCGCTGATCCCGCTGCGCGCCGAGCCCAACGGCCCGGCCTTCGGCCTGCTGGTGCTGGCTTCGCCCGACGCTCAGCGCTTCAACGCCGAGATGGGCACCGACTTCCTCGAGCGCATCGCCGAACTGGCCTCGGGCGCGCTGTCGCGGCTGCGGCCTTGATCCGTCCCGTCGCGGCGCTGGGGCGCCTGTGGCGCCGGGTGCCGCGCGTGCTGCGGGTCGCGGCCTGGACGGTGTTCGGCGTCGGCGTGGTCGTCTATGCGACCGCCTGGACCGTGGTGTGGCAGGGCGCGCGCGAGGCGCTCGCCAACCCGCCGCAGCGCGCGGCCGATGCCGCGCTGGTGCTCGGCAACCGCGCCTACCTGCGCGGCAAGCCCAATCCCTGCCTGACCGGGCGCGTCGACGAGGGCGTGGCCCTGGCGCGCGCCGGGCTGGCGCGCGAGCTGCTGTTCTCGGGCGGCGTCGACACCGAGGACGGCCGCATCGAGGCCGAGGTGATGGAGCAGCATGCGCGCGCCGTGGGCCATGCCGGGCCGATGCGGCAGGAGCGCGTGTCGAGCTCGACGCGGCTGAACCTCGCGCTGTCGACACCGATGCTGCAGGCGACCGGCGTGCGCAGCGTGATCGTGGTGTCGGAGCCCTACCACCTGTGGCGCGTGAAGCGGCTGGCGCGCAACAGCGGCTTCGACCGCGCCTTCGACGTGCAGTACGCGGCCGCGCCCTCGAGCTGCTGGCGACGCTGGGGCATGGTCTTCAAGGGCGCATTGCGCGAGCCGCTCGCGGTCGTGAACAATGCCGCGCATGGCTACCTCTTCTAGCGCGGCCGGGGCCGAGGCCCCGCCCGCCGACTCGGGCTGGATCGAGAAATACCTGGAGTACGTGCGCGTGGAGCGCCGGCTGTCGGCGCGCACGCTCGAGCTCTACAGCTACCACCTGAAGGAACTGGCGGCGAACGCGGCCGAGGCGAAGCTGCCGCTGGACCGCGTGCAGACCGCGCACGTGCGCCGCTGGATGGCGCAGCTGCATGGCTCGGGCCGCGAGCCGCGCGGCATCGCGCTGGTGCTGTCGTGCTGGCGCAGCTTCTACCGCTGGCTCGGACACGAGAAGCTGATCGGCTTCAACCCGGTGCAGGACGTGCACGCCCCCAAGGCCGACCGCCCGCTGCCCAAGGCGCTGGGCGTGGACGACGCGGTGCGGCTGGCCGAGCTGCACGACGCCGAGGCCGACCCCTGGACCGAGACCCGCGACCGCGCGATCGTCGAGGTGCTCTACGGCTGCGGCCTGCGCGTGAGCGAGCTCACGGGGCTCGACGCGCGCGCGAGCCAGACCGCGCGCGGCTGGATCGACATGGACGCCCACGAGGCCAGCGTGCTCGGCAAGGGCAGCAAGCGGCGCATGGTGCCGGTGGGCTCGAAGGCCATCGAGGCCCTGACGGCCTGGCTCGCGGTGCGCGGCGACTGCGCGGCGCTCACGGCCGCCAGCCTGCGCGAGCCGGCCGAGGCGGCGGCGCTCTTCATCAGCGCCAAGGGCGTGCGGATGTCGTCGCAGGCGGTGTGGAAGCTGCTGCGCGGGCGCAGCCTCAAGGCCGGCCTCGCGACGCCGGTGCATCCACACATGCTGCGCCATTCCTTCGCGAGCCACGTGCTGCAGTCGAGCAGCGACCTGCGCGCGGTGCAGGACCTGCTGGGGCACGCGAACATCGCGACCACGCAGGTCTACACGCGGCTCGATTTCCAGCACCTGGCGCGTGCCTACGACGCGGCGCATCCGCGCGCGCGGGCCCGCGACGACGATGGCGGCAGTGGCAGCAGCCGTGGCGCCAGGAAAACTCCCGACAAGAAAACATGAAAACCCTCCGACTCAAGCCCGGCAAGGAGCGCTCGCTGCAGCGCCGCCATCCCTGGGTGTTCGAATCCGCCATCGCGCGCGGCGGCGCCGATGCCGGCGAGACCGTGCGCATCGAATCGCACGACGGTGCCTTCCTCGCCTGGGCGGCGTTCAGCCCCGATTCCAAGATCCGCGCGCGCGCCTGGAGCTTCGTCGAGACGCAGCGCATCGACGCGGCCTTCCTCGCGTCGGTGGTGGCGCGCGCGGTCGCGGCACGCGGCCTGTTCGAGTTGCAGAGCGACGGCGTGCGGCTGGTGCATGGCGAGGCCGACGGCCTGCCGGGCCTGATCGTGGACCGCTACGGCGACACGCTGGTGGCGCAGTTCCTGTCGGCCGGCGTGGAGCGCTGGAAGGCGGTGCTGGCCGATGCGCTCTTGAAGGCGACCGGCCTGTCGAAGCTCTACGAGCGCTCGGATGCCAGCGGGCGCGAGCGCGAGGGGCTCAAGCCCGTGACGGGCTGGCTGCGCGGGCAGGACGAGGCGACCGAGATCGTGATCCGCGAGCACGACTGGAAGCTGTCGCTGGACATCGCCACCGGCCACAAGACCGGCTTCTACCTCGACCAGCGCGACAGCCGCCGGCGCTTCGCCGAGATGGCGCGGCACCGGCGCTTCCGGCGCGTGCTCAACTGCTTCTGCTACACGGGCGGCTTCACGGTGGCGGCGCTCGCGGGGTTGAAGGCAGCGGACGCGGTGAAGGGCGCTTCGCTGGTGTCGGTCGATTCCTCGCTGCCGGCGCTGGAGCGCGCGCGCGGCCACCTGGCGCTCAACGGCTTCGACGCGGCGGCCGACGGCTTCGAGGCCGAGTTCCTCGACGCCAACGTCAACACCGTGCTGCGCGAGTTCCTCGACCAGGGCCGCAGCTTCGACGCGATCGTGCTCGATCCGCCGAAGTTCGCGCCCACGGTGGCGCATGCCGAACGCGCCGCGCGTGCCTACAAGGACATCAACCGGCTCGCGCTCAAACTGCTCGAGCCGGGCGGGGTGCTGCTGACCTTCTCGTGCTCGGGCGGCGTGGGCGCCGACCTGTTCCACAAGATCGTGGCCTCGGCCGGGCTCGATGCCGGCGTGGACGGCTACATCGCCGAACGACTGGGCGCGGCGCCCGACCATCCGATGACCATCGAATTCCCCGAGGGCGAGTACCTCAAGGGGCTGGCGGTGGTGCGAAAACCCGCTTGACCGTGCCGGCCGAAGGGGGCTTGGCCCCCGCGGCAACGCAACTCAGTGGCACTGGCTACACTGCCCGCCAGTTTCCCGCTTTCCGATCCATTTCATCCGTTTTCCGCTTCCGGAGCACCCCATGGCCCTGATTCCCGCCACCATCCTCACCGGCTTCCTCGGCTCGGGCAAGACGACCTTGCTCAAGCGCATCCTGACCGAGGCCCACGGCCAGAAGATCGCGGTCATCGAGAACGAGTTCGGCGAGGAGAACATCGACAGCGACATCCTCGTGACCGAATCGAAGGAGCAGATCGTGCAGATGAGCAACGGCTGCGTCTGCTGCACCATCCGCGAAGACCTGCGCGAGGCGCTGCAGCTGCTGGCCGCCAAGAAGCGCCAGGGCCTGCTGGAGTTCGACCGCGTGGTGATCGAGACCACGGGCCTGGCCGATCCCGGCCCGGTGGCGCAGACCTTCTTCATGGACGACGAGATCGCCGAGAGCTACCTGCTCGACTCGATCCTGACCCTGGTCGATGCCAAGCACGCACCGCAGCAACTGAACGACCGCCAGGAGGCGCGCCGCCAGGTGGGCTTCGCCGACCAGATCTTCATCAGCAAGAGCGAGCTGGTGTCGGCCGAGGAGACCGAGGCGCTGATCCATCGCCTCAAGCACATGAACCCGCGCGCGCCGCAGCAGAAGGCGCATTTCGGCGACGTGCCGCTCAAGGACATCTTCGACCTGCGCGGCTTCAACCTGAACGCCAAGCTCGACATCGACCCCGACTTCCTGAAGGAAGACGACCACGACCATCACGACCATGACCACGCGCATGGCGAGCACTGCGACCATCCCTCGCACAAGCACGAGGGCCATGGCCACCATCACCACACGGACGACGACGTCAAGAGCTTCGTCTACAAGGCCGACCGCGCCTTCGATCCGGCCAAGCTGGAAGACTTCCTGGGCGCGATCGTCAACATCTACGGCCCGCGCATGCTGCGCTACAAGGGCGTGCTCAACATGAAGGGCACCGAGCGCAAGGTGATCTTCCAGGGCGTGCACCAGCTGATGGGCAGCGACCTCGGTCCCGAATGGGGCAAGGACGAGCAGCGCCAGAGCCGCATGGTGTTCATCGGCATCGAGCTGCCGCGCGAGATCCTCGAGCAGGGGCTCGAGCAGTGCCTGGTATGACAAGGTATGAATAAACCTACTGCGCGCCCCGATCTCGCACCTGCGGTCCTCACCGTACAAGGTACGGCTCCGGTCCTCGGCGCGACCTCGGGGCGCTCGCTACGGTTTCTTCACACCTTGTGAGGCTTCCGAATGAAGAAAAGGCGCCGGCCGCGAGGCCTGGCGCCTTTTTATTTGGCGGGCAGCTCGACGGGCTTGCCGATCAGCTTGAGCTGGCCGCCGCTGAACTCGACCTGGCTGGTCACGTCGTCGCCAGCGCGCTTCAGGTAGCCCTGCTGCTCGAACTGTTCGATCATCAGCGCGGCCACTTCGGGCGACGGCGCCTGGCTGCCGCTGGCGGACTCGGCGATCTACTCGATCCACTTCACCGGCAGCCGCCCGTTGGCCTTGAGCACGCCGCGCTTGAGCAGCAGCGCATTGCCGGGCAGCTGCAGGTCCTCGTCGGTCACGCCGGCCATGGCGACCGAGTAGCTGAACTCGGCGCGCTGGCCGTCGATCTCGACCAGCAGCCGGTCGAGGCCGACTTCGGGGCCGGGCTTGGCCATGGCCTTGAGATCGGGCGCGAGCTGGTCGGCCAGCGCGCGCAGCGCGGCCTGCGAGGCCTTGCCGCGGACGCAGCCGTTGGCGGCGGCCGAGCGGGTCCAGGCCTCGGCCAGCTTGCGGTAGCCGGCGACGTCGATGCGGCGCGTGCTGCTGGCCATCTCGAAGCCGTCGATGCGGGTCGCGCCGACCGAGCCCGTGCCCTTGAAGGTGGCGGTGCCGGTGTAGAGGCCGTTCTCGATGGTGGCGTCGCTGGCGGCGTCGAGGCCCTGCAGCACGATGGCGGGGAAGGGCTTGGCGGGGGCGGCGTCGGCATCGGCCTTCTTGCCGGCCACCGTGAATTCCAGCGCGTCGAGCCGGCCCGCGCTCTTGCCGGTGGCCAGCATCCAGCCGTGGCGGATGTCGAGGTCGGCGCGGCCGTCGAGCTTGCCCATCTTGAGGCTCACGCCGTTGCGCAGGTCCGCGGCCTCGAAGCCGGGCAGGGCGAGTTCGTAGTGCGCCGCGGTGCGCGCGCCGTCGACCCGCACGCGCAGCTGCGCGCCCTGCCAGGAGACGCGGGTCTTGCCCTCGTCGGCGAACTGGCCGGGGGCGAGCGCGATGTCGCTGGCGTAGCCGCCGTCGAAGCCGACCCGGGTGTGGGCGCCGAAGGGCCGGGCGTCTCCGAACACCTTCCTGGCCTCGGCCTGGCCCTTGATGTCGAGCAGCAGTTCGCTGTCGATGGTGGCCGCGGCCAGGCTGCCGCCGGTCAGCGGGCCGTGGCGGATGGTGTCGCGGAAGCTCAGGCGCAGCGGCTTGGACGGGGTCGGCGCGGCGTCCTCGCCATCCTCTTCCTCCGTGTCCGCGGGCGGCGCGCCGGCCACGGCGGCGTCGGCCGGGCAGCCGAGCTCCAGCGTCACGGTGCTGACCGCGCCGAGGAAGCCGCGCTCGTAGCTGCGTTCGGTCACGCGCACCAGCGCGGTCTGCTGCGGCAACTGCGCGAAGGCGCTGTCGTAGACCGATTTCACCTTGTTGCCGGCCCACCAGGTGCTGCCGGCATAGGCCAGCGCGATCGCGGCGGCCAGGACGCCCAGGACTGTCTTCTTCTTGCTCAAGTTCGGCTTTCTTGTAGGGGTATCCAGGGCGATTCGGCCCCTGGCGCCGGCCCTCCGCCGGCGCGGCGCGATGCTACCGGAGCGCCGTGGGTCCCAAACGCATCGCCCGCTCATTCGAGTTCTCTATACAATCGCGCGCCTGTTGAAAACGCCAGGTCCCCCCGCAAGGGGGCGGCAGGGGTCGAAGACAGGAGGGCGCCGCATGTTTGCGGCGGGCTTTCGGGGGTATAACCCCGGGGTTCGCCGACCGGCGGATGCCCTCGACAACGCGGAGCCCGCACGGCCCACCAGGTCCGCAGTGGCTCCCATGGGAGGAGACACCAGTGAAAGCGCGTTCCAGTTCGTCCAAGGAGCCAGTCACCGTGAAGAAGCCCGCCGCCAAGGCCACGCCAGCATCCAGGACCGACGCCACCAAGGCGACGGCCGCGAAGCCGGCTGTACCGGCGGCCAAGAAAGCTGCTTCCGCGACGGCGACCGTGGCGAAGAAGGAAGGCGCCGCAGCGAAGAGCGTCAAGACAGAGAAGACCGCAACGCCCACGGCCAAGGCCGCGAGCGCATCGGCGAAGAAAGCAGTTCATCCCGCCACCAAGCCTGCCAGCGAGCCGGCGGCAACCGTCCCGGCCAAGAGCGCGAGCAAGACAGCCAAAGCGGGTCCATCGTCCACCAAACCCGTCGGCCCGCGTGCCGTTTCACCTGTTTCCTCGATCCCCATGAAAAAAACGGCTGCCGCCTCTTCCTCCGCCCCGGCGACACCTTCGACCCCCGAGCCCGAAGTCGCCACGGCCACCGCCGCGCCCGCGCCCGCCCGTGGCGGCCGCGTGTCCCGCCTGTCGCAACTGACGGTGCCCTCGATGCCGCAATCGGTGGCATCGACCGCCGCCAAGTCCAGCTTTATCCAGTCCGCCTCGCAGGCGCTGGTTCCGCCTCCCCCCGTGAATGTGAAGAAAGATCCGAAGTTGGCCAACAACTGGAAGACCAAGTCCGTCGAAGAACTCAGCGATGCCGAAGTCATCGCGATGCCCGATTCCGAGTACATGAACGAAAAGCAGATGGCGTTCTTCCGCCTGAAGCTCGTCGAACTCAAGCGCGGCATTCTCGAGAATGCCGGCGAAACCACCGAGCACCTGCGTGAAGACACGGTGGTCGTGCCCGACCCGGCCGACCGCGCCACCATCGAGGAAGAACATGCCCTCGAACTGCGCACCCGCGACCGCGAGCGCAAGCTGCTGAAGAAGATCGAGCAGTCGATCCAGCGCATCGACGCCGGCGACTACGGCTACTGCGACGAAACCGGCGAGCCGATCGGCGTCGGCCGCCTGCTGGCCCGCCCGACCGCCACGCTGTCGCTCGAAGCGCAGCAGCGCCGCGAGCTCAAGCAGAAGATGTTCGGGGACTGAGCGCCGGTTCTCCGGCCCGGCTCCGACCGTCGTCCATCGCTCGCGAATGCCAAAGGAAGAAACGGGCCGCCTGCTCTCCAAGGTGGCGAAGTTCGTCCGCAATCCGCTCAAGGATTGGTCGGAGCTGGACACCACCCCCTCGAATTCGAACGCCTCCGATTCCTCGCTGCCCGACCCGGCCTACAGCCGGGAAATGCTCAAGGAGATGATCGAACGGCGCCAGCGCAACGATTTCGTGCGCCGGCGCGAGTTCGACATGCTGCGCAAGCTGCGCCAGCGCGAGGCCGCCGCCCACGCCTTCGATGCGACGGCCACGCCGTCGTCGTTCAACATCAACAGCACCTCGGAGAAATCCGAGGGCCGCGCGCTCACGCTCAAGAAGATCGACGAGATCGAGGAGCAGATGTCGCAGCAGTGGTGGAAGGGGCGCGGACCGAACGGCGAGACGCTGGTCAAGTCGCCGCCCGACGCGGGCGCCGAGACGCTCGCGCCGGCCGACACCGACGCGCTGCTCGAACCGCCCTCCCGGCCGGTGCCCGCGCCGGTGGCGCCCGCGGCTGTGGCCACGGCCTCGCCCAGCGGCACCCACATGGCGAGCCGGCTCGCGCAGGACGGCGCGCTCGAGGAGGCGGTGATCCGCTTCGCGCACGGCGATGACGTCGGCGCCGAGGCGATCCTGCTGCAGGCGCTGGCCTCCGAGGGCGCCAGCGGCACCGACGAGACCCATGCCGCCACGGCCGAGCGCGACGACGCCCGCTGGCGCGCGCTGTTCGACCTCTACCGTGCGACCGGCGACGCCGCCAAGTTCGCGGCCGCGCGCATGCGCTATGCCCAGCGCATGCGGCGCATGGGCCCCGACTGGGTGGCGCTCGACGAATTGGCGCGCAGCGTGAAGGCGGTGGCGGCCAGCGAGGAGGGCGACAGCGCCCCCGCCGAAGGCGCCGCCGACTGGGCCGCGCCGGCGAAGCTGGCGCGCGACGGCCTGGTGGCGCTCACGCGGGCACTGTCGCAGGCCGGCTCGGTCTGGACGCTCGACTGGCGCGCGCTGGGCGGGATCGGCGCCGACGCCGCGGCGCCGCTGCGCGTGCTGTTCGCGCACTGGGCCGATTCGCCGGTCAAGCTGCGCTTCATCGGCGCGGCGCAGCTGCTGGCGGTGCTGGCCGAGGCCGCGCCCAACAACGAGCGCGGCATCGACGACGTCTGGTGGCAGCTGCACATGGCCGCGCTGCGGCTGATGCACCTGCCCGACGACTTCGAGCTGGTGGCGCTCAACTACTGCATCACCTACGAGGTCTCGCCGCCGTCCTGGCAGGACCCGCGCGGCGAATACAGCGCCGTGGCCGCGCCGGTGTCCACGCCGTCGCGCATGGGCTCGGTCTGGTCGCTGCTGTCGGTGGGCGAGTCCGAGAGCTTCCCCTCGGCCGGCAGCGGCTTCGCGGCGCTCGCGGGCGACCTGCGCGGCGAGTCGCCGTCGAACCTGCAACGGCTCGATGCCGACCTGCGCGGCGGCACCGCGCCCGTGATCTCCTGCGCCGCGCTGCTGCGCATGGACCTGGCCGCGGCCGGCTCGCTGCTGGGCTGGGTGCGCGAGCGCGACGCCAAGGGCGAGCGAGTGCAGTTCGTCGACGCGCACCGGCTGATCGCGACCCTGTTCGGGCTGGTCGGCATCGCCGACCACGCGACGGTCGCGGTGCGCAAGAACTAGGCAGGAACCAGGCTTGCAAGCCGCCCGGCGCGGACTTGCATTGCCCCGTCCAGGCCCCAGATGGCTGCGATGGAACAATTTCACGGCACCACCATCGTGAGCGTGCGCCGCAAGACCCCCCAGGGCGACCAGGTCGCCATCGGCGGGGACGGGCAGGTCACACTCGGAAACATCGTCATCAAGGGCACGGCGCGCAAGGTGCGGCGGCTCTACCACGGCAAGGTGCTGGCCGGCTTCGCTGGCGCCACGGCCGACGCCTTCACCCTGTTCGAGCGCTTCGAGGCCAAGCTCGAGAAGCACCAGGGCCACCTCTCGCGCGCCGCGGTCGAACTCACCAAGGACTGGCGCACCGACCGCGTGCTGCGCCGCCTCGAGGCCATGCTGGCCGTGGCCGATGCCACCACCTCGCTGATCATCACCGGCAACGGCGACGTGCTGGAGCCCGAGAACGGCGTCATCGCCATCGGTTCGGGCGGTGCCTACGCGCAGTCGGCGGCCAAGGCGCTGCTCGACAACACCGAGCTCACGGCCGAGCAGATCGTGAAGAAATCGCTGGAGATAGCGGGCGAACTCTGCATTTACACGAACATGAACCACACCGTCGAGACGCTCTGAGGCCCGCCACCATGTCCATGACCCCCCAGGAAATCGTCTCCGAACTCGACAACCACATCGTCGGCCAGCCGCAGGCCAAGCGTGCCGTGGCCATCGCCCTGCGCAACCGCTGGCGCCGCCAGCAGGTCGACGACAAGCTGCGCGCCGAGATCACGCCCAAGAACATCCTCATGATCGGCCCCACGGGCGTGGGCAAGACCGAGATCGCACGCCGCCTCGCGCGGCTGGCCGATGCGCCCTTCATCAAGGTCGAGGCGACCAAGTTCACCGAGGTGGGCTACGTGGGCAAGGACGTCGATTCGATCATCCGCGACCTGGCCGAGATCGCCGTCAAGCAGACCCGCGAGGCCGAGAGCGCCAAGGTGCGCGCGCGTGCCGAGGACGCGGCCGAGGAGCGCATCCTCGACGTGCTGCTGCCGCCCGCGCGGCTGGCGGACGGCACCGCGCCCGACAGCGGCAACGCCACGCGCCAGGCCTTCCGCAAGAAGCTGCGCGAGCACCAGCTCGACGACAAGGAGATCGAGATCGACCTGGTCGAGACGCGCGCGCCGCTCGAGATCTTGGGCCCCGCCGGCATGGAGGAGATGGCCGAGCAGCTCAAGGGCATGTTCGGCCAGATGGGCCAGGGCAAGCGCAAGACGCGCAAGCTCAAGATCGCCGAGGCGATGCGCTTCCTGATCGACGAGGAAGCGGCCAAGCTGGTGAACGAGGACGAGATCCGCACCCAGGCGATCGCCAATGCCGAGCAGAACGGCATCGTCTTCATCGACGAGATCGACAAGGTCGCCACGCGCAGCGAGGCGCAGGGCACCGACGTCTCGCGCCAGGGCGTGCAGCGCGACCTGCTGCCGCTGGTCGAGGGCACGGCCGTGAGCACCAAGTACGGCGTGGTGCGCACCGACCACATGCTGTTCATCGCGAGCGGCGCCTTCCACTTGAGCAAGCCCAGCGACCTGATCCCCGAGCTGCAGGGGCGCTTCCCGATCCGTGTCGAGCTGCAGTCGCTGTCGGTGGCGGACTTCGAGAGCATCCTCACGCAGACCCGCGCCTCGCTCGTGAAGCAGTACCAGGCGCTGCTGGCCACCGAGGGCGTCACGCTCGACTTCACGCTCGAGGGCGTGACGCGTCTCGCGAGCATCGCCTTCGAGGTCAACGAGCGCACCGAGAACATCGGCGCACGCCGCCTGTCGACGGTGATGGAGCGTCTTCTCGATGAAGTAAGCTTCGACGCGGCCCGTCTCGAGGGCCAGACGATCCGCATCGATGCCGCCTACGTGGACCAACGCCTGGCGGCACTAAGTCACGACGAAGACCTGTCGCGCTTCATCCTCTGAAGTTGCCGCCCTTGCCCCTGTTACAGGGGCAATGCTTCACGCATCACATTCACTGCGTGAGCTAAGTCCTTCTTTCTCAACGAAATTCGCCGATTCCAGAATCTTGAAATCGGCGCTAAGTCGTTGATTCCATTACAAAAAATACCCCGCACGCCTGGTTGCGCAGGAAGTGTTTCCTGCTACAGTGCAAAAAAGTGCAGTTAAGTGGGAAAAAGTGCGAGTAGTGTGCCCTTCGGGCGCTGCGGCCTTCCCACCACAGGGGTTTCTCGGTCGTGTTTCAAGGCGCGTCATCGCTCAGTCTGGATGCCAAGGGGCGGCTTTCGGTGCCGACCCGGCATCGCGACGTCCTGAGCGCCACGGCGGGCGGCCAGCTCACGATCACCAAGCACCCCCATGGCTGCCTGATGGTGTTCCCGCGTCCGGAATGGGAGAAGTTCCGCGAGCGGATCGCCGCGCTGCCGATGTCGGCGCAGTGGTGGAAGCGGGTGTTCCTCGGCAACGCGATGGACGTCGAGATGGACGGCACCGGCCGCATCCTCGTGTCGCCCGAACTGCGTGCGGCCACGGGCATCACGCGCGACACCCTGCTGCTGGGCATGGGCAATCATTTCGAACTCTGGGACAAGGCCACCTACGAGGCCAAGGAGGCCGAGGCCACCCAGGGCGAAATGCCGGATGTGTTTCAGGACTTCGCGTTCTGAGGGGCATAGTGAATACCGCATGGACCCACACGACCGTTCTTCTGGACGAAGCGGTCGAAGCCCTTCTCGCAGGCCAGGCGGCCGCGCCCGGCACCTTCGTGGACGCGACCTTCGGCCGGGGCGGGCATTCGCGCGCGATCCTCGCGCGGCTGGCGCCGGAAGGCAGGTTGATTGCCTTCGACAAGGATGCGGAAGCGGTGACCGAAGCAGCGCGCATCTCGGATGCGCGTTTTTCCATCCGGCACCAGGGATTCCGTTCGCTGGGCGAGTTGCCCGGCGCGAGCGTGGCGGGTGTGCTGCTCGACCTGGGCGTGAGCTCGCCGCAGATCGACAACCCGGCGCGCGGTTTCAGTTTTCGTTTCGACGGCCCGCTCGACATGCGCATGGACACCACGCGCGGCGAGAGCGTGGCTGAGTGGCTGGCAACGGCAGAACTCCAACAAATTGCAGAGGTGATCCGTGACTATGGCGAAGAACGGTTTGCTGTTCAGATTGCAAAGGCGATTGTTGCTCGCAGACAAGAACGGGGCGCAATTTCAACCACCACCGAACTGGCCGAGCTCGTGGCTGGCACGGTCAAAACCCGCGAGCCGGGCCAGAACCCTGCAACGCGCACATTTCAGGCTCTTCGGATTTTCATCAACGCCGAGCTTGAAGAGCTGCAACAGGCGCTAGAGGCGAGCCTGTCGGTGCTGCAACCCGGCGGCCGGCTCGCGGTGATCAGTTTCCATTCGCTCGAAGACCGGATCGTGAAGCAGTTCATCGCGAAGCACTCGAAGGAGGTCTACGACCGCCGCGCGCCGTTCGCGGCGCCCAAGGCGATGCGGCTGCGCGCGCTCGAGCGCATCAAGCCCTCCGAGGCCGAGGTCAGCGGCAACCCGCGCTCGCGCAGCGCGATCCTGCGCGTGGCCGAACGAACGGAGACGCCATGAGCCGGTCCCGCGTCCACGGTCTCGTCCGTCCGATTTCCAGCCGCCGCACCCCGGGCGGCTTCGTGTCTTCTGCACCCGCCGCGCGCGGCGAACGGGGAGGCCGCTGAGATGGCACGCCTGAACCTGCTGCTTCTGCTGTCCGTGATCGCCACGGCGCTCTACCTCGTGCACACGCAATACCTGTCGCGCCAGCTCTACACCGAGCTCGACCGCACGATGCAGGAGACGCGCCGCCTCGAGCTCGACCACGACCGGCTGCAGGTCGAGAAGCGCGCGCAGGCCACCCCGCTGCGCGTGGAGAAGCTCGCGAAGGAACAGCTGCAGATGCGCACCACCTCGCCGGCCATCACGCAGTACGTGCGTCCCGACGGCAGCGTGATCCCGGCCGTGGTCGCACCGCCGCCCGCGCTGCCCGTCAACAAGCCGGCCGCCGCCGGTGCCGCCAGGGGGCAGCGATGAGCCGCCGCAGCGTGCGCTACACCACCAGCCCCCTGCTGGCGAGCAAGACGCCGGTGTGGCGCAGCAAGTTCATCGTCGGCGGCATCGCGCTGGGCTTCGTCGTGCTCGCGGGCCGCGCGGCCTACGTGCAGGTGTTCGGCAACAGCTTCTTCCAGCGCCAGGGCGAGGTGCGGTTCGCGCGCACGCTCGAGCTGCCGGCCAACCGCGGCCGCATCCTCGACCGCAACGGCCTGATCCTCGCGTCGAGCGTGGTGGCGCCCAGCATCTGGGCCATTCCAGAGGACGTGGAGCGCGACGATCCCGAGGTGCGCGCCAAGCTCAGGCAGGTGGCCAAGCTGCTCGAGATGCCGCAGAAGGACTTCGACAAGAAGCTCGAGGACGAGGACAAGACCTTCGTCTGGATCAAGCGCCAGGTCGACGAGCCGATCGCCAAGCAGATCGCCGCGATGAACCTCAAGGGCATCTACCAGCGCAAGGAATACAAGCGCCAGTACCCCGAGGGCGAGGCCGCCGCGCACGTGGTGGGCTTCACCAACGTCGAGGACAGCGGCCAGGAAGGCATCGAGCTCGCGTTCGACAAGGACCTGGCCGGCAAGGCCGGCTCGCGCCGCGTCATCAAGGACCGCCTGGGTCGCGTGGTCGAGGGCGTGGGCGAGCAGGTGCCGCCGCTCGACGGCAAGGACATCCAGCTCAGCGTCGACAGCAAGGTGCAGTTCTTCGCCTACCAGAAGCTGCGCGACGCCGTGACCGCGCGCAAGGCCAAGGCCGGCAGCGTGGTGGTGCTCGACGCCGTCACCGGCGAGGTGCTGGCGCTGGCCAACTACCCGAGCTACGTGCCCGACAAGCGCCAGAACCTCACGGGCGAGCAGTTGCGCAACCGCGCGATGACCGACACCTTCGAGCCCGGCTCGACCATGAAGCCGATCACCGTGGCGATGGCGCTGGAGGCCGGCCGGGTCAAGCCCTCGTCGCTGATCGAGACCTCGCCGGGCCGCTACCAGCTCGGCGGCTTCACCATCAGCGACACCCACAACTACGGCACGCTGACGGTCGAGGGCGTGATCCAGAAGTCGAGCAACGTCGGCGCGCTCAAGATCGCGCAGAAGATGACCCCGCACGAGATGTGGGACACCTACACCGCGCTCGGCTATGGCCAGAAGCCGCAGATCCAGTTCCCCGGCGCGGTCACCGGACGGCTGCGGCCCTGGAAGACCTGGAAGCCGGTCGAGCAGGCCACGATGGCCTACGGCTACGGCCTGTCGGCCTCGCTGTTTCAAATGGCACATTCGTACACCGCGTTCGCGCACGATGGCGCGATCATTCCGGCGACGATCCTCAAGAACACCGAACCGCCGGCCGGCGTGCGCGTCTTCTCGCCGTCGAACGCGCTCGCGGTGCGCAAGATGCTGCAGATGGCCGCGGGCCCGGGCGGCACCGGCACGCGCGCGCAGACGGTCGGCTACTCGGTCGGCGGCAAGTCGGGCACGGCCCACAAGCAGGTCGGCAAGGGCTACGCGAGCAACAAGTACCGCGCCTGGTTCACCGGCATGGCGCCGATCGAGAAGCCGCGCATCATCGTCGCGGTGATGATCGACGAGCCCAGCGACGGCCAGTACTTCGGCGGCCTGGCCGCGGCGCCCGTGTTCAGCGAGGTCGTGCAGCAGACGCTGCGCATGATGAACGTGCCGCCCGACCTGGCGGTCAAGCCTCTGGTGATGACCCAGGGCGTGGACGAGAGCTTCTGAGCATGCTGACCTTCACTTCCCCCCCACTGGCCGCGGCCTGGCTCAAGGAGCGGGTGCCGCAGGGCGCGCTGCATGCCGACAGCCGTTCGGTGGCCGCGGGCGACGTGTTCGTCGCCTGGCCCGGCGCCGCGACCGATGGCCGCAAGCACGTGGCGGCGGCGCTGGCTCGGGGCGCGGCGGCTTGCCTGGTCGAGCACGAGGGCGTCGAGGCCTTCGGCTTCGACGGCGACGAGCGCATCGTCAGCTACCCCGGCCTCAAGGCCGCCACCGGCCCGATCGCCGCGGCCTTCTACGACCATCCCTCGGCCCGGCTCGACCTGCTGGCCGTGACCGGCACCAACGGCAAGACCTCCACCGCCTGGTGGCTGGCCGAAGCGCTGTCGACCCTGCGGCCGGCCGGCGGCGTGCGCCCGATGCGGCCCGACGGCACGGTGCAGCGCGACGCGCCCTCGCCGTGCGCCGTGATGGGCACGCTGGGCATCGGCGTGCCGCCCGAACTCACCTACACCGGCCTCACCACGCCCGACCCCGTGATGATGCAGCGCGAGCTGCGCGCGCTGGTCGAGCGCGGCTTCGGCGCCTGCGCCATCGAGGCCTCGTCGATCGGCATCGCCGAGCGCCGGCTCGACGGCGCGCAGATCGCGGTGGCGGTGTTCACCAACTTCACGCAGGACCACCTCGACTACCACGGCAGCATGGATGCCTACTGGCAGGCCAAGGCCGAGCTGTTCCGCTGGCCCGGCCTGCGCGCCGCGGTGATCAACATCGACGACACCCACGGCGCCAGCCTGTGCGCCAACCTGATCGATGCCGGCGTCGGCGCGCTTGACGTCTGGACCGTGTCGGCCGACGGCAATCCGGCGCGCCTGATGGCGCGCGACATCGGCTACGGCGCCCAGGGCCTGCAGTTCTCGGTGGCCGAGCACGGCACCGCGGCCGTCGAGCGCGTGGCCACCGGCCTGATCGGCCAGTACAACGTGGCCAACCTGCTTGGCGTGCTCGGCACGCTGCGCGCGCTGGGCCTGACGCTCGCGCAGGCCGTGGCGGCGTGCGCCAACTTGAGCAGCGTGCCGGGCCGCATGGAGCGCGTGAGCGCCGAGGCCGGCGTGCCGCTCGCGGTGGTCGACTACGCCCACACGCCCGACGCCATCGACAAGGCGCTGGCCGGCCTGCGCCCGCTCGCGCAGCAGCGCGGCGGCAAGCTGTGGTGCGTGTTCGGCTGCGGCGGCGACCGCGACCCGATCAAGCGCCCGATGATGGCCGCCGTGGCCGAGCGCCAGGCCGACCTGGTCGTGGTGACCAGCGACAACCCGCGCAGCGAGAAGCCCGACGCGATCATCGCGCAGGTGCTGCGCGGCTTCGCGCGGCCCGAGCATGCGCGCGTGCAGGCCGACCGCGCGGCCGCCATCGCCGACACGATCGCGCAGGCCGCGCCCGAGGACGTGGTGCTGATCGCGGGCAAGGGCCACGAGGCCTGGCAGGAGATCGCGGGCCAGCGCCTGCCGTTCTCCGACCGCAGCCATGCGCACGACGCGCTCGCGAAACGGAGGGCTGCATGAGCGACACCACCTCCCTCGCGCTGACGCTGGCGCAACTGCAGCAGTGGATTCCGGGCGCGCGCCTCGTGGGCGATCCCGCGACCGTGATCGCGCGTGTGCACACCGACACCCGCACCCTGGCCGCGGGCGACCTGTTCGTCGCGCTCAAGGGCGAGAACTTCGATGCCAACGACTTCCTGCCGCAGGCCCGCGCCAGCGGTGCGGCGGCGGCGGTTGCGCACGGTGGCCTCGAGCCCGCGGGCCTGGCCGGCCTCGAGGTGCCCGACACTCTGGTGGCGCTCGGCGCCATCGGCGCACACTGGCGCGCCCAGTTCTCGCTGCCGCTGATCGCCGTGACCGGCAGCAACGGCAAGACCACCGTCACCCAGATGATCGCGGCCATCCTGATGGCCTCGAAGCCCGAGCGCGCGCTCGCGACCGCCGGCAACTTCAACAACGAGATCGGCGTGCCGCTGACCCTGCTGCGCCTGCGCGCGCAGCACCAGCGCGCGGTGGTCGAGCTCGGCATGAACCACCCGGGCGAGATCGCGCGGCTGGCCGCCATCTCGCGCCCGACCATCGCGCTGGTGAACAACGCCCAGCGCGAGCACCAGGAGTTCATGGTCAGCGTGGAAGCCGTGGCGGTCGAGAACGCCGCCGTGTTCGCGGTGCTGCCCGACGACGGCACGGCCGTGTTCCCGCACGGCGACGAGTTCACCACGCTGTGGAGCGACATGGCGCGCGACGGCGCCGCGCGCCGCTGCCTGAGCTTCGGCGAGCACGACGATGCCGACATCGGCCTCGAGCACGCCGAATGGACGCAGGGCGCCTGGCAGGTGCGCGTGCGCACGCCGCTCGGCGGTTTCGCCACGCGGCTGCACATCGCGGGCCGCCACAACGTGATCAATGCGCTCGCGGCCACCGCCTGCGCGCTGGCCGCGGGCGTGTCGATCGACACCATCGCCGCCGGCCTCGATGCCTTCGAGCCGGTCAAGGGCCGCTCCAAGGCCAGCGCGCTCGCGCTGGCCGGCGGCCGCGCCATCACGCTGGTCGACGACAGCTACAACGCCAACCCCGACTCGGTGCGCGCCGCGATCGACGTGCTCGCCGCGCTGCCGGGCCCGCGCCTGCTGGTGCTGGGCGACATGGCCGAGGTCGGCGAGCGTTCGGACGAATTCCATGCCGAGGTCGGCGACTGGGCGCGCCAGCGCGGCATCGAGACCGTCTACACGCTCGGCAGCGCCTCCGAGCACACCATCGCCGCCTTCCAGCGCGGCGACGCGGCCACGGTCGGCGGCGGACGCCATTTCGAGGACATCGACACCCTGAACGCCGCGGTGCTCGCGCGGCTGCCGCTGGTCGGCAGCGTGCTGGTCAAGGGCTCGCGCTCCATGAAGATGGAACGCGTGGTCCAGGTCATCGCCGCGCAGGGTGCGACCCCGCAGACACAACCACAACAAGAAGGAGGCCGTCCCTGATGCGGGGGCGGTGCGCAATTTCATGTTCATGAGCCTGGCCCAATGGCTGCAGACCCTCTCGCCGGAACTCGGGTTCCTGCGGGTGTTCCAGTACCTGACCTTCCGCGCGCTGATGGCGGCGCTGACCGCGCTCGTGGTCGGCCTCGTGGCCGGTCCGTACGTGATCCGGCGCCTGACCGCGCTGAAGATTGGTCAGCCGGTGCGCGGCTACGCGATGGAGACCCACCTGAGCAAGAGCGGCACGCCCACCATGGGCGGCGTGCTGGTGCTGTTCGCGATCGCCTTCGCCACCATCCTGTGGTTCGACCTCTCGAACCGCTTCGTCTGGATCGTGCTGTGGGTCACGCTGGGCTTCGGCGCGATCGGCTGGGTCGACGACTGGCGCAAGGTGGTGCACAAGGATCCCGAGGGCATGCGCTCGCGCGAGAAGTACTTCTGGCAATCGGTGGTGGGGCTGCTCGCGGCCTTCTACCTGCTGTTCAGCATCTCCGAGAGCTCGAACTGGCGCGTGCTGCAGCTGTTCTTCGCCTGGGTGCAGTCGGGCTTCGACCTCGACTTCCCGCCCAAGATCAACCTGCTGGTGCCCTTCTTCAAGGAAGTCAGCTATCCGCTGGGCGGTATCGGCTTCGTGATCCTCACCTACCTGGTGATCGTGGGCGCGAGCAACGCGGTGAACCTCACCGACGGTCTCGACGGCCTGGCGATCATGCCGGTGGTGATGGTGGGCTCGGCGCTGGGCGTGTTCGCCTACGTGACCGGCAGCGCGGTCTATTCGAAGTACCTGCTGTTCCCGAACATCCCGGGCTCGGGCGAGCTGCTGGTGTTCTGCTCGGCGATGGCCGGCGCGGGCCTGGCCTTCCTCTGGTTCAACACCCATCCGGCGCAGGTCTTCATGGGCGACGTGGGCGCGCTCGCGCTCGGCGGCGCGCTGGGCACCATCGCGGTCATCGTGCGCCAGGAGATCGTGTTCTTCATCATGGGCGGCATCTTCGTGGTCGAGGCGATCTCGGTGATGGCCCAGGTCACCTACTTCAAGTACACGAAGAAGCGCTTCGGCGAGGGCCGCCGCGTGCTCAAGATGGCGCCGCTGCACCACCACTTCGAGAAGAGCGGCTGGCGCGAGACGCAGGTCGTGGTGCGCTTCTGGATCATCACGATGCTGCTGTGCCTCGTGGGCCTGTCGACGCTGAAGCTGCGCTGAGAGACGACGCATGCGGCACCTGAAAGACCTCCCCGTCCTCATCCTCGGCCTCGGCGCGTCCGGGCTGGCGATGGCGCGCTGGTGCGCGCGCCACGGCGCGCAGGTGACGGTGGCCGACACGCGCGAGGCGCCGGCCTTGCTCGACACGCTGCGCGCCGAGTGGCCCGAGGCGGTGTTCGTCGGCGGGCCGTTCACGGCCGCGCTGATCGAGGGCACGCCGATCCGCGCCGTCTACCGCTCGCCGGGCCTGAGCCCCGAGACCATCGCGCCGGTGGCCGATGCGGCGCGCGCGGTCGGCCTGCCGGTGGGCGGCGAGCTCGACCTGTTCGCGCGCGCGCTGGCGGATCTCGCGATCGTCGAGACGCCGGCAGTGGCCGAGGTCGAGGAGGAAAGCGCGGCGCAAGGCGAACTGGCGCTGGAGGCGACGGTGCCGGCCGAGAGCGAGCCGGTGCCCGAGGTGGAGGCGCCTGTCGTGGCGCCCGAAGTTCAAGCGCCGGTGGCGGAAGAGGTCGTGGCCGAGGTCGAGCCAGCCGCGCCCGAGGCGCCCGCTGTGGCCGAGGCCATCGACGCCGTGACGCCCGCGAGCGAGGCATCGCCCGCCGAGCCCGAGCCTGCACTCGGCGAAGAAACCCCCGAGGCACCGCGCGCTCCGGCCGCCTTGCCCGAATCGATGCCGCGCGATCCCTCGCTGAGCGTCCCCGTGCTGCAGCCGCCCGAACCCGAGGCGCCGGCCGCCGATGCGCCCGTGGTGCAGGAAGGCGTCGAAGCAGCGCGGGAGCAGGGCGCCGAACCCGCCGCGATCGACACGCCGGACACCGCCGAAGACACGCCACCCGAGTCCGCCGAGTCCGAAGCCGCCGCCACGCCCGCCGCCGCACCGGCCCCCAAGCCCGCATCGAACCTGCCCGCCTTCACCGTCGGCAAGCCCTACGTCCCCACGGCCGCGAAGGAAGCGGCCGACTTTGTCGCGAAGATCGCCGAGTTCGCCGCCACCAATCCCGCTTCGGCCGTGGCCGAGGAAGAGCCCGCGCCGCAGCCCGAGGCCCAGCCCGAGCCGGCCCCCGCGCCCGAACCCGCCAAGGGCTACACGCCGGTCGTGCTCGCGATCACCGGCACCAACGGCAAGACCACGGTCACGGCGCTGACCGGCCAGCTCATCGAGCGCGGCGGCAAGAGCGTGGCGGTGGCCGGCAACATCGGCCCGACCCTGCTCGACACGCTGAGCGCGCACCTCGATGCCGGCACGCTGCCCGAGGCCTGGGTGATCGAGCTCTCGAGCTTCCAGCTCGACGGTGTGCAGGGCTTCGAGCCCGCGGCCGCGACGGTGCTCAACATCACGCAGGACCACCTGGACTGGCACGGCGACATGCCGGCCTATGCGCAGGCCAAGTCGCGCATCTTCGGCAAGACCGCGCTGATGGTGCTCAACCGCGACGACCCGACCGTGATGGCGATGCTCGCCACCGCGGGGCAGGAGCCAGTCAAGCCCGTCGAGGAGGTGGTGAACGCCCGCGGCGCGCGCCGTGCGCCGGCCAAGCCCAAGGCGCAGCGCGTGCAGGTGCGCCCGCACGTCACCTTCGGCGCCAACATGCCGCAGCGCCCCGGCGACTACGGCATCGAGCGCGTCAACGGCATGAGCTGGCTGGTGCGCGCGCACGAGGCCGACGAGACGCAGAAGCGCAAGCGCGGCCAGGTGGTCGAGGAAGAGATCTTCGTGCAGCGCCTGATGCCGGCCGACGCGCTGCGCATCCGCGGCCGCCACAACGCGATGAACGCACTCGCCGCGCTGGCGCTCGCGAACGCGGCCGACTGTCCGCTCGGCCCGATGCTCTACGGCCTGCGCGAGTACCGCGGCGAGCCGCACCGCGTCGAGCCGGTGGCGCTGATCGACGACGTCGAGTACTTCGACGACAGCAAGGGCACCAACGTGGGCGCCACCGTGGCGGCGCTCGGCGGCCTCGGCGAGGACCGCCGCGTGGTCGTGATCCTCGGCGGCGACGGCAAGGGCCAGGACTTCGAGCCGCTCGCGCTGCCGGTGCGCCAGTACGCGCGCGCCGTGGTGCTGATCGGCCGCGACGCGCCGCTGATCGAGGCCGCGCTGGCTGCCACCGGCGTCACGCTGATGCATGCGGGCTCGATGCACGAGGCCGTGCAGCTGGCCGCGCGCCGCGCCCACCCCGGCGATGCCGTGCTGCTGTCACCGGCCTGTGCGAGCTTCGACATGTTCAAGAACTACCCGCACCGCGCGGCGGTGTTCCGCGAGGCCGTGCAGGCGCTCGAGGACGAGCCGCGCGACTTCGGGGAAACCGATTCGACGGAAGGACCGGCATCGTGAACTCCGCCGCCGCGGGCGCCACGCCCAACACCCGACCCGGCCGCTTCAGCGGCTGGTTCCGGCGCGCGCGCAGCGGCATCGACGCGCTGCCGGTGCATCTGCCGGTGCGCCTCGGTGGCGCCGGCTTCACGCAGACCAAGGCCACGCCGATCCGCGTGTTGGGCTTCGACCAGGCGCTGGTGTGGGTCACGGTCGCGCTGCTGACCTGGGGCCTGATCATGGTCTATTCGGCCTCGATCGCGCTGCCCGACAACCCGCGCTTCGCGCGCGCCGGCTACAACGCCTCGTACTTCCTCACGCGTCACGCGGCCTCGGTGGTGTTCGCCTTCGTCGCCGCGCTGCTGGCCTTCCAGATCCCGATGAAGACCTGGGAGCGCGCCGCGCCCTGGCTGTTCGTGGCCTCGCTGCTGCTGCTGGTGGCGGTGCTGATCCCGCACATCGGCATCAGCGTGAACGGCGCGCGGCGCTGGCTGCCGATGGGCTTCATGCGCTTCCAGCCCTCCGAGCTCGCGAAGGTCGCGATGGTGCTCTATGCCGCCAGCTACATGGTGCGCAAGATGGAGATCAAGGAGCGCTTCTTCCGCGCCGTGCTGCCGATGGGCATCGCGGTGGTGGTGGTTGGCATGCTGGTGATGGCCGAGCCCGACATGGGCGCCTTCATGGTGATCGCGGTGATCGCGATGGGCATCCTGTTCCTCGGCGGCGTGAATGCGCGCATGTTCTTCGTGATCGCCGCGCTGGTGGTGGTGGCCTTCGGCACCATCGTGGCCACCAGCCCATGGCGGCGCGAGCGGATCTTCGCCTACCTCGATCCGTGGAGCGAGGAGCACGCGCTCGGCAAGGGCTACCAGCTCTCGCACTCGCTGATCGCCATCGGCCGCGGCGAGATCTTCGGCGTCGGCCTCGGCGGCAGCGTCGAGAAGCTGCACTGGCTGCCCGAGGCCCACACCGACTTCCTGCTGGCCGTGATCGGCGAGGAGTTCGGCCTGGTCGGCGTGCTGCTGATCATCGGCCTGTTCCTCTGGCTCACGCGCCGCGTGATGCACATCGGCCGCCAGGCGATCGCGCTCGACCGCGTGTTCTCGGGCCTCGTGGCCCAGGGCGTGGGCGTGTGGATCGGCTTCCAGGCCTTCATCAACATGGGCGTGAACCTCGGCGCGCTGCCGACCAAGGGCCTCACGCTGCCGCTGATGAGCTTCGGCGGCTCGGCGATCCTGATGAACATGGTGGCGCTGGCGATCGTGCTGCGCATCGACTACGAGAATCGAGTGTTGATGCGGGGAGGCCGCGTATGACCGGCCGCACCGCGCTCGTGATGGCCGGCGGCACCGGCGGCCACATCTTCCCGGGCCTCGCCGTGGCCGAGGCGCTGCGCGAGCGCGGCTGGCGCGTGCACTGGCTGGGCGCGCCCGGTGGCATGGAGGAGAAGCTGGTGCCGCCGCGCGGCTTCGCCTTCGAGCCGGTGCAGTTCGGCGGCGTGCGCGGCAAGGGCCCGCTCACGCTGTTCCTGCTGCCGCTGCGCCTGCTGCGCGCCTTCTGGCAGAGCCTGCGCGTGGTGCGCCGCGTGAAGCCCGACGTGCTGGTGGGCCTGGGCGGCTACATCACTTTTCCGGGCGGGATGATGGGCGTGCTGCTCAACAAGCCGCTGGTGCTGCACGAGCAGAACTCGGTCGCGGGCCTCGCCAACAAGGTGCTGGCGGGCGTGGCCGACCGCGTCTTCACCGCCTTCCCCAACGTGCTCAAGAAGGCGCAGTGGATCGGCAATCCGCTGCGCGCGGCCTTCACCTCGCAGCCGGCGCCGGCCGAGCGCTTCGCGGGCCGCGGCGGTCCGCTCAAGCTGCTGGTGGTCGGCGGCAGCCTTGGCGCCAAGGCGCTCAACGCGGTGGTGCCGCAGGCGCTCGCGCGCATCGAACCGGGCACGCGCCCGCAGGTGCTGCACCAGAGCGGCGCCAAGCAGATCGACGAGCTGCGCGCCAACTACGCGGCCGCCGGCGTCGAGGGCGAGCTCACGCCCTTCATCGAGGACACGGCCCTGGCCTATGCCGAGGCCGACCTCATCGTCGCGCGCGCCGGTGCCAGCACCGTGACCGAAATCGCGGCCGTCGGCGCCGCGGCGCTGTTCGTGCCTTTTCCTTCCGCGGTCGACGACCACCAGACCACCAACGCGCGCTTCCTCGTCGATGCCGGCGGCGGCTGGCTGGTGCAACAGACCGATCTCACCCCTGAATTGCTGGCCGATTTGCTACAGAAGACACAACGAACCGAACTGATCGAACGCGCGGAACGCGCCAAGACGATGCGCAAGACCGAGGCCGTCGAGGCGATGGTGCGCGCTTGCGAGGAGCTGGCCCGATGAAGCACGCGATCCATCACATTCACTTCGTGGGCGTCGGCGGCTCGGGCATGAGCGGCATCGCCGAAGTGCTGCTGAACCTCGGCTACCGCATCACCGGCTCCGACCTGTCCGACAGCGCCACCCTGCGCCGGCTCGCCGACCTGGGCATCGGCACCTTCGTGGGCCATGCGGCCGCGAACGTGGAGGGCGCCGACGCGGTCGTGACCTCGACCGCGGTGCAGGCCGACAACCCCGAGGTGCTGACCGCGCGCGAGAAGCGCATTCCGATCGTGCCGCGCGCCGTCATGCTGGCCGAGCTGATGCGCCTGAAACAGGGCATCGCGATCGCCGGCACGCACGGCAAGACCACCACCACCAGCCTGGTGGCGAGCGTGCTCGCGGCCGCGGGGCTCGATCCCACCTTCGTGATCGGTGGCCGGCTCAACAGCGCCGGCGCCAATGCGCGCCTGGGCAGCGGCGACTACATCGTGGTCGAGGCCGACGAGTCCGACGCCTCGTTCCTGAACCTGCTGCCGGTGATGGCGGTGGTCACGAACATCGACGCCGACCACATGGAGACCTACGGCCACGACTTCGGCAAGCTGAAGAAGGCCTTCGTCGACTTCCTGCACCGCATGCCCTTCTACGGCACGGCGATCCTGTGCACCGACGATCCGGCGGTGCGCGAGATCGTGGCCGACGTGACCTGCCCGGTCACCCGCTACGGCTTCGGCGAGGACGCGCAGGTGCGCGCGGTCGACGTGCGCGCCGTCGGCGGCCAGATGCACTTCACCGCGCAGCGCCGCAACGGGGTGACCCTGCCGGACCTGCCGGTGGTGCTGAACCTGCCGGGCGAGCACAACGTGCGCAACGCGCTGTCGGCGATCGCGGTGGCGGTCGAGCTCGGCATCGCCGACGAGGCGGTGCAGCGCGGGCTGGCCGGCTTCAAGGGCGTGGGCCGGCGCTTCCAGAGCTACGGCGAGGTCGCGGCCAAGGCCGGCGACGGCAGCTTCACCGTGATCGACGACTACGGCCACCACCCGGTGGAGATGGCCGCCACGCTCGCGGCCGCGCGCGGCGCCTTCCCGGGCCGGCGCCTGGTGCTGGCCTTCCAGCCGCACCGCTACACCCGCACGCGCGACTGCTTCGAGGATTTCGTCAAGGTCATCGGCACCGCCGACGCGGTGCTGCTCGGCGAGGTCTACGCGGCCGGCGAGCAGCCCATCGTGGCGGCCGACGGCCGCACGCTGGCGCGCGCGCTGCGCGTGGCCGGCAAGGTCGAGCCGGTGTTCGTCGACGACATCGCCGCGATGCCGCAGGCCATTCTCGACAACGCGCGTGCCGGCGACGTGGTGCTGTGCATGGGCGCGGGCTCCATCGGCGCGGTGCCGGGCAAGGTGGTCGAGCTCGGCGCGGCGCCGGCGGTGGCCGCATCTTCTTCATCCACGACATCGCAGCACGCTGCGCACAAGGGGGAGGCGTCGTGAGCCTTCAGGATCCCAAACTCTTCGGCAAGGTCGCCGTGCTGTTCGGCGGCAGTTCGGCCGAGCGCGAGGTCTCGCTGATGTCGGGCACCGGCGTGCTCGAGGCGTTGCGCTCGCGCGGCGTCGATGCCCATGCCTTCGACCCGTCGCAGCGCGACCTGTCCGAGCTCCGGCGCGAGGGCTTCGCGCGCTGCTTCGTGGCGCTGCATGGCCGTCACGGCGAGGACGGCACGGTGCAGGGCGCGCTCGAGATGCTCGGCATTCCCTACACCGGCTCGGGCGTGATGGCCTCGAGCGTGGCGATGGACAAGGTCATGACCAAGCGCATCTGGCAGGCCGACGGCCTGCCCACGCCCAGGTACGTGCGCCTGGCCTTCGACCAGCAGAGCCGCGAACAGGTGATGGCGGTGCCCGACGTGCTGGGCCTGCCGCTGATCGTGAAGCCGCCGCGCGAGGGTTCCTCGATCGGCGTGACCAAGGTCGAGGGCTACTCGCAGATGCAGGACGCGGTGACGCTGTCGGTCAAGTACGACGCCGACGTGCTGTGCGAGGAGTTCATCGAGGGCGAGGAAGTCACCTGCGCCGTGCTCGGCAGTGGCCTCGACGCGCATGCGCTGCCGGTGGTGCGCATCGCCGCGCCCGAGGGTGCCTACGACTACCAGAACAAGTACTTCACCGACGACGTGAAATACCACTGCCCGAGCGGCCTGCCCGAGGCGGAGGAGCGCGAGATCCAGCGCATCGCGCTGGCGGCCTATCGCACGCTCGGCTGCCGCGGCTGGGGCCGTGCCGACGTGATGATCCGCGCCAGCGACCGCAAGCCCTTCCTGCTCGAGATGAACACCTCGCCGGGCATGACCAGCCATTCGCTGGTGCCGATGTCGGCGCGCGCGGCGGGCATCGCCTACGAGGAACTCTGCCTGCGCGTGCTGGCCACGGCCACGCTCGACGCCACGGGAGGCGCGCACTGAAGATGGCCGACAGCATCCCCACGCCCTTCGACGTCAAGCTCATGAACATCGTCGCGAACCTCGCATTCGTGGCGGTGGGCCTGATGCTGCTCGCCGCAGGCGCCTGGTGGGTGCTGCGCCAGCCCTTCTTCCCGATCGCGGGCATCAAGGTCGACGGCGAGGTGACGCACAACAACGCCGTCACCCTGCGCGCCAACGTGGCGCCGCAGCTCAAGGGCAACTTCTTCACCGTCGACCTCGCGCGCGCGCGCACCGCCTTCGAGTCGGTGCCGTGGGTGCGCAGCGCGGTGGTGCGGCGCGAGTTCCCGAACAGGCTGCGCGTGACGCTGACCGAGCAGGTGCCGGTGGCCAACTGGGGCGACGAGTCGAGCTCCAGGCTGATCAACGGCTTCGGCGACGTGTTCGAGGCCAACGTGGCGGAGGTCGACGACAAGCTGCCGCGACTCGACGGCCCGATCGAGCAGGCCGGACAGGTGCTGGGCATGTATCGCGTGCTGCAGCCGATGTTCGAGCCCTACGACCTCGGCCTCGACGCGCTCACGCTGTCGAGCCGGGGCAGCTGGCGGGCGCAGCTCGACAGCGGCGCGACGATCGAATTGGGCCGAGGCCAGAGCGAGGAGGTGGCGGCGCGACTGCAGCGCTTCCTGAAGACCGTGACGCAGGTCGCGGGGCAGTACCGCCGGACCATGGACGACGTCGAGGGCGCCGACCTGCGCCACAACGACGCCTATGCGTTGCGCTTGCGCGGCGTCACCACCGTGGTGACCGACCCCAAGACGCCCAAGAAGAAATAGACGAATACCGAGGACATATCAATGCCCAAAGAATACAAGGACCTGGTCGTCGGCCTCGACATCGGCACCGCGAAGGTGATGGTGGTCGTGGCCGAGGTGCTGCAAGGCGGCGAGCTCAAGCTCGCGGGCCTGGGCATCGCGCCCAGCAATGGCTTGAAGCGCGGCGTGGTGGTGAACATCGACGCCACCGTGCAGAGCATCCAGCAGGCGCTCAAGGAAGCGGAGCTGATGGCCGACTGCAAGATCGGTCGCGTCTACACCGGCATCACCGGCAGCCACATCCGCGGCATCAACTCCAGCGGCATGGTGGCGGTGAAGGACAAGGAAGTGACGCCGGCCGACGTGGCGCGCGTGGTCGAGACCGCGCGTGCCATCAACATCTCGAGCGACCAGCGCCTCTTGCTGGTGGAGCCGCAGGAGTTCGTGATCGACGGCCAGGACGTGAAGGAGCCGATCGGCATGAGCGGCATGCGGCTGGAGGCCAAGGTGCACATCGTGACCGGCGCGCAGAGCGCGGCCGAGAACATCATCAAGTGCGTGCGCCGCTGCGGCCTCGAGGTCGACCAGCTGATGCTGAACCCGCTGGCCTCGAGCCAGGCGGTGCTGACCGAGGACGAGCGCGAGCTCGGCGTGGTGCTGGTGGACATCGGCGCGGGCACCACCGACGTCGCGATCTTCACCAACGGTGCGATCCGCCACACGGCCGTGATCCCGATCGCGGGCGACCTGATCACCAGCGACATCGCGATGGCGCTGCGCACGCCGACCAAGGACGCGGAAGACATCAAGGTCGAGAACGGCTTCGCCAAGCAGCTGCTGGCCGATCCCGACACGCAGGTCGAGGTGCCCGGCCTCGGCGACCGCGGTCCGCGCATGCTGAGCAAGCAGGCGCTGGCCGGCGTGATCGAGCCGCGCATCGAGGAGATCTTCTCGCTGGTGCAGCAGGTGGTGCGCGAGTCGGGCTACGAGGAAGTGCTGTCGTCCGGCGTGGTGCTCACCGGCGGCAGCGCCGTGATGCCCGGCATGGTCGAGCTCGGCGAGGACATCTTCCTCAAGCCCGTGCGCCGCGGCATCCCGAAGTATTCGAGCGCGCTCTCGGACATGGTCGCGCAGCCGCGCGCGGCCACCGTGATGGGCCTGCTCGAGGAGGCCCGCTTCGCACGCATGCGCGGCTTCAAGGTGGCGCAGAAGAACGGTTCGGTAAAAACCGCGTTCGGACGTTTCAAGGACTTCATCGTGGGGAACTTCTGACCATGAACCACTCCCCACTCTGGCTCGCGCGCGGCAGCCCTCCCTTGCATTTCAACGAGCGATGGCGACGAACAGGTCCACCATCGCGACGATGAATTCGTTCTCGTCGGGTACCCCCAAAAAAGATTCATTGATAGACAACGGCAACTGCAAGATTCAAGGAGTAGAAGATGACCATCGAAATGATCGAAGTTGAAGAATTCAACCAAGGCACGCAGATCAAGGTGATCGGTGTTGGCGGTGGCGGCGGCAACGCGGTCGCGCACATGATGGAACGCGGCGTGCAGGGCGTGCAGTTCGTCTGCGCGAACACCGACGCGCAGGCCCTGCAGCGCAGCAGCGCGCAGCGCAACATCCAGCTCGGCCTGAGCGGCCTGGGTGCCGGCAGCAAGCCCGAGAAGGGCCGTGAGGCCGCCGAAGCCGCGGTGGACGAGATCCGCGCGGCCATCGACGGCGCGCACATGCTGTTCATCACGGCCGGCATGGGTGGCGGCACCGGCACCGGCGCCGCGCCGGTGATCGCGCGCGTGGCCAAGGAAATGGGCATCCTCACCGTGGGCGTGGTGACCAAGCCCTTCGACTGGGAAGGCGGCCGTCGCATGACCAACGCCGAAGCCGGCCTGGCCGAGCTCGAGGCCAACGTCGACTCGCTGATCGTGGTGCTCAACGAGAAGCTGCTCGACGTGCTGGGCGAGGACATCACCCAGGAAGAAGCCTTCGCGCAGGCCAACGACGTGCTGAAGAACGCCGTGGGCGGCATCTCGGAAATCATCAACGAGTACGGCGGCGTGAACGTCGACTTCGAGGACGTGCGCACCGTGATGGGCGAGCCGGGCAAGGCGATGATGGGCACGGCCGTGTCCTCGGGTCCCGACCGCGCGCGCATCGCGGCCGAGCAGGCCGTGGCCTGCCCGCTGCTCGAAGGCATCGACCTCTCGGGCGCCAAGGGCGTGCTGGTGCTGGTGACCGCGTCGAAGAATTCGCTGAAGCTCAACGAGTCGAAGCTCGCGATGAACACCATCCGCGCCTACGCTTCGCCCGATGCGCACGTGATCTACGGCGCGGCCTACGACGACGCCCTCGGTGACGAGATGCGCGTGACCGTGGTCGCCACCGGCCTGTCGCGCGCCGACGCGCGCCGCCAGGCACCGACGCTCGAGGTGATCCGCACCGGCACCGACAACATCCCGTTCAACGTGCCCTCGATGGGTACCGGCCACAGCCTGGGCGGCAGCCAGCCCAACTACGAAGGCATGGCCGTGCCCAGCGTGTGGCGCACCAACCGCACGATGGCCGCGGCCAAGGTCGACGCGCTGTCCTCGGGTGGCATGGACGACTTCGAGATCCCGGCCTTCCTGCGCCGCCAGGCCGACTGAGACCCTACCGGACCAGGGCCCGCCGCGGGTATCCCGAAAGAGATGCCGCGCGGCGCGCCCGACCGGACGCAGAGGGTTTGAAGAACACGCAAGAGGCGCAGGAGGAGGCCCAGATAAAGCCTTCCCGCCTGTATCAGGCGCGTTTTCTTCATCCCTTTGCGTCCATTTCGGGGCTACGCCATACGAACGATGTCTATGGGTGTAATAGCCAGGGGATTGGCGCGCCACGCGCGCCGCGCGCCTAAAATCGCAGGCGTGCTGCAACAACGAACCCTCAAGTCGATCAGCCGCGCCGTGGGCGTGGGGCTTCACAGCGGGCAGCGCGTGGAACTCACGCTGCGTCCCGCGCCGGCCGACACGGGCATCGTGTTCCGCCGCGTCGACCTGCCCGAACCTGCCGAGATCCGCATGACCGCCGAGGCGGTCACCGACACCCGGCTGGCCTCGACCGTCTCCACCGGCGGCGCCAAGGTCCAGACCGTCGAACATCTGATGTCGGCCTGCGCCGGCCTGGGCATCGACAACCTCTACATCGACATCACGGCCGACGAGGTACCGATCCTCGACGGCTCGGCCTCGTCCTTCGTGTTCCTGCTGCAGAGCGCGGGCATCGAATTCCAGAAGGCGCCGCGGCGCTTCATCCGCGTGCTGCGCAAGGTCGAGGTGCGCGAGGGCGACGGCGCCAACGAGAAGTGGGCGAGCCTCGAGCCGTACCACGGCTACAAGCTCAGCTTCGAGATCGACTTCGACCACCGCGTTGTCAATTCCACGGGCCAGCGCGTCGAGTTCGATATCGGCAGCGGCTCGTACAGCCGCGACATCGCGCGCGCGCGCACCTTCGGCTTCACGAAGGACGTCGAGTACATGCGCACCCGGGGCCTCGCGCTCGGCGGCGGCCTCGACAACGCCGTGGTGATGGACGACACCAAGGTGCTCAATGCCGGCGGCCTGCGCTACGACGACGAGTTCGTGAAGCACAAGATCCTCGACGCGATGGGCGACCTCTACATCGTCGGCAAGCCGCTGCTCGCGGCCTACACCGCCTTCCGCTCGGGTCATGCGCTCAACAACAAGCTGCTGCGCGAACTGCTCGCGCACGACGACGCCTACGAGATCGTGACCTTCGCGGACGAGAAGCGCGCGCCGCGCGGCTTCAACGAAGTCGCGCGCGCCTGGTAGGCCAGGCCGCGGCCGATCCACGCATGCTCCTCTTTCGCTGGGCCCTGCTGTTCCTCCTGCTGATGGCCGGCGTCTCGTTCGCGTTCTATGCCGGCACCGGCCAGCCCAAGTACCGCCGCTTCGGCTGGATCGTGCTCAAGTGGACCTTGCTCGCGGCCTGCGGTTTCTTCGCGGTGCTGATCGCCGAGCGCGTGGCCTGATCCACGCCGGCGACGCCGGATGGCCGGCGCCGCGTGGATCGCGGCTCACACTCCTCCGTCCGGAGGAGATTTCATTAAGAATTCCTTTTGTAGTATCCGCCCCGAAATTTTGATCGGGGAGTGGGTGGATGACTCCATCGCAACAGGGTGGCGTCTGCGGCGTGGCCGAGGCGCAGGAAGAACAGAAAGAACAGGCAGCGGGACGGATCTTCGGGCTGGATCTTCTGCGGGCACTGGCCATCGGCGGCGTGCTCGTCAGTCATCTGCAACTGGTGTTCTGGGGCGGCCGCTCGGCGCTGGCCGGCGTCCTGGGCACCCTGGGCGTCGAGCTCTTCTTCGTGCTCAGCGGCTTCCTCATCGGCGGCCTGCTGCTCGACATCCTCGAGCAGGGCGCCGGCCCGCGCGCCCTGTGGACCTTTCTCGTGCGGCGCTGGATGCGCACCATCCCGCTGTACTACCTGTGGCTCGGCGTGCTGCTGCTGTGCGGAACCTGGGCCGGCGCCACGCGATGGCCCTGGTTCTTCATGAGCTTCACGCAGAACCTGGCCTGGCCGATGACCAGCGTCTGGTACGACGTCTCCTGGTCGCTGATGGTCGAGGAGTGGTTCTACCTGCTGTTCGCCAGCCTTCTGCTCGCGCTGGCCGGCGTCATGCGCGCCTCGCGGGCCCTCGGCATCGCCTGCGCGCTCTTCATCGTGCTGCCCTTGCTGGCGCGCTGGCTCGCCGACGACCCGCTCGTGGCCGACTGGGATGCCCAGATCCGCAAGGTCGTGCTGCTGCACCTCGACGCCATCGCCTATGGCGTGGCCATGGCCTGGCTGATGCGCAGCCGGCGCCGGGCCTGCGATGCGCTCGCGCTGCCGATGCTGGCGCTGGGCCTGGCACTGGTCGCGGCCTCGCTGCTGAGCAGCCTGGATCCGGCCTCCTACCGCAGCGCGACATGGCGCGCGGGCTTCTTCGGCATGGCCTCGACGGGCTTCGCGCTGTGCTTTCCGGCCGTCGTGCGGCTGCGGCAGCCGGGCTGGGGCCTGGATGCGGCGGTGCGCTGGACCAGCCAGCGGTCCTACGGCATGTACATCGTCCACCTGTCGGTGATGGAGTTCGCGCGCCGGCTGGTGCTCGACGGCACGCTGCAGCCGCGCGAGGGCCTGCTGCTGGCGGGCCTGGCCACCGCCGCGCTGGCCGAGCTGTCCTACCGGCTGGTGGAGGTGCCGCTGCTGGTCCGGCGTCCGCCGCAGCATGCGCGCGGCGAAGGCGGCCATCGCAACCGCCGCGGCATGCGCGTCATCGCTTCCTGAGCGCGCCGCCGCTTCAGCGCGAGCGGCCCTGCCGGTAGCGCCCGGTCGACGAGCTCGACAGCGTGGTGGCTTCGGCCAGCCGCGCCAGCGAACGTCCGACCTGCGCATGCGTGATCGCGATGCCCAGCGCGTCGGCCGCGTCGCTGCCGGGCAGGCCCGGCAGCTCGAGCAGGCGCTTCACCATCTCCTGCACCTGTGCCTTGGCCGCCTGGCCGTGGCCCGCCACCGCCTTCTTCATCTGCAGCGCGGTGTACTCGGCCACCGGCAGGTCGTTGCTGACCAGCGCGGTCACGCAGGCGCCGCGCGCCTGGCCCAGCAGCAAGGTGGACTGCGGATTGACGTTGACGAACACGATCTCGACCGCCGAACTGTCGGGCCGGTAGCGCTCGGTGATCTCGGCGATGCCGTCGAACAGCACCTTGAGGCGCTGCGGCAGGCTGCCGCTGGTGACGCTGCGCGTGCTGATGGTGCCGCTGGCCACGTAGCGCAGCGCATGGCCGTCGACATCGACGATGCCGAAGCCGGTGGTGTTGAGGCCGGGGTCGATGCCCAGGATACGCATCGTGTGTCTAGGCTCCGAAGTACCAGCGCACGGAATGGAAGAAGATCGGCGCCGCGAAGCACAGCGCGTCGACGCGGTCGAGCAGGCCGTTGGCGCCGGTCACGCCCACGCCCTTCTGGCCCCAGTTGGGAATGCCGCGGTCGCGCTTGAGCGCCTTCATCACCAGGTGGCCCATCGAACCCGCGATGCAGGCGATGACCGAGACCGCGAGCGCCTGGCCGAACCTGAAGGGCGTGATGAAGGAGAACAGCGCGCCCACCAGGCTGGCGACCGCGATGCCGATGCCCCAACTGGTCCAGTTGAAGCTGCGGCTCACGTTCGGCGCGAACGGCGCGCGCTGGCTGCGGCGCGAGATCAGGTGCTGCACCAGCACCGAGGTCTGGACCACGAACACCAGGAAGAACACGAGGAAGGCGCTCTTGCCCTCGTAGCCCGGAAAGCTCAGCAACAGCAGCGCCGGCACGTGGCTCATGCCGTAGACGCAGACCATGATGCCCCACTGCAGCTTGGCGTTGCGCTCGAGGAAGTGGCTCGGGTCGTCGGCCAGCGCGCTGGCCACCGGGATCGCGAGGAAGACGTAGACCGGGATGAACACGGTGAACAGGTCGAAGCGCGCGGTGGCCACGAGCCAGAACTGCACCGGCAGCACCACGAAGAAGGCGAGGATCAGGCTGCGGTGGTCGCCGCGCCGCGTGGGCGAGAGGGTGATGAACTCGCGCAGCGCGAAGAAGGCGATCAGCGCGAACAGCACCGTCGCCACGGTCTCGCCGAGCGCCCAGCCGATCCAGAAGATCACGGCCATGAACCAGGTGGTGCCCAGCAGCTTGCGGAAGTGCGCGAGCTCGGCCTGCCAGGTGGCGTCGTGCACCGGGGTGCGCCGCTCCCTGAAGCTCAGGAAGAAGGCGGCGGTGCTCACGATCACGAGCACGCCGAAGACGATCAGGAACAGCGCCGCGACCTGCTGCGTGGGGCTGAGGCTGCGCAGGAACTGGTTCATTCTTCTTCAAACGTCGCGCAGGGCGATCACTGCGGCACGCGCGCGGTCGAGGAAAGCGCGCCGCTCCTCGCCGGCCTCGACGCGGATCGGCGCGCCGAAGGTGACGGAGCAGAGGATCGGCACCGGCACGATCTCGCCCTTGGGCATCACGCGCTGCACGTTGTCGATCCAGGCCGGCACCAGCACCACCTCGGGGAACTGGGTGGCGAGCGCATAGAGGCCCGACTTGAATTTCTGCGGCTCGCCGGTGTGGCCGCGCGTGCCCTCGGGAAAGATGATGATCGAGTCACCGCTGCGCAGCGCCTCGACCAGCGGCGCGAGCGGGTCGACGGCGCGGGCCTCGTCGGGCACCGCGGCGGACGGGTCGGGCGCGGGCGCCTGTCGTTCCACGTACACGGCGTTGAACACCTCGGTCGTGATCCAGCGCTTGACCGGCGTGTTGGCCCAGTAGTCGCGCGCCGCGATCGGGCGCGTGATGCTGCGCAGCTCCTCGGGCAGCGCGGCCCAGATCATCACCAGGTCGGCATGGCTCTGGTGGTTGGCGAAATAGATGCGCTGCTCGGCCTTCGGCGGGCAGCCGTACCAGCGTGCCTGGGCACCGGTGAGCAATCGCACCACGCCCAACAGCAACCATCCCACCAGCTTCGCCAACATGGAGGCGATGATACGGGCCATGCGATGGCGTCTAGCTCCTCTCTCCCTGGCCGGGGCTTTGGCCCTGTTCGTGCTGCTGGCACTGCTCGCGACCGTGGGCGCGCGCTGGGGCTGGGTGCGCAGCTTCCTCGGCGACGTGCTGGCCGTGGTCTGGGTCTACCTGGTGTTCAAGGCCTTCGTCGAGGCGCGCGTGCTGCCGCTGGCGCTCGCGGCCTTCGGCGTGGGGCTGCTGGTGGAACTCGGCCAGTACCTGGCGGCCACCTGGCAGCTGCACATTTCCAACCGCGCGCTGCGCATCGTGCTTGGCAGCACGGCCGACTGGTGGGACGTGCTGGCCTATGCGATCGGCTTCGCCGCGGTGCTGGCGGGCGAGGCCCTGTTCAGGGCAGCTCGGCCGACGGCATCCGCGCCACGATCGTCGACGCCCGTCCGTTGAGGTAGGGCGAGTTGGGACGGCGCTCGTAGAACTTCGGGCTCGGCAGCATCACCGCGAGGCGCGCCGCCTCGTACGCGCTCAGGCGCGCGGCCGGCTTCTTGAAGTAGTACTGCGCGGCCGCCTCGGCGCCGAACACGCCTTCGCCCCATTCGACGCTGTTGAGGTAGATCTCGAGGATGCGCCGCTTGTCGAGCAGCGTCTCGAGCAGCACGGCGAGCACCAGCTCCTGGCCCTTGCGCAGCATGGTGCGCTCGCCCGACAGCAGCAGGTTCTTCGCGAGCTGCTGCGTGATGGTGGAGCCGCCGCGCAGCGGCGCCGGCTGCACCGACTTGCCGCGCGCGGCCGCGCGTGCCATGCGCTTGGCGGCCAGTTCCTCGGCACGCGCATTGCGCTGGCGCGCGCGTTCGATGGCTTCCCACTCCACGCCGTCGTGGTCGATGAAGCTGGCGTCCTCGCTCGCGATCACCGCGCGCTTGAGGCTGTCGTTGATCTGCGCATAGGGCACCCACTGCTGGCGCCACGCGCCCTCGCTGCCCTTGTCGGTGGCGATCTGCCAGGCCTCGGAACGCTGGAAGGCGGTGCTCTGTGGATCGATCGCCGCCATGGCCGCGATGCGCACGACGAAGAACAGTTCGAGCGCGAGGCCGGCCAGCAGCAGGCAGGCGATCCAGCGCAGCGCGGCCTTCATCGTGCTTCAGGCCGCGGCGAGCCGCGCGCGCAGTTCGTCGAGCACCTGTGCCGAAGGCGGGCGCACGCCGCGCCAGATCTCGAAGGATTCGGCCGCCTGCTCGACCAGCATGCCGAGGCCGTCGCGCGCCACGGCGCCGTGGGCCTGCGCCCATTGCATGAAACCCGCGGCCGCGGGGCCGTACATCATGTCGACCGCCAGCGCGCCGGGACGCAGCACCCGCGCGCCGACCGGCACCGCATCGCCCGCGAGGCTGGAGGCGGTGGCGTTGACCACGACGTCGAAGTCGCCCGGCACCGCGTCGAGCGCCCAGGCCTCGAGCGAGGCGCCGTGGGCCAGCGCGAGCGCCGCATGCCGGCGCACCAGCGACACGGCCTTGTCGACCGTGCGGTTGGCCACCACCACGCGTGCCGCGCCCGCGTCGAGCAGCGGCCCGAGCACGCCGGCCGCGGCGCCGCCGGCGCCGATCAGCAGCAGCGACCTGCCGGCCAGCGGCACGCGCGCATTGCGCTCGATGTCGTTGACCAGGCCGATGCCGTCGGTGTTGTCGGCATGGATCTCGCCATCGGCCGCGAAGCGCAAGGTGTTGACCGCGCCCGCCAGCGTGGCGCGCTCGCTGGTGTGCTGCGCGATGCTGGCGGCATCGAACTTGAAGGGCACGGTGACGTTGCAGCCACCCGCGAGGTCGCCGCGTTCGGCGGCCTCGCGGCGGAAGGCGGCGATGCCCTCGGCGAAGGCGCCGAGCGCGATCAGCCGGCGCTCGTAGGCGATCGGCTGGTGGCAGAGCTCGGCGAAGCGGGCATGGATCCACGGCGAGCGGCTGTGCTCGACCGGGTTGCCCATCACGCAGTACAGATCCATGGCGCGGGTCTCCTGGCTTCTTTTTCTTCGTCGGGCCGCGCGGCTACTGCGACGACAGCTCGATGGTCTCGTCGCGCGTGAAGCGGAAGCGCGACTGGATCACGATCTGGTCGGTCTGGCGGCGCATCGCGTCGGTGAACTTGCCGAAGCTGCCGATGCTGCGCACGATGGCCTGGGCACGGCGGTCGAGCGTGGTGTTGCCCGAGCTCTCGTCGACCGCGGTGTCGAGCAGGCTGCCGTCGTGGTTGATGGTGATCGTCATCTTGAGTTCGCCGTAGAGCTTCTTGCCGGCCGCGGTCGGGAAGTTCTCGGTGCCGCGCACCTCGATGCGCCGGCGCAGCGAATCGACGTACAGCGCATAGGCGGCCTCGCGCGTCGACGGGCTCAGGTAGCGCTTCTTGGGACGCGCGTTCTCCTCGTTCACGCGGCGCTCGATCTCGGCCAGCAGCTCGACCATCTGGCGGCGTTTCTCCTCGCGCGCGGTGGCTTCCTTGGGATCGCCGCTCACGCGCGGATCGGGCGGCGGCATGGCCGCGAGGTCGCGCTTGAGCTGCGTCAGCAGCTGCATCTGCTGCTGCTGCATCAGGTCGACCTGGCGCTGCACCTCCTCGGCGGAATCGCCGACCGCGCTGAAGGAGGAGGGTGGCAGCGGACTGGTGGCGCGGCCGCGCTCGAGGTCGCCGCCGCCGGCGAGCGAGGTCTGGGCCATCACACGGGCCTTGGGATCCGGCGCTTCGTTGGTCTTCGAGTTGACGAGGATCACTTCGAGCGGCGTTTCGGTGAAGGCGCGGTTGAAGGCCTCGGGGTCGACGAAACGCACCGCCAGCAGCGCGGCATGCGCGATGACGGACACACCCAGCGCAATCTGCAGGGTGCTCAGATCCTTGAGGTTCATGCGGGCGCGTTCTCCACGGCCGCTCCCGTGTCGGGGGCGGCATCGCCATCGGCCAGGTCGACCGCGATCGCGATCGGGCCGGCGACCACCTCTTCCTCGTCCTCGGCGTCGTCCACCGCGCCGGCCGCGGGCGCATCGAGGCGCTCGAGCACGGTGCCGCTGACGTCGAGCGCGATCTCGTCGATCTCGCCGAGCTTCACGCGCAGACGCGCGCCGCGTTCCTGCTGGCCGGCCACCGGGAACACCAGCGGCAGCGCATCGGCCCGCACCAGCGCGCCGTTGGGCAGGTCCTTGATGACGGTGGCCTCGAGCTCGGTGATGCCCTGCTGCTCGAGGTACTTCAGCGTCCAGAAGCGTTCCATGCCGCCCTGGTAGCCGTTGTAGGCCGCATAGGCCGCGTCGAAGCCCGAGAGGATCGAGAACAGGTCGGCGTCCTTGGGCTTGAACGGCGCGGCCAGCGCGGCGGTCTTGCCGTGGCGCGCGGCCGCGATGATCTGCCACTGGTTCACCAGGTCGGTGTAGCGGCGCAGCGGCGAGGTGCTCCAGGCATAGCTCTTCACGCCCAGGCCCGCGTGCGGCAGCGCGCGCGTGCCCATGCGCACCTTGATGCCGGGCGCGAGGCTGGCCTGGCTGCGGTAGAGCGCGGGCACGCCGAGCTCGCCGAGCCAGCCGCCCCAACTGCTGTTGGCCAGGATCATGGCCTCGGACACGATCAGGTCGAGCGGCGCGCCGCGCTGGCGCGTCGTGATCTGCACCTGCTCGGCGCCCGTGGGTTCGGCGCCGTCGTTGCCGACGAGGCGGAAGTTGTAGTCGGGCCGGTTGAAGTTCTCGGGCTTGCCGCGCACGACCTCGCGCTGCGCCTTCAGGTGGCGCGCGAGGCGGTGCAGGAACGAGAGCTGCGGGCGGAAGCGCGTGGCCACGGCCGGCGTGTCCTCGGGCGCGACGCTCGCGTCCTCGAGCCAGGCCTGCGTCACCGCCGTGTCGAGCTGGTCGTGGCGCAGGTTGGCGGCGATCGGCACGCGCTCGAGCTTCGTCTCGGTGGACTGCAGCTCGAGCGTGGCTTCGTCGAAGCGCGCATAGAGCGACACGGCCGGGCGGTCGGCGCCCTCGAGCAGCGTGTAGGTGTCGACCACCGCGTCGGGCAGCATCGTGATCTTGTAACCCGGCATGTAGACCGTGGACATGCGCGCGCGCGCCACCTGGTCGATGGCGCTGCCGGGAGCGAGCGCGAGGCCCGGCGCGGCGATGTGGATGCCGACCGTGATGGTGCCGCTGCCCAGGCCCTGCACCGAGAGCGCGTCGTCGATCTCGGTGGTCTGCGAGTCGTCGATGGAGAAGGCCTCGACGCCCTCGGCCAGCGGCAGCTCGTCGGCGATGGCCGGTGCCGTGAGCGCGGGGAAGCCCGTGCCCTTGGGGAAGTTCTCGAACAGGAAGCGGCGCCAGTGGAACTGGTAGGGCGAGTCGATCGCGCCCGCGCGCTCGAGCAGTTCGAGCGGCGCGCGCTGCGAGGCGCGCGAGGCTTCCACCACCGCCTTGTATTCGGGCGCGTTCTTGTCGGGCTTGAACAGGATGCGGTAGAGCTGCTCGCGCACCGGCGCCGGGCACACGCCTTCGGCGAGCTGGCCGGCCCATTCCACGATCTGCGCCTGGACCGCCTTCTTCTTCTCGATCGCGGCCAGCGCCTGCTGCACGATCTCGGCCGGCGCCTTCTTGAAGCGCCCCTTGCCTGCGCGGCGGAAGTAGTGCGGCGCCTCGAACAGCGCGAACAGCGCCGCGGCCTGCTGCGCCAGCGAGGGCTTGTCGCTGAAATACTCGGCCGACAGGTCGGCGAAGCCGAATTCGCCCTCGGCCGCGAATTCCCAGGCCAGGTCGAGGTCCATGGCGGCCGCGAGCGCACGCGCCTCGGCGATCAATTCGGCGGGCGAGGGCTTCTCGAACCGCAGCACGATGTTGGCGCCCTTGACCTTGACGCGCTTGCCGGTCTCGAGCTCGACCTGCGCCGAGGCTTCCGCCTCCGACAGCACGCGCCCGCCGAGGTATTTGCCGG